>NZ_LFML01000125.1:0-42629 GCF_001044425.1 Streptomyces roseus
ACGGCCGGTCCAGTGACCCGGGGCCGCCGGGTGGGCAGCGGGGCGGTGCGCCGTCCGGGCACGGTCCGCTCCAGGTGGGGAGGGGTCCGGTCGGCCGGTTCCTTGCGTACGAAGGCCCGGCGCAGGGCGTGGTAGGGGGCCTGCGGGTCGAAGAAGGTCTCCCGCATCCGGGCCAGCTCGGCCTCCCGGTAGGCCGCGAGCGGCCGGACGCTCTCGTCGGCGTCGCGGCAGGCCTTTTTGCCGGCGATCCGGGACAGGATGGCGGGCGAGTCCGCCACGCGGACGGCGAGCCGGGTCGTCTCGTCCGCGAACTCCTGCGGGGCGCAGTCGATCGTACGGTCGACCAGCCCGAGTCGGCGGGCGGATTCGGCGCTGATGGGCAGGGCGTCGGCGGTGAGGCGCTGCGCGACGCCGGTTCCGGTGCGGCGGGGCAGGGTGTAGGTCCAGTACTCGGATCCGTACAGGCCCATCAGCCGGTAGTGCGGGTTGAGGACGACGCCGCCGCGGCACCAGACCTCGTCGGCGGCGAGGGCGAGCATGGCCCCGCCGGCGGCCGCGTTGCCGCCGAGGGCGGCCACGACGAACCGGTCGGTGGTGGTCAGGACGGCCTCCACCAGGTCGTCCATGGCGTTGATGTTGGCCCAGGACTCCTCGGCCGGGTCGGCGGCCGCCTCGATGACGCCGAGGTGGATGCCGTTGGAGAAGAAGTCGCGGCCGCCGCCGAGGACGAGGACGGAGACGGGCCGGGCGCAGGCCTCCCGGTAGGCGGCGAGCAGGCGCCGGCACTGCGTGGTGCTCATCGCGCCGCCGGGGAAGGAGAACGTGAGGAAGCCGGCCGCGCCCTGTTCCCGGTAGGTGATGTCGGACCAGGTGCGCGGGGCGTCCGCGCCGGTGTCGGCGCGCGGCGGCGCGGGGAGCTCGGGGAGCGGCGGCAGCCGGTCGCCGAGGGCGAGGGTGGCGGGCAGTTTGACGGGGGCCGGCTCGCCGGGCAGGCGCCGGGCCCTGAGCTCGGGGATCCACACGGCTCCGTCGACGGTGGCCCGGCAGATCGCGCCCGCGCGGGTGGCGATCAGCTCCCCGGGCCGGCCGCGCAGCCGGTCCTCGGGGTGCCCGCCGTGCAGGAACCACTGGCCGCCGAGGAACTCGTCGAGTACGCCGGGCCGGGAGTCGGCGGCGCGCAGCGCCCGGACGACGCTCTGCGTGGAGTCCTTCGCCCAGTCGATGCGGCGCAGCTCCTGGCGCAGGTACGGCCGGGCGCGGCCGGAAGCCTGGCGTTCGGGGACGTACGTGCCGCGGGCGAAGCGCTCGACGGCGGTCAGGACGGCCGACAGGGCGGCGTCGGCGATCTCGCCGCGGTACGCGTCGCTCTTGCCGACGGGCGGCAGCGGGCAGTCCGCGGTGGCCCACACGTCGCCCGCGTCCATCTCCTCGCAGGCCTGGAGGACGGTGACGCCCCAGCGGGTCGCGTCCTCGGTGACGGCCCAGTCGAGCGAGGAGGGTCCGCGGTCACCGACGGGCCCTGGGTGGACGATCAGGCAGGTGTGGGCGGAGAAGACCTCCCGGGGAATGGGCGTCCTCAGCATCGGCGCGATCACCAGGTCCGGCCGGTGGCGGTCGACGGCTTCCACGAGGGATACCGCGGGCAGGGCGAGCTCCACCGCCACGCTGTGCCCCCGGTCCCTCAGCTCCGCGTGCACGCGCTGGGTGAGGCTGTTGAACGCGCTGGCGGCGAGAAGGATGTGCACGTGATCTCCCAAAGCGTCCGGACCCCGGCGAGCTGCGGCCGCGGCGGGTACGGCCGCTGGAGATCGTCGACCACGGGCGCCCCCAAGCCGGTGAGGCCTACGGGGGCGTCACCCGGAAGTGGCCACCCGGAGCCGCCACCTGGTGGAGGGACGGCGCCCGCTCCCCGCCGATCTTCAGCGGATATTGTTCATCCGCGCCGGCGAAGAGCCGCGGCGCCCGGATGCAGACGAGATGGAGCCCCGATGGACGTGCAGCACTTCGAGCGGATCACCGCATTCATCGAGGCGCGGCTGACCCCGCTGTTCGACGAGTCCACGGGCAGCGAGCACGGTTTCGCGATGGACGACACCTCCCGGGCGCTGCGCGCCCTGCGCAACGCCGTGCTGGAGGCCTCGGCGGTCAAGGGGCTCATCGAGAAGCAGGCGGCGGCGGAGCCGGCGCTGCGCCGGGTCATCGACCAGTCGGTGGAGCACCACTGGGACGTGCTGCGCGGCATCGCCCGCCAGTGGGAGGACCACGGCGACTTCCTGCGCGAGTTCAAGCGCCACGCTTGGGAGCTCGACGAGGTCTTGGCCGCTCCGGCTGCCGCGGAGGGCTGAGCTTCGCGATGAGCCCCGCGCCGGGCCCCGCCGGGCCCGCCCCAGTCGGCACTGAGCCCGCCCCCAGCCGGCACTGAGCCGGCGCCGGGCCCGTGACACCGGTCGCTCCGGTACCGGACCACCGTCCCGGAGCGACAATGGGGGTGGACCCACTGCCGAGCCGGCAGGAGACGAATATGAACGGCTCGGTCCCCATCGGACGTGTCGTCGGAGTGCCGCTGCGCATGCACTGGAGCGTGCCGCTGCTCGTGGTGCTGTTCGCGTACGGGCTCGGCCGCCAGACCCTGCCCGTGTGGACTCCGGGGCGCTCGAACGCCGTGTACACCCTCGCCAGTGTCGCGGGAGCCCTGCTGTTGATGGGCAGCCTGCTCCTGCACGAGACGGCCCACGCCGCCACGGCCCGCCGGAGCAAGATCTCCGTGGAGGACGTCACGCTGTGGGCGCTGGGCGGACTGACCAGGATGGGCCGGCCGCAGACGGCGCGGGCGGCCTTCGCGGTGGCGGTGAGCGGGCCGCTGACCAGCCTCGTCATCGGCGGCGCCGCCGTCGGGTCGGGGATCGGGGTGGACGCCTTGCTCGGCTGGGCGGTGCCGGCGGCGGTCCTGGTCTGGCTCGGCTGGGCGAACCTGTTCCTCGGCGTGTTCAACCTGCTGCCGGCCTCGCCGCTCGACGGCGGCCGGGTGCTCCAGGCCCTGCTGTGGTGGCGCACGGGCGACCGTGACCGGGCGGACCGGGCGGCTTCGCGCAGCGGGCAGGTCATGGGCGTGCTGCTGGCGGCGCTGGGCTGGGTCTCCTTCCTGCGCGGATCCTCGGGCGGGCTGTGGCTCGTCGCCATCGGCCTCTTCATCACGCTCGTCGCGGGCGCGGAGCGTCAGCGCGCCGTACTGCAGACGGGGCTGCGGGGCGTGCGCGTCGCGGATGCCATGTCCGGCCCGGTGGCGACCGGCGCGGACTGGCTGAGCGTGCGGCGGTTCATCGAGGAGGTGGCCGGGGTCTCGCGGCACTCCGTCCTGCCGCTGCTCGACTTCGACGGCCGCCCGAGCGGGGTGGTGCACGTACGCGGGCTGGCCCGGATCCCGCGGGCGCGACGCGACGAGGTGCGCGTGCGGGAGGTGGCGACCCCGCTGGAGCGGTGCGCGGTGGCGGCCCCCGACGAGCTGCTGGGCGGCGCCCTGGACGCGCTGCGGCCCGGGACCGGATTGCCGCTCCTGGTGGTGGACGCCGACCGGCTGGTGGGGATCGTCACCGCGAAGGACGTCACCCGGCTCATGGAGCGGCAGGCCCTGGGCGGGGGCCGGGAGCCCGGATGAGGCGGCCGCGGGTGCGCGGCGGGAGAATGGGGGTGCGATGTCGTACGTAGCCGTGAGCGCCCTGAGCCATGCCGGGCTGGTGCGCGACCACAACGAGGACAGCCTCGTCGTCGGGCCGTGGACCCTGTGCGCGGGCGTGACCCGCAATCCGCAGACCTTCGTGTTCCCGCTCGGTGCGCCCCTCGTCGTGGCGGTGGCCGACGGGATCGGCGGACAGCCGGCCGGCGAGGTGGCCAGTGCGCTGGTCGTACGGCAGCTGGCCGTGCTCGGGCCCTCCCTGGACGGCGAGGGGGCCGTCCGCGAGGCGCTGGCCCTGTGCAACCGCGCGGTGCATGCGGCCGGTGACGGTGATCCGGACCTGGCCACGATGGGCACGACCGTGGCGGGTGCCGTCGTACTGGAGGACTCGCTGATCTCGTTCAACGTCGGCGACAGCCGGGTGCTCGACGCCACGGCGCAGGAGCTCCGCCAGGTCAGCGTGGACGACAATCCGCCGCTGGAGCCGGGGCAGCGGACCACCTCCGTGCTGACCCAGGCGCTGGGCGGCGCACGCCGGCACATCGGGATCAGCCCGCACGTCTCGACGCAGCCGATGGCCGCCGGAGCCCGCTATCTGGTCTGCTCGGACGGGCTGACCGACCCGGTGCCGCCCGAGGAGCTCGGCGAGCTGCTGCGGGTGCACGACGACGGCAGGGCGGCGTTCGAGCTGTGGCGGGCCGCCATCGAGGCCGGGGGCCCCGACAACATCACGCTCGCCCTGATCCGGGTCGGTGCCTGAAGGGCCGCGCGGACAGCCGTGCGGACAGCCGTGCGGCTACCGGCCGCGGCGGGGCCTGCCGCCCTTGGTGTTCTTGCCGCCCTTGGCTCCGCCGGAGCCGCCGCGCGGGTTCTTGCCGCCCGACTTCCCGGCCGCCGTCCCCCGTCCGCCGCCCGCCGCGTCGGGGCGCTTGCGCTGCTTGGGCTGCGGCGGGGTGGGGGCGCCGCGGCCGCGCGTGCTGTTGACGGTCCGGCCGCGCACGATCCCGATGAACTCCTCGACCAGGTCGGTGGGTTCGCCGTCGAGTTCGAGGAACGACAGGGCGACCCGGGACTGCGGGGCGTCCGTCACCGTCCGGTACGTAAGGTCCTTGCGGTGGTGCAGGCGGGCCAGGGACTGCGGTACGAGGAGGACGCCGATCCCGGCCGCCACCAGCTCGATCGCGTCCGCGGTGGTGGCGGGGCGCTCGAACGCGGGCTTACCGGGCAGGGTCTGCCAGTCCAGGGTGTCGTCCAGCGGGTGCAGCACGATCTCGTCGGCGAGGTCCTCGGTGGTGACCTCTTCCGCGGCCGCCACCAGGTGGTCCTTCGGCACCACGACCACGGTGGTCTCGGTGTAGAGCGGGATCGCGGCCAGGCCCGTACGGTCGATCGGCAGGCGTACGAAGGCGGCGTCGGCGTCACCGCCGCGCAGCGCGCCCGGGGCTTCGGCGGACGGCACCTGGAGGAGGGCCAGCGCCACGTCGGGCAGGCGCTCGTTCCAGATCCGCACCCACTTGCCGGGGGTCACTCCGGGGACGTACGCGAGCCGGAACGAGGGAGCTGCCGTGGGAGATGCCGAGGGAGATGCCGAGGGAGATGCTTCCGAGCCTGTCACCCGCCCAGATTACCGGGCGTGGTCAGAAGTAGCGCACACGCTCGATACCCTTGACCCCATGACGTCGCACAAGACCACCCAGACCATGAAGCCCGCCACCGCGGCGAAGAAGCTGGGTGTGTACCTCGAAGCCACCCCCGCTGAGTTCCAGGAGGGTGTCGTGACCCGCAGCGAGCTGAACGCGCTGCAGGCCGAGCCGCCCCAGTGGCTGCAGGAACTGCGACGCAACGGCCCGCACCCCCGCCCCGTGGTCGCGTCCAAGCTGGGCGTCTCCATCGCAGGCCTCGCCCGCGGCGGGGTCACCGAGGCCCTCACCACGGAGCAGATCGACGCCCTGAAGCAGGAGAACCCGGAGTGGCTCCAGAAGGAGCGCACCACCCAGGCCGAGGTGCGCAAGGAAGCGGTCCGCATCAAGGAGAAGCAGGCCGAGCAGGCCGAGCGCCGGCAGTCCGGATCCTGACCGGCGTGCGCGGCGGGGCGCCGGGTCGGCGCCCCTGACGCCTGGAGTGCCCCGAAGCGCCCTGCCCGTCCGCATTTCTGCAAAGATCACCGGAATGCGGGCGGCGTGTCGCGGGCAGAGCTGCGTCGTGATCTCGCAACTCCTCGCCCCGTTCCGGCGCTCCCGCACCCTCGTCTTCTCCGCCGACTTCGACTCGACCTCCCGGTGGGTGGCCGGCCGGACCTCCGCCTTTCCCGACGGCGGCCCGGTCAATCCGGGCGACAACAAGCTCGACCACCTGGTCGAGGACCCCGCCTACAGCCGCAGCGGGACCTTCCGCGCGACCCTGCGGCCCGACGGCTACTGGGACAGCGGCCTGCTGACCACCGAGGGCAGCGAAGAGGGCTTCATGCTGCGCGCGGAAGACGTCCTGGAGGCCCGGGTCAGACTGCCCGAGGCGCTCGGCGCGTGGCCCGCGATCTGGACCTGGCGGGACGGCGGCCAGGAGGTCGACGTCTTCGAGTACCACCCCGACAACCCGGACCTGCTGGAGCTCTCCAACCACGTCCGGGGCGGCGGCTCGCACTACTTCCACGACCCCGCCATCCGTCCCGGCGCCGTGGTGGACCTCAAGGTCAGGTTCGGTGCGAACTCGGTGGTCTGGTGGGTCAACGGCACCCGCGCCTACGCCGATCACAGCGGGGTGGGCCGGCGCTGGCGGGCGTACCTCATCGTGAACCTCTCCGTGTGCGCGGGCCGTTACCACCCGGCGCCCGACCCGTCGGTCTCGGAGATGTCCTACGAGGTCCCGGAGCTGCGGGTGTACCGGAACTAGGGGGTGTCCTTCGGACCACGGCGGGCCCGGGGCAGCCCCCGGTGACCCGGGCGTCGGTGATCACCCCCGCCGGAGACGGTCTACGTACCCTCGTACGCCTTCAGCGCGCCGTCCGTCCGGAGCGCGCGGATGGCGGCCCGGACCCCGGCGGGCGGCCAGCGCCTCCACCGAGTCGAGCGGGACGGCGGCCGTCGTGCCGTGGCCCGCCACCCCCTTCGCGTACGAGGTGTGGGCGATCTACTTGCCGCCGAGTTCCCAGGCGGCGGCGAAGTCCCGGTTCGCGAGGTCCCGGTAGTCCCCCTCCACCACCTCCCTCGGGTCCTGATCCCGCCGCCCTCACAGGCCTCGGACCGCCTCTTCGATCAGCTGCGCCAGGGACGCCGGCGCCGTGAGTCCCGCGGGTCGGAGCGGCCGAGTCCGTCGATCAGCCGGGACACCAGTTCCCGGATCTCCTCGCGCGAGCGCCGGCGTCCGTCGCCGACCTCCGTGGACCCGTTGCCGTGCACGGCCGCGCGTGCGTTCCTGCCGCTCGCCACGGCTGAGGAGACGACGATGGGCCCGTTCCCCTCGGCGTACTCGCCGATCTCGCGCAGCCGCACGGCGACGCCCGGTCGAAGTGGTCCGGACGCAGGCTCCGCATCGGGGGCCCGTACGTGGTGGACAGCTCGAACGAGACACCGTCACCCAGGCGAGGAAGGAGCGGGCGGACGCGCGCTCCAGGTAGGCGGCCGCGCACACATACGCGGTCACGTCTCGTCTGCCACCCCAGCGCGCCGCCGCGGTGCGGCGCGCGGCACCCGGACCCTTCATGGCCCCCGATTTCAAGCCATTGCGCCATCGCTCGTGGACCTCGTGCCTTGCCAACCGTGGCCCCGGGCATTGCAATGCTGATGAAATTTCGATGATGTGGTTGAGGGGATTCAAGTGGCCGGGGAAACTCCGCAACGGCTCGGGATCGAGCTGCTCGGGCCGGTACGGGCCTGGCGGGGTGCGACCGCACTGCCCTTGGGACCCGTCCGCCGCCAAGCCGTGCTGGCCGCCATGGCGCTGCGGCCGGGCGGCACGGTCAGTCACGAGGACCTCCTCGACGCGGTGTGGGGCTCGGCGCCGCCGGGCTCCGGGCACCGGGTCCTGCCGAGCTACGTCTACGCGCTGCGCAAGGCCCTCGACCCGGACGGCACCGGGTACGAGGAATCGGTGATCCGCAGCAGCCAGGGCCGGTACGGCATGGCGGCGGACGGGATCCGCGTCGACGTGGCCGAGCTGGCCGAGCGGGCCCGCCAGGCGCGCCGGGTGAAGGAATCCGGTGACCTGGCGACAGCGATGGCGCGGCTCACCGACTGCCTCGCGCTCTTTCGCGGAGAGCCCCTGGCCGGGCTGCCGGGGCCGTTCGCACAGGCCGAGCGGCGGCGCCTGTCGCAGTTGCAGAGGACGCTGCGGGCGGAGCGGCTCGAATGCCTCCTGCTGCTGGGCCGGGGCGCCGAGGCCCTGGAAGGGCTGGCCGCCCTGTCCGCCGCCGAGCCGTACGACGAGTCGCTCCTCGCGCTGCACATGCGCGCCCTGTACGCCAACCAGCGCCAGGCCGAGGCGCTGAACGCCTATCAGGGCATGCGCGAGCGGCTGCGCGAGGAGCTCGGGGTCAGCCCCGGCGAGGCACTGGGCCGCGTGTACGAGGCGGTGCTGCGCCGCGATGACGAGCTCCTCCTCGGGTCGGCGGCGGGCCGCCCCACCACCGTGACCGCCGCCCCGGCGGCCCTCCCCCGGCCGCCCGGGCCCCGTACCCCGGTCAACGAACTACCGGGTGTCACCGGCGTCCTCATCGGGCGCGAACGCGAACGGGCCCTGCTGTCCGCCGCGTTCCCACCCGATACGGTGGGGGTCGTGGCCGTCGACGGCATCGCCGGGGTCGGCAAGAGCGCCCTCGTCGTCCGCGCGGCCCGGGAATCGCGCGACCGCCATCCGGACGGCTGCCTCTTCGTCGACCTGGGCGCGCACAGCCCGGGGCGGCAGAGGCTCTCGCCCCAGCGGGTACTGCGCCGTCTCCTGCGCACGATCGGCACCGCCGACAGCGAGGTGCCGGCCGACCTGGAGGAGCTCACCGCCGCCTGGCGTGCGGCGACCGGCTCGCTGCGGCTCCTCCTCGTACTGGACGACGCGCTGGCGAGCGCACAGATCCGGCCACTGATCCCGGCGGGGCCGGGCAGCACGGTGATCGTCGCCAGCCGGCAGCGGCTGGCCGGACTCGACGCCGACCGCCGCATCACGCTGGAGCCCCTGGGGCCGGACGACGCGCAGGCCCTGCTCGGACACCTCGTCGGGCCGGAGCGCACCGCCAGGGAGCGGCCGGCGACGCGCGAGCTGGCCCGGCTGTGCGGCGGGCTGCCGCTGGCCCTGCGCATCGCCGGGACCCGGTTGCAGACCCGCCCCGTCTGGACCTTCGCCCATCTGGTGGACCGGATGGCGGACGACGACCGGCGGCTGGGCGAGCTGCGTGCCGGGGACCGCAGCGTGGAGGCGGCCTTCCGCCTGTCGTACGAGCAGCTCACCGCTGCCCAGCAGCGGGGGTTCCGGGTGCTGGGTCTGACGCCGACCAGCGAGTTCGACGCCCGGACGCCGGCGGCCATGACGGGCCGGCCGGTCCGCGAGGCCGAGCAGCTCATGGAGGGCCTGGTCGACACGAGCCTGGTGCAGCAGCCGCATCCCGGCCGCTACCGGCTGCACGATCTGGTGCGGGTGCACGCCCGGCGGCTCGCGGAGGCCTCCCCGGCCGAGGCGGGGGCGGCCCGCACGGCCGTGCTCCGCCTCTACGTGGACGCCGGCCGCAGTTCCAGCGACTGGGGCTCCGGCGGCTTCCCCACGGGGCCGGCCGCGACGGGGGCGTTCGCGGACTGGTCCGAGGCGAGTGGCTGGCTGAACGCCGCCGACGCGGAACTGGCCGACGTCGTCGGCCATGCCGCGGGTCTCGGCGAAGCGGACCTGGCCTGCTGGATCGCCGAGGCGCTGACCGACCACTTCGTGCGCCGGGGCCGCTACCACGAGGGCCGCACGGCCCTGGAGACCGCCCTCCCCCAGGCGGAGCGCGCCGACGACCGGCGGATGGTGCCCGCGCTGCGGAACTGCATGGGTGCCCTCGGCATCTACCAGGGCGAACCGGCGGCGGCGCGTGCGACGTTCGCCGAGGCGCTGGTCCTCAGCCGACGGCTCGGGGACCGTCGCGAGGAGGCCCGCGCCCTGGCCGGGATCGGGACCGCCGAACTGAACGCGGGCCGGCCCGACCTGGCCCTCGCCCCCGTCACCGCGGCGGTGGGGCTCGCCCGGGGGCTGGAGGACGAGTGGCTGGTGGCGATGGCGCTCTGCGTGCTGGGCACGGCCTACCGTGCGCTGGGGCGGACCGGGGAGGCGCTGCGCTGTCTGGACGAGGCCGCCGTCCGCGCCGAGGCGAACGGGCGGCCCACGATGATCAGCAGGACCCTGAGCTGCGCCGCCGAGGTGCACCTCGGGCTCGGCCGGTTCGCCGAGGCCAAGGAGTTGCTGAGGCGGGCGGCGCACCTGGTCGAGCGGGCGGGCGACATCCCGCTGACCGCGATCACGCTGAGCATGCTGGGCACGGCGGAGCTCGGCGAGGGGAATCCGGAGGCGGCCCTGGCGCTCCACCAGGAGGCGCTGGCCCGGCTCCAGTCGCTGTCCCCGGTGAACGAACCCCAGCAGACCCGGATGGAGATGGAGATCCGCGGCAGGCTGGGCCGCGCCTACTCGGCGGTGGGCCGGATCCGGGAGGCGGGCCGGCAGTTCCGGACGGTCCTCGCCTTCCCGTGCGCGGGCGCCTACCCCGCGCAGCGCGCCTTCGCGCTCGCCGGCCTGAAGGAGTGCGAGACCTCGTAGGTACCCGCTGGGCTCAGCCGTGGCCGACCGCTGCGTCCAGGCGCTGTTCCAGACGGCGGAAGGCGCGTTCGCCCACCGCGCGCCAGAGCATCCGGGGCGGCAGCGGGAGGTGGCCCATGATCATGATCTGCTCCCCCGGGTCAGCGTCCTTGAGGATCATCCCTAAGACGGTGAACAGCCGGCTCTTGGGCACGGCGGCGCTCGCCGCGTCGCCGATCTCGTCCCATTCCGCCTGCGACATCACCCCCGCGACGAGGGGCAGGGCCTCGCGCTCCTCGTCGTCGAAGTGCTCCCCGGCCGCCTTGGAGACCTGGTCGAACGCCTCGGCCAGCTCCTCGCGGTGGGTCCTCCCCCCGTCCGCCGCCCATGCTCCGAGCAGGTCCCGCGCCCGTGCGAGCCCCGCCGACAGTTCGGCGTGCCGGCCCCGCATCCGCTGCCACAGCCCGCCCTGGGCGGGCAGGCGCCGTGCCAGCTTGGGCCACAGCAGCCGGTCCTCGCCCTCGTGGTGGTCGTGCAGGGTGTCCAGCAGCAGTTCCAGGCGGTCCGCGACCAGCCGGACCTGGGCGCGACTCCCGTGGCGCACCCCGCGCACCCGGCCGGCCGCCTCGCCGAACTCGCGGCGGAACATCCGGTGGACCACCACCATGTCGTGCGTGGTGAGCGGCTTTCCCTGGTTCTCCATCGAAGTCGACATCGACCGTGCCCCCCGTCCTGGTGGGTGTACCGGCCTCCAGCGTGGCGGGCGTCCGGCCGGGTCCACCAGGGGCGCACGACGGCGCTTCAGCGCCCCCCGGGGAGTCCGGTCGCCGTCAGGGTGCGCACGCGCTGGTCGCGCAGCCCGTAGCGGGCGGCGACCACCTCCGGCGTGCCCGCGGCGACGCGCCGGGCGATGTCGGGTCGGGCCGCGAGCCGGTCGCGGGTGCGCCGGGCGTGCGCGTCGACGGTGACGTCGATCCGGGCGCCCCGCTGGGCGTGGTCGGTGGCCGGGCGGATCTCGTCGGCCGGGTACCGGCTGTGCGTCGTGCGGGTGCTCCTGCGCGTACGTACGCCGGCGCCGGTTCCCGGCGGTCAGCCGGCGCGGGGCAGGAAGTCGGGCGCCAGGTGGTGTCAGCCGGCGGGGCCCTTGCCGTCCAGGGTGGTGCGGCCGAACTGCTCGTCCAGGACGGACAGCCGGCGCCAGTACTCGTCCTCGTCGATCTCGCCGGTGGCGAACCGGCGGCCCAGGATCGCGATCGGCGAGTTCGGTCCGTACGAGCCCCGGACCGCCCACGGGCCCCGCGGGCCGCGGCCGCCGCGCCACACCGTGCGGCGCAGGAGCGTGACGACGCCGAAGACGACGGCCGCCCAGACCAGCGGGACGAAGAGGATCCACGGGCCGGGCCCGTCGTACGCCAGGGTGTTCATCTCGGTCAGCTCCTCGGAAGGGGTGCGGTTTCCTTGTCGCTTCCGAGACTCGCCCCGGCAGGGTGGCCCCGTCGTCGTACGGCCGGCGGCACCGTGCGTACGGCCGTGGGAGTAGTCCCCGGGTACGGCTTCAGCCGAGCCAGCCCGGTCTGACGAGCCCCGACTCGTAGGCGAGCACCACCAGCTGGGCCCGGTCCCGGGCCGCGAGCTTGATCATGGCCCGGCTGACGTGCGTCTTCGCGGTCAGCGGGCTGACCACCAGCCTGCGGGCGATCTCCTCGTTGGACAGCCCGAGGCCGACCAGGGCCATCACCTCGCGCTCCCGCTCGGTCAGCCGCTCCAGGCCGGCCGCCGCCTCGGGGGCCTTGGAGCGGGCCGCGAACTCCGCGATCAGCCGGCGCGTCACCCCGGGGGACAGCAGGGCGTCGCCCGCGACCACCGCCCGTACCGCGCGCAGCAGTTCCTCCGGCTCGGTGTCCTTGACCAGGAACCCGGAGGCGCCGCAGCGCAGGGCCTCGAAGACGTACTCGTCGAGCTCGAACGTGGTCAGCATGACCACCTTCACCCCGGCCAGGGCGGGGTCCGCGGTGAGGGTGCGGGTGGCGGCCAGGCCGTCGAGCTCCGGCATCCGGATGTCCATCAGGGTCACGTCCGGGCGCAGTTCGCGGGCCAGGCGCACGGCCTCGGCCCCGTCGGCGGCCTCGCCGGCCACCTCGATGTCCGGCTGTGCGTCGAGCAGCGCGCGAAAGCCCGCCCGTACCAGGGCCTGGTCGTCGGCGAGCAGTACGCGGATCACGAGTCCTCCTCGGTTTCGAGCGGGATCCGGGCCAGCACCCGGAAGCCGCCGTCCGGCCGGGGGCAGGCCTCGATGGTGCCGCCCTGCGCGGCGGCCCGTTCGCGCATCCCGATCAGGCCGGTGCCGCTGCCTCCGGCGTCGCCGCCCGTGGCGGGTCCGTCGTCGTCCACCAGCAGTTCCAGCGCGCCGGGCGGGCGGCTGACGCGGATCCGGGCGGTCCGCGAGCCCGAGTGGCGCACCACGTTGGTGAGCGCCTCCTGGAGGATCCGGAACGCGGCGAGGTCCGTGGCCGGTGACAGCCCGTGGGCCTGCGCCCCGCCCGTGACGGAGACGGTCAGCCCGGCCGAGGCCGCCTGGTCGACCAGTTCGGAGAGCCGGGCGAGGCCGGGGGCGGGGGCGCGCGGGGCCTCACCGGGGGCGCGCAGGGTGTTCAGGACCTGCCGGACCTCGCCCAGCGCCTCCTTGCTGGCCGCCTTGATCGTGGTGAGCGCCGTACGGGCCTGTTCGGGGTCCGTGTCGAGCAGGGCCAGGCCGACGCCCGCCTGCACGTTGATGACGGAGATGCTGTGGGCCAGTACGTCGTGCAGCTCGCGGGCGATCCGCAGCCGCTCCTCGTCCACCCGGCGCCGCTCGGCGGCCTCGCGCTCGGCCCGGTCCCGGGCCCACTGCTCCCGGCGTACGCGGACCACCTCGCAGGCGGCGAGCACGGCGATCGCCCAGGCGGTGATCCCGCCTTCCGTCCCCCACGGCGCGGGCCCGTCGCCGGGCGGCGGCAGCCACCGGTACAGCCAGTGCGCGATGAGCAGGTGGCCGGCCCACAGGGCGCCCACCGCGCCCCAGGCTGCATGGCGGTGGCCCGCGACCACGGCCGCGAGGCAGGCCAGGGCGACGCTGACGAAGACGGGGCCGTAGGGATATCCGCCCGCGAGGTATCCGAGCGTGACCGCGCAGACCCCGTAGAGGACGGGTACCGGGTACCGGTGGCGCAGGAGCAGCAGGGCGGGGGCGGTGAGCAGCAGGATCCGGCCGAGCGGGTCGACCGCCTCGCGGCCGGGCTGGGCGTGCTGCGCCCAGCCGGTGGCCGCCTGCGTGAAGACGGCGACGAGGAGCGTGGAGCGCCACGGCAGCCGCCCGCCGTCGCCGCTGCGCTCCGCCCAGTACTGCCACCGCCGCTGCGCCATGCGGCCACGCTAGACGGCCGGGCCCGCCGCCGTCGTCCGCCGGGCGGGCCGATCGGGCGTACTCCCCGGGGAGTACGCGCCGCCATCCGCTACGGCCTCGCGCGCAGGGCGTCGACGGCGATGCGGGCGGCGGTGCCGATCACGGCGTCGGCCGCGGGGAGGGTGGCCGCCGGGTTGGCGGCGCGGGTGAAGACGGCGACGGCGTAGCGGCCGCCGTCGGGGTACTCGATGACCCCGACCTCGTTGCGCACGGTCGGCAGGCTGCCGGTCTTGCCGGCCACGTGCACGTCGTCGAAGGGGAATCCGGCGGCCATCCGGTGCGGCCACACCTGGAGTCCGAGCAGGCGGCGGATCGCGACGCCGTGTTCGGGTGTGCAGGCCTCGTCGCGCCAGACGGCGGTGAGCAGCCGGGTCATGTCGCGGGGCGTGCTGCGGTTGCTGCGGGCCGGGTCCAGGGCGCGGAGCCGGGCGAGGACCCGCGGATCGGCGAGGGCGGAGGCGCCCGCCGGTCCCGCGTCCTTCCGGATGGTGGCGAAAAGGGAGCGGAAGGAGGGGTGGACGGCGCGGGTGCGGGTCAGGCCGAGCCGCGCCGTGGCCCCGTTGACGGCGTCGAGGCCCAGGCGTGCGAGGAGCAGGTCGGCGGCTGCATTGTCGCTGACGGCCGTCATCAGGTAGGCGGCGTCGCGCAGGGACATCCGTACGGGATCGAGCATGGCGGCGAGACCGGTGGGCCCGGCGGACCGGTCGGCCGGGGGGCACTCGACCTGTTCGGTGAGGTCCAGCAGGCCGGCGGCGGCCTGCTGGTGGAGGGCGACGAGCAGGCAGAGCTTGTGCACGCTGGCGGTGACGACCGGGTGGTCCGCGCCGGCGTCGATCTCCGTACCGGAATCGATGTCCACGGCGTGCAGCCGGCCGCTGACGCCTGCTTCGGTGAAGGCCGCGGCGATGCGGCGGCGGGTGTCGTTCACAGCCAGTACTCCGCCGCCGGGCGCAGGTGGAGCGGCCGTGCGGGTGCGTCGGCGGTCATCGCCGCAGTGTTCCACAGGGCGCGGGAGGCCGCTTCGGCGAAGGCGCCGACGGCGGCGTCGCCGCGGCCCCGCGGCCAGGCGACGCTGTGGCGCCAGGCCAGCGGAGCGCCGGCGAGGGGCCTCCAGACGATGTCCGCGTGCGGGCCGGCGGCGTCGTCCGGCGCGGTGTCGCGCGGGGCGAAGGCCACGGCGTTCGCGGAGAGGACCAGGCCGCGCACGAAGCCGGTGCCGCTGCCCTGGCGGACGGTGGCGGGGGTGTAGCCGCCGCGGGCGCAGGTGTTCAGGACGTCGTCGTGCAGCGCGGGGGCCTCGGCGCGCGGGAAGAGGACCAGGCCGTAGCCGGTGAGGGCGGCGAGCGGTACCTCGTCGAGCGCGGCGGCCGGCGCCCCGCCGGGGAGCAGGACGCCGAGCTCCCGGAGCAGGACCGGCCCGAGTTCCAGCCCGGCGATGTCACAGGGGTGCCGGACGAGCCCGACGTCGAGTTCGCGGGAGGTGAACCGGGCCAGCTGCTCGGTGGTGGACAGTTCGTGGAGCTCCAGTTCCACGCCGGGGCGGTGCTGCCGGAAGGCGGCCAGGATCGCGGCGATCGCCTCGGCGGCGAGGTCGGGCGGCAGCGCGGCGCGCAGGAGTCCGCTCTCGCCCTCGCGGATGCGGCGGGCGGTGGCCGTGAGGGCGTCCGCGCGGGCGAGCAGCAGGCGGGCGTCCTCCAGCAGCATCGTGCCGGCCGCGGTGATGGTCACCTGACGGCTGGTCCGTTCGAAGAGGCGCACGCCGAGCTCGCGTTCCAGGCGCTGGATGCGCTGGGACAGGGGTGGCTGGGCCATGCCGAGCAGCTCGGCGGCGCGGCCGAAGTGTCTTTCTTCTGCAACAGCCAGGAAGCACCGCAGATGCCGGATCAGGTCCACGATCAGCAACGATATCGGAGATTGATCGGTCTGAGATTCATACCGATCTTGGACGGTGGGCGGGTGGCGGTGGTCTGCTGCGGGCATGTCCTCGAATCCTTTCTCCCCGTCCTCCCGCCGTGCGGCGGCCCGGCGCACGGCCGTCCGTCGCGCCCCGTTTGCCGCCGCCCTGACCCTCGGCCTCGCGCTGACCGCCTCCGGGCTCACCGGCTGCTCGACCCACTCGCATCCGCCCGCCGCGGCCGGGGCGAGCGCGACGCCGGGCGGCCCGGCCCGCGCTTCCGCGCCCTCCGTCCCCGGCGTCGACAGCCGGGAGCGGCTGAGCGTGGACGGCGGCACCCGGGAATACCTGATGCACCGCCCGGCCGCGGAGGGCGGCGGGCCCAGGCCGCTCCTGATCGCCTTCCACGGGCGCGGGGCCGACGCCGCCCAACTGCGCGAGCAGAGCGGCCTGGACCAGGCCGCCGGGGCGCGCGGCATGCTCCTCGTCTACCCGGAGGCCCTGGGCAAGGCCTGGGGCGCGGGCAGCGCGCCCTCCCCGCAGCGGCCCGATCCGGACGCCGACGTCCGCTTCACCGAGGCGCTGGTCGGCGAGCTCGTGCGCACCGGCCGGGCCGATCCGCACCGGGTCTACGTGGCCGGGTTCTCCAACGGCGGTTCCATGGCGCTGCGGATGGCGGCGCAGCGCCCGGAGCTGGTCGCGGGCGCGGTATCGGTCTCCGGTGAACTCCCCACCGGAACCGCCGCGGTGAAGCCCACCGGCCCGGTTCCCGTCCTCACCGTCTACGGGGCCGAGGACCCCGTACGGCCGCCCGCCGGTCTGCCGACTCCCGGGCCCGCCGCTCCCGGGGAGGAGCCCCTCACGCCCACGATGTCCGCCCGGGCGGGCATGGAGGCCTTCGCGGCCGCGGCCGGGGCCGGGGCTCCCGTCGAGGAGGGCAAGCCCGGCTACGACTCGTTCACCTGGCCGCCCGGCCCGGCGGGGGCGACGGTGCGGCTGCTCCTCATGCACGGGGCCGGCCACACCTGGCCCGGGTCGACGATGGCGCCGCCCGAGGGCTTCGGATCCGTCAGCACCGCACTGGACGCGAGCAGTACCCTGCTCGACTTCCTCACCGCGCAGAAGCGCTGACCGCGGCCGTCGCCGCGCGCCCTCGCCCATGGCGGCGCGCACCACACCTTCGTCCCCGAGTGTGGTGTGCGCGGCCATGGGCGCGGCCGTCCGCCCTCCCTAGGGTTCAGCCATGACGAGCCAACTTCCTTTCCTGCGGGAGCGCGTCGCGCTGGTGACCGGCGGCGGCAGCGGCATCGGGCGGGCCTGCGCGATCGCCCTGGCCGAGGCGGGCGCCGACGTGCACGTCGTCGACATCGCCGAGGAGCCGGCCGTGTCCGTCGCCGCCCGCGTCGGCGGACGGGCGCACGTCGTCGACCTCGCGGACCCGGCCTCGATCGAGCGGCTGCCGGCGGCCGTGGACATCCTCGTCAACAGCGCGGGGCTGCAACACGTCGCCCCCATCCCCGAGTTCCCGGCCGAGCGCTTCACGCTGATCCAGCAGGTGATGGTCACCGCCCCGTTCCTGCTGCTGCGGCACGTGCTCCCGCACATGTACGCCGGCGGCTGGGGGCGCGTGGTCAACATCTCCAGCGCCCACGGACTGCGGGCCAGCGCGTACAAGTCCGCGTACGTGGCCGCCAAACACGGGCTGGAGGGGCTGAGCAAGGTCGCCGCGGTCGAGGGGGCGCCGTACGGGGTGACCAGCAACTGCATCTGCCCCGGC
The DNA here is from genome assembly GCF_001044425.1 of Streptomyces roseus. Classification (GTDB taxonomy): domain Bacteria; phylum Actinomycetota; class Actinomycetes; order Streptomycetales; family Streptomycetaceae; genus Streptomyces; species Streptomyces roseus. The sequence goes on from NZ_LFML01000125.1 coordinate 17,537, forward strand.
TACGTCCGCACGCCCCTGGTCGAGGCGCAGATCGAACAGCAGGCGGCGGCGCACGGCATCGACCCCGCCGACGTGCTCTCGCGGGTGCTGCTCACCCGGTCCGCGGTGAAGCGGCTGATCGAGCCCGAGGAGGTCGCGGCGGCGGCGGTGTGGCTCTGCGGGCCCAATACCGGCTACCTCACGGGAACCTCACTTCCCCTCGATGGTGGCTGGACGGCCACCTGAATTTAACTACCGACCAGTAGACAGGGGGCTCGCTCGTACGGATTCTGGCTCCGTACATGTCAAATTCAGCCCTAGGAGCGCCCCCACATGCGCAGCACCCGCGCCCGCCTGCTCGGCACCGCCACCGCCACGGCCGCGGCCACCGTCGTCCTGACGCTGGCCCCCGTCGCCTCCGCCGAGGCCGCGCCCGCTCCCGTGCCGGCCCCGGCGGCCGCCCCGGCAGCGGCCACCGCCTCCGCGCCCGGCGGCAACGCGCTGCTGCGCGGCGTCGACTACGGCACGTGGAAGCGCGACGTGGCCGCCGTCATGGCCACGGCACGCCCGTACGTCGAGCAGCGCATCGCCCAGTCCCCGGCCGGCGAGAAGCCCGCGATCGTCCTCGACATCGACAACTCCTCTCTGGAGACGGACTTCCACTGGTTCTGGACGTTCCCGACCCCGGCGATCTCCGAGGTCCGCGACCTGACCCGGTACGCCGACGCGCACGGCGTCGCCGTCTTCTTCGTCACCGCCCGCCCCGGGATCATCCAGTCCCTCACCGAGCACAACCTGAAGGCGGTCGGCTACCCCGTCACGGGGCTGTACGTCCGGGACCTGCCCGACCTCTTCGACGAGGTCAGCGCGTACAAGACGGGCAAGCGCGCCGAGATCGAGGGCCGCGGCTACACGATCATCGCCAACATCGGCAACAACAACAGCGACCTGGTCGGCGGCCACGCCGAGCGCACCTTCAAGCTGCCGGACTACGACGGCAAGCTCTCCTAGGCAGTGCCCGCGCAGTGGCGCCGGCCGCCCGCGGCCTGGCGAGCGGACGGCGCCGGTGGGGTCCGCGGCCGCTCCCGCGGCAGGACTCCGCCCGCTCTCAGGCGGGGCGGACCCCGTCGCACGTGATCCGCAGGTGGCGCGGGCCGCGCAGGACCGCGTTCTGCCGGTAGGGCGGCGGGTCCTCGATCAGGCGCGGGTTCTCCAGGCGGCGCGCCAGCTCGGTCAGCGCGAGCTGCGCCTCCAGCCGGGCCAGCGGGGCGCCGAAGCAGCTGTGGATGCCGCTGCCGAGCCCCAGGTGCTGGATGTCCTTGCGGTACGGGTCGAAGCGGTCCGGGTTCTCGAAGCGGTTCGGGTCCCGGTTGCCGGAGGCGAGGACCAGCCACATCGAGGAGCCCTTGGGGATCGTGACGCCGCGGACCTCGATGTCCACGAGCGGGGTCCGCTGCGGCAGCAGCTGCACCGGCGGCTCGAACCGCAGCAGTTCCTCCACCATCGGCACGGCGAGCCCCGGCGTCTCGCGCAGCTGCCGCAGGACGTCCGGGTTGCGCAGCAGGGTGAGCATCCCGTTGGTGATGAGGTTGACGGTGGTCTCGTGGCCCGCGATGAGCAGCAGGGCGGCGGTGCTGAGCAGTTCCATCGTGCTCATCGTCTCGTCCTGGCCGTGTCCGACGGCCAGTTGGGAGAGCATGTCCTCGCCGGGGTTCTTGCGCCGCTCCTCGATCAGCCCGGCCAGGTACATGCCGAGTTCCATCCGGGCGTCGTGGGTGGTCTTGTCCCGTTCCTTCGGGTCGGCGCCCGGGTCGGGGTCCAGGCTCGCGGCCAGGGTGTCGGCCCAGACGTGGAAGCGGGGCTCGTCCTCGCGGGGCACACCGAGCAGCCGGCAGATCATGGTGACCGGGAACGGGTACGCGAACTGGTCGACCAGGTCGATGTTCCCGGGGTCGCCGAGGTTGTCGATCAGGTTGCCGACGATGCCGTGCAGGTCCTCGCGCATGTCGTCGATGCGGTGCGGGGAGTGCGGCGGCCCGAAGGGCCGGTTGGTCATCCGGCGCAGCCGGTCGTGCTCCGGCGGGTCCAGCTTGAGGAAGCTCGGCGGCAGGGCCGCCGCCCCCTCGTCCTCGCCCTCCGCCAGCGGATCCCCGGCCGAGGCGGCCAGGTTGCGGGCCTCGGAGCTGAGCCGCGGGTCGTGCAGCAGGCTCTGGATGTCGTAGTACGTGCTGATGACGTACGGGCCCTCCCCGTCGTGGAAGACCGGGGTCTTGCGCAGCTCCTCGTACAGCGGGTACGGGTTGGCGCGGTTCGCGTAGTCGAGGATGTCGCTCAGGATGCCTTGCTTCATGCCGGGTCCTCCGGGGGCGGGCGGGTCAGTGCCCGGCGGGGTGGAAGGTCATCCGCCGGTCGGCCGGCGAATATCCGCTGAGGGTGACGGTCGGGCCGTGCGTCGGCAGGGACGGGTCGGGGAAGTCCGCGGGGAGCGGCTTCTGTCCCTCCGGGCGCCGGTCGACCGTGGGGAACGGGGGCGGGAAGGGCGCGGTGGCCTCGATCTGCTGCTGGTAGAACTGCAGCCAGCGCGAGTTGTCGAAGGTGACGGCCCCGATGACCCGGCCCTGGTAGCCGTAGACGCCGGTGAAGCGGCGTTCGGCGCGCGAGCCCTGGGTGATCATGATCTCGGTGCCCATCGAGGGCACCCCGACCGATTTGATGCTCACCCCGAACTGCGAGGACCAGAAAGCCGGCACCCAGATGTGCGGGCGGCGCTCGGTGCTCTCGCTGAGCATGTTGTGGGCCGCGGTCTCCGCCTGCGAGACGGCGTTGCCCCAGTGCTCCAGGGACAGGAACTGGTAGCCGAACAGCGGGTGCGGGGAGCGGGCGACGTCGCCCGCCACGAAGATGTCGTCGGTGACGATGCCGCGGATGTCGAAGGCCCGGCAGCCCGCGTCACAGGCGATGCCGCGGGGGCCGGCGCCCAGTCCGGAGCCGCTCAGCCACTCGGTGTTGCGCTGGGCGCCGAGCGAGACGACCACGACGTCGCACTCCAGGGAGGTGCTGTCGGAGAAGTGCGCCGCGCGGACGCGTCCCGTGGCGTCGCCCTCCAGGGCGGTGACCATGACGCCGGTGCGCAGGTCCACGCCGTTCTCCCGGTGGAGTTCGGCGGCGACCGCCCCGATGACCCCGCCGAGCGCGCCGACCAGGGGCGCGTCGGCGCGCTCGGCGACGGTGACCTCCACTCCGCGCTCGCGGCAGGCGGAGGCGATCTCGGACCCGGTGAACCCGGCGCCGATGACCAGGACCCGGCGCGGACCCGCGTTCAGCCGCCGGGCCAGGGCCGCGCCGTCTTCGCGGGTGCGGAGCACGAACACGCCGTCGAGCTCGCCCTCGGCCTGGTTCGGCCAGGGCCGGGCCCGGACGCCGGTGGCGATGAGCAGCCGGTCGTACGGGACCTCGTCCCCGTCGGCGAGTCTGACCCGCCGGGCCGCCATGTCGAGGCCCGAGGCCGCCACGCCCAGTCGCCACTCGGCGTCGATGTCGCGGCGGCGGGGCAGCGCGGTACGCTCGGCGCTGCCCATGCCCAGCAGCGCCTGCTTGGACAGGGGCGGGCGGTCGTACGGCTCGTGGGGCTCGTCGCCGATCATGGTCAGCGAGCCCTTGAAGCCCTTCTCGCGCAGGGTCTCGGCCCCGCGGAGCCCGGCGAGCGAGGCGCCCACGACGACGATCCGGCCGTCCGCCTTCAGACGGTCCGTGGCGGTGTCAGGCATCGGATGCCTCCCCGGCGGCCGGCGCGGCACCACCCGGGGCGCCGGGCGCGGTGGCGGCCATGTCCAGCTCGTCCACGAGGATCGCCTGTACGGGGCAGGCGGCGACCGCCTGGGCCACGCGCGCGCGGTGGGCGTCCTGCGCCTGCGGATCGTAGAGCAGGCCTTCGTCTCCGTGCATCGCGAAGACTTCGGGTGCGAGGAAGGCGCATTGCGCGTACCCCTGGCACCGGTTGAGATCGACGACAAGCCTCAGCAAGGTCCAGTCCTTTCGTTGGCCCGTCCGGCTTCCCGGCCAGCGTGCGGCCGGGCGAGCGGGGCTGCGCGTCCGGCGGGGCCATTGGTGTGACGGGTGGGGCGGGCGGCCCGCACGTCACCCGGGGCGGCGGGCGGTGCGCAGGATGTACAGGCTGATGAGCAGCGCCCAGGCCGGGAAGACGAGTTCGCAGTACGGCACGCTGGAGCCCACCACGAGCAGCAGCAGACCGGCGACGGTGCCGATCGCGACCAGGGGTCTGGGCAGGACCCGGAGCTTGCGGCCGAGCGAGGACGTCGCGAGGACGAAGACGGCGGCCATCCGCATCCCGTACGTGGTGAGCAGCGTGTACGCGAAATGGCGGCCGAAGCCGGTGGGGTCCTCGGCGTCGAGCACGGTCCCGGCGGCTGCGACGGCGCCGAAGAGGCAGGCGACGAAGACCACTCCGCTGCCCAGGAACACGGTCGCGATGAACCGGTCCTCGGCGTCCCCGGTGTGCTCGCGGAGCGCGCCCATGAACCACAGGAAGGCGATGCCCGCGAAGGGGACGAGCTCGGTCGCGGTCTGCAGCGCCCCCCGCTTGCCCGGGGCGATCTCCTCCTCGCCACCGCCCCCTTCGGGCAGGGCGATCCGGGCGAGCACGATCGCCGTCGCGAGCAGGACGGCGAAGACGACCCCCGCCAGTCCCGCGGCTTTGGGGGTGCTCAGGGCTTGTTGCCGGGTCCGCCCCGGTGCCTGTGTCATTCCTCCAGCAAGCCGCCCGCCGGGCGCGGGTGCCAGCGGGGCAGCGCGGTCGGGTGATGCCCGGGGCGGGTCGGAGCGGACCCGTCCCGGGCTCGGGGCACCGGTCAGGTGGCCGTGATGAGGACGCCGCCGGGCTCTCCCGCGCCCCCCTCGCGCCGCGGCGCCGCGGGGGCGGCGCCCGGACCGGTGCCGGCGACGATCAGGGCCAGCAGGACCGCCGCGGCCTCGCTCCGCAGGATCCGGGCGGCCTGCCCGAGGCGGTGCGGGTCCGGGTCCGGGATGGACAGGGCCAGGCATTCGGCGTTGGGGCCCGAGGTGATCGGTACGGCCGCGCAGACCGTGCCCACCGCGTACTCCTGGAGGTCCAGCAGGGGCGCGCCCGGCCGCCGGGTGTCGAGCTGCCGGAAGAGGTCCTCCTGCCGGGTGATGGTGTGGGCGGTGAACCGCGCCGCCCGGTGCCGGGACAGGTGGTCCTTGCGGCCTTCGGGCCCGAGCTGCGCCAGCAGGGCCTTGCCCACGGCCGAGGCGTGGGCGGCGGCCCGGAAGTCGACCCACTCGTCCACGAGCGGTGTCGCGGGACCGTCGGCGTACTGCGTGATGCAGACCTCGCCGTCGGTGTAGCGGGCGACGTAGACGGCGGCGCCGACCGCGTCCCGGACCCAGGCGAGGGTCTCCCGCAGGTGCCCGCGCCCGTCGCCGCCGGACGCCGCTTCGGTCAGTAAGAGCGCCCGGCCCGCGATGTACGCGCCCGGGCCGGCCGCGGCCGCCAGGTTGGCCCGTACGAGCTGCTCCATCACCCGGGCCAGCGCCAGCTGGGGAAGCCGCGTCTCGCGGGCGATCTGAGCGAGGCTCACCCCGCCCGAGTACCGGCCCACGACCTCCAGGACGCGCAGCGCCCGGTGGACGGCCTCCATCGCGACCGGGGCCGGCCGCCCCTCGGACGGGCCGCGGCCGGCCCCGGTCGGCTGCGGGTGCCTGAGGGCGTCGAGCGCCCAGGCGTCCGTCCCGTCCGTCAGGTGCGGGACGTCCAGCCGCGCGTGCCGGGCGATGGCCACCGCCACGTGCGGGCCGAGGAGGTACACCTCCCCCTGGTCCTGGTCCTGGTCCTCGCTCCAGCTCAGGGCCGTGACGGCCCGCCGGAGCCGGGCGGGCAGCCGGTACGGGGGCCGCCCGCCGTGCGCTCCCACCGCGGTGAGGGCGGTCAGGTCCTGGGTGCTGATCGGCGGCGAGGTCCAGATGACCGAGGCGCCGAGGGCCTCCTCCAGGTTCTCCGGGACCTCCGGCAGCCGCGGCAGGCCCTCCTCCGGGGGGAGCACGTCGGCGAGCGCTCTCCAGTGCCGGGCGGTGTCCACCTCGGCGCGGGCGAGGTGGTGGAGGTGCAGGAGGCGCGCGGCGGTCGCCGAACCGGCCCCGGCCGCGTACTGGAACCAGAACTGCGCCCCCTCCACCCGGTCGGACAGGTGCAGGAGGGCGCCGAACAGCAGGGCCGGCTGCGCCCCGTGCGGCCAGTTCGCGGCGTCCAGGGCCAGCTCGGCGAAGGACCGGCTCTCCACCAGCGACCAGGCCAGGTCGTCCAGCGCCCGGGCGGCCCGTACGTGGCAGGCCGCGTCGAGTACGAGGTCGTCGGCCGGGGTGGGTACGGGCGCGGGCAGCGGCGCACGGCCGGCGGGCGAGGCCGGGGCCGGAAAGCAGCGGCCGCCGGCGCCGCTCGCCGAACGGGCCCGGTCGGCCGCGACGCGGCGGGCGATGCGCCGCCGGGCGGCGTCCTCGTCGTAGCCCGCGTACTCCTCGACCAGCACCTCGGCCCCCTCCAGAGCCGCCGCCGGCGTGCGCCCCGGCGCGGCGTCGTGGTCGGCCGTCATGTCGCTCACTGGCCCTTCTCCTCTCCAGGCGCCCAGTCCGCCCCGAGTTTCTGGGACAGGATCCGGCTCGCGCCCCGAATGTGCGAACGGACCGCCGCGGGGGAGATCCCCAGCATCCGGCCGACGGCGGCGTTGTCGTACCCCAGCAGGTAGGCCAGCAACACCACGTCGTAGTGGCGCTCGGGCAGGCACGCGATCGCCGCGTACAGGCCCAGCTTGGCCTCCAGCAGTTCCGTGCGGTGCCGGGAGCCGCGGCGCAGGGCCGCGAACCAGGCGGTCTCCACCATGGCGGCGGGCCGGCCGAGGAGCGCGAGGCGGCGCGCGAGGTGTTCGCGCAGCACCGCCCAGGCGAAGCCGTGCAGGCTCGCTTCCTTGAGCGCCTGGCTCCACACCTTCAGCAGGAAGGTGAACACATCGTCGACGACGTCCTCGGCGTCCTGCCGGGAACCCAGTTGCAGGTGGGCGTAGCGCAGATAGGCGCGGTGGTGCTGGGAGTGGAACGCGCAGAACTCCACCGGCAGGACGCCGGCCAGCTCGCTGGAGACCGCCCGGTCCCCGGACGGGTCGAACTCGCCCTCGCTCATGCGCTCCTCCAGGGATGCCGGTCGTCGCCGGTACGAGCGGTCGCCGCCCGGGTCCTCGCACCCGGCAGGCGTGGGTGTCTCCTGACGGCGTCGAAGGCGTCGAGAGCGACGAGTATCGGCACGGGAGTGAAGGTCTGGACAGGTTTCACGTCGGCGGAAAGCCTTCCGGTGAAGTGAGCGGAACGGGCATGCCTGCCCCCACATCCAGCGGCCGGTCGGACCGGCCGCTCCCCCGACACCACCCCATCGGAAAATCCGCCCGAATGTGCACGGCCGGCGACGGAAATCTTTCGGGAAATGGCGCATCTGATCCGCTGCGCGCCCCCTTGGCCGCCGTGTACGCCCCTCAAGATCCGAAAGGGACGGTCGGGACGGGTCTACTCCACGACCAGGTCGGCCCGGTCGCGGTCGGCCGCGATCAGGCGGGCGTTCGCCTCGTCCGAGCGCGCCACCCACTCCTCGGCGCGGGCGGGCGCCTTCCCGTGCCGTACATGGCGCTCGACCAGCCGCCGTACGCGCAGCGCGTCGTCGGGCGCGAGGAACCAGACCTCGTCGAGGAGCGCCCGCAAGGCAGCCCACTCCCCCGTATCGTGCAGCAGGTAGTTGCCCTCGGTGATCACCAGGCGTACGACCGGACCGACGGGGATGCTCCCGGCGACGGGTTCCTCCAGCGACCGGTCGAAGGCGGGGGCGTAGACCGTGCCGGGCGCGGGCGCGCGCAGCCGTGCCAGCAGCGCCGCGTACCCGGCGGCGTCGAAGGTGTCGGGGGCGCCCTTGCGGTCGGCCCGCCCCAGGCGCTCCAGTTCGGCCTGGGCGAGGTGGAACCCGTCCATCGGCACGACCGCGGCCCGCTCCGGCCCGAGCGCCTGCGCGAGGCGGGCGGCGAGGGTGGACTTGCCGGCTCCGGGCGGGCCGGTGATGCCGAGGATCCGGCGCCCGCCCGAGGCGGCGAGCGCCCGGGCTCGCGCCTCCAGTTCGGTGAACTCCATGCCCTCATCGTGCCGGAGGCGCCCCCGCTCAGGGAGGGGGCGGAGGGTGGGGGTAGGTGCCCACGCGGGCGATGAGCAGGGCGATGTCGTCGTCCGCGGACGCCGGGACCAGGTGCGTGATCAGGGAGTCGCACAAGTGGTCCAGCGAGCGCGGGGGTTCGGCGAGCAGCCGGGTGAGTTCGGCGAGGCGCACGTCGATGTCGCTGCCGCGCGCCTCGACGAGGCCGTCGGTGTACATCACGAGGAGGCTGCCCGGGGGCAGGTCCAGGTCGGTGGTCGAGTACACGGTCCCGCCGACGCCCAGCGGGGTGCCGGGCGGCAGGTCGAGGAGGCGGACCGTGCCGTCGGGGGTGACGGTCGCGGGCGGCGGGTGCCCGGCCCGGGTGATGCGGCAGTGGCCGCTCGCGGGGTCGATGACGGCGTACAGGAACGTGGCGATCATCGGATCGGCCAGGTCGTCCAGCGTCGCCTCCAGCTGGTGCATCAGCGCCTCGGGGGCGAGGTCGAGCCGGGCGAGGGCGCGCACGCTGGCGGAGAGCCGCCCCATGACCGCGGCGGCCGCGATGCCGTGGCCCATGACGTCGCCGATCAGCAGGGCGGCCTTGCCGCCCGGGAGCCGGAGGACGTCGTACCAGTCGCCGCCGATCTCGTTGACGTCGCCGGCCGGCAGGTAGCGGTGGGCCACCTCGATGCCGGGCGGCGGGGTGATGTGCTGGGGCAGCATGCTGCGCTGGAGGATGACGGCGGTCTCGTGCTCGCGGTGGTACAGGCGCGCGTTGTCGATGCTGATGGCGGCGCGGGCGGCGAGCTCTCCGGCGAGCGTGATGTCGTCGGGTCCGAACGGTCCCACGGGGCTGGTGCGGTAGAAGGTCGCGACGCCGAGGACGAGGTCCCGGGCGATCAGCGGCGCCATCATGAACGAGTGGACTCCAACGGGCAGGAGCTGGGCCGGTTTGGCCGTGTGCCGGGCGGCGGCGGCGACGGCCTGCTCGTCCAGGTGCGCGATCAGGAAGGGCCTGCGGGCGGCCAGCGCCTGGGTGTAGGGGGCGGCCGTCGGGAAGGTGAGGGTCCTGCCGAGCGGGGCGAGGATGCCGATCACGGCGGAGCCGGTCAGCGGGGCCTTGCCCAGGCGTCGCAGGGCCACGCCCCCGGCGAGGCCCGGGCCGGGCTCGTCACCGCGCGCGAGGGTGTCCAGTACGTCCACGGTGGCGGCGTCGGCGAGCTGCGGTACGGCGAGCTCCGCCAGTTCCTGCGCGGTGCGCTCCAGCTCCAGACTGGCGCCGATGCGGGCGCTGGCCTCGCTGAGCAGCGCCAGCCGGCGGCGGCCGGCCTCGGCCTCGGAGTGGTCGCGCTGCTGCTCGGTGATGTCCAGCAGGGAGGCGATCACACCGATCGGGCGGCCACCGGGATCCTCGACCCGGACGTACGAACACGACCAGACCCGCTCCCGCGAGGGATCGGCGGGGGTACGGCCCGTTCGGCGGCGGTCCAGCACCGGCTCGCCGGTGGCGAGGACCTGCCGCATGGCGTCCTCCATGTCCTCCGCGTTGACCTCCGGCAGGAGCTGCGCGAGACGCCGTCCGATGTGGGCGGACTCCGGCAGGCCGTTCATCGCCTCCAGGGCCGGGTTGACCTGGAGGAAGCGCAGCTGCGTGTCGAGGATGGCGATGCCCACGGGCGAGCGGGCGAACAGTCCGTCCCAGACCGCCGAGGAGCCCCGGATCCGGCGCGCCGCGTGGGCGTCGGCGGCGAAGACGAGGACCGCGGAGGCCCCGTGGCGCCGGTCGGGCACCGGACAGGCCCAGATCTCCAGCTCCAGCGGGTGCCCGTCCTGGTGCCAGGCCGTCACGGTGCCCATCACCCCGCGCCCGGTGACGGCCGTCTCCCACAGGGCGCGGCCCAGGCTGCGGTCGGCCCCGGGGTGGAGGAGGTCGGCGATGTGGTGGCCGACGATCTGCGGCGGTGCGTAGCCGAGCAGCTCCTGCGCGGCGCGGTTCCAGCGGACGATCGTGCCGTCGGCGCCGGTGGCCAGCTGCGCCACGGGCAGGGAGCCGAGCCAGCCCCCGGCGTCCTGGGCGGCGCCGCTGATCAGGTCCTCGATGGGCGTCTGCTCGGTCATGGCGCACCTTCCACACCCCCATGATCGCCCTGCCCGCCCGGGGCCGCTTCCCGGCGCCGTCAGGGGCGGGCCCGTGGCCCCGGGGGGGGTGGCCCGCGAACCCGCGCGGCCGGGCCGGTGCCGTCAGGGCAGGGCGAGGACCGCCACCGCGTTGTGGCCGCCGAATCCGAAGGAATTGCTGACGGCGACCTGTGCGGACTGGGTCCTGGCCGTACCGCTGACGACGTCGATACCGGCGCCGGGGTCGGTCTCGGCCAGCCCGGCCGTGGGCGGAACGATGCCCTCGGCGAGCGCCAGTACGGTCAGGGCGGCCTCGACGGCGCCCGAGGCCCCGAGGGTGTGCCCCAGGGCGCCCTTGGCCGAGGTGACGGGCGGCCGGTGGGGGAAGACGCGGCGCAGTACGGCGGCCTCGACGGCGTCGTTCTGCCGGGTCGACGTCCCGTGCGCGTTGACGTGCCCCACGTCCTCGGCGGCGACAGCCGCGTCCGCGAGGGCGGCGCGGACGGCCCGCTCGGCGCCGCGGCCCTCGGGGTCCGGTGCCACCAGGTGGTGCGCGTCCGTCGTGGCCGCGTGGCCGATCAGGCGGGCGAGGGGCCGGGCGGAGCGGGCGGCGGCGTGCTGGGGGCGCTCCAGGACCAGCGCGCCGGCGCCCTCGGCGATGACGAAGCCGTCGCGGGCGGTGTCGAAGGGCCGCGATCCGGTGTCCGACAGGGCGCCCAGCTGGGAGAAGCCGGTCACCATCAGCCGGGTGACGGCGGCGTCGGCCCCGCAGACCAGGGCGATGTCGCACCGGCCCGTCGCCAGCAGGTCCCGGGCGACGCCGAGGGCCGTGGTCCCCGAGGCGCAGGCCGTGGACGTGGCCAGGGCGGGGCCGGTCACCCCGAAGCGCAGCGCGATGTTGGCGCACGTCATGTTGATCAGATAGCCGGGGAGGAAGTACGGGGAGACGAACTCCGGTCCCAGCTCACCGAGCCGGGCCAGCGCCTTGTCCTGGGTCAGGACGCCGCCCACGCCGCCGCCGGTGACGACGGCGACGCGGCCGCCGTCCCACTCCCGCGGATCGAGCCCGGCCTGGTCGAGCGCCTGCGCTACGGCCGCGAGGCCGAACCGGTCGACCGGGTCGAGATGGGCCGAGCCGCGCCGGCGCAGGACGGGGTGGTCGAGCTCCGGTACGCGGCAGCTGAGGGAGACCGGCAGACCGTGGAGCAGGGGGTCGGGTGCCGCGGTGGCCCGGCCGGCGCGGACTGCCGACCAGGTGGTGTCCCGGTCGCACCCGGCCGGGGTGACCAGGCCGAGCCCGGTCACGACGGCCTCGGAGCGTCCGCTCAACGGTCCGTCAGCCGCGCCTCGACGGATGCGGCGAACCCGGCGAGGGTGGCGCCGCGGAGCTCCTTTTCCTCGACCTTGATCCCGAGCGTCTCGTGAACGGCGATGGCCATCTCGACGATCATGAGCGAATCGATCAGCAGGTCGCTCATGAGCGCGGTTCCCCTCACCTCTTCGGAGGGGACTTCGAACTTCTCGACGAGGAGTTCACTGATCGCGTCAAGGACGGATTCCGGTGCGGAAGTGGTCACGGTGTCTCTCATGTCTGATGGCAGTCGGCGACGGAGGCGGTTCCTTACCGTGCTCAAATAGGTACCACGGCAGGGGATTTACTCAAAACGCTTCCCCACCGGGCTTGTTGATGATTCGAAATGCGAGAGTGGGGATCATTCATGTCGGAAAGCATGACCGATGTGATCGAGGTGGCGGGAGCCGAGCTCAGGAACGCGCGGCGGATGCTCGGCGACGCGGGCGAAGAAGCCTGGGACCGCCTCCTGGACTGGCTCGTCGACGACTACTTCCGGCTCGAGACGGTCGGCATGGAGAACATCCCGGCCGACGGCCCGGCCGTCGTCGTCGCCAACCACTCGGGCGCCTGGGGGCTCGACGCATTCGTCCTCCAGAAGGTTTTCGCACGCGGCCTCGCGCGCCCCCTGCACGTTCCCGCGATGCCACTGGTCTTCCGATTCCCGGTCCTCGGCTCGTACGCCCGCAAGAAGGGCGCCATTCCCCTGGAACCGACCCTCGGAATGGAACACCTGACCGCCGGAGAACTCGTCGGGGTGTTTCCCGAAGGGCTTTCCGGTCTGGAAAAACCCTTTCGCAAGCGGTATCAGCTCAGGCCCTTCAGCCCCGGATTCGCGCTCACGGCCGTGCGGGCCGGCGCGCCCGTGGTCCCGGTCTCCGTGATCGGCGCCGAGGAGGCGTACCCCCGGATCGGCGAGGTCCCGGCCCTGGCGCGCCTCTTCGGCCTCCCCTGCTTCCCGATCACCACGGTCTTCCCGCTGCCCGCCAAGTGGCTCGTCACCATCGGCGAGCCGATCCCCGCGCCGCCCCGGCCCGAGTCCTACGCCGCCCGAGCGGCCGCGGCCCGCCTGCTGTGCGCCGAGTCGCAGGCCGCCGTACAGGCCCTTGTGGACCGGGAACGGCGCAGGCGCGACACGCCGTTCTGGTAGCCCGCACGCCCCCGTGACCGGGCTCGGTCACGGGGGCCGGGGGGGGCTGGGTGCCGGTGGCCGGGGTGCTCATGCCGGGGCGGGCTCGCGCCGGGGCGGATCACCCGCCCTCGGCCACCGCCCACACCTCGGGCCAGACCAGGGTGGTCGACCCCCAGGCCAGCCCCGCCCCGTACGCGGTGAGCGCCACCCGCAGGCCCGGCGCGAGCGTCCCGGCGGCGGCCGCCTGGGCCAGCAGTACGGGTACCGAGGCAGCGCCCGTGTTCCCGTACTGTTCGATGTGCGACAGCATCTGCCCCGGCGCCAGGGCCAGTTCGGCCGTGAGCCCGTCCAGGATGCGCTGGTTGGCCTGGTGGGCGGCCACCAGGTCGAGGTCGCCGAGCCGCCACCCGGCCCGCTCCACGGCCCGTGTCACGGATTCGCACATCCCGACGACGGCCTGCTTGCGTACGACGGGGCCGTCCATCCGGAAGTACGGGGAGAACTCCGACTCCGGCGCGGCCAGTTGCCGCTTGCGGGCCCGCGCGCCGCCCCCGGGGATCTCGAGCAGATCGGCCTGCGTGCCGTCGCTGCCCAGGTCGAACGGCCCCAGGGCGCCGGGGGCGCCGGCCTCGCCGGCGCGCAGCACCACCGCTCCCGCCCCGTCGCCGAAGATGGCCGCCATCAGCCAGTCCCGGGGGGCCAGGAACGCGCTGAACACGTCCGAGGCGATCAGCAGGACACGGTCGAAGGCCCCGCCGGTGATCATCGAGGCTGCCACGCCCAGGCCGTACAGGAACCCGCTGCAGCCCGATGTCATGTCGAACGCGGGCACCGTGCCCAGGCCGAGCCGGGCCGCCACCTCCGGGGCCCCGGACGGGACGAGCCGGTCCGGGGAGATGGTGGTCAGGACGACCGCGTCGACCGCGCTGACCCCGGCCGCGGTCAGCGCGTGCCGTCCGGCCCGTACCGCCAGGTCGACGGTGGCCTCCCCCTCCGCGACCCGCCGGTTCGCCACACCGATGCGGGCGCGGATCCACTCGTCGCCGATGGGCCGCTGTCCGCACAGCTCGGCGTTGCCGAGGACGCGCGGGGGGACGTACGCGCCGAGCCCGGCGAGTACGGCGGCGCGGCCGGGTCCCGGCGGCACGGGTGGCGCGGGTGGCACGGGTGGCACGGGTGGCTCAGTGTGCATGGATCCGTCCGTCCGTCTCAGTCCGTCAGCCGCTTCGCCGCCTGCCGGACCCCGTCGGCGGCCGTGGCGCACCGCTCGGCGTGACCCAGCAGGACCATGCGGTACCGCTCGCCCTCCTCGTCCGCGTTCCAGCCGCTGTTCCCGGCACATGCGGCGAGGCTGCGCGCATGCCGCTCCAGCCGGTCGGCGCTGGCGTGCGCGAGGGCTCCGTACGCCGCCGGGGCGTAGCCGAACGCCGAGACGGGCACCGCCGTCGGCAGGGTGACGGTCACCCGTCCGTCGTCCGGGCGGCCGGCGAGGTCCTCCAGCGCCACCACCAGCGTCCGCGGATCGAGGGTGTCCGGCAGCCGGTCCGCGGTGAACCGCGGGAAGATCAGCAGCGGGCGGACCGCCCCGGTGACGGCGCGCACGATGTGCTCGGCGACGAGCGCGGCGAACCGCGTCGCGGCGCATCCGGTCGGCGCCCCGCACAGCGGCGGCATGCCGATGGTCCCCTCCGCGGCCGACGTGCCGGGCGGCGCCGGCTCCGGGAGGACCTCGCCGTCCAGCGCGCGCAGCCAGCCGGGTACGCGCAGGATCTCGGTCCCGGCCTCGACCGCCAGGTCCTGCCAGACGAAGCCGGACCGTACGGGGTACACCGCCGCGGCCACCGGCGGCCAGCGGCGCAGCGCCTCGGCCACGGCCGCCTCCGGGGAGGCGGCGGCGCCCGCGGCGACCAGGGCCAGCGCCTGCGGCACGGTCTCGGCGGCGGCCCGGGAGACCAGCGCGAGCGCGTGGGTGACGGCCGGTGCGGCGGCTTCCGGATCGGCCGCCGCGAGCCCGGTCCCCCGGGCCAGGAGCCGGCCCGCCAGGGAGGCGGGGTCGGGATCGGCGAGGTGCGGCGCCAGCCGGCGCCGCAGGGCCTCGGCCCGGTCCTCGTACGAGCGGCTGCCGGCGGCCGCCGTCGCCGCCGCGAGCACCTCGCTGAGCAGCGTGTCCTCGACGGCGTCGGCGCCCGCCACCACGCGCCGGCCCAGCCGCAGCATGCCGCGCTGCCAGTCGGCCCACTCCAGCGTGCCGTCACCGCGCCGGGCCGCGAGCACCCGGTCGACCTCCTCGGCCAGCAGGGCGCCGAGCTCCGCTGCCGGTACGGCCGCGTCGCGGGGCAGCGGTACGTGGGGCGACAGACCGTGGCGCTGCCCGCCGGCCGTCAGACCCACGGCCGGTGCGAGCGCCGACGCCTCGTCGGCCGCGGCGAGCAGGTCCGCGGCGTCGGCGGCGGCCAGGGGCAGAAGGAACGGCCCGAAGGGGGTGCGCAGTTGTACGGGACGTCCGGATCGGGTGCGCCGCAGGAAGGCCAGCAGTGCGCGGGTGACCCCGTCCCGGGTCAGCAGGTCCAGCCCGAGGGCGCGGGCCGGGGCGTCCACCCAGGGCAGGCGCTGGGCGACCATCGCCGCGCTGAACACGGCGTTCTCCAGGGGCCAGGCGGTGGCGGGACGTCGCGGCGCGGTGGCCGTGTCCGAGCACGGGTCCGTGGCCATGTCCGTGGCCATGTCCGTGTCCGTGGCCATGTCCGTGTCCGTGGCCATGTCCGTGTCCGGGCTGTCGGCGGGGGTCATCGGTCGGGTCTCCCTCGTGGTCACTTGTCGCGCAGCATGTAGGGCTGGTTGCCGACGACTTCGCCGTCGTAGTCGCTGATCAGCTTGTTGACCTGGTCCCGGAAATGGGTGAACTCCCCGCGCAGCGCGTCGGAGTACGCCTGCGGGGCGTGCGAGAGCGGGTAGTCGTACGACTCGTCCAGCCAGGCCAGTTCGACCCAGCTCTCGGGGATGTCGTGGGGCGACGCGGGTCCGCGTCCGTCCAGGCCGGGGATCACGTCGTGCTTGTTGACGAGGCTGATGACCCGGGTGGTGTGGTCGGCGGGCCGCTTGCTGTCGATCGGGGAGCCGATCGCGATCACGTGGCTGACCCGGTAGGTGGCGCAGACCTCGACGTCGGAGGCGAGGTTCATCGCGGTCATGCCGCCCAGGCTGTGCCCGACGATCATGATTTCCGCGCCGGTGGGCACGCCGGCCCGCCGGAGCAGCTTCTTGGCGGCGCGGGTGTACGTCGTGTCGGTGCGCAGCAGTCCGTCGAAGGCGCCGACGAGGTCCTGCGGGGTGCTGTTGCTGAGCCGCCCGAAGCTGGTGCCGGGCAGGAGCAGGACGTACCGCAGGGTTCCGTCGGCGCAGGAGACGCGGCGCAGCAGCACCAGGCCGTGGTTGCCGAGGGCCCCGATGTCGTTGACGTAGCTCACGATGTCGTTGCGGGAGCCGGCGAGCACGGTGGCGAGGATCGGGTCCGGCTCGGTGCGCTCGGCCCGGCCCGGCCCGGGGTTGAGGAACCCCAGGACGGAGCTGGGCAGTCCGAGGAAGGGATCGGTGGTGGGCACGCCGCCGGCGAGCGTCACCCAGGAGAAGTCGTCGTTGACCGGGTTCTCGTCGAGCAGGCCGAGCAGGGCCAGCAGCTCCATGATCACGGGGCTGACCGTGGTCAGGGCGCGGGTCACCCCGAGCAGCTCGATCAGCGCGAGCATCGCCCGTGCTGCCTCCAGCCGGTTCCCGGCCACCATGGCGTCGGTGAGGCGGCGGGCTGCGGGTGCGTCGAGGTTGGGGTGGGCGACCGCCGCCGCCTTGATCCGCAGCGCGAAGGCGTCGACGGCCATGGCCACCTTGGCGGGACGCCGGTACGTCATGTTCCCGGCCATCCGCAGGAGTTCGCCGGCCACTCCGCCGTTCGCACCGAATCCGAGGCCACCGGAGCCGGTCAGCGCCCGGGCGCAGGAGACGGCGGTGGTCAGGGCCCAGCCGGGGCGCTTCAGGGCCTCCAGCCCGAACCGCCAGCTGAACAGCGCGCCGGTCAGCTCCGCGCCCGACTGCCTGGCCGTGA
This sequence comes from Streptomyces roseus, assembly GCF_001044425.1. Taxonomy (GTDB): domain Bacteria; phylum Actinomycetota; class Actinomycetes; order Streptomycetales; family Streptomycetaceae; genus Streptomyces; species Streptomyces roseus. The sequence continues at coordinate 34,416 of NZ_LFML01000125.1, forward strand.
GGGCCGCGTCGGCGAGCAGGACCGAAGCCGTCACGAGCAGTTCGGCGTCGATCCGCTCGGGCGCCGGCCGGGGTGCGGCGGCCGGAGCCGGTACGTGAGCGGCGGCCGGGGCCGCACTCGGGGTGGCGGGGTCCGGACTCCTGCACCCCGGGAGACGCCGAGCCGTTTCGTCGACCACCTGAGGCGCCACGTGCGTACCTCTCATCCCTGTGAACGGCTTCGCAGCCGGCCTGCCCGCTGTGTGCGGGGGAATCGTGGCACCGAAAGTGATCCTTTCCGCGCGGCCGGACCCCGGTCGGGCGTCTCGCGCCCGTACGGAACCGGGGTTCGGCCCCCTTTCCGGGCCCGTGGCCAGGGGCCCGGGCGGACCGGGTGGGCCTCCGGTTCACCCGCCGGGGTGGGACGGCGCCGGGAGGATGATCACGGCCCCGCGCGGTTGACGCTCCCCGGTCCGGCCGTGGGCTTGGCATGCACGCGGCGTAAAGTCGGCTGTCGACGCCGGAACGCTACCGAGAGCAGGGCACATGACAGGCAGGGCACCGACTTCCACCCTCGCCGGCTGGAGCCGGGCCCCGTTCTCCGCCGAGGGGCTCACGTACGAGTGCTTCGAGAAGGGCGAGGGGCCGGCGGTGGTGCTGCTGCCCGAACTGCCCGGGATCACGCCCGAGGTGCTCGGGCTCGCCGAACACCTGGTGGACGAGGGGTTCACCGTCGTGATGCCCTCGCTGTTCGGTACGCCGGGCAAGCCCCTGTCCGTCGCCCGGACGGCGGCCGTCCTGGCCCGCGTCTGCGTCTCCGCGGAGTTCCGGGCCTTCGCCACGAACGCCCGCCGGCCCGTCGCCGACTACCTCAGGGCGCTCGCCCGCGAGCTCGCGGCCCGTACGCCCGGCACCGGGGTCGGTGTCATCGGCCTCTGTTTCACGGGCGGGTTCGCGCTGGCCGCCGCGGTGGACGACGCCGTACTGGCTCCCGTGATGAGCCAGCCGTCGGCCCCCATCGGGCCCGGCGCCGCCCGGCGCGCGGACGCCGGTGTCAGCGAGGACGAGTTGCGGCGCGTCGTCGAGCGCACGCGGAAAGACGGCCTGTGCGTGATGGGGCTTCGCTTCAGCGAGGACTGGATGGCGCCGCAGGAACGCTTCGACACCCTCAGCTCCCGGCTCGGGGAGGCCTTCAAGGTCATCCGGCTCAGCTCGGCCCCGGGCAACGGCGACGGTTTCGGCCGGCGGGCCCACGCGGTGCTGACCCTGGAGGTCCGCGAAACCCCGGCGGACCACCCGGCCTTGCGGGCGCGCGCGGAGGTCACGGCGTTCCTGCACGAGCGGCTGGACGGCTGAGCGGACACCCGGGCGTCCGGAAATCCGGGCGTCCGGCCGGCCACAACCCCGAGGGTGACCGCGCCGCCGGCCGCGGACCGGTCATGAAGATCCCGGGCACGGAGCGGCTGCCGGGAGAGCCGACAGGTTGAAATCGATCACCCGTCAGCCCACCGCCGACCTGGAGGTGGGCAAGACGACCCCGTGACCCGCGGACCAGCCCCGGCCGGTCGTCCCCGGCCGTAGCCCCCGCACAGCGCGCCGCCCCGGCCCACCGGCCGGGGGCGGCCTCGTCAGGTCAGCCGGGCGTCGGCGCTGCCCGGATCGTCGGTTGCGCGGGCGATGCCGTCGAGCTCCCTGGCGATCCACGCCCGCTCGGCCGCCTCGCAGGAGGACGAGGACGCGCCGGCGGGGGCGGGCTCCGGGAGGGGGCTGGTGTTGTCCACGACCGCCCAGCCCTTGCCTCCGTCGGGGCCGGCGAGTTCGACCAGCCGGTGGTCGAGGTGGCCGGTGATCATCACGGCCATCAGGGACAGGTACTCGCATGGGAGGTCGGGGGCGAGATCGGCGTCCCCCGGGACTTCGAGAACGGCCTCGCGGCCGTCGGCGAGCAGGGCGCAGGTGGTCTGGACGGCCCGGATGAGCACCTCGAACCGCTCGCCGGTCAGGCGCGCCCGCAGGACTTCCAGGTAGGAGCCCAGGACGTCGGCCTCCTGGCCGTCGCCCGCGTCCGCCGCTCGGTGCTCGATCATGTCCCCGCCCTTCCCGGACGGCTGCGTCCTCCCGAAGTGTAGGGAGTGCCGCACGCCCGCACGGCGCTCTTCGGCCACCGGTGGACGTCACCCCCGCCCCGTCGTCAACAGGTGTCACGGTGAACCGAGTTCGCGGACGGGCGCCCCAACGGCCCGATGAGTGGCCGGAAGACGTCCATGGAGAACGGCATATCCGGAGGATCCCCTTCCGGATATCCGCGACTATGCCTCCCGCATATCCCTGCGGGATATTCGCCGCGTAATAGCAGGGAGAATGCAGTATCTCCGCACTTTCTACATTGACAGTGCGCGGCGCTCTGGGGGTTAATTACTTCACGGGTGGCCTGATGTAGTCGTGTGCGGACGGGTTCTGGTCGGTTACCGACCGGTTCTTTCCGAAGGTTGCGAGGTGTGCAGTCGTGACGACGCCGCAGCAGCGGGGCGCCCGGGAATCGCATGTGTCATGACGATCGTACATTGAGCGGGTATTGGCGAATCCGACTCTTCCGTGGGGGGATCAATGGCCCGGCTCGACCCATTCCCTGTTCCCGATTTCCACCTTCCGTTCGGGAACTCCAAGCATCCGCTGGCCGCACGGGCCAACGCCGAAGCCACGTCATGGGCGTTGGGCCACGAGCTCGTCACCGACGCCGCCGAGCAGTTCACCGCGATCGGGTGCGGGCACCTCGCGGGCCGCGTGAGCGGCGAGGTGCCGTACGAGACCATCGTGCTGCTCGCCGAGTGGATGGCCTGGTCGTTCGTCTTGGACGACCAGCACGACCACCTCATCAGGACGGGTGAACTTGCCGCCTGGCGGCCCGTCACCGATGCCATCACCGAGTACCTGAACACGGGCAAGACGTCATGGTCGCCTTCGCGCCGCAATCCGCTCGTGAACGGGTTCATCGACCTGTGCGACCGGATCCTGGCCGGCATGTCCCCCGGGACGGCGGCCCGCTATCGCACACATGTCCCCCAGATGCTGCACTCGTTGGACCAGGAAGCGGGCAATCGCGGCGCGACCAGGCGCCCTTCGGTCCAGGAGTACGTCCTCATGCGCCGGCACAGTTCCCAACTGCTGCCGATGATGGACATGGTGGAGGCCGGACTGGGAATCGACCTGCCGCAGCACATCCACGACCTGCCCGCTTTCCAGGCGGTCGCGGAGAGCGCCGTGGACATCATCTCGTGGGGCAACGACGTGTTCTCGCTGCCGAAGGAGCACGCCTGCGGGGACAACAACAACCTCGTGTCGCTGATCTCCTCCTGGGAAGGACGTTCGCTCCCGGAGGCCGTCCGGGCGGTCGAGGAGAAGATCCAGGCGCGCATAGAGGACTACGTGGCGGCGGAGCGGCGGCTGTTTCAAGTCATCGACGCCCAGGGGGAGATGGACCCGTCCCTGCGGGCGGACGTCACGCGCTGCGTGCGCAGTTACGAAGACTGGATGATCGGCGCCGATCTGTGGCAGCGTTACGAGTGCACACGGTACAGCGACGAACGGTTCGCGGCCGGGCTGGAGTCCGCGTACACCCGCCCGGACCTCGTCTCGGTGGCATGACGGCATGACAGGGAGTCGACCCATGGCCCGTACGGAACTACTCGGCCCTGCGGTCGACGCACCGGCGGCCCCGGGGCGGATACCGCTCCTGGGGCACGCCGTCCCCCTGTGGCGCAGTCCGATCGCCTTCCTCGAATCGCTGCGCGAGTACGGCGACATCGTGCGGCTCGACATCGGCACCTGGCCCGTCCACGTCCTGACGAGCCCGGAGCACGTCCACACCGTACTGGTCCAGCAGGCGCAGAAGTTCGGCCGCGGTCGGATCTTCGACCGGCTGCGGCCGATGTTCGGCAACGGCATCGTGACCACGGACGGCGAGTTCCACCGCAAGCAGCGCCGGATGATCCAGCCGGCGTTCCACCGCAACCACATCGCCGAGTACGCCGAGGTGATGAGCCGGGCGGCGCAGGAGATGACGGCATCGTGGACGCCGGGCCGGGAGATCTCGATGGTCACCGAGGCCCGGCGCTACGCGCTGTCCTCGGTGGCCGAGATGATCTTCTCGGGGGACCTGAGCCGTCCCGCCATCGCCGAGGTGCACCGCTCCCTGCCGATCGTCTTGGAGGGCATGCTGCTGCGGGCGGTCATGCCCAAGTCCCTGGACCGGTTGCCCATCCCGCTGAACAGGCGCTTCGACGCGGCGGCCGCCCGCCTGCGCGCCATCATCGACCAGGTGATCGCGCAGTACGCCGCCGAGGAGGCCGGGGCGCAGGAGCGCCAGGACCTGCTGTCCCTGCTGCTGTCGAGCGTCGACCCCGAGACGGGGACGACCATGCCTGAGGAGCAGGTGCGGGACGAGGTCATCGCCATCCTGTTCGCCGGTACGGAGACCTCGGCCACGACCCTGTCCTGGGTCTTCCATGAGGTCGGCCGTCACCCGGAGGTGGAGAAGCGACTCCACGAGGAGGTCGACGCGGTGGTGGGCACGCGCCCCGTCCGCCCCACCGACATCGCCCAACTGCCATATACCAACCGCGTGTTCCAGGAGGCGCTGCGCCTCCACTCGCCGCTGCTCTTCACGCGGCGAGCCCTGGTGCCGCTCACACTGGGCGGCGTGTCGATCCCGGCCGGCGCCGAACTGGCCTACAGCCCCTACGCCTTGCACCGCGACCCCGCCCTGTTCCGCGATCCCACGGTCTTCGACCCGGACCGGTGGGAGGAGGCGGGGGACGAGAGCCGGCGCGCGCACCGGTACGTCCCGTTCAGCGCGGGCCAGCACAAGTGCATCGGGGACACGTTCGCCGTGGCGGAGATCCTGACCGCCGTGGCGGCGGTGAGCTCGCGGTGGCGGCTGGTGCCCGCTCCGGGAGTGACCGTACGGGAACTTCCCGCGGGGATGCCCCAACCCAGCGAGCTTCCGATGATCCCCGTTCCACGCCATTGACGGAATCTGAGCGAACTCGTTCATTTCAAGCCGAGTTCAGTCCTCACGCGCCGTCATGACCTGCGTAAAGTCAGGCGAGGATACAGCGTTGTCCCCTTACGGGTGACGTGATCCCGCAATAATGTGCTTAAGCAGCAACTTCTCACCCCCAGGGTCGTACACTCGGCCGCACGCGCTGGAGGGGGCAAGAATGTCACATGTCACGGAACCGCAAGGGTGGGCGACCCAGCCGCTGCTCGAACGGGAATCCGAGATTCGCGCGATCCACCGCGCGGTGGACGAGCTGTGCGGCACCTCGGACAACGGTCCCACCGCACGCCGCGGAGGTGTGCTGACCTTCGCGGGTTCGGGCGGCATCGGCAAGACCACCCTGCTGGCCGAGGCCCGTCGCCACGCGGCCGAGCGGTCGTGCACCGTACTGTTCGCCCGCGGTGGCGAGCAGGAGAAACAGGTGCCGTTCCACGTGATGCGGCAGCTCATCCAGCCGGCCTTCGCCGCGATGACCGAGGACGAACGGCGTGACGTCCTCGGCACCTGGTACAGCATCGTCGCCCCGGCGCTCGGACTGACCGCCGCCCCGGAGGGCCCGACGGCGCCCGACCCCCAGGGCGTGCGCGACGGACTGGACTGGGTCGTCACCCACCTCACGGTGCGCAGCGCGCCCGTCGTCCTGATCCTCGACGACGCCCACTGGGCGGACGCCGAATCCCTGGCCTGGCTGACCGCGTTCGCGGCGAGGGCCGAAGAGCTCGCCATGCTGATCATGGTGGCCTGCCGCCCCGACGAGATCCCCGCCGGCGCGGGCGCCCTGCGCGCCCTGATGATGGGCCGCCAGGGGACCCGCCCGCACGAGCTCGCACCCCTCACCACGACCGCGGTGGCCCGCATAGTGCGCGACGCCCTCGGGGAGAGCGCGGACGACGTGTTCTGCCGCGAGTGCTGGGCGATCACCGGAGGAAACCCCTTCGAGGTCGTCGAACTGGCCATGAAGGGCCGCGACCGCGAGCTGAAGCCGCACCAGGAGAGCATCCCGGAGCTGCGCGATCTTGCTTCCACCGTCAAGGGCAGCGGTCTGATCGACCGCCTCGAACAGCTCGGGCCCTCCATCGTCCGGCTCGCCTGGGCCGCGGCGGTGCTCGGTACCGCCGTCCCGACCGGCATCGTCGGCAGCGTGGCGGCCCTCGGTGACGCACAGGTCGCCGACGCCATCAACAAACTGCGGTCCGCGCGCATCCTGACCGTCCTCACCGGCCTGCGCAGCAAGGAGGTCGTCGAGTTCTTCCATCCGCTCGTCGCCACCGCCGTGTACCGGTCGATCCCGCCCGGTGTGCGCGTCGCGATGCACGGCATGGCCGCGCAGGCCCTGGTCGACGACGGCCAGGGAGCCGCGGCGGCGGCCCGCCACCTCCTGGAGATGCACCCCGACGGCGATCCCTGGGTCGTCCAGCAGCTGCGCCAGGCGGCGCGCGAGAGCTTCTCCGCGGGTGCTCCCGACGCCGCACGCCGCTATCTGGCCCGCGCGCTGCGCGAGCCCCCGGACGCGGAGAACCGGGCCGAAGTGCTGTTCGAGCTCGGCTCCGCGAACCTCCTGCACGATCCCGCGACCACCATCAACCAGCTCAGGGCCGCACTGGAGGAGCCCAAGGCCGAGCAGGGCCTGCGGGAGGCGATCACCTACCGGCTGGCCCAGGCCCTCGCCCGCACGGGTCAGCTGGCCGCGGCCGCCGGACTGCTCCAGGAGGAGGCCAAGCAGGCCACCAGCTCCCGTACCCGGCTGCGCATGCAGGCCGAGCAGTTCAAGTGGAACTCGGTCCGGGTCGACGAGGAGAACTCGCCCGCACGCTCCCGGCTGCTGGCCCAGTTCGCCAAGCGGCTCACCGGCCGCGGTCTGGCGGAGCGACACATCCTGGGCCTGCGCGCCTGGGACGCCGCCATGCGCGGCGAACCCGCCGCCACGGCGCTGGAGTACGCGGAGCAGGCACTGGACGGCGGGATGAGCTGGACCGACCAGGACTTCGGGTTCGAGGTACCGTCGGTCATCGCGGTCACGCTCATGTACTGCGACCAGCCCGGCCGCGCCGAGGACCTGTTCAACGCCGGCATCGTCGAGTTCGAGGCGAAGGGCTGGCGCGGCTCGCACCTGTCGTTCGTCTACACCCTGCTCGGGTACGTCCGCTTCCGGCGCGGACGGCTCGCCGAGGCGGAGGACTTCGTCCGCAACGGCCTGCAGATCGCCGACCGTGTCGGGCAGGGCATCCCGGCGCAGTGGTACGCGATCGGCACGCTCATCGAGACCCTGCTCGCCCGCGGGAACACCGGCGAGGCCCAGCAGGTCGCCGACGACTACAAGCTCGGCGAAGGCTTCCCGGCCGCGGTCGTCTATCCCGACCCGCAGGCGGTGTGGGGCAAGCTGCTGCTGGCCCAGGGCAGGATCGACGAGGCGATGCGGAACCTGACCGCGGCGGGCAGGCGGCTGGATCTGCGCGGCACCCGCAACCCGTCGTGGAGTCCGTGGCAGCTGGACCTGGCGCTGGCGCAGGTGACCCGCGCGCCGGAGCAGGCGCGGTCCACGGCGGCCGAAGCGGTCGCCCGGGCGCGGGCGTTCGGCACGTCGAGCGCGATCGGCCATGCCCTGCGCGTATCGGCGGCGGCCACGGACCCGGCGCACGCGGCCGTCCTGCTGCAGGAGGCGGTGGGCCACCTCGAACAGTCCCCGGCCGCCTACGAACTCGCCCACGCCCTCGTCGACCACGGTACGGCCCTGCACGTCCTCGGTGATCCGCACCGGGCGGCGCAGCAGCTCTACCGGGGCATGGAGACCGCGTCGGCCTGCGGAGCCGACGGGCTCGCGCGGCGAGCCCGCTCCCAGCTGGTGTCGGCCGGTCTGCGTCCGCGCCGGCTGCACACGTTCGAGCAGGACACGCTGACCGTGGCCGAGAGCGTGGCGGCCGAGCACGCCGCGCTCGGCCTCGACAACACGGCGATCGCGGCCAAGACGCACAGCGACCCGCAGGCGGTCTCCGAGCTCCTGTCGGCGGTCTTCACCAAGCTCGGCACCGACCGCCTGGGCCTGCGCAGGGCCCTGGGGCTCTGAGGAGGCCCCGGTCGTCAAAGGACGAGGGGCGGGGCCGGGCGGATGATGCCGCCCGGCCCCGCCTCCGTGTGCGGCGGGGGCGCGGGGGCAGCCGGCTGCCGCGGGGGCGCGCC
>NZ_LFML01000125.1:43004-52562 GCF_001044425.1 Streptomyces roseus
TCGTCGCGGGGCCCCCGGGCCCTGACCAGCAGGGCGGCCACCAGGCCCGCCAGCACGAGGCTGCCGGCCGCCCACCAGAAACTGGCGGTCTCGGCGCGCAGCAGCTGCTTCTCGATCGCGCGGGGCATCTGGGACCCGCCGAGCAGGCCGTCCACGTGGACGGAGATCACGGTGTCGAGGACCGCCGCGCCGATCGCCGTGCCGAGCGCCTGGGCCGTGAAGACGGCCGCCGCGGCTCCCCCGGAGCGCGAGGCTGCGACCCCGCCGGTCACGGTGGCGAAGAGCGGCACGAAGGCCGTGCCGATCCCGAGGCCGATGAGGAGCAGGGCCGGCAGCACACCGGTCGCGTACGAGCCCTCGAAGCCGAGCCGGGTCAGCAGGAACAGCCCGACGGCCGTGAGCACCAGGCCCGCCAGGAGCGGGACGCGGGGCGCCACGCGGCCCAGCAGCCGGGCGGACACCTGGGAGGAGCCGACCGCGATCGCGGCGGCCATGGGGAGGAAGGCCGCTCCGGCCGCGTTCGGGGCGTAGCCCAGCACGACCTGGAGGAAGTACCCCACGACGGGGTAGAGGACGACGACGCCCGCTCCGGCCAGGAGCATCCCGAGGAGGCTGCCCGCGCGGTCGGGCTCCCCCAGGGCGCCCGCCGGCAGGAGCGGGTGCGCTGCCACGGTCTGGCGCCACACGAAGCCGGCGAGCATCAGGGCTCCCCCGACGAGCAGGACCAGTACGAGTGGGGTGCTCCAGCCGCGCGGCTGGGCCTCGCCCAGTCCGTACAGCAGGGCGGCGACCCCGCCCGTGCCGAGCAGTGCGCCGGGCCCGTCGAAGTCTCCGGCGCCGCGGCCCCCGTCCTCGCGTACCAGGGTGAGCGTCCCGAGCAGCGCGACCGCGGCGACCGGCACGCCGACGAACAGCGCGACGCGCCAGCTCAGGGCGGCGAGGAGCCATCCGCCCGCGGCCATTCCCAGGGCCGTGCCGCCGCCCGCGACCGCGGCGTACAGCCCGAAGGCCCTGCCGCGTTCCTTCGGGTCGGTGAAGCCGGTGGCCACCAGGGACAGCGCGGCAGGGGTCAGCAGCGCGCCGAACACGCCTTGGAGCACGCGGGCCCAGACGAGCGTGCCGGATTCAGGGGCCGATCCGCCGAGGGCGGAGGCGGCCGCGCAACCGAGCAGTGCGACGACCAGGGTCTGCCTGCGGCCCACGAGGTCCGCGATGTGCCCCCCGATCAGCAGCACGGCCCCGAAGGCGACGCCGTAGGCCCCGGCCATCGTGCGCACGTCGTCGGCCGACAGGTGCAGGTCCCTCTGGACGGCCGGGAGCGCGAAGTCGAAGGCCGCCGCTTGGATCAGCACCAGCAGCTGTGCCAGGGCGATCACCGCCAGCCCCCACCAGCGCCTCGGGTTCGCGGCGGCCGGGGGCGAATCCCGGGGCGGCGGTGGCCGCCATGCGTTCGGGGGCGCGCCCGGGGGCGGTCCGAAGCCCCGCGCGGGATCGAAGTCCGCGAGGGGTGTCGGTGCGTAGGCGGGCGGCAGGGGCGTCCCCTGGGGGACGGGCTCCTCGGCGACCGCCTGGGCCGGGATCACCGGGGCGTAGTCCAGCAACTCGGCCGCATGGCGCCCCAGTTGTGCCAGTACCGCACCCGGCAGCCACTCCTGCGCCTGATCCGGTGTCGTACGCTCGGCCACCTCGCGGGGGGTCGGCCGCCGGGCCGGGTCCTTGTGCAGGCATTCCCGTACGAGGTCGACCAGTGCGGCCGGTACCCCGGTGAGGTCCGCCTCCTCCTCGGCGATCCGGAAGAGGTGGGCGTTCAAGCCGGTGTCGGTGGCGCCGAACAGGAGCCGCCCGGTGGCGGCGTACACGAGGACGGCGCCCAGGCAGAAGACATCGCTCGCGGGCGTGAGTTCGAGGCCGCGGACCTGCTCCGGGGACATGAAGCCGGGGGACCCGATCAACATGCCGGTGCGGGTGTGCAGGCTGTGTTCCTCGGCGAGGCTGTCCATCGCGCGGGCGATGCCGAAGTCGATGACGCGGGGACCGTCGACGGTGACGAGGACGTTGGACGGCTTGAGGTCGCGGTGGATCAGGCCGGCCTCGTGCACGGCCTGGAGCGCGAGGGCGAGCCGGTTGGCGAGGGTGTGCACGGAGTACTCGGGCAGCGGCCCGAACTGCCGGGCGACGACGGCGTGCAGGTCGGGACCGGGGATGTACTGGGTGGCCACCCAGGGGACGGCGGCCTCGGGATCGGCGTCGAGCACGGCCGCCGTGCAGCTGCCGCCCACCCTCCGCGCGGCGGCCACCTCACGGGCGAAGCGCCTGCGGAACTCGGGGTGGCCGGCGTGCTCGGCCCGGACGACCTTCACCGCGACGGTGCGGCCTCCCTCGCTGCGGCCCAGGTAGACGAGGCCCATTCCGCCGACCCCCAGCCGGGCGATGAGTCGGTACGGGCCGATACGGGCCGGGTCTTCGGCGGTCAGCTGATCCACGCGGGCAGGATAGGCCAACTGTGCCACGGCGGTGGGGACATCAGGTGCATCGGCCCGCGCCCCTCGGTCCTCGATGCGTGGTCCGTGGGTCGCGGTCCGCGGTGGGATCCGCGGTGGGGGCAGACAGCGGGGGGCCGATCGTCACAGGCCCCGGCTGCTCAGCCCTGCCCGCAGGGCGCGCATCGCGTAGTGCGTCCGTGATTTGACCGTGCCCGGCGGGACGCCCAGTACTTGCGCGGTCTGGCTCACGCTGCGCCCCATGTAGTACATGTGCAGCAGCACCTCACGCTGGTACGGCGCGAGGTCGCGCATGGCGTCCACCACGACACGGGTGGTGAGGGCGTGGTCGACCCCGTCCGGTACCGGCATCCGGCGCAGGCTCTCGTCGTCGGCCTCGGGCGGGCGCGACCGGCGGACCCGGTGGCCGTCGATGAGGAGGTTCCGGACCACGGCGAACAGCCAGGGGCGCAGCGCGTCGGCCCCGGGTTCGAGCTGTGCGGCGTGCTGCCAGGCCCGGATGGCCGCCTCCTGGAACACGTCCTCGGCCCGGTGCCAGTCGCCGCCGAGCCGTCTGGCCGCGAAACGCATCAGAGCGGATCCGTGCTTCTCGTAGAGCGCTCTCAGAACGGCGTCGGCCGCCTCCGCGGAGCGGTCCGCGAGCGCCCGCGTGCCCGGTCCGGGTGGCGGTGTCGGTATCGGTATCGGTATCGGTACGTCGTGCACGGCGGCTCCCTCCGTTCCGGCACCGGCGGTGGCGGCTTCCGCTTCCGATCTCTGATGCAGTTGTAGTCGCGAACGGGCGCCCGAGCGGGGCCCGTTACGGTGTCGATCGCGCCCGGGTCCGCCCGGGCGGGCGGCTGCGAATCCCCGGTTCAGCACGGCTTTGGCAGGGCTGCGGCCCGTACCGGATGCCCGAACGCGGGCTCCCGCCGGTCCGGTTGCCGCCCGCGGCCGCGAGGGGGCGGCTGAGCCGCCCGCCCGCACCGGATCCGGCACCCGAACCCGCCAAACGGGCACCCCGGGCGCCCCAAATGCCCGACCGACCGTCTGCGACGTGCTGTTCGGGTCTTTCCGCTCCGGGCACATCCAGGCCATCTCCTGCCCGGAACGGGCCGGTGCGCGGCTCTTCTCCGGCGGTATAAATCTCTGGCGGGCCCGTTCGGGCCGCCGGTGCCCGAACGGGCTGGGGAAGGGCAGGTACGTCCGATGCGCTCAGAGGAACGCCACCAGCGGCTGCTCACCCTCGCCCGCCAGCAGGGGCGGCTGGAGGTCGCCGGGGTCGCCGCGGACTTCGGGGTGGCGCCGGAGACGATCCGGCGGGACCTGAGCGAACTGGAGCGCCGGGGTCTCGTACGGCGCACGCACGGCGGCGCCTATCCCGTCGAGAGCGCCGGATTCGAGACCAACCTGGCGCAGCGGGTCACGCTGCACGTCGAGAGCAAACGCCGGATCGCCGCACAGGGCGCCAGACTGCTCGGCGGGGCGGAGACGGTGTTCATCGACGAGGGGTACACCCCCCAGCTCCTGGCGACGCTGCTGCCCACCGACCGCCCGCTCACCCTGGTCACCGCCTCCCTGTCGACGGCCGCGGCGGTGGCCGACTCCCCGCACACCACCCTGCTCCTGGGCGGCCGGGTCCGCGCCCGGACGCTGGCCACCGTGGGCTCCTGGGCCTGCGCGATGCTGTCGGGCTTCGTCATCGACCTGGCCTATCTGGGATCGAACGGCATCTCCCGGGACTGCGGCCTCACCACGCCCGACCCGGTCGTGGCCGACGTCAAGGCGAAGGCTCTGGAGGTCTCCCGCAGACGCGTCTTCATGGGGCACCACGGCAAGTTCGGCGCGAGCAGCTTCTGCCGCTTCGCCGAGGTGTCCGACTTCGAGACGATCGTCACCGACACCGGGCTCTCCGTCGCCGAGGCCCACCGGTACTCGCTGCTGGGCCCGCAGGTCGTCCGCGTCTGATCCGCCCCGGCCGCTTTCCGCCCCGGACACGAACACGCAGTACGCCCTCCGCCGTACGCGCCCCGCACGCCACGCGTGTCTTCGGCGTGCCCGAAACCACGACCCGGAAGGGGTTCACCATGACGACCCGAGGAACCAGCAGAGCCGTCCCGGCGGCAGCCGTCGGCCTGGGCATGGTCCTGCTCGCCGCGTGCTCCGGCGCCGGCGGCGGCACCGGTGGCTCCGGAGCCCGCTCCATCAACGTGCTGATGGTCAACAACCCCCAGATGGTGGACCTCCAGAAGCTCACCGCCGACCACTTCACCCGAACCACCGGCATCGAGGTCAACTTCACCGTGCTCCCGGAGAACGACGTAAGGGACAAGATCAGCCAGGACTTCGCCAGCCAGGCCGGCCAGTACGACGTCGCCACCATCAGCAACTACGAGACGCCGATCTACGCCAAGAACGGCTGGCTCTCCCCGCTCACCGCCCGGGCCAAGGCCGACCCGGCCTTCGACCAGGGGGACATCCTGCCCCCGATCCAGCAGTCACTGACCGCCTCCGGGGAGGTGTACGCGGAGCCCTTCTACGGCGAGTCCTCGTTCCTCATGTACCGCAAGGACGTCTTCGCCGAGAAGAACCTGACCATGCCGGCGAACCCCACCTGGGCCGAGGTCGCCCAGCTGGCGGCCGAGGCCGACGGGGCCAGGCCCGGGATGAAGGGGATCTGCCTGCGCGGCCTGCCGGGCTGGGGCGAGGTGATGGCCCCGCTGACCACCGTCGTGAACACCATGGGCGGCACCTGGTTCGAGAAGGACTGGAAAGCCCGGCTCGACAGCCCCGAGTTCACCAAGGCCGTGCGGTTCTACGTCGACCTGGTCCGTGACCACGGCGAAGCCGGCGCCCCCCAGGCCGGGTTCACCGAGTGTCTGAGCGACATGGAACAGGGCAAGGTGGCCATGTGGTACGACGCCACCTCCGCCGCCGGCCCCTTGGAGGACAAGGCCTCCCCCGTGGCCGGCAAGATCGGCTACGCCCCCGCCCCCGTGGAACGGACCAAGAGCTCGGGCTGGCTCTACACCTGGGCCTGGGGCCTCCAGAAGGCCGGAAAACACCAGGACGACGCCTGGAAGTTCGTCTCCTGGGCATCGGGCAAGGAGTACGAGAACCTCGTCGGCGAGCAGCTCGGCTGGTCCCGCCTCCCGGCCGGCAAACGCACCTCCACCTACGCCGACCCGCAGTACCTGGCCGCGGCCTCCGCCTTCGCCGGCGCCACCAAGTCCGCGCTGACCAAGGCCGACCCGGCCGATCCGGGCGTCCAGCCACGGCCCGCGCCGGGCATCCAGTTCGTCGGCATCCCCGAGTTCACCGACCTCGGCACCGCGGTCTCCCAGCAGATCAGCTCCGCCATCGCCGGCCGAACCAGCGTCGAGGAAGCCCTCAAGGCGGGCCAGTCCCGCGCCGAGGCGGTCGCCAGGAAGTACGCGGGCAACTGAGCACAGGACGGAGGCTTGCCATGACCGCATCCCTGACGGCCGAACCCCCGCGCACCGCCCCGCGCGGCGGCCCGCACCGGGCCACCCGCCCCACCGGATCGCGTCCGCGCGGCGCCTGGGCCCGGCGCGCACCCCTGCTGCCGGCCCTGGTCTTCCTGATCGCGGTGACGCAGCTGCCGTTCGTCGCCACCCTGGTCATCTCGTTCATGCGCTGGAACGCCCTGGCCCCCGCCGACCGGGGATTCGGCGGACTCGCCAACTACCGCAGCGCCCTGACCGATCCCACGCTCAGGTCCTCGCTGCTCACCACCGTCGTCCTCACCTCGGCGGTGGTGCTCACCAGCCTCCTGCTCGGCCTCGGGCTGGCCCTGCTGCTGGACGGCGGCTTCCCGGGCCGCGGCATCGTCCGCACCCTGCTCATCGCCCCCTTCCTCATCGTCCCGGCGGCATCCGCGCTGCTGTGGAAGCACGCCCTCTACAACGCCTCGTACGGGCTGGTCAACGGCTCGCTCACCTGGATCTGGGGCCTGTTCGGCAGTGACGGCGCCCCCCAGCCCGACTGGATGTCCAGCCTCCCCCTGGTCGCCGTCGAGGTGTCACTCATCTGGCAGTGGACGCCGTTCATGATGCTGATCCTCCTCGCCGGACTCCAGAGCCGGCCGCCCGACATCGTCGAGGCCGCGCACGTCGACGGAGCCGGCACCTGGCAGGTCTTCCGCCACCTCACCTTCCCGCACCTGCGCCGCTACCTGGAACTGGCCGCCCTCCTCGGCAGCATCTACGTCGTCCAGAACTTCGACGCGGTCTTCACCCTCACCTCGGGCGGTCTGGGCACCGCCAACCTGCCCTACACCGTTTACGAGACCTTCTACCGGGCGCACGACTACGGCCAGGCCTCCGCCGAGGGCGTCCTCGTCGTGATCTGCTCCATGGCCATCGCCACCCTGGCCCTGCGTACCGTCTCGTCCCTGTTCCGCGAGGAGGCGCCGTGACCGCCCCCGTCCGCCGTGGTGTCCGCGCCCTCACGGCCTGGCTCTGCGCACTGTCGTTCTTCCTTCCGTTCGCGTGGATGGTGCTCACCTCACTGCACAGCGAGCAGGACGCCGCGACCAACCCGCCCGGCGTGGGGGCCGCGCTCACCCTGGACGGCTACCGGGAGTTCTTCGGAGCGAGCACCGGGACCAGCCCGTGGCCGCCGCTCATCAACTCGGTTACGGCGAGCGTCACATCGACCCTGCTGGTCCTGGCACTGGCCCTGCCGGCCGCGTACGCCCTGTCCGTCAGGCCGGTCCGCAAGTGGAGGGACGTGCTGTTCTTCTTCCTCTCGACCAAGATGCTCCCTGCCGTGGCCGGACTGCTGCCGCTGTACCTCATCGCGCAGAACACCGGGATGCTCGACAACATCTGGCTGCTGGTCATCCTCTACACCTCGATGAACCTGCCGATCGCGGTGTGGATGATGCGCTCCTTCCTTGCCGAGGTGCCCAGGGAGGTCGTGGAGGCGGCCGCGATCGACGGCGCCGGGCCGGCCACCACCCTCCTTCGGATCGTGGCGCCCGTGGCCATGCCCGGCATCGCCGCCACCGCGCTCATCTCGTTCATCTTCAGCTGGAACGAGCTCCTGTTCGCCCGCGTCCTGACCGGGGTCGTGGCCGGCACCGCGCCCGTCTTCCTCACCGGGTTCGTCACCAGCCAGGGGCTCTTCCTGGCGAAGGTGTGCGCCGCCGCCGTGTGCATCTCCCTGCCGGTCCTCGTCGCCGGGTTCGCCGCCCAGGACAAGCTCGTCCAGGGCCTCTCCCTAGGAGCAGTCAAGTGAAAGCCGCCGTCATCAGCGCTCCCGGGGTCGTGACGATCGAGACGGTCGACGACCCGAAGCCAGGCCCCGGCGAGGTGGTGGTCCAGGTCGCCGCGTGCGGGCTGTGCGGAACGGATCTGCACATCCTCCAGGGCGAGTTCGCACCGAGCCTGCCGATCGTGCCGGGGCACGAGTTCGCCGGCACCGTCGTCGCCTACGGCCCCGGGGTGAGAGGGCCGGCCATCGGCGACCGCGTGGCCGTCGACCCCTCCCTGTACTGCAACGCCTGCCACTACTGCCGGATCGGCCGCAACAACCTCTGCGAGCGCTACGCGGCGATCGGCGTCACCGTCCCGGGTGCGGCGGCCGAGTTCGCCGTCGCGCCCGCCGCCAACTGCGTACGGCTCCCCGACCACGTGCGCGTCGAGGACGCCGCCCTCATCGAGCCGCTCTCCTGCGCGGTACGGGGCTACGACGTGCTGCGCGCCCAACTCGCCAGCAGCGTACTGATCTACGGGTCGGGCACGATGGGCCTGATGATGATGGAGCTCGCCAAACGCACCGGCGCCGTCGCCGTCGACATGGTCGACATCAACCCCGAGCGGCTGCGGACGGCCCGCACCCTCGGCTGCACCCACGCCGTCGGCTCCGCCGACGAGATCGACCGGCCGCGCGGCTGGGACCTGGTCATCGACGCCACCGGCAACGAGCGGGCCATCCAGGACGCGATCGGACGGGTGGCGCGGGGCGGCACCTACCTCCAGTTCGGCGTGGCCGACTACGCGGCCCGCGCCACGATCGAGCCGTACCGCATCTACAACCGGGAGATCACCATCACCGGCTCGATGGCCGTCCTGCACAGTTACGAGCGGGCCGCCCAGCTCTTCGCCGCGGGCGTCCTGGACCCGGACGTCTTCGTCAGCGACCGGCTCCCGCTCACCGACTACGCGGCCGCGATGGAGCGGTTCCGGGCCGGGCGGGGCCGCAAGATCCTGGTCACCCCGTGACGGCGGAGCCGGGTCCCGTCTCCCTCAGGGCCGCCCCGGCCCTGGTGATCGGCGAGGCGATCATGGACGTCCTGACCGGCGCGGACGGCGTACGGCGGTCCCGCCCGGGCGGCAGCCCCGCGAACGTGGCCCTCGGCCTGGCCAGGCTGGGCCACCCGGTGCGGCTCGCCACGCGGATCGGCCGTGACGGCCCGGGCCGGGCGCTCCACGCCCACCTGCGGGAGGGCGGCGTGGAGGTCACCCCGGGATCGTTCACGGATGACGCGACCTCGACGGCGACCGCCCGGCTGGACGCGGCGGGCGGCGCGCACTACACGTTCGACATCACCTGGGACCTGCCGCCCGGCGGGCTCGGCGGCCTCGGCGGGCCGGCACCGGCCCACGTCCACACCGGGTCGATCGCGACGGCCCTGGCCCCGGGCGCGGACCGGGTGTTCGCGGCCGCCCGGGCCGCCCGGGCGGCGGCCACGCTCTCGTACGATCCGAACATCCGGCCCGCGCTGCTCACGGGCCCCGACCGGGAACGGCCGCGCGTCGAGCGGCTCGTCGCGCTGAGCGACGTGGTGAAGGCCAGCGAGGAGGACCTCGGCTGGCTCTGTCCCGGGCGCTCGCCCGACGAGACGGCCCGGCGCTGGCTGGCCGGGAGCGGGGCCGGAGACGGCCCGGCGCTCGTCGTCGTGACCGTGGGGGGCGCGGGCGCACGGGCCTTCTGGCCGGGCGGGCGGTGCGAGGTGCCCGCGGTCGAGGTCGCCGACACCGTGGGCGCGGGCGACGCCTTCATGGCGGGCCTGCTCAGCGGGCTCCTGGACACCGGGCTGCTGGCCCGCGCC
>NZ_LFML01000126.1:0-131958 GCF_001044425.1 Streptomyces roseus
TCGGGCTCGTCCGCCGTTGACGCGGGGGTCTGATCCGGCGGCCGCACTACGCCGGCCCCGTACCCTCCGCGGGCTCCCTCCGGCATGGTCATCGAGCTGCCGTGATCCCGATTTCGTGGAGCAGGCCGCGGACGCGCTGCTCGATCTGGTCCCGGATGGGACGGACGGCCGCGACGCCCTGGCCTGCGGGGTCTTCCAGGGTCCAGTCGAGGTACCGCTTGCCGGGGTAGTACGGGCAGGCGTCGCCGCAGCCCATGGTGATCACGACGTCGGAGGCCTGGACGGCTTCGGCGGTGAGCACCTTGGGGGTCTCGGCGGAGATGTCGATGCCGACTTCGCCCATGGCCGCGACCACGGCCGGGTTGACGGTGTCGGTCGGCGCGGAGCCGGCGGAGCGGACCTCGACGCGGCCTTGGCCGAGGTGGGTGAGGAAGGCTGCGCCCATCTGCGAGCGGCCGGCGTTGTGGACGCAGACGAACAGCACGGTCGGGCGCGAGGGGGACGGGTTCACGGCAGGGTCTCCAGAGGTTGTTCAGCGGGCGTCGGGGACGACGACGATCGGCACGGGCGCGTCGGCCCTCTGCCGGAGGGCCGGGCCGAAGACGAGGGTCAGCAGACCCAAACCGGCGGCGGTTCCCAGGAGTTGGGCGGCGATGAACGCGGGGACGGAGGCGGGGGCGATGCCCGCGAAGGAGTCGGTGAAGGCCCGGCCGATGGTGACCGCCGGGTTCGCGAAGGAGGTGGAGGAGGTGAACCAGTAGGCCGCGCCGATGAACGCGGCCACCACCGCCGGGGCGAGGTTCCCCCGGCCGGTCCGGTTCAGGCCGAAGGCCACCAGCAGCAGGCCGGCCGTGGCGACGGCCTCACCCAGCCACAGGTGGGGAGCGGAGCGGTCATGGACCGAGAGGGCGAGCACGGGCCGGCCGAAGACGGCGTTGGCCAGGAGCGAGCCGGCTATCGCGCCGCCGACCTGGGCGGGTACGTACGTGGCCACGTCTCGCGGGGACGGCCCGTCGCCCGAGCGGCGGTCGGCGAGCCAGGAGCCGAGGGTGACCGCGGGATTGAAGTGGGCCCCTGAAACGGGTCCGAACACCGCGATCAGCACGCCGAGGCCGAACACGGTAGCCAGGCAGTTGGTCAACAGCTGGACGCCCGCGTCATGGGAGAGCTCCGAGGCCTGGATGCCGGAGCCCACCACGACCGCCACGAGCAGGGCGGTCCCGACGGCCTCGGCCGCCACGCGACGACTGAGCGGCACCGCGTCCGTGCTCACGCGTTCACCTCCGCTGCCTGCGGGGCCGTCAGGACCGCGGCGAGCCGTTCCAGGGCGGCGGGCAGGACCCGGTAGTAGACCCAGGTCCCGCGGCGCTCGCTGTCGACCAGGCCGGCCTGTCGCAGCAGTTTGAGGTGGTGGGAGATCGTCGGCTGGGACAGCTCGAAGGCCGGGGTCAGCTCGCACACGCAGACCTCACCCCCGGCCCGGGAGGCGATCATCGACAGCAGGCGCAGCCGCACCGGGTCACCCAGGGCCTTGAACACCTTCGCCAGGTCGCCGGCCTGGTCCTCGTCCAGCGGTGCGGAGCCGAGTCGGCCGCAGCAGCCGTCTGCGTCGTCCTGGGCGAGGACCACGAGCTCTTGTTTCGACATGCCTCTATGTTGACGTTCTTCGATCCAAGGCGCAAGGTTGATTCGACGAACATCAATGCAACCGCTCCGCCGCATCGGGCCGGGGCTTCGGCCGTCGGGAGCCATTGTCATGAGCGAGCAGTCCACCCACCTGCGCGAGACCGTCCGGGCCCGCTACGCGGCCGCCGCGCGGAAGGTCACCGACGGCGGCACCGCCTGCTGCGGGCCCGAACCGGTCGGGATCGACGCCAACTTCGGCTCGGCCCTCTACACCGGAGGTGAGACCGAGCAGCTTCCGGCCGAGGCCGTCGCCGCCTCGCTGGGCTGCGGCAACCCCACCGCCGTCGCCGACCTGAACGCCGGCGACCGTGTCCTGGACCTCGGCTCGGGCGGTGGCATCGACGTGCTCCTGTCCGCCCGCCGGGTCGGCCCCACGGGCAAGGCGTACGGCCTGGACATGACCGAGGAGATGCTCGCCCTCGCCCTGGCCAACGCCGCAAAGGCCGGCGCGACGAACGTGGAGTTCCTCAAGGGCACCATCGAGGCCATCCCCCTCCCGGCCGCCACGATCGACGTGGTGATCTCCAATTGCGTGATCAACCTGTCCACCGACAAGGCAGCCGTCTTCGCCGAGACCTTCCGTGTCCTCAAGCCCGGTGGCCGCCTCGGGGTGTCCGACGTCGTCGCCGACGACGCCCTCACCCCCGACCAGCGGGCCGAACGCGGCGATTACGTCGGCTGCATCGCCGGCGCCCTTTCCTTCGCCGAGTACCGGGAAGGGCTGGAGGCGGCCGGTTTCACGGACATTTCGATCGCTCCGACCCATGCGGTCGCGGACGGCATGCACTCCGCGATCGTCAGAGCCGTCAAGCCCGACGTCACGGGGGCGGCCTGCGGGGTTGCCGCCGGCCGCAGCCCGGCTGAGGAATCGGCGACGCCGGTCGGGACGTGCCAGGCGCACTGTTGCGGGACGACGGATTCGACGACGACTGCTGACTGAGAGGGAGCCCAGGAGGCCTGCGAGTACCGGCTGCGCGGGCGGCCAAGGGGCGCCTGCGAGCAGTTCATCCAGGGACTGCTGGAGACACTCCTTCCCCTGCTCGCCATGCGGCCAGGAGCCTGATGCGCAGGAGGCGGACGGCGGGGGAGTGCTCGTTCGGGCGTGTGACGAGGCCGAGCCGGGCGCGTGCGGCCGCGTCGCCGAGGGGGACGGCCCGTAGGTCTGCGCCTCGGGCGGAGGATGTGCTGAGTACGGCGACGCCCGCGCCGCGTTCGGCGAGGCGTAGCAGCGTGGCCGGGGAACTGGCCTCCAGGTCCACCCTCGGGTCGAGGCCGAGCCGGCGGCAGGAGTCCTCGTAGGCGGCGCGGATGCCGGTGCCCCGGGGCAGGCAGAGGATCTTCTCGCCCCGGAGGGCGGCGAGGTGCAGTTCCGCCCGGTCGAGGGCGTGGCCGGGCGGAACGACGGCGGCGAGCGGCTCGTCGATGACGACGCTCGCCTCCAGGCCGTCGGCAACCGGGCCCGAGTAGCCGATCAGGGCCAGGTCGAGGGAGCCGGCAAGGACGTCTGACTGGAGTTCGTCGGAGTCGGCCTCGTGCAGGCTCAGTTCGATGCCGGGGTGGGTGCGGCCGAGGTCCGCGAGGGTGTCCAGGAAGGGAGGGAGGGAACAGCCCCTGATCATGCCGATCCGGATCCGGCCGCGGACGGCGTCGGCGAACTCGGCGGCGGTGTGACGGATGGTGTCCAAGGTGGCGAGCGCGCTCTTCGCGAGGGGGAGGACGGCCTCGCCGACCGGAGTGAGGCGCACGTGGCGGCCGGAGCGGTCGAAGAGCCGCTGCCCCAGCTCGCGTTCCAGCTTCGCCACCTGCGTGCTGACGCCGGACTGGCTGACGTGCAGGCGCTCGGCGGCGCCGGTGAACGTGCCCTCGTCCACGACGGCTGAGAAGTAGCGCAGCTGATGCATCTCCATATCCACGGATGATAGATCCGATCGGATTCATCTGTTGGACGGATGGATCACGGATCGGCAGCATGGAGTCATGACGACGCAGACGAGTGCACGAGAGCTTGCCGAGACCTATTTCCGCGCCTGGGAGGCCGGCGATTTCGACACGATGCGCGGGCTGTTGGCCGACGACGTCGACTTCGTCGGAGCGCTGGGAACGGCGCGGGGGACGGAGGAGGCCCTGGCCGGGCTGAGGGGTCTTGGAAAGGTGCTGGAGAAGATCGACGTGAAGGTACGCGTGGCGGAGGGCGACGAGGTGATCACCTGGTTCGACCTGTGCACCGCTGTCGCACCGCCCGCGCCGACCGCGAACTGGATGCACGTGGCCCACGGCAAGATCGCCCGGATCCGGGTGACCTTCGACCCGCGCGGACTGCTGGAGGGATTCGCGAAGTCGAGCTGACGGATACCACGACGCGGCCGGAGGGGGCGGGGAGGCGCCGAGGGAAATGCGGCGGGGTCAACCCTGCGCCGCAATGTGCTTGATGACGGACAGGAACGCGTCGGTGGGCGAGAAATCGACGTACTCGCAGTCTTCGAGCGCCACGGGTGCGTGCCCGGTCGGCCAGTAGAACGCCTGTCCCGCTTCGTACACCTCCTCGCCGTCCTTGGTCGCCATCTTCAGCCGACCCTTGAGCATGTACCCCCAGTGAGGACACGGACAGAGATCATCGGGCAGGCCCTTCACCGCTGGGCGCAGGTCCGCGCCCTGGGGCAGGCGTACGAAGCCGACGGACAGGTCTCCCCCGATCTCGTGCGTACGGACTTCGACCCCGTCGCCCTCGATCGCGACAGGGGTGTCCTGCCGTGTCATCGCTGTCATGGCGGCTTCCCTTCGTTCGGGTTGCGGCTGTGTGCCTCCTTCCCAGACTGGCTCTCGCGACCGGGCCGTGCCACGCGAGCGCCGAGCGCTGCCGGACGTGTGGTCGAGGACCGGTGGCGCGAGCCGTTCCCGAGGCCTTTCAGGGGGCCGGGACGCGCACGGCGAGCAGGACGGTGTCGTCCTCGGGCTCGGCTGTCCCCACGGTCTCCAAGAGGGAGTGCAGGGCTGCTTCCAGCGGTGTCTCGGGTGGGGTGGCGGCGAGCTGCCGGCCGAGACGGTCGATGTGCTCGTCGATGTCGTGGCCGCGTTGTTCGACGAGTCCGTCGGTGTAGAGGAGGAGCGTGGTGCCCGGCGCCATCGGGCGCGTGTCGTAGCCGCGGGGCGCGCAGGGCAGCGCGGGGTGCAGCAGCACATCGTGGCGGGTCAGGCGTTCGACCGTGCCGTCGGGGTGGGCGAGCAGCGGCGGCGGGTGGCCGGCGTTGCTCCACCTCAGATGCCAGCTGCCCCCGGCCGCCGGGGTGAGGTGGGCGTGGACCATGGTGCAGCTCGCATCGAGGCCCAGCCGCAGCCAGGCCCGTTCCACGGCGCTCAGTGACCGGTCGGGGCCCTGGCCGGGATGGTCGTGATCGGCTTGCCGCAGCATGCTGCGGACCTGACCCATCACGGCGGCCGCCCTCATGTCGTGGCCGGTGATGTCGCCCACGGTGACGGCCAACGCCCCCTCGCCCTCTGCGCTCGTACCGGGGTCCGGCAGGGGATACGCGTCGTACCAGTCCCCGCCGACCAGGTCGTCGCGTGCGGCCGGCCGGTAGAGCGCGGCCAGCTCAAGACCCGCCACCGAGGGGAGGTCGGTGAGCATGGCCTGCTGGAGCTGGCGCGCGACGGTGACGCGATCGTCGAGGTGGAGGGCGCGCTCCACGGCCTGGGCGGCGTATCCGGCGAGCGTGGTCAGCACCGCGCGTTCGGCAGTGTCGATGACGTAGCGGCCCTCCCACCCCAGCACGAGCACCCCCACGACCCCGCGAGTGCCTCGCAGGGGAAGGCACACTGCCGTGCTCAGGCCCAGGGAGTCGAAGCCCGCGACGGCCTCCGGACCGTACCCGGCCGTGATCTCGGACCGGTCACCGAGCACGATCATGCGGTTCTCGCGCGCCGCCCGGGCGCTCGGCCAGCGCGAGCTGAGCGCGTACGCCGCGGGGACCCTCTCGAAGGGCTGGTCACCGCTCACCGGGTCCGCGACGCGCCGCAGCCCGCCGTGCTGCACGAGGGCCAGGCCGATGTAGGACGGTTTGAGATCCCCGCTGACCAGGTCCCCGACCCTGCGCCGTACCTCGTCCAGGCCACTGGTGTCGGCGAAGTCCTCGGCGGCCCGCAGCAGCAGCTGGGAACGGTCGAGGCGGGAGCGCAGTCCGGCGGCCGCCGCCTGCGCCGCGTCCGCCGCCTCCGCGGCCTCCTCCTGCGCCCGGCGCCCGCTCTCGGCCCGCACGCGCGCGCGGACCTGCGCACTGCAGGCGGCGGCCAGGTCGGACAGGTCCCGTACTTCGTCCGCGGTCCAGGAACGGGGCCGGTCGTCCACCACGGCCAAGACGCCCAGGAGCTCGCCGGAGCCGCCCGCCAGCGGAACGCCGGCGAACGCGAAGTCGGGATCGCCGCCGTCCTGGGAGAGGAACAAGGGCTGCCCCAGTTCGGCTACGCGCAGACAGCATCGGATGACCCGGGGCGGCACGCTGGTTCCGCCGGGCCAGCACTCGGGCGCCGCGCCCGCGGACTCACCGGGCGGGTTCAGCCAGACGAGCCCCCGGGGCGTGTCCAGCAGACGGGTGGCGAGCCGGGCGAACCGGTTCAATGCAGCTCCCTCATACCAATGGATCGTCTCCAGTCCCATTCTCGGGTACCCGAGAAATGACCCGCGGAATACGGCACCGAACGGGCATGCCCGAGTGGCGGCGCTTCCAGTGGGACGTCACCGATCCGCTGGAGGTCACGGCCGCGCGGCCCCAGGTGGACGGTTGGCGCGACTGCTGCGGGCGCGGGCCTGCGCCGAGCGGGGGTCGTCCGGCTCGTGCAGGCGCGCGTGGTGTGTGAGGGGTGGCAGGGCGGATCGCGGGTAGAGGCACTGCATGATCGCTACTGAGACTCTCGCAGCTGCGGGTCAGGCATCCCTGTTCTTGATCATTGTCGGAGTGGTGCTGGTCGTGCTCCTGATCGGCGCCTTCTGGTACGGCAGCAGACGCCGGCGCCGTGCTGAGGCTCCGCCGCAGCCCGCCGAGCAGAATCCGGTGGCCCAGAGCCGTGAGGACTCCTGGCAGACGCCGGAGGAGCATGCGAGGGACGAGGAGAGGCACCGCTACCCCGAGCAGTGAGGGGCGCCGTGGTCCGGCGAGCCTGATTCCTCGGCCGCAGACCCCGTAACCCCCCCTCGACCCGTCGCGATGCGCGCCACAGGACCACCGCCCCGCTCGACGTCGGCCGGGCGGCGCGCCCGTGGCCACCCGCCCGGGGTCCACCGCGGCGCGCCCGCCTCTGCGGAGCAGCGTGCCGCGGTGGTGTCACGTGGTGGCGGTGAGGAGGGGGAGGGTGCCGGTGATTTCGAGGAGCCGGTGAATTTGCCGGTTGAGGCCGGTGAGGTGGATCCGGGTGCCGTTCGTCTCGGCTGTGATGCGGGCCGTGATGAGGGTGTTGAGGCCGGCGGAGTCGCAGAAGGTGACCTGGCTGAAATCGACGAGGACGGGCCGGGTGGGCGAGGCGTGCCGTAGTGCCTCGGCGAGAGCGTGGCCGAGGTCGTCGGCGGTCACCAGGTCCATCTCGCCGCCGGCGCGGACCGTCACCGTGTCCTCGGAGACCTCGACGGGAAAGCCGGCCGTCGACCTGTGAGGTTCACGGTTGATGATCATTGGAAGGTGCTCCTGGTCGCGTGGCGGGAGGTGTGGGCTGCGGGGATCATGAGCGGCGTTTGTCGTCGCTGTCGGAGCGCAGACGCCGGGTCTGCTCCCGTAGTTCGTCGACCCGTTCCGCGAGGGCGGCGTGGCCGGGGCTGAGCGCCGAGTGGGTGGCCGTCAGGGCCTCGACGAGCTGGGCCGCCCCGTCCTCGCCGAGAGCCGCCGTCAGCTTCTTGATCCGGTCCTCGGACTCGGCGGGCAGGTCGGTCAGCCCGATGATCTGTCCGGCGAGCTGGCGCAAGGTGGCGATGTTCTCCCCGGCCCAGGCGGAGACGGTGCGGTCCGCGGCCCGCTGGTCGCGGACGGCCTGGACGCGCTGTTCGCCGGTGGTGTCCGCGGCTCCGGGGCGCAGGCGGAGGTAGCGGCGTTCGGCTGCCTGCCTGCTGGCCACACCGAGAGGCGGCGCCAGATCGGCCCAGCTCGCACCCGCCTCCCGCGCGGTCTCGATCAGCCCGCTCTCCCAGCCGGCGAGCTGCTCGCGGATCTCCCGCAGCATCAGCAGCGCGGCCAGGGCCGGGTGGGGGCCCGCGTCGGCCGGGAGCGGGTCGGCGGTGATCGGCGTCCGGCCGAAGGATCGCTGCGCGTCCTTCACGGACCGGTCGATGGCCTGCAGTGCCGCGGCGGCAGCGCGGAAGGGGACTGGTGTGGTCGGCGCGGTCCGTGTGGTTGGCGTGGCCGCTTTGGCGGCTTCGTTCATGGGACTCTCCGTCGTTCTGTCATCCTCTCGATGACGCCTTACTTGTCATCGTTCCGATGACATGTTACAACAGAGGCACGTTGAAGCGCATTGGCAGTCTCTGCCTGAACCAACTGGAGGTGTTTCGCGATGTTGATGCGCACTGACCCGTTCCGCGAGATGGACCGGATCGTCCAGCAGCTGTCGGGTACGTCCGGGACCTGGTCGAAGCCGTCGGTCATGCCGATGGACGCCTACCGCGAGGGCGAGGCGTACGTGATCGCCTTCGACCTGCCGGGTGTGAGCACCGAGGCGATCGACATCGATGTCGAGCGGAACATGCTGACCGTCAAGGCGGAGCGCCGCCCGGTCGCCAAGGCCGACTCCGTGAAGATGGAACTCTCCGAGCGGCCCCTGGGTGTCTTCTCCCGCCAGATCATGCTGGCCGACACCCTGGACACCGAGCGCATCGAAGCCGACTACGACGCGGGTGTCCTGACCCTGCGCATCCCGATCGCCGAGCGCGCCAAGCCCCGGAAGGTCAGCATCAGCGCCGGCTCCGGCCGCAAGCAGATCTCCGGCTGAACCACCCCCCTCAGCCGGTCGCGGAGGGCGGGAGAGCCCGTTTCCCCCTCCGGCACCCGCCCTCCGCACCCTTCGCCTCTTCACCCCTTCACCGGAGGTGGCGCGATGTCGATCCGCAGGGAGTCGTTCCTGGCCCACGTCCAGGAACGCGGCAAGTACACGACCACGGAGGAAGCCGACCGGGTAGCCCGCGTCGTCCTGGCCCTCCTCGGCGCACACCTCGTCGGCACGGTTCGGGCCGAACTCGCCGCGCGTCTCCCGGAGACGTACGCCCTGATCCTCCTCAACCCGCTGCAGGCGGCGGAGCCGCTCTCACCGGAACGGTTCGTCCGCGCGACCGCCGCCTGGATCGAGGGCGCCACCGAGAAGACGGCCCTGTGGGACATCGGCGCCGTCCTGTCCACCGCGGCCGCCACCGCAGGCGATGACCTCACCCGCGAGGTCCTGCTCCAGCTCCCACCCGGCTACGACCTCCTTTTCGGCCACCCCCACTCCACCTGACCGCCCCCACCGGCCCGAGGCCGGACCCTCCGCAGAGAAAGGCAACCCGCAGCCATGTACGACCAGCCTCGACCGAACGCGTCCCAGACGGCCATGACGTTCGACCAGATGCTGGAACGCGTGCGCTACGAAGGCGCCTACCCCACCCGCGAACGCGCCGCGGAAGCCGTCCACCACGTTCTGGCCGCCCTCGGCCGCCAGGTCACCGGCGACGAACGCATCGACCTCGCCCAGTGCCTGCCCGTCGAAGCCGCCCTGACCCTGACCGCGCAGATCCCCGACACCGAGCCCCTCACCGGATGGGGCTTCGTCAAGGACCTGGCCGCTCGTACCGGTGCCACGCCGGCCACCACCCGCTGGGACACCGGTGCCGTCCTCTCCGTCGTCAGCCGCCTGGCCGGACCCGACCTCCTCGGCCGGATCCTGCGCGGGCTCCCCGGCGGTTACGCCCTCCTCTTCGGCCAGGCGGAACTGCCCCGGCCCCAGCCTGCCTCCGCCTGACGCGCGCCGGCCGCTCACGCCCGCAGGCCTGCCGGACGCCCGCCGACATGCGCGAGGGCCGGGACCGCCCGGTCCCAGCACACGTCGGCGGGCCGGGGCGGGATCAGGCAGATCCCGTCAGGACGTGGCCGGCGTCCGGCAGCTCCCGGATGTGAGCGGCCGTCCCTTCCAGCGGCAGAAGGGGGCGCAGAGGGCAGGAAGCGGGGGAGTGGTCGTGATCGACCTTCCAGGTGGGCAGGGATTCGGCGCCGCCGCCGTTGGTGGAGACGGCGTAGAGCGTGCCGGAACAGCCTCGGCACACCAGCGAAGCGTGGATCACGAAAGTGCCCTTCCGATGGCGCCGACTCGGCTCGCCCTTCCCATGTTCGGTCTCACCTCATCAAAACGATTCTTCCGCCTCGCAGACACCCTTTCGAGCACATCGTTCGGACGATCTCGCCCTGGCCGCGGCATCGAGCAGGTCGTCCGGGCCTTCGGGCAGCCCTCGCTGGGACCTCCCCGGCTTCCACCAAGGCGCCGCCAGCCGCAGACCGGCCACCGCCCGCGTAGCCCGTGCCGTCCGGCCAGGTCTCCCGACCAGCGAGCGCCCTGGGAACCACCCACAGGCCCATGTCACAGCCGGCGGGGCGTATTCCCAGAAAATGGCACTCGGGGGAATCAATATCTGTTCCGGCGGTCAGAGAATCTGGCTCTTCCCGCAGAGAGAGTTTTTCCGCAGCCCGCACGAGGGACACATTCAACCGCGCACCGACCGCTGCCGCGTGCTACTGTCGATCTCGGTTGCAGTTTTGGTACCCAAAAACTTCAAGCGCTTCAGCAGGCCTCCGTGCCGGCCGGGCGCTTCGTATTTCCGGTCATTTTCCGGCGGGGCATCATCGCGGCGACATGGTGTCCGTGCAGTGCGGATGCCGTACTGCCCTAAAGGAGATTGACATGGCATCTGGTACCGTCAAGTGGTTCAACGCGGCCAAGGGTTTCGGCTTCATCGAGCAGGACGGTGGCGGCGCGGACGTGTTCGCCCACTTCTCGAACATCGCCGCCCAGGGCTTTCGTGAGCTGGCGGAAGGCCAGAAGGTGACCTTCGACATCGCGCAGGGCCAGAAGGGCCCGACGGCCGAGAACATCGTTCCCGCCTGACGCTGACGCGCAATCCGTAGCTGGGGCCCGCATCCCTCGGGGTGCGGGCCCCACCTGCACACGGTTCCCGCAGTGACGTCACCTGCGGAAAGAAGCATGCGGGATCCAAAGACCGCCACGGTTTCACCTGCTCGATTTTCTTGTATTCGCGCCCATATGGCGCAATCTCGCCTCGGCGTCGGCGTCAGCGGTTCTACGCAATACCAGTAGGTCGTATTCGCTTTCGCTTTCGCATTCCATTCGGTCCGTTCTCGTGATTCCCTGCGCTTCACATCCGCTGCGGGAATTCCTTGATACGTGCCGTATCAAGGAAGGTTCTGCATGAACCGCACACGTACGAACACCCGTTCTTCTCGCAGCCGTAACGGCGGCGGCTCCGCATTCGGCGCTGCCGGAGGTACGGAGCGGGGCAGCCGATTCGGATCGTCCGCCCCGAGCCGTTCCGGCAGTCCGAGTCGTTCCGGCGGTCCGAGCCGCTCGGGCGGCTACGGCCGACGGCCCGCCGCGGTACAGGGCGAGTTCGCCCTGCCGAAGACCATCACTCCCGCGCTGCCCTCCGTCGAGGCCTTCGGCGACCTCGACATGCCGGCCGAACTGCTGGCCGCCCTCGGCGCGCAGGGCGTGACCGTGCCCTTCCCGATCCAGGGCGCCACCCTGCCCAACACCCTCGCGGGCCGTGACGCCCTCGGCCGCGGACGCACCGGCTCCGGCAAGACGCTCGCCTTCGGCCTCGCGCTGCTGGCCCGTACCGCCGGGCAGCGGGCCGAGCCCCGTGAGCCGCTCGCGCTGGTCCTCGTACCGACGCGTGAGCTGGCCCAGCAGGTGACCGACGCGCTCACCCCCTACGCCCGCTCGGTCAAGCTGCGGCTGGCCACGGTCGTCGGCGGTATGCCCATCGGACGGCAGGCCGGCGCACTGCGCGGCGGTGCGGAGGTCGTCGTGGCCACGCCGGGACGGCTCAAGGACTTGATCGACCGCGGGGACTGCAGGCTGAACCAGGTGGCCATCACCGTCCTCGACGAAGCCGACCAGATGGCCGACATGGGCTTCATGCCGCAGGTCACCGCCCTGCTGGACCAGGTACGTCCCGAGGGCCAGCGGATGCTGTTCTCCGCCACCCTGGACCGCAACGTCGACCTGCTGGTCCGTCGCTACCTGAACGACCCGGTCGTGCACTCGGTGGACCCGTCGGCGGGTGCGGTGACCTCGATGGAGCACCACGTCCTGCACGTCCACGGGGCCGACAAGCACCGGATGACGACCGAGATCGCGGCGCGCGAAGGCCGGGTGATGATGTTCCTGGACACCAAGCACGCCGTGGACCGCCTCACCCAGGACCTCCTCAACAGCGGGGTCCGCGCCGCCGCCCTCCACGGAGGAAAGTCCCAGCCCCAGCGGACCCGCACCCTGGCCCAGTTCAAGACCGGGCACGTCACCGTCCTGGTCGCCACGAACGTGGCCGCCCGCGGCATCCACGTGGACAACCTCGACCTCGTCGTGAACGTGGACCCGCCGACCGACCCCAAGGACTACCTCCACCGTGGTGGGCGCACCGCCCGCGCGGGCGAGTCCGGGAGCGTCGTCACCCTGGTCACCTCCAACCAGCGCCGCGACATGACGCGACTCATGGCGGCCGCCGGCATCGTCCCCCAGACCACCCAGGTCCGCTGCGGCGATGAGGCACTGGCCCGCATCACGGGAGCCCAGGCCCCTTCCGGAATCCCCGTGACCATTACGGCGCCTGCGCCCGAGCGGCCCAGGCGCAGCGCGGCCTCGCGGGGTCGGCGCAGCCCCGGAGCGGCCGCCCGGCGCGGCAGCGTGCGGCGTTCGGCCCTGGACACGGCGGCCTGACCGCCCAGTGTTCCGGAAGCTGACCCATCTCTGCAGGAGGCACGTTGTGACGCTGGTCCAGATGCAGCCCCGCTCGGCAGGCGCCGATCCGGCGCCCCAGACCGTGGAGAACGCCATGGAGGCGCCCGGGCCCCAAGTCTGCGATGACATGACGGTCGAGGTCGCCCTGTCCGTCATGGCCGGCGCCCGCACCGGACATCTGCTCGTCTGTGACGACGACGGCCTGTGCACCGGACTGGTCACCCGGGCCCGGCTCGCCGCCGTCCGCGCCGGCGGCGCGTACACGGACCGGATCCGGCTGCGTGACGTCCTCGGCGACAGCGGGCCGTTCGCCTCGCCCATGACCATGGTGGCCGAGGCCGAGCACGCGATGCGCTACCGCCGGCTCGACGCCGTGCCCGTCGTCGACGAGCACGGCGGCGCCCTGGGCGTCCTCGCCCTCGCCCGCTGAACGGCCTCACCCCCCCCGGTCGGACCATTCACCTCTTCTCCTTGTGAGGCTTCATGCGCTGCGTCATCGCCCGCTTCCCGTTCGACCTGACCAAAAGCGGTGTCCTGGAAGCGATGAAGGGCATCAAGCCCGAACAGGCCGCCGGCGCGTCCGTGATCATCGGCCGCCGTACCTACCCCGTCAAGCAGGTGGGCCAGGTCATCACCCGCCAGGACCGCCGCGACTTCAGCGCGGGTGAAGTCCTGCGGGCCATGACCCAGCTCGGGTTCACCTGCCGCGGCCTTCCCGAGGCAGTAGCCCCCGCGCGCGCCCTCAGCCCGCTCCAGAAGGCGGCCGCCTTGCTGGGGCATCCCGCAACCGTCTGACCGACCGACGGATCCGGCGCGAGGCGACACGGACACAGCAACGAGGGCCCGACCGGCACGTGCCGGTCGGGCCCTCCTGCGTAGCGACTGGTTCCCCTGCCCGGCGCAGATCAGTGGTCGTAGTAGCTGAAGTCGCCCACGGTCCAGGCGCTGACGTCCGCGATCGAGACGCGGTACATCCCACCCGTCTCCGGGATCCCCACCGTCCCCTGCAGGATGCGGGCCACATGGAAGTGGAGATGGGTGGGAGGCCCCTCCCGGCGGGTCGTGGCGGTGAAGACGGCGGAGAACTCGGCCAGGCGGGCCGAATCCGTCAGCACCTCCGACACCCGCCGCCTCCACACGGCTTCGGGAGCCAGCCGGCCGGTGATGACGGCACCGCCGGTGACCACGGTCAGGGACATCTGGTTGCTCTGCCCGGACTCCACCAGGGTGGCGACGTCAACGAGCAGCTGGTCAGGCTTCGACATGGGAGCCGATTGTATTCACGGCCTCCGGCCCGCTCCAGCGGTCGCTACCAGGCGAGGAGCGCACTCACCGTTTTTCCGCCGGAGGCCCGTCGGGTGACCGCGGTCGCTCGGGCGAGACGGTTGACCATGGCCCAGCCGAACCCCCCGGCGCCGCCCATGTCGGGGGTGCGCGTGCGCGGCGCGTGCGGGCTGGCGTCGTGGACGGCCACTTCGAGGCCCTCCACCTGGGCCGTGAGTTCCACGGTGCAGCTGCCCCCGCCATGGCGCAGGGCATTGGTGACGAGCTCGGACACGACCAGGACCACGTTGTCCGCGGCCTCCGCGGTCATCGACGGCCGGCGCAGCCGTTCGAGGAAAGCCAGCGCGGCCCGGCGTGCATCTGCAACGAGCACCACGGAACGCACGGTTGCGACACTCTCAGCCATGGTGTGCGTCATGGTGTTCATCAGGGTCACCCTGGTCTCCGGATCCTGCGCGCTGACTTTGCCTACCTGATCCCTGTGCCCGCTCCTCCGCGCGCCAACCCGGCTCCGCCTCCGAGAGTGGTCGAGGGGCGGTCGGAGTACGACGCCGA
This sequence comes from Streptomyces roseus, assembly GCF_001044425.1. GTDB lineage: Bacteria > Actinomycetota > Actinomycetes > Streptomycetales > Streptomycetaceae > Streptomyces > Streptomyces roseus. The sequence continues at coordinate 14,503 of NZ_LFML01000126.1, forward strand.
TCGGCGCGACCCGGATCCCTGCGCGCCTCGTGGCCGCGCTCGCACGGTTCCGGCCCTCCCGCCCTTCCGGGCGCCTGACCTGCGGAGCGGGCCGTCGGCGGACTCCGGCCCGACCGCAGGAGACCGACTTGTCATCAGCGCAGGCGAAAATCTGTGGTGGCCAGAGTAGACATTGGTCTGTGTCGTGGGTATGGTTTCTCTGGTAACCCAGAGAGACAAGCAAGGCCCGGCAGAGACGAACTGCCGGGCAGTGGTACCTGAAGTTGCAGTTTGCAGAACGGTCCGGTGGTGGAGTTCCGAAGCCAGGTTTGTGCAGGACGGCGACGGGGCTGACGATCGGACCGGGTGGCCCGCAGTGATGAGGGGCCGCCACAGGCGGTACAGCAGTTCACGCAGTGGCAGTACCGGCAAGTGCAGTTCGCAGTACCCAGCAGTGAAGTAGGTAAGTGGTACCTCGGTGAAGGCGTCGGCTGCGGGCGCGCGCACCGGGAGGTTCGGCAGTGGGGTTCCAAGCCAGAGCAGACGCAGGATGGGCGACGGGGCTGGCTGCCGGAGAGTGGCGCTGTGACAGGCCACCGAGCAGTTCGCTTCACCAGCAGTTCAGCAGTACCGCAGTATGTAGTTGATCATCGAGGGAAGAACGGAGGGACAAAGCGCCATCAGGATCGCCCGGGCGGAAGTCTGAGCCCGGGTACCGCAGGACATCGATAGTGAGGTGGTCTCCGGTCGAGCAGCCGCGATCCCCGCAGCCCGGACAGCATTCAGGTCGGGCTTGCGGACACAGAAGGCCGACGCAGTATCAGGGTCGGCAGATGGTGTAGTAGTTCCTTCGGGGCCCTGGTGCCATAGGCGCCAGGGCCCCTCAGCGCGTTCCATGAGAGAGGTTCCATGACAGCAGAAATTCCGACGGGCCCGCTCGGCGGCCACCTGGACGACGACGACTACCCCGCCTACACCATGGGGCGGGCCGCCGAGATGCTCGGTACCACCCAGGGCTTCCTCCGCGCTCTCGGCGAAGCCCGTCTCATCACCCCGCTGCGCTCTGCCGGCGGGCACCGGCGTTACTCCCGCTACCAGCTGCGGATCGCCGCCCGGGCCCGGGAGATCGTCGACCAGGGCACGCCGATCGAGGCCGCATGCCGGATCGTCATCCTCGAAGACCAGCTCGAAGAAGCGCAGCGCCTCAACGCCGAGTACCGCCGCGCTGCCGAGGGAGCGCGTCCGACAGACGCTGCGTGAGCCGGAGAGCGCCGGCCGACCGGCCGGCGGGTCCGCCCGCACCTGTGTCGACGCAATTTGTCCACGCACGTCCTCTGGTGACAGCGTGTTGAGGGCGTGTAGCGTATGGGTCAGCTGTCGTGGTTCGGAAGTTCCCTTTGCCCACGCCGTAGGCGTGGGCGTTTTGCTGTGCTGTGCCGCAGGAACCAGGGCGATCACCTCCGCTTTCCACATGGGTGGGAGGCGTACTCGACTGGAAGGCATGAGACATGGCTACGGGAACCGTGAAGTGGTTCAACGCGGAAAAGGGCTTCGGCTTCATCGCCCAGGACGGCGGCGGTCCGGACGTCTTCGCCCACTACTCGGCGATCAACGCCTCGGGCTTCCGTGAGCTCCAGGAGGGCCAGGTCGTGACGTTCGACGTCACCCAGGGCCAGAAGGGCCCCCAGGCGGAGAACATCACCCCCGCCTGACCTTTTTCCGCCCCGCCGCACATCCGAGGACGCACGACCCGCACGTACGGCGGTCGTGGGCTCCCTTCGGAAGCGCGGACGCCGGCCCATCCGGCGATCAGCGGCATCTGGACGCAAGAGGCCCGCACGGTAACCGTGCGGGCCTCTTGCTGTCCTGGCAGGCATGGCCTCTTGTGCGGAGGACGTGGCCGGGTCCCGACCTGGGGGAGAAACGCGTTTGCCCGCCTGCATAGATAAGAAACCGGTAAGGATCAGGCGCATGGGTGCGGGGCGGGCGGGCATGCGGTGCTTCGGAGGTTGATAACTATGGTTCCCCTGCTTCTTGTTCTCCTGCTCATCCTGATTCTCGCCGGTGCCGGTTTCGCGCTGAAGATCCTTTGGTGGGTCGCCATCGCGGTTCTGATCCTGTGGCTGATCGGCTTCGTTGCCCGTCCGAAGGGCAGTAGCGGCCGCTGGTACCGCTGGTAGCCGGGCAGACCCCAGGCCGTATGCAGGGGCCCACCCCACGGGGTGGGCCCCTGCATGTCTGGTGAGATCACGAACCCCGGAAGCCTGGATGTGGTCCATCACGGGCCGCACAAGTCCTACGCCCCAAACCTCGCTTGCGTGGACGGGGCGAGGGGGGCACCGCGCGAGTGATACGCATCACGGAAGGCGGCGGTCATGGCAGACGGTTCGGTCCGTGGAAGGCGCCGCAGGGGTTTTGTGAACGGTGTAGCACCGGCCTGAGCGTAGAAGCCTCTGGTTTAGCCTGAGCAGGAGACTGCGCGAGGTGTCGGGCAGGTCGGTCGCGCGGAGATGGGGCAGGGATGGCCAAGCAGATGGATACCGGGAGCACGCAGACTCCGGGGATGGTGGGGGAGCAGCAGCTGCGCCAGTTGCTGGCGGGGCTGACGTCCGTGCGTGACGGTGACTTCGGAACCCGGCTGCCGGATGACGCGGACGGTCTCCTGGGGGAGATCGCCACCGTCTTCAACGGGATGGTCGACCAGCTCTCCTTGTTCACCTCGGAGGTGACACGGGTCGCTCGCGAGGTCGGCACGGAGGGGACCCTGGGCGGTCAGGCCGAGGTGCCGGGCGTCTCCGGGACGTGGGCCGACCTGACCGACTCCGTCAACGCGATGGCGGGCAACCTCACCACCCAGGTCCGGGACATCGCCCAGGTCGCCACCGCCGTCGCGCGCGGCGACCTCTCCCAGAAGATCGACGTGGCGGCCCGCGGCGAGATCCTGGAGCTGAAGGACACCGTCAACACGATGGTCGACCAGCTGTCCTCCTTCGCGGACGAGGTCACCCGGGTGGCGCGTGAGGTCGGCAGCGAGGGCCGGCTCGGCGGCCAGGCCGAGGTGCCCGGCGTGGCCGGGGTATGGCGTGACCTGACCGACTCGGTGAACTTCATGGCCGGCAACCTCACCGACCAGGTCCGCAACATCGCTCAGGTGACCACCGCGGTGGCCAAGGGCGACCTGTCTCAGAAGATCGCTGTTGACGCCCGGGGCGAGATCCTGGAGCTGAAGAACACCATCAACACGATGGTCGACCAGCTGTCGGCGTTCGCCGACGAGGTCACCCGCATGGCCCGTGAGGTGGGCACGGACGGCCGGCTCGGCGGGCAGGCGGACGTCAAGGGGGTCTCGGGCACCTGGCGTGACCTCACCGACTCGGTGAACTTCATGGCCGGCAACCTCACCGCCCAGGTCCGCTCCATCGCCGAGGTCGCCACCGCGGTGGCGCAGGGAGACCTGTCGCAGAAGATCCGGGTCGATGCGCGCGGCGAGATCCTGGAGCTGAAGACGACCATCAACACGATGGTCGACCAGCTGTCCGCCTTCGCCGACGAGGTCACCAGAGTCGCCCGCGAGGTCGGCACCGACGGTCGGCTCGGCGGACAGGCGGACGTCAAGGGGGTCTCCGGCACCTGGCGCGACCTCACCGACTCGGTGAACTTCATGGCCGACAACCTCACCGCCCAGGTCCGCTCCATCGCGGAAGTGACCACCGCGGTGGCGCAGGGAGACCTGTCGCAGAAGATCCGGGTGGACGCCCGCGGGGAGATCCTGGAGCTGAAGGAGACCATCAACACGATGGTCGACCAGCTGTCCGCGTTCGCCGACGAGGTCACCCGAGTCGCCCGCGAGGTCGGCACCGAGGGCAATCTGGGCGGCCAGGCCACGGTCCGCGGGGTGTCGGGCACCTGGAAGGACCTCACCGACAACGTCAACGTGATGGCGTCGAACCTGACCGGACAGGTGCGCTCCATCGCCCAGGTCGCCACGGCAGTGGCCCGCGGCGACCTGTCGCAGAAGATCACGGTGGAGGCCAAGGGCGAGGTCGCCGCGCTGGCCGGCGTCATCAACACCATGGTCGACACGCTGTCCGCGTTCGCCGACGAGGTGACCCGTGTGGCCCGCGAGGTCGGCACCGAGGGCCGGCTCGGCGGCCAGGCCCGGGTCCCCAACGTCGCCGGGACCTGGAAGGACCTCACGGACAACGTCAACTCCATGGCGAACAACCTCACCGGACAGGTCCGCAACATCGCCCTCGTCACCACGGCGGTCGCCAACGGCGACCTGTCCAAGAAGATCGACGTGGACGCCCGGGGCGAGATCCTGGAGCTGAAGACCACCATCAACACGATGGTCGACCAGCTGTCCTCCTTCGCCGCGGAGGTCACCCGCGTGGCCCGCGAGGTGGGCAGTGAAGGCCGGCTCGGCGGTCAGGCCGAGGTCGAAGGGGTCTCGGGCACCTGGAAGCGGCTCACCGAGAACGTCAACGAACTGGCCGGGAACCTCACCCGCCAGGTGCGGGCCATCGCCGAGGTCGCCAGCGCGGTCGCCGAGGGCGACCTGACCCGCTCGATCACCGTCGACGCCTCCGGCGAGGTCGCCGAACTCAAGGACAACATCAACTCGATGGTCGGCTCGCTGCGCGAGACCACCCGGGCCAACCAGGAACAGGACTGGCTCAAGTCCAACCTCGCCCGCATCTCCGGTCTGATGCAGGGCCACCGCGACCTCGCGGTGGTCGCCGACCTCGTCATGGATGAACTGACGCCGCTGGTGGAAGCCAGCTACGGAGCCTTCTACCTGGTCGAGGAGAACGACGAGGACACCTGGCTCACCCTGATCGGCTCCTTCGGCAGGCCCGCCGACCACCCGGCGGCCCAGCGCGTCCGCGAGGGCGAGACGCTTCTGGGGCAGGCGGCCCGCAGCCGTCGCATCCTCAGCACCACCAACGTGCCGCCGAGCTACCTGATCTCCTCCAGCCTGGGCGAAGCCACCCCGGCCAGCCTCATCGTGCTGCCGATCCTGGTCGAGGACCAGGTCCTGGGCGTGATCGAACTGGCCACCTTCACCTCCTTCACCCCCGTGCACCGCGACTTCCTGGGACGCCTGATGGAGACCATCGGCGTCAACGTCAGCACCATCGTCGCGAACGCCCGCACCGACGAACTCCTGGAAGAGTCCCAGCGCCTCACCGGCGAGCTCCAGGCCCGCTCCGAGCAGCTGCAGGTCCAGCAGGAGGAGCTGCAGCGCTCCAACGAGGAGTTGGAAGAGAAGGCAGCACTCCTGGCCACCCAGAACCGCGACATCGAGACGAAGAACCTGGAGATCGAGCAGGCGCGGCAGGAGCTCGAGGACCGGGCCCAGCAGCTGTCTCTCGCATCGAAGTACAAGTCGGAGTTCCTGGCCAACATGAGCCACGAGCTGCGCACCCCGCTCAACAGCCTGCTGATCCTGGCCCAGCTCCTCTCCCAGAACCCCTCCCGCAACCTCACCCCCAAGCAGGTCGAGTACGCGGGCATCATCCACTCGGCCGGCTCCGACCTGCTCCAGCTCATCAACGACATCCTCGACCTGTCCAAGGTCGAGGCAGGCAAGATGGACATCAACCTGGAACGGGTGTCCCTCAAGGCCCTCCTCGCCTACGTGGAGGCCTCCTTCCGCCCTCTGACCACCCAGAAGGGACTCGACTTCGAGATCTCGACGGCGCCCGGCGTACCGGTGGACCTCCTCACCGACGACGCCCGCCTCCAGCAGATCCTCCGTAACCTCCTGTCCAATGCGGTGAAATTCACCGAAAAAGGCAGGGTCCGGGTCGAGATCCGGCCGGCGACGGAGGCAGAGCTCCCGGCCGAGTTGCAGGACGCGGGCTCGGTGGTCGCGTTCAAGGTGACCGACACCGGCATCGGCATCGCCGAGGAGCAGCTCGAAGTGATCTTCGCGGCGTTCCAGCAGGCCGACGGCACGACCAGCCGCAAGTACGGAGGCACGGGCCTCGGCCTGTCCATCACCCGCGAGATCGCCCGACTCCTCGGCGGTGCCGTCACCGCCACCAGCACGCCCGGCGTCGGATCCACCTTCACGCTGTACCTGCCGGTCACCCGCCCCGAGGAAGCTCCTGAAGCCAACCTCCCCGCCAAGCCGGCCCTCGAAGCGAAGCACCCCGAAGCCCTCCAGGAGGGGGACGCCGACGCGGCGGATACGACGGAGGAGCGCGGGGCGCGCCGGCTGCTGGTGATCGAGGCACGCGCCAACGGGCTCCTCAGCCTCGTCGCGGAGAGCGCGGCCTCCGAGCTGGCTGCCGGCCGGGCCCCCATCGACCCGGCGTCCGAGCAGGTGGAAGTCCTCACGGCCGTCAGCGCCACGGAGGCGGCCACCATGCTCGCCCAGGCACCCTTCCACTGCGTGGTCCTCGACCTCGCCGCGGGAGCGGAAGCCCTCAGCTTCCTGCGCGCTCTCGCCGGGGACACGGCCCTGGCCTCCCTGCCCGTACTCGCACACGACAACCGGCGCGTCACGGGAGAACTGAAGGAGGAAGTCGACCGGCATGCCTCCGGCCAGCGTCTTGAAGTACTCGCCAGCCTCGACGAACTGCGCGAGCGCATCACCCTGCACCTGTCGGTCGACCGTCTCAACGACGTCCTGCCCCTGGTGCGGACCGAATCCGCTCCCGCCGACCTGGCGCACCCCGATGCCAGCCTCGCCGACAAGTCCGTCCTCGTCGTCGACGACGACCCCCGCAACCTGTACGCCATCAGCGGCATCCTCGAACTGCACGGCATCCGGGTACTGCACGCCGAGAACGGCCGCAAGGGCATCGAATCCCTGACCAGCACGCCGGGCATCGACCTGATCCTGATGGATGTGATGATGCCCGAACTCGACGGCTACGCGGCCACGGCAGAGATCAGATCCATGCCCGCGTACGCGGACCTGCCGATCATCTCGGTCACCGCGAAGGCCATGCCCGGCGACCGCGACAAGAGCCTCGCGGCCGGATCCAGCGACTACATCACCAAGCCCGTCGACGCCAACGACCTCCTCGCGCGTCTGCGGCACTGGCTCCTGCCCTCGGACGCCTCGGGAGCCCCCCGTGCCTGACTCCGCCCCTTCCGAAGACGTCACCGCGCACGAGATCCCGGCGATGCGCGGCACCCCGGGTTCGGAACCGCCGCGTACGTCGGCCCCGGTCACCACGGCGTCCTCGGGTGAAGTCGGCCTGCTCGCGGCCACGGTCGAGCGTCTGCGCAAGGAAGCCCTGGAAGCCCAGGAGGCCGCTGACGGCCGTGCGCTGATCGAACTGGCCAAGGGCATCCTCGTGGGGCGCCTGGGCTGCGGGCCCGGCGAGGCGTCCCGCCAGCTCGCCAAGCTGGCCGAGCAGGCCGACCAGCCGGTCCTCGGCCTGGCGGTCGACATCATCAACCAGGCCGCGCACGATCACGTCAGTGAACTGGCGCGGGAGTTCCTTCGGGCCACCGATGCCGATCCGGCCGCCGCCGACACCCCAGCCCCACTCGTCCGCCTGAGGGCGGCCGAGAGCCGCATGCTCGCGGCCGGAAGCGACACCCAAGCCGTCGCCGGCGCCCTGCTGGACAACGCGCTCCACGCGCTGGGCGCCGCCGGGGTGGCGATCTGGGCGGCAGGCCCCGACGCCTCGCTGTCCCTGCACGGCCAGGCGGGGTTCACCCCCCAGGAGGCGGACCGCTGGCGCTACGTGCCTCCCGAGGTCGCGACCTGCGCCCGCCTGGCCCTCACCAGGCGCGAACTCACCATCGTGGACTCCCTCGCCGAATCCGGCATCCCCACCATCGGCAGGCGTCAGCATCCCGACGGCGGACGCATCATGATCCCGGCCGGAACGGGCGGACGCATCACCGGCGTCCTGGAAATCAGCTGGCCAGAGGCCCAGCCGCCGCGCCGGCCGGTGATCCTGCGGCAGCTGGAAGCCCTCGCCGAACTCTGCGCCCACACACTCGAGGAGCACGAGCCCGCTCCCTCGCCGCTGACGCCCAGCGCCGCGGACCTGGCAGGGGTCGCGGAGCTCACCGACCTCGCCGACCACCTCCACGACCCGGTGGTGATCCTCACCCCCACCCTCGACCAGGCGGGCCGTCTGGCCGACTTCCGCATCCACCACACCAACCAGCGCTTCACCGACCCCGCCGGGCGCACCCGCTCGAACATCACCGGAGCGCACTTCCTGGAGGCCTACCCGACGGCCGCCGAGAACAACGGCCTGTTCTCCATGCTGGAACGGGTGTACGCGACGGGGGAGCCCTGCCACGCCCCGCGGACCACCCTGACGGCAGTCGTCGACCAAGTGCCGCTGACCACGATCGCCGACGTCAGCGTCACCCGCCACGGCACCGCCCTCCTCCTCATCTGGAAGATCGAGGACGAGACCGCACGACTGGCGGCCCTGCTCCAGCACGCACAGCGCCTGGGGCGTGTCGGCGGCTTCGAGGAGCACCTCACCACGGGCGAGATCAGCTGGAACGGGCAGCTGTTCGCCCTGTTCGGCCTCCCCGCCACGGCCAGCCCGATCTCGCTCAACGAACTGACCGGCCACGTCCACCCGCACGACGTCAACTCCGTCGGCCGTTTCCTGCGCACGCTCCTGCACCGGCTGCGCGAGGCCTCGGTGGACTTCCGGCTCAAACGCGCCGACGGCATCGTCCGGCACATCCGCATGGTCGCCGAACCCGTCCTCGACCACCACGGACGCATCATCTCCGTCCGAGGCGCCTGCCAGGACATCTCCTCCCAGCACTGGACCGAAGTGGCCCTCGCCGCCACCCGGGACCAGCTCGCCGACAGCGAAGCCGAATCCGCGGACCGGACCAGGCTCGCCCTCCAGCTCCAGCACGCCATCATGCCCCCCGCCCCGGCCCCGCTGGAGGTCCCGGGCATCCGCATCGCCGTCCGCTACCGGCCCGCCGAATCCCAGTCCCTCGTCGGCGGCGACTGGTACGACTCCGTGGTCCTGCCGCACGGCAAGATCCTCATCAGCGTCGGCGACGTCGCCGGCCACGGGATCCAAGCCGCCACCGGCATGGTCATCCTGCGCAACGCCCTGCGCGGCCTCGCCGTCACCGGGGCCGGCCCCGCACAGCTGCTCTCCTGGCTCAACAGCGTCGCCCACCACCTCACCAGCAACGTCACCGCGACCGCCGTCTGCGGCATCTACGACCCCGACACCCGCACCCTGCGGTGGGCGCGCGCCGGCCACCTGCCCCCCGTCCTGGTCCGCGGAGACCACGCCGAGGCCTTCCCCCTGACCTCCGGCCTCCTCCTCGGAGCGCTCCCGGACGCCGACTACGCGGAAGAGGAAGTACAGCTCCAGCGCGAGGACACCCTCCTCATGTACACCGACGGACTCGTCGAACGACGGGACCTGTCCGTCACGGACTCCCTCGCGCAGCTCCTCGCCGTCGCCGCGCATCCCTCGGACTGCCTTGAACGCCGCCTCGACGATCTGCTGACCTACAGCGCCTCCGACACCGACGACGACACCTGTCTCATCGGAGTACAGGTGCGTTGACTCGGACGCCCCGCCGGCGGTCGTGCGTGCACGAGCGACGCCGGCCGTGTCCTGGCCGGTACGACGGCGTTGGCAGGGGGCGTAGGAGCTCTTCATGGCCGGATCCCCTCGATGCGTGTGCGGGCGGCGTTCCGGTGGGCGCGGCCGAGGCCGTCCGGCGCGGGGGGCATCATGGAGGACGTAGGAAGAACGGACTGTGAAAGGGAAGTGCGAGGGTGACGGCGACAACCACTGACATCGAGAGGGCAGCCGGTCTGCTGCGGGCCGGAGGCCTGGTGGGTCTCCCGACGGAGACCGTCTACGGTCTTGGCGCCAACGCCGAGGACCCCGCCGCTGTCACGAAGATCTTCGAGGTGAAGGGGCGCCCGCCCTCCCACCCGCTGATCGTCCACATCGCCGCCGCGGACCAGCTGGACGACTGGGTCGAGGAGGTGCCCCGGGCCGCGCGCGTGCTGGCCGACCACTTCTGGCCCGGGCCGCTGACCCTGGTCCTGCGCCGGGGCCGGCGCGTGCCGCTGGAGGCGACCGGTGGACTGGAGACGGTGGCCGTGCGCGTCCCTGACCACCCGGTCGCCCTCGCGCTGCTGTCGGCCTTCGGCGGTGGCGTGACGGCGCCGTCCGCCAACCGCTTCGGCTCGGTCAGCCCGACCACCGCGGACGACGTCCGGGCGGAGCTCGGCGACGGCGTCGACTTCGTCCTGGACGGTGGACCCTGCGAGGTCGGCGTCGAGTCGACCATCGTCGACGTCACGGGCGAGACTCCGGCGATCTTGCGTCCCGGGGGAGTGACGCGCGAGGACCTCGAAGCGGTGCTGGGGCGCCCGGTCGACGTGCCGTCCACCAGCGGTGTCCGGGTACCGGGCCAGCATCCCTCGCACTACGCGCCGCGGGCGCGGGTTGTCCTCGTCGAGCCGGAGAACGTCGTCGCCGAAGCCGAGCTCGCCCAGGAGGAGGGGCACCGGGTCGGTGTCTTCCTTCCTCCGTCCCTGGTCGGCGCGGAAGTGAAGGCGCACGCCGTGGTGACCGTGCCCGGGTCGCCGGCGGCGTACGCGCAGGGGCTGTACGGGTTCCTGCGTGAGCTTGACCAGCAGGGGTGCGACCTCATCGTCGCGTCCCTGCCGGTGGAGGCGGGGCTGGGGCTGGCGATCGCCAACCGTCTACGCCGGGCAGCCGGACCCCGGCTCCCTGTCTGAGCCACCCCTCTCGCGGGGGGCGGTGACGGCGGCGGCCCCGCCAGGCGGGTGGCTCAGGACGGGGAGTCGTCATCCCGGTCACGGGCCCTTCGCCGGTAGTCCTGCGGGGCCAGCACGTACAGCTCAGCGACTTCAGGACGGGCAGGGTCGTGTACGTCGGGTTCGTCGAGGAGCCTGCGCACCGAGCGCAGCATGGTCTCGACGGTCTGTTCCGGGCTCCACTTCGTGCTCAGCGCGTCCATGTCGATGCTGCCGCAGGTGTCGATGTTGGGGTGGTAGAGCGGCTCTGTGAATCGCAGTCGCGGTCGGTCGGCGGGATACGTGGGGGGCACCGTGATGTCCACGGGCAGGGGCCGGCCGGCGAACACCGAGGACGCGTCCGGCAGCAGGATCGCCTTCCACCGGAACAGATCACCGTCTATGCAGGGATTGATGAGCATCTCGTCGGCCGGGGGAGGCGACTGCGTCAGCTGTGTCGCTTCCGTCTTCAGCTTGACCTCAGCAGTGGAATCCACGGGGTGTTCCATCCTTCCGACGAGGTGGCGGGCTGCCGGTCCGGTCGCTGCGGCGATCCGCGACCGGGCGCATCCCGCGTATGCCCAGCTCGCCGTGTTCCAGCACGGGCGAGCCGGCATGACATACAGGGCGTGCCTTCCGGTACCGCGCAGGACGGGGCCCGGCTGTCGTCCCCATGCGCCGATCAAAAGGGCACGGACCCGGCGGCCGGACGCCGGATGGCCGCCACGTCATGAAGATCGCACGCATGGACGGTGGTCGCGCGGGCACTCGGTGCTTCGGAGGTTGATGACTATGGTTCCCCTGCTTCTTGTTCTCCTGCTCGTCCTGATTCTCGCCGGTGCCGGTTTCGCGCTGAAGATCCTGTGGTGGGTCGCCCTCGCGGTGCTGGTGCTGTGGCTGATCGGCTTCGTGGCCCGCCCGAAGGGCAGCAGCGGCCGCTGGTACCGCTGGTAGCCCAACGGCACCGGCGCGGCCGGGACATGGCACAGACGGTGGCTTGCGCCCTGGCCAAGGGCGCAAGCCACCATCACGTTTGCGCGCCCGAACGCGGACACGGATCTGCACGGGGTGAAAGCGGGACAGCGCGGGTATGCGCGCAAGCAGCCGGGGCGGTCGCCGTGACGCAGCAGGGGAATCTGCTCGCCTCCACCGATCGGCGCCCGTCCCGGCCCTGATCCGGTCATGGCAGGCGTGTGCCGTTGGGTCCATTGGCCACTCGGGGTGTGTTCCGGGGACGGCGGCCCGCACGCGGCACCCGGGGGGAAGGGGTACCGCGTGCGGTCGCCAGCCGCGGCGGTCGTCCGTCCGCGAAAACGCCGCCGTCATGAAGGCGTGTGTCCCCGATCTCCGTGCCCAAACGGCCTGTCGGTCGGCGCTGTCCACATTCCAGTCCTGCCGATCCTCTTGGGCTTGGCCACCGGGACGGCGAGGAGGGAGGGCCAACCCCGTCCAACGGCGAGCCCTGCCGGGGTCAGGGGTCAGGCGCAGGGCCCTTCCCGCCCGTAGGGCAGGCAGCGACGACGATGCCGTCCGCCCCGCGGATGCGTCGTGCTCGGGTCAGAGCATCTCGAAGTCCTCGTAGTCGAATCCGGGGGCGACGACGCACGTCACCAGGACAGGTTCGTCTCCTGCCGGGGTGGCGGTCTGCCAGACGCCGGCCGGTACCAGGAACTGGGGCTGCTGCCCGTTCTCCACATCGGGACCCAGCACCGCGGCGTCCACCTCCTCGGGTGCGGTGGCGTCGCCGCCGAGCCGGAGGGTGAGGGCCCCGCCGCGGTGCCACAGCCACATCTCGTCGGACCGTACGCGGTGCCAGCGGGAGACTTCGCCGGGGTGCAGGAGGTAGTAGATGCCGGTAGCGCACGGTCGGGTCCCGTCGCGGCTGCCGCGGGCGGCTTGCGGGCTGGTCTGCCAGGTACGGCGGAACCAGCCGCCCTCGGGGTGCGGTTCGAGAGCCAGAGATCCCGTACGGCGGCGATGAGCCTGGCCCGGCGCACGGCTGAACGCCCCGCGAGCAGGAACTCGTCTGCCTTCCATCGCTGCATGGCCCCCTCGGCGGTGGCTTCGAACCGTAGTGCCGGGGCCTGCGTACGCTTCGGCGTGCGGAAAACGGATGTCAAGGGCGCGCCTGACGCGGCAGGATGCTCCGCATGACCTTGTCCACCCCCGAGATACAGACCGCCCGGCTGCGACTTCGGCCGTTCACGGAAGCCGACGCGGCATCGCTCTACGCGCTGCACAGCAGCGCCCGTGTGCTGCGGTACTGGGACTCTCCGCCGTGGACCGAACCGGCCCGCGCCCAGCGCTTCATCGCGACTTGCCGGAGGATCGAGGAGGAAGGCGCGGGAGCGCGGGTGGCCGTCGACCGCGTCTCCGACGGCGCGTTCATCGGCTGGTGCGGCCTGACCAACTGGAACCCGGACTTCCGCAGTGCGTCCTTGGGGTATGTCTTCGACGCCGCGGCGTGGGGACACGGGTACGCCACGGAGACGGCGCACGCCGTCCTGCGGTGGGCGTTCGACAGCCTCGACCTGAACCGCGTCCAGGCCGAGACCGACACCCGCAACGTGGCGTCCGCCCGGGTCCTGGAGAAGCTCGGTTTCGTCCGCGAGGGCACGCTCCGCGAGGACTGCGTCGTCAACGGCGATGTCTCCGACTCCTGGGTCTTCGGCCTCCTTCGCCGAGAGTGGCACCCGCCGGCCACGCCGATGGACGGCCGCTGAGACCGGTACCCACACCTGCCTTTCGGACCGCAGCCTCTCCCGAGGTTGCCGAGGGGCCATCCGGCGAGACCGTCCAGGCCGACAGCGTCCGGCCAACACGCATTCCCCGGGGAGGAGGCCGATACGGTCGCCCCGCGTGGTCGCGGCCCGGCCCACCGCCGGGGTTACAGGCCGAAGGCACCGCCCTCGACGAGGATGAGCAGGCCGATGGTGATCAGTACCAGCGGCAGCAGACCGAGGTAGGGAACGGCGGACCTCGGCAGGAGCCCGATGATGCCCAGCTCCACGCGCGGCCGTGCTCCTTCGGTTCGGGTGTCCCGATGGACGGTACCGGGAGCGAACCCCGGCGACCAGTCAGAGCCAGCCCTGCTGCGCCGCTTTGAGGCCGGCTTCGAAGCGGCTCGTCGCGTGGAGGCGTTCCATCAGGGCGGACATCTGGCGCCGGACGGTGCGCAGGGACACCCCGAGGCGCTTGGCGGCGGCCTCGTCGGTCATGCCCGAGGCCAGGAGCTTCAGCAGTTCGAGTTCGGTCGCGGTGGGAAGGGTGTCGCTGGGGCGGGGCCGGTCCGCGCCGAGCGGTACCGCCGCATCCCACGTCTGCTCGAAGAGGCTGGTCAGGGAGGCCACGATCCCGGGCGCGCTGGTGCACAGGGCGCCGAGCCGAGAGTGGTCGGGGTCGATCGGGACGACCGCCACCGAGCGGTCGAATATCAGCAGGCGCGGTGGCAGGAGCGGGCTCGTCCGCACCTGGCCGCCCTGTTCGGTCAGCCACCGCGCGTAGGCCAGCGTCGTCGGATCGTTGCGGGCGCTGTCCTGGTAGACCGAGCGCATCTCGATGCCGCGGTCCAGTGCCCGCCGGTCCAGCGGCCGGGAAGCCTCCAGGCTCGCTTCCGACAGTGCGCCGCCCGGCAGGATCGCGAGGCATTCCCGGGTCAGTTCGTGGGCGAGCTGCTCCAGGCGGCTCTGGATGGCGTCCATCCCCACGAGCCGTTCCGCGCCGTCGACCTCGGTGTTGGGGCTGAGTCCGGCGAACTCGGAAACCACCTGCGCCGCGGCCGCCTTGCTGCGGGCCAGCTCCTGCTGCTGTCTGGCCAGCTCCTCCTCCTGGCGGCGCAGCAGCAGCTCCAGGCCCAGTTCGGGTCTCACCGCGCGCAGGCCGCCGGGGCAGTCCCGGGACGGTCTGAGCAGGTCGAGGTCGACGAGCCGGTCCAGGCTCTCGCGTACCCGGGTCTCGGTCAGACCGAGGCGGTCACCGAGCTCGGCGATGCCTCCCGAAGGGTCGGCGAGCATGCCCCGGTACACGGCTTCCACGTCGGCTCCGAGCCCCAGCGTGTGCAGCATCTCCCAGCCCCCCGGCTGTAGTCGGGCCGCCCCCGGCGAGCGTCGCCCCCGCGATCGTAGGCGAAGTCTGTCACCAAGGTGCCAGGCCTGTTGGTGCCAGCCGAAACCTCTTCTTCGCAGATCCCGCGGGCAGCAACATGGTGTTCACCGGGACGGCGGGGAGGGAACTCCCCGACTCAGGCCAGAGCCGCAAGGACGATCCGGACCAGCGCGCAGCACACCGCACCGAACGCCTCGCTTCCACGCCTGTGACCTGGGGGAACCATGTCCCGCACCGCCCGCTTCGCCGCTGTCGCCGCCGTCCTCACCGCCCTGTGCGCCGGCGCGGTCACCACCGCCTCGGCGGCCGCCGCCGACGACCACAGCATCAGCGCCGCCTCCGACGGCAGCATCAACTGGGACACGGCGCCCGCGTCCGTCGACGGCAGCATCAACTGGGACACCGCGCCCGCGTCCGTCGACGGCAGCATCAACTGGGACACCGCCCCCGAGTCCGCCCGGGACAGCATCAACTGGGACTGACCGCAATGCGCGTCGTACGGGCCTCACTCTCAGGGCCACGCGCCGATCCTGACCCGGAGGGCGTGCTCGCGCTCGTTTCCGATCTGATCTGGGCCCACACGCCCGCCGCCCATGGACTCGAACACCTGCGGACCAAAGCCGCAGCCGACGGCGTGGACGTCTACCTCTTCCTGAGGGCCGCCTCCGAAGCCGCGGCCCTCGTCCAGGCCCACGCCATCCTCGACGGCGCCCGCGCCCCGCTGCGGGCGCACGGCTACCGCCCCGGCGAGCCGCGCCGCGAACGTTCCCCGGGAGAACACAGTGACCGCCACCCTCCGTCAGGCCGCCCGTAAGAGCGCGGGAGCCGCCCTCTCGACCGCCCTCGGAGCCTGCCTGCTCACCGTCGGGGCCGTCGCCACCGCCCCGGCCGCCGAGGCCGCGACCACGTGCGGCGGGACCGCCTCGATCTACGGCGTCCTTCCCGACGGTCGCCTGACCTTCAGTACGATCACCCCGGCCACCGGCGCGCTGAAGAAGGTGCGGGTCGGAGCCGACCTGGGGTTCGAGCCCAGGGCGATGGCCACCCTCGATTTCAACACCGTCCTGGTGACCTCGACGACGGGCGCGCTCTACCGCCTCGACGTCCTCACCAACAACGAGTCCCTCGTACTGGAACGCCCGCCCGTCAAGATCTTCGACAGCGGCTGGACCCACGACAAGCTCACCTACGACGGACACGGCCACCTGTACGGCACGGCGGGCGGGGTCCTGCTCCGATATCTGGTCTCACAGCCCAAGCCGACCGGCTCGGCGCACATCGGCCAGCGCAAGGAGATCGGCAGCGGCTTCGTCCTGAAGACCCTCACGGCCGCCGGAGACGACCGTCTGCTCGCCACCACGTCGGCCGGCGCGCTCTACTCCTACAAGATCAACGCCGATGGCACCTGGGACCGGGACGACCTCAAGCCGTCCGGCTGGTCCGGCTTCGACCAGGTCGTATCGCCCGGCGGCGGCCTCTACTACGGTCGGATCGAAACCACGGGCGCCATGTACTGGTACAAGGACGCCGACCCGGCGGACGGTTCCGGAACCGACATCGCGTACCACAACGACATCCCCGTCAACACCGGCGGCTGGACACAACGACTGCTCTCCGCCCAGCCGGGGACCTTCAGCTGCACCACCACCGCGGACCCGCTCGACGGCCACGACATACCCGCCGTGAAGGCGGCCGGCCGCGACCTGATGAACCGGTACGACGGCGGCGCCTGGAACAGCACCGCGCAGTGGAACTGCCTGGAGCAGCTCTGGGACAGGGAGAGCGGCTGGCGCTACTGGGCCGACAACCCGAGCTCCACGGCGTACGGCATCCCCCAGGCCCTGCCCGGTTCGAAGATGGACGCCTTCGGCGACGACTGGCGCACCAACCCGGTCACCCAGATCAAGTGGGGCCTGTCCTACATCGACGGCCGGTACGGCACGCCCTGCGGCGCCTGGACGCACTTCCTGAACAACAACTGGTACTGAACGGCCCCGAGCCGCACCGGCTCGCCCGCTCGCCCGCTCGCCCGTTCCCCCTTCCTCACCTCCCGGCCCGACGCGCGTACGTCAGGGCTGCCCAGAACCAGGAGACACCCATGTCCTCGTCGTCACTCATGCGCCGCCTCGCCGCCACCCTGGCCGTCTCCGCCACCACGCTCGGCATGATCACCCTCACCTCGGCGCCCGCCCAGGCCGCTGCCATCTGCGGCGGCAACGTGTCGGTCTACGGCATCCTCCCCGACGGCCGCCTCACCTACACGGCGATAGCCCCCAACACCGGTGACCGAGTCAAGACCCTGGTCGGCGCGAACCTCGGCTTCACGCCCAAGGCGATGGCCACCCTCAACTTCAACACCGTCCTGGTGACTTCGACGGCCGGCGAGCTGTACCGCGTCGACATCCAGACCAACGACAGCGCCCTGGCCCTGGCCGGTGTCACGAAGATCTGGGACAGCGGCTGGACCTTCGACAAGCTGACCTACGACGGCGCCGGGCACCTCTACGGCACGGTCGGCGGCGAGCTCCACCGCTACAACGTCTCCCAGCCCAAGCCCGCCGGACCCGCCCACATCGCCAAGCACGCCGTGATCGACACCGGCTTCGTCCTGAAGACGCTCGCCGCCGCCGGCGACGACGTCCTCATCGCCAGCACCGCCGACGGCCGCCTGTTGTCGTACCAGATCAACGGCGTCGGAGACTGGGAGAGCTCGGAGCTCAAGAGCTCGGGCTGGTCGGCGGTCGACAGCCTCGTCTCGCCCGGCGGCGGCCTCTACTACGGCCGTACGAACGGCGGGATGTACTGGTACCACGACGCCGACCCCACCGACGGCAAGGGCGACGACATCGCCTACCACCCCGCCGACCCGGTCGACACGAGCGGCTGGACCCAGAGCCTGCTCTCCGCCTTCGCCAACGACTGCACCTACCAGCCTCCGGCGCCCCCCACCCCCACCCCCTCCACCAGGGGCGGGCAGATCGCCCGCAGCGAGATCATGAGCCGCGCCGCGAACTGGCTGAGCCGTGACATCGCCTACAACCAGGGCGCGTACGCCTCCGACCCGGACGGCGACCACACCTACCGCACCGACTGCTCCGGCTTCGTCTCCATGGCGTGGCACGCCGGTACCAGCTACACGACCCAGAGCCTGTCGGGCACCGCCGCCACCATCTCCAAGTCCGACCTCCAGCCCGGTGACGCGCTGAACACCCTGGACGGGCACGTGGTGCTCTTCGAGAAGTGGGTCGACAAGGCCGCGGGCAAGTTCTCGTACATCCACGAGGCGAACACCAACGACGACATGATGCGCGGTCAGGACTACCTGAACGGCGGCAGCGACGGCCGCATCGCCGGCCACGCCGCCTCGGGCTACGTAGCCCTGCGCTACGACCACGTCGTCAACGGCTGACCCCCGCGCGAGCAGAGGCCGGACCACCCTCCACCGGGCGGTCCGGCCCTCACGCGTGGGTCGCCCACCCGGGGTCTCACGGGGACGTCCGGCTGCTCTCGTGCCCGGGCCGGCAGGTGGCTGCGCTGGACGCCGAGGGGCGGTCGGGGACAGGAATTTCGGTCAATCTTCGAGCTTCTCCAGACCGGGCGGGACATCCCCGGATCCAGTGAAGACCGCATATGGGAGTGTGGGCCTACGGCACGAATGACGGGGGTCAGATGTCGCGCGAGGGTTATTCAGGACGGATGGTGGCCGGACGGTACCGACTCGTCAGCAAGCTCGGGGCAGGCGGATTCGGCCAGGTGTGGAAGGCCTGGGACGAGAACCTTCGTGTGGATGTCGCGGTCAAGGAAGTCTCGCTGCCGCAGGCGGGCTCGGCCGGGGAACGGGCCGAACGGGTGGCTCGCGCGGAACGGGAGGCCCGGCATGCCGCGCAGTTGCGCACTCACCCCCATGTGGTGGCCGTCCATGACGTCGTGGTCGAAAACGGTGTGCCGTGGATGGTCATGGAACTCGTGGCTGGGCGCTCGTTGGAGCAGGAGATCCGAAACAGTGGCCGAATGCCCGTGGCGAAGGTACGAAGGATCGCCGTGGCGATCTTGGAAGCGCTTCGGGCTGCACACGCGGCCGGCATCGTGCACCGTGATGTGAAGCCCGCCAACGTGCTGTTGGCCGACGACGGCCGCGTGCTGCTCGCCGACTTCGGCATCGCGGTGCACGCCGCCGACACCAAGTTGACCGGGACCGGGATGGTGATCGGCTCGGTGGAGTACATCGCCCCCGAGCGCGCCGAAGGCGACGACGGGCACTCGGCAAGTGACCTGTTCTCCCTGGGAGTGACCCTCTACCAGGCGATCGAGGGCACCTCGCCCTTCCGGCGGTCGAGCGCCTCTGCGTCACTGAGGGCTGTGCTGGCGCACGAACCGCCTCCCCCACAGCACGCCGGACCGCTAGCCGGACTCATCACGCGACTGCTGGACAAGGACCCCGCCAAGAGACCCACGGCTGAGACCGCCCTGACCATGCTTGGTGCCGGCATGACGGAAACAACAGTGACAGAGGGCTCGTCAGAGGTCGAACCGCAGACCAGGCAGGACGTTGCCGCTCTGGTCGTCGGGTCCTTGAGCCTTCTGGCAGGCGTCGCTCTCAGTATCGGCTTGCGCTTTCCGAACGCCTCCGACAAGGCTGATCCAACCATGACGTTGATCCCGCTCGTCACCCTCTTGGGGTTCGTATGGGGCCTGGTGTGGTGGGGATCTTCAATGCTGCTTGGATCAGCTGTGGACCGCTTCGCCAAACGGTTGCAGCAGAGCAGCATACTTTTCAGCCTCGTGGCTCTCGTGAACATCATGCACTGGGCGACATTGACCGCTCGCCCTTTGTGATGGGGTGAGGCTGTGGCCGCGATGCGTAGATGAGCCGGGATGTGATGAGCGCGGGCGGCGGTGACCTCGAGGGTACGGCCGGGTCGGGCAGCGGACAACCAGATCAGGTGGCCGGTCTCATCGCTCAGGGCGGGGGAGTGCAGGCCGTGATGGCGGTGTTAGCCGGGTGCCGTCGATCGGGCCGAGCCATCCGCGATCGGTTGCAGGCGAGGGCGCTGTCGCCGTTCACAAGGAGGGTGCCGCCATTCGCGCACGTCAGCCTGGTGGGACGGTCGCAGCGCCGGAGGGCCGGGAGCCGGCCCCTCCCGCGTGCGACACCCCATCAAACTCCGCGTCACCGGCTCCGGTCTCGGCTGTACCGATTGGCCCATGTGTACCGGAGAAACGCTGGCCCCCACCGCGGAAATGGGCGTGCACGGCGCCATCGAATTCGGAAACCGGCTCCTCACCGGCGCACTGTGCGCGGTAGTGGGCTGGGTCGTCATCACCGCACGCCTCCAGAAAAGGCCGATGCCCGCGGTACTGCGCGGTGGCTGGGCGCAGTTCTGGATCGTCGTGCTCAACGCGGTCGTCGGCGGAGTGACCGTATGGATGCGCCTGAGTCCGTACATCGTCGCCGCGCACTTCCTCGCTGCCACGCTGCTGCTCACCGCCGCGGTGTACACCGGGCGTGCGGCGTCCGCCGATCCTGACGCGGAGGGCAGCGCCGACGCGCAGGACGGGAGCGGCGGCAGCGAGCGCTCCGTCGCGCGGGTCGGGTCGCAGTCGGCGGACGGCGCTGCCCGCGCTCCTCGTGATGCTCCACCTGCTGGGTTCGGCGCTCGTCTGGACCGGGGTACTCCAGGTGCAGTTCACGGTCAAGCGGGCCCGTTCCGGTCATTCGGGTCCGCTCAGCGGTGCGCAGCTGCCGCGTGCGCGGGGCGCGGCGACGCACGCATGATCCGCCGGGAGGCCAGTGCGGGGCTCATGCGGTGACGCGTCCTCGTCGTTCTGCTGCGGGCTCTCCCAGGAGGATTCGCTTCGCAATGCAGTTCTTCTGGTCGGTGATCAGCTTTCGTGACGGCCTTTTCAGATCGGACATCGCCGGGACGCAATGCCCTGACCTGATATGGCAGCCCGCACCGGAGACCGACGCTGACGCGAGTGGGGGCGCGACTGCCGACTCCGGCCGGAGCGGCGTGGTGACCTGGGTGCGGTGGGGCGCGCAGGGAAGCATGCTGACTCAATGCCCGGGGGTGTCCTGTTCGGAGCCACGATGACGTGCCGTCCTCCCTGCGCGCGGCCGGCCGGAGCTATTCGCCTGCGCTCATGCGTCTGAGGGCGCCCACGCTCGAGCATGCGCTGCCGAAGATCACGAGCCCTCCGATCACGAACAACACGTTTGATGTGGTCGAATTTTCGGACTTCTGCTCTTCAAGGTTGTTACTCCCGGTCTGCTTGCCGTTCGAATAGCTGACGCAGGTGTCGCCCTCCGACATCTTCTCGCCGCCGCACTCGTCGGACGAACCCTGGAATCCGAGCCAGATGAGCGCCGCGCCAATGGCGAGGAATACGAGGCTCGCTAGGAGGTCCTGCGCCGGGGTGTTCTCTCTGCCTGACGCCATGACTTTCAGCCTTCCATCCGTGGGTGTGGGGTTTCGACCACGAGGTTGGTCCCCGGCCGGAGCGGAAGTACAGGTCACGCAACCGGTCATCTGTGACCGGCGGCCGCGGGACCGCGGTGGGCGGGGTTCTGCGGCGGCCTGCCGGCGGTTCCCGCCGGCGATCGAGTCCGCTCCACGCCGAGTTCGCCGAGCGGGGTGTGCGCGGGCAACTTCCGCGATAAGTGGCCGGCCTTCCGGTCCCGGCCTGCACGGGAGACACGTCCCAGCCGCCCCCGCCGGCCGCGCTCCGCGAAGACCTCGCGGCCGACGTGCCCTGCAGCCGCGCGAGCCTGGCCCCGGGGGCTGGGCCCTGGGTGGCAGGGTTTGATGGAAAGCTCACTCGGGGCGGGCGGCGCACCACTTCGCCCGCAGAGGTGCTGTACGCGTTCCCGCAGCGCGCCCGCTTGCCGATCATCGATCTGTATGAGCGTAAGAATTAGGCGCGGCTCTGCGAAGAATTCCGCTGAGCGATGTCATTTGATCCGCCGGTCCGCGCAGATCGCAGGCCGTAGCGGATCCCGTTTGTCGCGCACGTCCGCGAGCGCTGTCACAGCCCCGGGCGCCTCGGCGCCCCTCACCCGTCCGGGCGCGGGGATTTGCTCGCCGTTGCGGGGAGGGATCAGTGCATCCGAATCAGCGCCGGAATCAGAACAGCAGGCGTGGCATACAGCCGAGCGGGAGAGGTGTGGATGCAACATCTGTGGACGGCCCCGACTGACCGAGCCGGACCGAAGTCCGGCACCCCGCGAAATACCGGTACCTCTCCTACCGGCGCAGGCCCCGGCACCCGTCGTGCCGACGGTTCCCCGCCCACGGCGCAGGAAGCCGTCACGGCCGGCGAGGCCTTCCTCCAGGCACACCTGCGCACCGCATTGCGCACCTCCCGGCAGATCGACCAGGTGTTCACCGACGAGGTTGCGGACCGTGTCGCCGGCCTCGTGCGCAGGGGAGGCAAACGGTTGCGCACGGGGTTCGTGTGGTGCGGGTGGCAGGCTGCGGGCGGCCCCGGCGACCTCGCGGACGTGCACCGCCTCGGCGCTGCCCTCGAACTGCTCCAGGCGTGCGCCCTGGTGCACGACGACGTCATGGACGGCTCCCCGGTCCGGCGCGGCGCACCGGCCGTGCACGTCGACTTCGCGCGCATGCACCGCGAAGAGCTGACACACGGCTCCCCGGACGCCTTCGGGACCGGTGCCGCCATCCTCGCCGGGGACCTCGCCCTGGCCTGGGCCGACGACCTCTTCACCGAAATCGCCCTGCGCTCCCCGCACGGCGTGTGCCTGCACCGGGAGTGGCGGGCGATGCGTACGGAGATGGCCGCCGGCCAGTACCGCGACATCCGCGCCCAGGCCCTGGGGTCGTCGGATGTCACCGAGGCGGTCACCGTTGCGACCCTCAAAAGCGCGTTCTATTCCGTCGTGCGACCCCTCTGCCTCGGCGCCGTCCTCGCCGGCGCCGATGACTCCGTTCTCGGCGCGTTGCGGTCGGCGGGCCGCTGCGCGGGCCTCGCCTTCCAGCTCAGCGACGACCTCCTCGGCGCGTTCGGCGATCCCGCCGACACCGGCAAACCGGCCGACGATGACCTGCGCGCCCGCAAACTCACCTATCTCCTCGCCACCGCGGCCCGCCTCGCTTCGGCCTCGGGTGACGTCCAGGCCGGCGTTGTCCTCGCTCCCGGCGCGGAGCCCCGCTCGGACGCCGACATCGCGCAGATGCGCTCCGCCATGGAACGCACCGGGGCACGGGCCGCGGTGAGGGCGGAGATCACCGAACTCGCCGCGGCGAGTGTGGACCATTTCGCGTCGACCGGCGCGCCCACCCACATCGTGCGCGAGTTCGACTCCTTGGTGCGGCGGGCCGCGGGCGGCCCGGCAAGCACCGCACCAGGGGAGGCGTCGTGAAGACCGTACCGGGCCCGACCGGGCATGTCGTCGTCGTCGGAGCGGGGCTCGCCGGCCTGGCATGTGCCCTGCACCTGCTGGGGGCCGGGCGCAGCGTGGTCGTCGTGGAGCGCGAGAGCGGACCCGGCGGGAGAGCCGGCCGCGCGGAGACGGGCGGATATCTGCTCGACACCGGGCCGACCGTCCTGACGATGCCGCACCTGGCCGATGAGGCCTTCGCCGCCGTGGGCGACAGCCTGGCCGCGCGCGTCGAGCTCCTGCCCCTGGACCCCGCCTACCGGGCCGTGTTCGCCGACTCCTCCCGCCTCGACGTCCACACCGACGGCGAGGCCATGGAGGCCGAGGTCCGCAGCTTCGCCGGCGCCGCCGAGGCGGCCGGCTACCGCCGGCTGCGCACGTGGCTGGAGCGCCTGTACCGGGCGCAGATGCGTCGCTTCATCGACACCAACTTCGACTCTCCCTTCCAGCTCCTGCACCCGGACCTGGCCCGGCTCGCGGCACTGGGCGGCTTCGGACGTCTCGATGGCAAGATCGGCAGCTTCCTGTCCGACGAGCGGCTGCGCCGGGTGTTCTCCTTCCAGGCCTTGTACGCCGGCGTCCCGCCGGCCCGCGCCCTCGCCGCCTACGCCGTCATCGCCTACATGGACACCGTGGCCGGGGTGTGGTTCCCCCGCGGCGGCATGCACGCACTGCCCGCCGCCATGGCCGCCTCCGCCGAGCAGGCGGGCGCCCGGTTCCACTGGTCCTCCGAAGTCACCCGGCTCGAACACGCAGGCGGCCGAGTACACGCCGTACACCTGGCCGAGGGGCTACGGATCCCCTGCGACGCGGTCGTCCTGACACCGGACCTGCCCGTCGTGCACCGCCTGCTGGGACGCGCACCCCGCCGCCCCGTACGCCTGCGCCACTCGCCCTCCGCGGTGGTCCTGCACGCCGGCACCGACCGCACGTGGCCGGACCTCGCCCACCACACGATCTCCTTCGGCGGCGCGTGGGAGCGCACGTTCGACGAGCTCACCCGCACCGGAACCCTGATGAGCGACCCCTCCCTGCTGATCACGCGCCCCACCACCCACGACCCCGCCCTGGCGCCGCCGGGCCGGCACCTGCACTACGTCCTGGCACCCTGCCCGAACACGGACATCGGCCCCTCCGCGAGCGCCTGGCAGACCCTGGGCCCGCGCTACCGCGACTCGCTGGCCGCGGAACTCGAACGCAGGGGCCTGCACGGATTCGCCGACAGCATCGAGCACGAAGTGCTCGTCACCCCGGCGGACTGGGCCGCCCAAGGCCACGGCGCCGGCAGCCCCTTCTCCGTCTCGCACACCTTCGCCCAGACCGGACCCTTCCGGCCCCGCAACCTGGTGCGCCACCTCGACAACGTGGTCCTGGCAGGCTGCGGCACCACACCCGGCGTCGGCGTCCCCACCGTCCTCATCAGCGGAAAACTCGCCGCCGCCCGCATCACCGGCGTCCCGTCGACCGCCCGCACCACCGGCACCCGGCCGGCTCCTCCCACCGCGGCAGCCATCCCGCAGCCCGCATCGCCCGCGCCCGCCCCGCCGCCCGCCGGACCGTCGCAGGAAGGCCCCCGACGCCATGAACAGCCGTGAACTGGACGCCGCGGGCGTCACCGATCCGCACCTCAGGTCGGCCTACACGCTCTGCCGCCGCCTCAACGCCCGCCACGGACGCACCTACTTCCTCGCCACCCGTCTCCTGCCCGCCGAGCGCCGCCCCGCCGTCCACGCCCTGTACGGGTTCGCGCGCTGGGCCGACGACATCGTCGACGACCTCGACCGCCGCGAGACACCTGCCGTACGCGACCGGCAGCTCGTCGGCCTGGAGGCGGCCCTCGCCCACGGCCTCGCCACGGGGACCAGCACGGAGCCCGTCGTCCGGGCTCTCGCCCACACCGCCGCCCGCTACCGCATCCCGCACGCCCACTTCACCGACTTCATGGCCTCGATGCGCGCCGACCTCACCGTCACCGATTACCCGACCTACCAGGACCTGCGCGCCTACATGCACGGCTCGGCCGCGGTCATCGGACTCCAGATGCTGCCCGTCCTCGGCACCGTCACCGACCCGCAGGAGGCCGCACCCCACGCGGCCGCCCTCGGGGTCGCCTTCCAGCTGACCAACTTCCTCCGCGACGTCGGCGAGGACCTCGACCGGGGCCGCGTCTACCTGCCCGCCGACCTGCTGGCGGCACACGGCGTGGACCGCCCGCTCCTGGAGCACAGCCGCCGCACCGGCCGCCGCGACCCCCGTATCCGCGCCGCGCTCGTCGCGGCGGAGGCGCTGACCCGCACGGTGTACCGGGAGGCCGAACCGGGCATCGCCATGCTCGATCCGCGCGTACGGCCCTGCATCCGCACGGCCTACGTCCTGTACGGCGGCATCCTCGACGCCATCGCCGCCGACGACTACGCCGTCCTGCACGGGCGCTCCACCGTCCCCCGCCGCCGCAGGGCCGTCACGGCCGCCGCCGGGGCCGCCCAGGTCGCGGCCGCCCGCCTCTGCCACAGCAGGCCGCGCCGCAGCCCCCTCCCCGCACCCCACGACCGCATCCACTCCCCGCAGGGAACCCACGAATGAACGAGGACGCGCGTCGCCGGCGCCGACGGACCCCGCTGCGACTGCGCAGCGGCACCAACTGGGCCGCGCAGGAACCGACCTGGCGGCAGGCCCGGCCGGCGCTCATCGCCGCCGCCCTCAAGCGGGCCCAGGCCCGATCCGGCGGAAACTGGTTCGTCGTCGGGGCTTCCCGCAGCGTCGCCGCCGACGGCCGCCCCGCCGGCAGGACCGTCGCCGGCACGGAGATCGTCCTGTGGCGCACGAGCTCAGGTGACCTGCGGGCCGGCCCGGGCGCCTGCCCCCACCTGGGGGCACCGCTCCGCGAGAGCCGCGTGGTGTGCGGCACGCTGGTCTGCCACTGGCACGGCATGGCTCTGGACGGCGCCCCGTTCGCCGGATGGCAGCCGTACCCGGTGCACGACGACGGAGTCCTGGTGTGGGTACGGCTGGACCGGACCGGCGGCGAACAGTCGACCGACCGGCCGCCGCCGGTCCGCAGGCCGGATCCCGGCGGGGCCGTGGACGCGGTCGTCACCGTCGTCGGGCGCTGTGAACCCGAAGACGTGGTGGCCAACCGTCTCGACCCGTGGCACGGATCGTGGTTCCACCCCTACTCCTTCACCGACCTGCGCGTGATCAGCGCCCCCGAGGGGGAGCAGGACGAACCCTTCGTGGTGGAGGTCTCGTTCAAGGTGGCGGGCCGGCTCGTGGTGCCCGTACGGGCCGAGTTCACCGCCCCCGGGCCGCGCACGGTGCTCATGCGGATCACCGAGGGCGAAGGGCGGACCTCCGTCGTCGAGACCCACGCGACTCCCCTGACCCCGCCCGGCGCGGCCGTGCCGCGGACCGCCGTCGTCGAGGCGGTGGTGGCCGCCTCCGACCGTTCCGGCTTCCGCCTGGCGCGGTCCCTCGCCCCGGCCCTGCGGCCGCTGATGTCCCGGGCCGCGGGCCGCCTGTGGCGCGACGACCTCGCCTACGCCGAGCGCCGTTGGGCGCTGCGCAACGCCGGTACCTTCCCCGGCTGACGGCGGGGCGGGCGGCCGAACGCGGCGGCCGTCCGGTGCTCAGGACCGTGCCGCGACGCCCGCCAGGAGCCGCAGGGCGCGGGAGCGGCCCGCCCGTGGCACCGTCCACAGCACCTGTCCCCGCACCCCCCGATCGGCGAGCAGGGCATTGGCGGCGAGGAACCCGGTCGTGGCGGCCCGCTCCATCAGCGCGACCGGAAGACCGCAGCGCACCGCGTCCCCGGCGAGCGTCACCCGCGGATCTGGGGTGCGGACCGCCGGTCGGCGAAGGTAGCCGCCGACCGGGAAGAGCGGGCAGTCGGACCTCCATTCGTGGCGCGAGTCGATGATGCGCGCCTCGCGGGTCTCGGGGTAGATCTCCCGCAGCTTCGCCGTCAGGTGCTCCTGGACCTCCTCACGGCGTGCGGCGCCGTCGACCGCGTAGGCGTGGAGTTCGACGACGGAACCGCCCGTGCGCCTCGCCCAGCGGGCCGCCTCTCCCTCCCAGCGCTCCAGGACGCTGATGTTGTCCAGGCCGTCGAAGCCGCTGGTCCCGAGGAAACCCGCACGGCCCGGGTCCACCGGCCGGTCCAGCCAGAGCCGGGAGACCAGGAACGGGGGAGCGGTGCGCAGGCCCGCGACGTCCTCACGCCACGCGGCGGTGCCGAGGCCCGGCGAGCCCGCCACCGTTCGCCGCAGGCCGCGTACGTCGAGGGCCAGCACGGCCGCCTGGTGGCGGAACGTCCCGTCGCCGGTCCGCACGTCGAGAGCGCCGTCGGGGCAGGGGTCGACCCCGTGCACGGCGGTGCCGGTGCGCACCTCGGCTCCCAGCTCCCGCAGATAGGCGCCGAGGGGGTGCCACAGCGCCTGCGGGAAGGGCTCGTTGGGTACGTCGAAGAGCAGCCCCTCGGACGAGCCGAGGAAGTAGATGTGGAACATCAACAGCAACTCCGCCGCCGAGAGTTCTCCCGGGTCCGAGAAGAAGCTGCGGGAGAACACCTCGAAGGCCAGGTGGCGTGCGGCCGACGGAAAGCCGATGCGGTCGAGGAACTCGGCGGCGCCGATGCCGTCGTAGCGCGCGTACACCTCGGGCACCCGCACGTCGAGCAGCGGCAGCGCCGCCCGCGGGTCCATCGCCGCCAGATCGCGCCAGCCGAACGTCGGACTCAGCGCGACGAATCCCAGGGCACTCCACGGAGGTGTGCGCGGCACCCGCGCGAAGCCGTCCGTCGCCCCGCCGCAGTGCCGCAGCGGATAGTCGGACAGCGGCGTCAGCCGTGCGAGGGCCGGGTCGGTTCGCCGCAGCAGACCCCGCAGGTTGTAGTACTGGCGGAAGAACGCGTGGAAGCCGCGGCTCATCGTCACCTCGGAGCCGTCCGCCAGCCGGGTGGGCCATCCCGCGAGCCGGCCGCCCAGCGAGGCCTCCCGCTCGTACAGGGTGACCCGTGCTCCCCGTTCGGCCAGCGCGGTGGCCGCGGCCAGTCCCGCGATCCCCCCACCCACCACCGCCACGCTCGGGGCATCCCGACGCTCGAAGCGGGGCCGGCCCGGAGCGGGCAACACGACCTCCGCCCGCCGGTCGCGGCCGCGCCGGGCCGCGCCGGGGCCCGTACCCGAGGCGCACCCGAAGCCCTGGAGCAGGGCGCTCACCGGGCGGCCCGGGGCAGTCCGGACCCGTTGCGGCCCGTGAAGGTGTGGACGATGCCCGTCTGCCATCCGGCCACAGGAGCCGTGCGCACCGAGGTGAACCCCGCCCGGCGCAACCGGTCGGCGAAGACGGGTGCGGTGTCGAAGGCCGGCACGCTGTCGCACAGGTGCCGGTACAGGTCCCGGTCCCCGGTCAGAGTGCCCGCCGGCACGATGACGCACCGGCTGACCGCCTCCCACACGGCCCGGTGCCCGGCCCTCCCCGTGAGGCTGTACTCGTGCACCGCCAGGCGGCCGTTCGGGCGCAGCACTTCGCGTACCGCGGCCAGTACCGCGTCCGGATCGGTGACGTTGCGGAAGAGGTATGCGGCGAACACGGCGTCGTACGGACCGGTTCCCGCGGCGGGCAGGTCCTCCGCGGCGGCGTGGGCGAACCGCACGCGGGCCGGCCACGGCTTGGACCGCGCGCGGTCCAGCATCCCCGCGGAGGCGTCGACGGCGGTGATGCGGGCCAGCGGGGCGGCGCGCAGCAGCGCGCGGGTGGAGGCTCCCGTGCCGCAGCCGAGGTCCAGGACGTGCAGGCCCGCCCCGCCGCCGGGCAGTTGCAGGCGGCGTGCCGAGCGGTACAGCTCGGCGCGGTGGCCGGGGTTGAGGGCGGTCAGCCGGTCGTAGGAGCGCGAGGCGTGGTCGAAGGCGTGGGCCAGATCGTGGTCGCGGAGCAGCGTCACCGCGGGTTCTCCTCGGGTCGTGGGGCGCCGATGGCCCCAGGGCGGGTGCGCCGGCGCAGGAACGGCAGCTCGGCTACGGTGCGCAGCATCGGGGCGACGGGCGTGCGCAGTCCGATGGCGAACTCCTCCCGTGGCGTCGTCCGCCCGTCGAGGAAGCGCAGCAGCCGCTCACCGGGGACGGTGCGGAAGAGGTCCGTGAAGAAGGCCGGTCCGTCGATGCGGCCCGCGTCGATGCCCCGCAGGAGGACCGCGTCCATGGCGAGCGCGCGGCGGCTGTACGGGGGTGGCACGATCTCGCGGCCCCCCGCCCGCAGCGCGGCCGCGATGTCCCTGCTCTGCCGCTGCACGGCGGAGAAGGTGTAGCCGGTGGCGGGGCGGGTGGCGCCCCCGGCCGCCCCGATCCGGTACACGGACGGGCCCACGCGGCGCGGAAAGCGTGCGTCGGTCATCGGGATCACGCCCTGCTCCTCCGCGACGACGCTGTACGGGCCCAGCCGCAGCACGCGGCCCGCATAGTGGCGCAGGGCGGCCCCGTACCCGGCCGATGTCAGGGGCGCACGCGAGAACTCGGTGTACTCGACCAGTGCGTGATCGGGGGCGAGGGGCAGGACGTAGCCGAACGCCAGACCGTGCCGGGGCTGCGGCACCCGGAAGTCCATCAGGTCGGCGACCCCCGGGTCGAAGCGGTCGGAGGCGGTACGCACGAACCATCCCCGGAAGTGCTGCAGCAAGACCGTCCGGGCGGGAGGCAGCAAAGGCAGCGGCCGGGAGTCGAAGACGTACCGCCCGTGCAGCGCCAGACGGCCGCCCTCCGCCAGGGTGCACACCACCTCGGCACCCCCCGGGTACTGGCGGATCCCGTGCACGGCGCCCCGCACCAGCCGGGCCCGCGGATGGCCCGCCAGTCCGCGGTGCACCAGTTCCTCGAAGGCACCCGAGCGGATCATCCGGTAGGTCATGGGGGAGGGGTCGCTGACCACCGCGCTGCCGTCGGGGCCGCGGACCCGCAGGCGCTGCCACGATGCCGAGACCGCACTTTCGAACTCGCCCGGCCCCTCGGCCCAGTGGCACCAGGTCCGCTCAGGGGGGCGCAGCGGTCCGTGGGACGGCTGCACGACGACGAAGTCGCCGGTACCGGTGCGCGCCAGCCGGTGCGCCAGACTCAGCCCCGCCGCGCCACCTCCCACGATGACGACGTCAGCGAACTCCGCGCGGGCGTTCGACGACACCGCTGGTGTGTCCGCCGCCCGGCTCACCGCGCCGCCCGTGCGGTCCGGTCGACGGTGGGCGGAGCCGCCCCGGATCCGGTTGTGCACATGTCGTGGGCCCTCCCTGTTCCGGCCGGAGCGCGGGTGACCATCAGTCTGCCGGGAGCAGGCCCCGACTCGCCGCTTCCCCACGCCGGATTCCGGCCGGGAGCCCGCCACGGATGCAGCGGGCTCTGACATGCCGGCCCGCTGCCGAACGCCCCGTACTGGTCGAAGCGCGGATCAGCGTCGATACCGCCATCGACCTGCCCGGCCCCATGGCACCAGCGCTGTTTCCCCGTACGCCGGATGCCGAGCCGTTGTCGAGCACTCGGCGACGTGGTCTGTTCGGAGGCGTAGGGCCCGGGAGCCAGGGGGGAAGGGGTGGCGCCCGGGCCGTTGTCGCGGTACCGCGGGGGAGCGGTGTGCATTCCGTCGCGACAACCGGAGAAACGATTCACCGACGAGAAGGTAACGCCGACCCAGAGGGCAACGAGTTCTGCGTCGGGTGACCGAGTGGTCGCCCGGATCCCGTCGCGGCGGAACCGTCTTTGGTATGGACCTGCCAAACAGTGGCGGCTAGCGTAGCAGCTGACGCTCTGTGAGAGCGCTCTCAAGCGCTCGATCCCCCACACGAGGAGGTCTCGTGAAACACACCCGCCCCTTACGTGCCGCCGTCGCCGCCCTGCTCCTGACCGTCGGCCTGGGCGCCGCCCACGCCGGCGTGGCGAGCGCCGTCCCCCTCCCGGAACCGGCCGCAGCGCCGTCCGCCTCGGCCGGACTGCTCGACGCGATGCGCCGGGACCTCGGACTCACCGCTTCCCAGGCCGAGCAGCGGCTGAGCGCGGAAAAGGCCGCCGCGGCCGTGGAGAAGACCGCACGGCAGACCGCGGGCGATGCGTACGCCGGTTCCTGGTACGAGCCGTCCACCGGCCGGCTCGTCGTCGCGGTGACCGACCGCGCGCAGGAGTCCGAGGTGCGAGCCCTGGGCGCCGACACCCGCCTCGTCCGGCACAGCGCCGCCGCGCTGGACCGCGCCAAAGCGGGCCTGGACACGCTGCGCGCCCCCACCGGCGTGGCCGGCTGGCACGTCGACCCGCGGGCCAACAGCGTCGTCGTCACGGTCGTAGGTACCGAGCGGGAAGCCCCCGCCGTACGGGCGTTCGTCGACCGGGCCCGGGCAGGCGGTCCCGTCACCGTCGTCGAGACGGCGCAGGCACCCCGTACGTACGCCGCGGGCACCGTCGGCGGCGATCCGTACTACACCGGCAACGTCCGCTGTTCGATCGGCTTCTCCGTGTACGGCGGCTTCGTGACGGCCGGGCACTGCGGGCAGGCTGGGGCCGCCGTGCGCGGCTGGGACGGGTCCGCGATGGGCACCTTCCAGGGATCCTCGTTCCCCGGCAACGACTACGCGTACGTCGGCATCCACAGCGGCTGGTGGACCGTACCGGTGGTGCTCGGCTGGGGCACCATCCCGGACCAGCTGGTACGCGGCTCCGCCGAGGCACCCGTGGGCGCCTCGATCTGCCGGTCGGGGTCCACGACGCACTGGCACTGCGGCACCGTCCTCGCCAAGAACGAGACCGTCAACTACAGCCAGGGCGCCGTCTACCAGATGACGAAGACCAGCGTGTGCGCCGAGGGAGGCGACTCCGGCGGCTCGTTCCTCAGCGGGGACCAGGCCCAGGGCGTCACCTCCGGCGGCTGGGGCAACTGCTCGTCCGGCGGTCAGACGTGGTTCCAGCCGATCAACGAGATCCTCGGCCGCTACGGCCTGACGCTGCACATCGCCTGACGCTGCACCTCACCTGAGGCCGGCGCGGCACCGGGCGCCCGGCTCCCCGTACGGGTCTGGCGGCGCTGCTCGTCGAAGGTGTCCGGTGCCGCGGAACCAACCGTCAGCCGGGGCCGGGTTCGTGGGCGGAAGCGGGCAGTGAGTACACCGGCGCGGAGTGTTCCCGGCGGCGGTCGGCCGACGATCACGTGCGGCTCGGATTCACACCTCCCCGCATCAAGCCAGCCTTAAGAGAGCGTTAAGCCGAAGTCCCCAAGAGAAAACCGCAGTTCAGAGGCGTGCGAGGAGGGGCGTCTGACGTTGCCATCACGGTTACCTCTCCGTAATACTCGCTGCCTCGGGTGACCTTGCGTCACGTTTGAGAGCGCTCTCGCCTCGCTCGCGCCTCCCTCGTGCCGCTCTTCCCGGCTCGCCCGGTCTGGCCCTCCTCCTCCCCCCACCCAGACAAGGAACCATGCCCATGGCTGCTGCTCATCGCGCGCGTCGCCGCTCCCTCGGCGCAGTGGTGCTCCTCGTGGCCACCGCCCTGGTCGCGGCGGTGCTCATGTCATTGACCCGTTCGGTCGCCCAGCACGCCGGTGCCGCCGTCGTCGGGCAGAGCTGGTCCGACGAGTTCGACGGCGCGGCCGGCCGTGCTCCTGACGCCGCCAAGTGGACGCTGGAGACGGGTGGTTCGGGCTTCGGCAACCACGAGCTGCAGTACTACAGCAGCAGCACCTCGAACGCCGCGCTCGACGGCCAGGGCCACCTCGTCATCACCGCACGGAAGAGCAGTGACGCCGGCCTCGGCTGCTGGTACGGGCAGTGCCAGTACACCTCGGCCCGGCTGAACACCGCCAAAACCTTCACCCAGGCCTACGGCCGCTTCGAGGCCCGCATCAAGGTCCCGCGCGGTCAGGGCGTTTGGCCCGCTTTCTGGATGCTCGGCAACGACCTCGGCAGCGTGGGCTGGCCCAACAGTGGCGAGATCGACATCATGGAGAACATCGGCCGCGAACCCAACACCGTGCACGGTACGGTGCACGGCCCCGGCTACTCCGGAGCGGGCGGCCTCGGCGCCCCCTACAACCTGCCGGGCGGCCGCGCCTTCGCCGACGACTTCCACGTGTTCGCCGTCGACTGGAGCCCGAACTCCCTGGTTTGGTCGGTGGACGGCACCACGTACAAGACCCTCACGCCGGCCGACACCGGCGGCCACAAGTGGGTCTTCGACCACCCGTTCTTCGTCATCCTCAACCTCGCGGTCGGAGGGGACTGGCCCGGCAGCCCGGACGCCTCCACGTCCTTCCCGCAGACGATGACCGTCGACTACGTCCGCGCCTCCTCCGCCGACGCCCCCGCCGCACGCCCGGTCCGGGGCATAGGCGGCATGTGCGTCGACGTCGCCGGCGGCTCCGACGCCGACCGCACCCCAGTCCAGCTCCACGACTGCACCGGCAGCGCTGCCCAGCAGTGGACCATCGGGGGCGACGGCACCGTCCGCGCCCTCGGCAAGTGCCTGGACGTCGCGGGCGGCTCCACCGCCGACGGCGCCGTCGTCCAGCTCTACACCTGCAACGGCACCAACGCCCAGAAGTGGACGTACAGCGCCGGCCGTGACCTCACCAACAGCGGTGGGGGCAAGTGCCTGGATGCCAAGGGCAACTCCTCCGCCGACGGCACCCGCTTGCAGACCTGGTCCTGCACCGGCGCCGCCAACCAGAAGTGGACGGTCGGCTGACCCACCAGCCCCGCCGCCCTCCCCATTCCCCGTCCCTGCGTCCGACCGATCCCCGCCCGACCTCACGAAGAACGGACCCCCACCGTGACGGCTCGTCATCAGCGCACCATGCCCCGTAGAAAACTCCTCGCCGCGACAGCGGGCCTGGCCCTGGCCGTGCCCGCCGCGGCTGCCTGGCTCGAGGTCGGCGCCAACGCGTCCACCACCCCCACGCTCCCCTTGGACCTGGTGAACACCACCGGTAACAGCACGGTGTACGCCTATGTGCTCGGCCGTGACCCCGCGGCCGGCGGCACCTGGGCCTTCGTCCAGGCCAGCGGCTCCGGCCTGTACCACCCACCGGCCCCGGCCAACGACCAGACCCCGCTCGGCGTCGACTGCGCCATCCCGCTCAACGCGTCCGGCGCCGGGCCGCGGAGGGTGACGCTGCCGCGCCTGGACAGCGGCCGCATCTACTTCTCCGTCGGCACGAAGCTCACCTTCCTGGTGAACCGCGGCGGCGGCCTGGCCCTGCCGTCGGTGAGCAATCCGACCGACCCCAACGCGAACGTCCCTCACGACTTCTGCGAATTCACCTTCAACAGCGACCAGTTGTACGCCAACATCACGTTCGTCGACATGGTCTCGCTGCCGATCGCCTTCCAATTGGAGACCGGGCAGGGCACCCAGACGGTGCGCGGACTACCCGCCGACGGACTGTCCCGGGTCACCGCCGCGCTGCGGGCCCAGTCCGCCGCCGACGGCAGCGACTGGAGCCGGTTGATCGTTACCGCGGGCGGCCGCGACGTGCGGGTACTCAGCCCCAATCTGGCGATCCGCGGTAACAGCGCCCTGTTCCGCGGCTACTTCGACGGCTACGTCGACGAGGTGTGGAACAAGTACCGCTCCACCGACCTGCGCATCGACACCCAGTTCACCTGGGGCACCGTCACCGGCCGGGTGAACGGCGACGTCCTCACCTTCCCCGGAGTCGGCAGCTTCGCCAAGCCGTCCACGCTGTCGATCTTCTCCTGCAGTGACGCGCCCTTCACCACGGGCAACGACCTGATGGGCAATCTCAGCGCACGGCTCGCCGCCGCCTTCAACCGCACCACCCTGCTGGACAACCCCTACCAGCCGACCGCCGAGAATCCCGCCGCCTTCTACACCCGGCCTCGCACCAACCACTACGCCCGCATCCTGCACAACACCACGCCCGACCGTCTCGGGTACGCCTTCCCGTACGACGACGTGCACCCGGCCGGAGTCGACTTCGAGGGCAAGGTGCAGTCCGGCAGCCCCGGCCGCTGGACCATCACGGTCGGTGGTGTGGCCGGCGGCGGCACACCGACCCCGACCCCGACGCCGACCGCCACCACCCCGGGCGGCGGGGTCAGCGCCTTCACCACCATCCAGGCCGAGGCGTTCAACGCCCAGTCCGGAGCACAGGTCGAGGCCTGCTCCGACGGCGGCGGCGGATCCGACGTCGGCCATCTGTCCAACGGCGACTGGCTCAAGTTCTCGGCCGTCGCCTTCGGCACCACCGGTGCCACCCGCTTCGACGCCCGCGTCGCCTCGGGGGCCGCCGGCGGAGTCAGCGGCCTGGTGCAGGTCCGCCTCGACAGCCCCACAGCCACCCCCGTCGGCGGCTTCGCCGTCGCCAACACCGGCGGCTGGCAGGCATGGCGCACCGTCCCCGCGGACATCAGCCGCACCACCGGAACCCATGACGTATATCTCACCTTCGACAGCGGCCAGCCCGCCGACTTCGTCAACGTCAACTGGTTCACCTTCGCCTGACGAGCTCGTGCCCGGTGGGCCGTCTCCACCGGGCAGTGGGACGGCGCCTTCGGCGGCGTGTCACGGCCGCTCACTTCTCGTCGGAACCGGACTCTCTGTCTGAGAGGGTGTGGCGGCCGGTTCGCGCCAGGCGTATGAGGCGGGGTCGAAACGGCTCAGTCTGCGGACGAGGTGCCCGGTGGACCACGGCCAGGCGAAGGTGTTGCGTCCGCTGGGGCTGAAGTAGTAGCTGGTGCAGCCGCCGGAGTTGTACACGGTCCCGTCCAGCGCCTCCTGCACCGCCGCGTTGTACGCGGCCTGTACGCCGGGCCGCACCTCCAGCGCGCGGTGACCGCCCTCGTCGAGGCGGGCCAGGGCGGCGGTGAGGTAGGCCAGCTGGGCTTCCAGGACGGTGATCGCGGAGGTGGAGCCGCCGAGCAGGTTGGGCCCCAGGAGCAGGAAGAGGTTGGGGAATCCGCTGACGCTGGTGCCGAGATACGCCTTCGGTTCGCCGCCCCAGGCCTCGTGCAGGCTCCGGCCGTCCGGGCCGTACAGGCTGCGGGACAGGGGCAGTTCACCGACGCGGAAGCCCGTGGCCGTGATGAGGACGTCGGTGGGGGCGGCGGTGCCGTCGGCGCCGATGACCTCGTTCCCGCGTACGGCCGTCACGGCGGTGGGATGCAGGCGGACATGCGGCCGGGCCAGGGCGGGGTAGAAGGTGCTGGAGGTCAGCAGGCGCTTGCAGCCCAGCCGGTAGTCCGGCGTCAGCGCCTGGCGCAGCCGTCGGTCGCGCACCGCGAGCCGCAGGTGCGCACGGGCCCCCGCCTCGAGGACGCGGGCGAGGTGCGGGTGGCGGAAGGCGTAGCCGAAGCCCTCTTGGAGCGCGTACTGCCCGGAGCGCATGGCGCTCCGGGCACCGGGGAGGCGGTCCAGGGACCGGTTGAGTGCCGGGGGCAGCGCCAGATCGGGTTTGGGCAGCACCCACTGGGCGGTCCGCTGGAAGAGACGGACCGTCGCCGCGCGGGACTGGATGGCCGGGACGACCTGCACGGCGGAGGCCCCGCTCCCTACGACGGTCACCCGGCGCCCGGCGAGTTCGACACCGTCGTCCCACTCGGCGGTATGGAGCACGGGTCCGTCGAACCCCTCGATCCCGGGCACATCGAGGCGGCGCGGGACGTGCCACGGCCCGGTGGCCAGGACCAGCACCTCGGCGCTGTAGGCCCCGTCGCTGGTCTCCAACCGCCAGCGCCCGGCCGCCGGATCCCACCGCGCTCCCAGCACGCCCACTCCGCAGCGCAGTACGTCGCGCCCGAGCCCGTGGCGCTCGGCCGTGGTCCGCAGGTAGGCGTGGATCTCGCGCTGTCCGGCGAAGAGCCTGCTCCAGGCCGTATCCGGGGTGAAGGAGTAGCTGTAGAGCGTCGAGGGCACGTCACAGGCGCAGCCCGGGTAGGTGTTGTCCCGCCACGTGCCGCCGAGTTGGGGTCCCTTCTCCAGGAGGAGCACATCGCGTACCCCGGCCTGGCGGAGCCGGATGGCGGCGCCGATCCCGGAGAACCCGGCTCCGACGACCACGACGCGTACGTGCCGTAGTACAGGCCCCGAGGCCTGTGCCGGGATCACAGCGCCGGTCCGGCGGGAACGTCCAAGCCTGTGCCTTCGCGGCGGTCGACGGTGGTCAAGGGCGGGCCTCCTGCATCAGTGCGTTCTTCCGGCTGCACGGCATCCTGCCGACCCGCCACCGGGACGGAGCACCCGAAGCCAGGCCGCGACCGATCCCCTCGACCCCCTGACCAGCGGCGAAGCCCGCACCACACCCTGGCGGCGACCCGGGAGGAGCGCCCTTACGGGTGAACGATCTCCGCACGCGCGGACCGGCCGCCACCCTTCGGCGCGGCCCCGACCGGTGTGCCCGGCCTGCGTCAGGAGCTCGCCAGCGTGCTCAGGTAGGGTGCGCCGCCGTCGGTGTTCCCGACAGCCCTGTGTAAACGGAGGCGAAGGCCGAAGCTGCGGCGTCGATGGAATAGCGCCCCCGAACCGTGGCACGGGCGCGGCGGGTCATGGCATCGACGGCCGCCGGGTCGAGTTCCAACAGCCGTTCCAGCCCTTCGGCCAAGGCCTTGGACGACGAGGTGTCCAGAAGCAATCCGTTGACCGCGTCCTCCACATAGTGCGGAATGCCGCCTCGGCCGGTACCTGCGACCGGCAGGCCCGCGTCCATGGCCTCCAGCACGGCAATGCCGAACTCCTCCTTCGCGCTGGGGCAGACGTAGTGTGCTCGACCTGTGGTTCCTCCGCGGGCCAACGCCCGCTCCAGGCAACGGACCGCGTGGTTGGGCATCGCAGGCACCAGTGCCAATCGCGCGGCCGCATCCGGGTGCTCGTCGATCAGGTCGGCGATGGCCTCACGCACGTGGCGTTCTGCCGGATCTCGCACCACGGCCCGGCCGGACCCGCCCACCAAAACGAGCGTCGAACGGAGGTGGAGACCGGACTCGATCCACGCGCGGACCAGGACGTGCTGCTGCTTGAGCGGGTGGAGACGCCCCACGGTGAGCAGCAGGGGCAGGCCGCGCGCGGCTGGGTCGAGCGCCGAGGGGAGGTCGGTGACGAAGAGGCCCTCCAGCAGGTTCTGCTGCCTCAGTGCTTCATCGTCGGCGGGCCGGTAGGCGGTGATCCCCTCTTGGGGCGCGCGGGGTCCCTTCCCGTCCCTGACGGCGGCGAGCTGCGGAAAGTAGCGGATCAACTCGCCCGTGCCGCCGCGGCCGGGGATGCCGATGACTTCATCGGCACGCTCGACGAGCCTGTCCGCCGCGAAGACGCGGTGGAGATCTTGGCGTAGCTCCTCCACTTCGGGCTCGCCGGCTGTCGTGCGTCCGGCGTGCCGTTCGCTGATGCGCCGGTGCGGATCGGGCGTCGCGGTGAAGACCAGGCGTGCGCCCAGTCGCCGGGCGGCCTCGGCCACCGCGAGGGACCCTTCGTCCGCGTACCTGACGTGAACCAGGTCGGGGCGTCGGCCCAACCCGGTCAGTACCCTGCTCGCCCACCAGGTCAGGGCGGTTCCGGGGGTACTCCCGGGGGCTGCCTCGTCGTAAGGGTCGGTCGGCAGGGTGAGCGTCCAGTGTCCAGGCCCCCGACTGCTCAGGAGGTCGGGCTCCTCACCCAGTTCCCGCGCGTCTTTGGTCACCAGCGTGACCACCCCGTCGATGCCCGGCGTGCGCGCGAGTGCGTCGCCCAGACCGGAGAGGAGGACTCCGAGACCTCCGCTGCTCCCCTCACCGGGACTGTCCATCTGGCCGAGCAGCATCGACTGGACGACCAGAAGGCCGGACCTTTCCGGCATCGGGGGAGATGCGAACAACCGGTGGCCGGCGGCGGCCGCAAGCAGCAGGCGTTCGTAGGCGTTGTCGGCCGTGTCGGGCAGTGGAAGTATCTCGCGCAGGTCGATGCGGCTCGCGAGGTGACGCCACAGGGCGAGTCTGGACGTCCTTGCCTTGAGCGGCGGTGTGCGGGCCACATCGGCCCATCGGTCCGGTTCCAGAACGTGCAGGCGTCCCAAGGTAGCGAGGTCGATCAAGTGGGCCAGCGTCGCTGGGGCCGTGCAGCGCAGGATCTCGTCGCCCAGCTCCCGGCGGACCCTTGCGGTGCCATGGAGGGAAAGCGACAGAGGCCACGCCTCCGCGACCGTATTGCGCAGGCGGTGGTCCCCGCTGAGTGCTGCGGCCAAGAGCTCTTCGGGCGCGGGAGCCCTCCGGAGCCTCAGGTCGCGACGCAGTGAAGCGACTCTTTCGTCGAGGGGATCGGTCAGAAGGCGGACCGGATGCTCGTGGTGTTCGGCGAAGTACTCGGCGTGCAGGAAGGACGCCAGGACGTCCGGGGCGAAGGCAGTACTCGATGCAGTCCCAGGAGCCCAAAAGATCTGTCGGGCATCTACGAAGGGGTCGGTCCCGTCCTGCCGGGTGTTTGCGTCCATGGGGCGCTGCTCTCGCTCGGGCGAATGGTCACCTCCCCTTCCGTCACACCCCCGGCTTCGGATGCGGGCACACGTCTGTCGTACTGCTGCGTCCGGATCCGGTCCCGACCCCGAAGAGAAGGGCAAACCTCTGCCGGAAGCAGGTCTCTCATGCCGCGTGTCACCGTCATCGCTCCGCCCTTCCACTCACACGCGGCTCCCCTGTCGGTACTGGCACGCGAGCTTCAGGCAACGGGAGCCGAGGTCACGTTCGCCTGCGCGGAGGCCTTCGTACCGCTGGCCGAGGCCGCCGGGGTCGACTTCGAGCCGCTGAGGATCGGCCGCAATGCCAACACGGGAATCGCCCGGCGCACGCTCCAGGGCGAGGATGAGGCCAGACGCCTTGAAGAGTTCCTGGAGGCCACGCGCGCGGGCGCCGTTCCCGCCCTGCTGGTCCAGGCCCGCCACCGCAGGGCAGACATGCTGGCCGAACCGGAACGGGTCCTCTCAGAGCTGCGGGCACTGCATGCCCGCAGGCCGGCGGACTGGTACGTCGTCGATCAGCTGAGTTATGCGGTGACACTGGCCCTGCACTGTCTGGACCTGCCGTACGCGACCTTCTGTCCGGGGCATCCCAGCTACCTGCCGGCCGCACCGGGCGACCTGTTCGGCGTTCCCTACGCCTGGCCCCAGGCGGTGCGGCCGACCGCCGCAGACCTGCGGACGCTGCGCCGGGAGGCGCAGACCAACGATCACTCCTTCACCGCGCTGTTCGCCCGGTTCATCGCCCGTCACGCGCCTCACCGACCTGTACCGGGTCGGGCGTTCGCTCTGTGCTCCGCGCAAGCCGTCGTACTGAACTATCCGCGGCTGGACTGGCTGCCTCCACTGCCTGAAGGCCCGGCCTACGTATTCACGGGGCACCTCACCCACACTGGCGACCTCGACCCCGGCCCGTTCTGGAACGCCGAAGTGAGGCGGCTGCGCCAGGCCGGCCGCCGTCTGGTGCTGGTCGCTTTGGGAACGTTCCTGTCGGCCCGGCGGGACGTACTGGAGTCAGTCGCACGGGGCGTCCTCGCCGA
Source organism: Streptomyces roseus (assembly GCF_001044425.1). Taxonomy (GTDB): domain Bacteria; phylum Actinomycetota; class Actinomycetes; order Streptomycetales; family Streptomycetaceae; genus Streptomyces; species Streptomyces roseus. The sequence goes on from NZ_LFML01000126.1 coordinate 55,229, forward strand.
GTGCCCCGACACGTCGGTGATCATCGCGGCCGGAGACCAGGCGCAGGCGCTGAGGACTCTGGCCGGTCCCCGAGTCGCGGTAGCCGCGACCGTCCCGCAGCAGGCACTGCTCCAGCAGGTGGATGCCATGGTCCACCACGGAGGCAACAACTCGTTCACCGAATGCCTGGCGGCCGGCGTTCCCGCCCTCGTGCTTCCGTTCTCCAGCGATCAGTTCTCCGTCGCCCACGACGCCGAAAGGTCCGGCGCGGGCCTCTGTCTCGATCCGCACCAGCTGGACTCCAAGAAGGCGGGTCGGGCCGTTTCCGCGCTGCTGGAAGCCCCGGGGCACGCCCTCGGCGCACTGTCCAGATACGTGCGCTCCCACGGTCCCCGGCACGCCGCCCGGGAACTGGCCACGCTGATGGCCTGACCCGCGGTCGGGTGGCTGGGGGGCGGGCCGGTCCCGGTGGGCAGCCGGGGCGCAGGACGGGAATCGCCGTCGGCCTCGGGCAGCGCCGCCCTCGGGCGGGTCGGAACTGAAGCGATGCACGAACGGTGCGATGTGCGGTCGGGTGGTCGGCGGCGGATGGTTCAGGAGTAGAAGCGACTGCGTCTGACAGAGGAGGCACGATGAGCGTCCAACCGGTTGCGCCGCAGGAAACCCCGTTGTGTGAGGGTTCCACGGCCGAAGCGCACCAGGAACGACCTGATGGCGGGATTTGGGAACACCCCTGGTTCTTTCTCGGGCTCATCCTGCTCGGCACGATGCTCGTGGCGGGATTCTTCGTGGCGCGGATCGCCGACCTGTAGGGGCCGGGGGACCGCCATGGATCACAGGGCGGCTGCGCTCGAACTGGTCTGAGGGGAGCGCGGGTGATGGTGGTGGGACGGCCGCTTGACCTCCCGAAGGACGGCGTCCCGACCGAGGCCTTGCGCGACTTGGTCGACCGGCGCAAAGGTGCGGCTCCCGCCGCGCGATGAAGCAGGGAGTGGCCATGAACGCGACCGAGACACCGGGCCGGCCCGCCGAGTCCGTGTGGGACTACCCCCGACCGCCGCGCGTCGAGGTGGACGTCCGGCACATCGTCGTCGAGTTCGCCGGGATCCGCATCGCCGACACCCGTCGCTCGGTCCGGGTGCTGGAGACGAGCCATCCCCCGGTCTTCTACATTCCGCCCCAGGACACGCGCCGCGAGCTGCTGCGGCAGTCCGATGCCCGGACGTATTGCGAGTGGAAAGGCGCCGCGACCCACTGGGACCTGTGTGTCGAAGGTAGGACCAGGGTCCCGGACGCGGCGTGGAGCTACGAGCAGCCCTCCCGCGGATTCATCGCGATCGCCGGCTTCCTGGCCTTCCACCCGTCCCGGGTGGATCGCTGTCTGGTCGACGACGAGGAGGTGCTCCCACAGCCGGGCACCTTCTACGGCGGCTGGATCACCTCCGAAATCAACGGACCTTTCAAGGGCCCGCCCGGGACATGGGGGTGGTGATGACCCAGCCCCGGCGCCGACGAGCGCGCACCCGGCCTGAGCAGCGGCGCACCGCGCGCCGGCTTGCGCTTGAGGTGCGGCGTCTGCCTGGTTCGACGGGGCCGGAGCGTCAGGCTTCGCTGTGGTGGGCCCGCACCGCAGACGGCAGACGTCCGGCCACCTTGTCCGCCAGCGCCTCGAACTCCCGCCTCAGGAACGGCTCGGCCAGCCTGGCCAAGCCGTTGAACCGGAGAGAGGCGACGTAGGTCAGACGCGTCGTGGTCGCCGACTGGGCCTCGAAGCGCATCCGGTCCCTGGCCGTCACGGTCTTGTTCACCCCGACGAACACCAACTCGCGCGGCCCTCGGGAATCAAGGCGGTACACCAGATCGGTGGTGCGCCCGCGAAACCGAGAGGTGTTCCGCCAACTGGAGCCGGCCCGCACGGGCCCCTCGTCGATGCGGAGACAGCGCACCGTGCCCGGGTCCCATTCCTCGGCGTGCCCGAAGTCCTGCAGGTAGGCCATCGTGGCGTCGAGCGGAACCTCGATGAGAAACGTGCGTTCCACAGTTATCACTGCTGATGCTCCTTCTGAGGTCCGAGAGGGCGGTGGGCTACCGCGCACCCACCTCTCCTTCGGCGTCCGGCCCCCCGGCGGATGCACGCCGACGCAGGGACGATGCTGAAAGGCCAGCCTTCCGGCGTCGCCGACAGGACGATCGCCGTCGGTATGCGAAGCCAGGAGGAGGAGGCCAACGCCGTGTCTTGCTCCGGTCCTCAGAGCCAGCCGTTGCGGCGGAAAGCTCGGTAGAGGGCGCCCGAGGCGAGGGCCATGAGGGCCACGGCAAGGGGATAGCCGTAGGTCCAGCGGAGTTCTGGCATGTGCTCGAAGTTCATCCCGTACACGCCGGCGACCATCGTGGGGATCGCGAAGATCGCAGCCCACGCGGAGATGCGACGCATGTCATCGTTTTGCCAGGTGCCCACCCGGGCCTGCTAGGCGCCGAGGACGGAGTCCAGGAGCTCGTCCAGGGTCCGGACCTCGATGTCGGTGCGGTGCAGGTGATCGGCGACGTCACGGATGTACGGGGCGATCTTCGACAGGTGGTCCTTTGCGCCCGGGCCGTCCAGGAGGCCCTGAAAGACCGGGACGAGTGGCTGCACCGCATCACGGAACTCGCGGACCTCCCGCTTGAGGGAGTAGATGCTTGGGGTGTGGTCGACCCGGGAAGTCGAGAACACCTCGTCCTCGAGCCGGTTCAGCGTGGCACGCACCCGGTGGGCCGCGTCGGTGTACGCATCGACGCAGACGTCCAGCACGGCGTGGAGCACGGCCCAGGGCCCCGTGCTCAGCATCTCCGGATGGGCGTCCAGCCGGCGTGCGGCCTCAGCGCACGGGTCGATCCTTCCGTGATTCACGGTGAGGACGCTGCGCGGGCCGACAAAAATCATGATGTCCCCGGTCTCCACCGCTGCGTCATCTTCGACGTACCGCAGCGGCTTCAGGGCTACGGCCAGGACGTCGCCGAAGCGCTCGCGCTTGGGGCGCTGTCGCCCGTGGAGCGCGTCTTCGACGGCCAGTGGGTGCAAGCCGAGGCTCCCGGCCAGCTCGGTCAGCTCGCCCTCCAAGGGGTCGGTCAGCCGGACCCAGGCGAACTCCCCGTCGCTCAAGTCCCGCAACCGTTTGAGGGCCGAGCCACAGTTGTCGTCCGCCAGCTCGCACTCCACATGCTCCGACCGGCCCGTGGCCCGCTCGTAAATGACGCATTCCATCCTCTGCGGATGCTTCAGCTCGCTGATTTCATGCGCCCTTTTCCTGGCGTCACGCGGAGGCCGCAGGCTCAGCCTGGCCGAATTGTCACCCGTCGCCCTGATTCCGGGCCTGCCCGAGGCGTCGGCCGGTCGGTGCCGGCCGACGCCGGGAGGTCAGGAGGTCGGGGCGGGGAAGCGCGCCCAGACGCGGTGGGTTCCCATCAACGCGGTGAGCTGGCGCAGTGCGGTCGGCCCGTCGGTGGCGATGACGACGCCCGCCTCACCGTTGTGGATGCCCGCCGCTTCGAACAGGCGCTCCGCGCCGTTCCAGCCGCCGACGGCCTTGCCGTGCTGGTACGCCTCGGCGAGCAGGGCTACGACGCGGGGATCGCCGACGGCGGCCCTGGGGTTGCCGGCCTTCGCGTCGCGGGCGCCGTAGGCGTCTGCTCCCGCTTCGGGCACCCCGGCGAGCAGCAGCGCGTCGAACTCGACCGAGCGCGCGGCCGCGTAGGTGCGCTGCACCGTCACGGGGTCTTTGTCACCGAGCAGTCGGCCGCCCGTGGGCGCGATCACCAGTGGCACCATCCCGGCGTCCAGGACGGCCTGGCGGACCTCCGCCACGCCGGCCAGGTCGGTGGTCGCGTCGGTGACGATGCCGACGGTCCGTCCGTCCAGCGGCCAACTCTTCCCGATCTGGGACAGGCTCGGGCTGGCGCCTACCTCTGTCGGCGGTTCGGTCGCGGAGGGGGCCTGCAGCCCCAGCCCGGCGGCGACCTCGCCGCACAGCTCGGCGTCGATGTTGGCGAGCGTCTGCAGGACCCGTTCCTTGATGGCCTGTTCGTAGACCTTGGACAGCTCGAAGGTGTAGGCGGCGATGATGTGCTCGCGTTCCACCGGGGTCATGGACTGCCAGAAGAGCCGGGGCTGCGAGAAATGGTCGTCGAAGGAGGCGGGTGCCTCGCGGACCTTGCGTGCGCTGGGGATCTCCACCGGGACTTCGATGTAGGCACCGGTGTCGGCGCCGGCGAAGAAGGGGCAGCCACCGTCGAGGCTGTTGGGTTTGTAGGGGGCCACCCCGCGGTGCACGGCGCTCTGGTGGGAGCCGTCTCGGAGCATGTCGTTGACGGGTGCGTGGGTCCGGTTGATCGGCAGCTGCGGGAAGTTGGGTCCGCCGAGCCGGGTGATCTGCGTGTCGAGGTAGGAGAACAGCCGGCCGGCCAGCAGCGGGTCGTCGGTGACGTCGATGCCCGGAACCAGGTGGCCGACGTGGAAGGCGACCTGCTCGGTCTCGGCGAAGAAGTTCGACGGGTTGGCGTTCAGGGTCAGCAGGCCGATCGCCTGCACCGGGGCCAGCTCCTCCGGGACGATCTTCGTGGGGTCGAGGAGGTCGATCCCCTCGAACATCTGGTCGTCGTTGTCGGGGAAGGTCTGGATGCCGAGCTCCCACTGGGGGAACGCGCCGGCCTCGATCGCGTCGGCCAGGTCGCGGCGGTGGAAGTCGGGATCCATGCCGTTGATCAGCTGTGCCTCCTCCCAGACCAGGGAGTGCACACCGAGTTTCGGCTTCCAGTGGAACTTCACCAGCGTCGTGTCGCCCTGGGCGTTGACCAGGCGGAAGGTGTGGACGCCGAAGCCCTCCATCATCCGGTAGGAGCGCGGGATGCCCCGGTCGGACATGTTCCACAGCGTGTGGTGGGTGGCCTCGGTGTGCAGGGACACGAAGTCCCAGAACGTGTCGTGCGCGCTCTGCGCCTGCGGGATCTCCCGGTCCGGGTGCGGCTTGCCGGCATGGATGACGTCCGGGAACTTGATCGCGTCCTGGATGAAGAACACCGGGATGTTGTTCCCGACCAGGTCGAAGACGCCCTCCTCGGTATAGAACTTCGTCGCGAATCCCCGGGTGTCGCGCACCGTGTCCGCCGAGCCCCGCGAGCCCAGGACGGTGGAGAAGCGGACGAAGACGGGCGTCTCGACATCGGCGGCCAGGAACGCGGCCTTCGAAATGGCTTGTGCCGTGCCGTAGGACTGGAAGACGCCGTGCGCGGCGGATCCGCGGGCGTGGACCACGCGCTCCGGAATCCGCTCGTGGTCGAAGTGCATGAGCTTCTCGCGCAGGTGGTGATCCTGTAGCAGCACCGGCCCGCGCGGGCCGGCCTTGAGCGAGTGATCGCTGTCCGCCAGCCGGGTGCCCTGGGCCGTCGTCAGGTACGCGCCGCTCTGCGCCATCCGTGCCTGATCGGCCCCCGTGGGCTGCCCGGTCGGGCTGACGGTCTCCGGGCCGCTCTGATCCGCCTTCGGGGGCAGGGGTTCGACCGGCTGGACGGGCTCGGCGAGCTGGGGGGAGACGGGTGCCGGCTTGCCGGGGATTCCCTCCTCCGGGCCCTCGCGCTTCGTCCCTCCGCCCGGCATGGCATCTGCGATCTTGTCGGACACGGCCTTCAGCGGGTTCTTCTCTGCCATCACATCTCCCATCCTTGGAACAAGGCGATACACGTGTGACCCCGGCCAATGCCTTTCAAACAGTGCTATATCGATTGAGCGGACTTCTGGTGCCGAGCCCGAACGCAGCACGTGATGCTCTGCCCCGGCTCCATCGGGCCCATCCATGGCGTGGCAGCGGCCGCTGCACGGCCCGGATGATCACGAGTTCCTCCTGCTCGTCGCCTGCGGTGGCCAGGCCTGCGCGGTGGAGCCATCGCCTGCGGGAGCGCGGTACGGTCCCCAGAGCGCGAGCCCTGCACCGCCCCCACGTCCCACCGGGGCCACGAAGGACGCAAGGACCCCTCCACGGCGGCTCGATCGCATGGGTTCCCCGAGGTCAGGGGCGTGCCGCGGCTGCGGACGTGTGCGCGGCAGCCGCAGAAGGCGGCCCACACTCGGAGGCGGCGGCCGGGCACCCGCAAACTTTTCTCGGAATCTCCGGTCGGGGATGTCGAAATCCGGGAACCTGCTCCTACCTCACCGTGAGAGCGGCCCTCCGACGCGGCGAGGGCAGGCGCACAGGAGAAAGAGGCACGGGACCATGAAGTACATGCTGCTCATGCAGTTCAGCGAGAAGACCGTCGACTTCCCGGGGATCGACGGGTGGACTCCCGAGGAGCTCCAAGCCCACATCCGCTTCATGAAGGACACCAACCGGCAGCTGGCCGATGCGGGTGAGCTCGTGGACGCCCAGGGCCTGGCGATGCCCGAGACCGCGCGGATCGTACGATCGCACGAGGGCGGCGCGCCCGTGATCACCGAGGGACCGTTCCCGGAGACCAAGGAGTTCCTCGCCGGCTGGTGGATCGTGGACTGTGACGGCGACGAGCGCGCGGTCGAGATCGCCGCGCAGGTCTCGGCCGCGCCCGGACCGGGCGGGCGGCCGCTGAACATGCCGATCGAGGTGCGCCAGGTGATGTCGGCGCCGCCGACCGAGCTGTGACCGAGGGCGATCACACCGTCGAGGACCTGCTGCGCGCACTCGCGCCGCAGGTCGTCGGCGTGCTCACCCGCCGCTACGGTGACTTCGCCACCGCCGAGGACGCGGTGCAGGAGGCTCTGCTGGACGCGGCCCGGCAGTGGCCCGGGGAGGGGTTGCCGCGCAATCCGCGAGGCTGGCTGATCCAGGTCGCCGTCCGCCGGATGACCGAGCACGTGCGCAGCGAGGAGGCGCGCCGCCGCCGCGAGGACCTGGTGGCCACCCGGACTCCGGCCGACCGGCGGGCTGCGCCGCCCGCGGACTCGGAGGACGGGGCGGCCCGTGACGACACCCTGACCCTGCTGTTCCTGTGCTGTCATCCGGCGCTCTCGCCCGCTTCCGCGATCGCGCTCACCCTCCGTTCGGTGGGCGGGCTCACGACGGGTGAGATCGCCCGCGCCTTCATGGTCCCGGAAGCGACCATGGGGCAGCGGATCAGCCGGGCCAAGCAGCGGATCAAGGCTTCCGGGGTGCCGTTCCGGATGCCCGGCGCGGACGAGTGGCCGGCCCGGCTGGACGCGGTGCTGCACGTGCTGTACCTGATCTTCAACGAGGGCTACGCCAGCAGCGCCGGGCCCGACCTGCAACGCACCCCGCTCGCGCGGGAAGCCATCCGCCTGGCCAGGGCCGTCCACGCGCAGCTCCCCGACGACGGCGAGGTCACCGGGCTGCTCGCGCTGATGCTCCTCACCGACGCCCGCGGGCCGGCCCGTACGGGGCCCGGAGGCGAGCTCGTACCGCTCGCCGAACAGGACCGCGGCCGCTGGGACTCCGCCGCGATCACCGAGGGCGTGGCGCTGATCACGGCGGCCCTGCCGCGCGGCCCGGTCGGTCCCTACCAGGTGCAGGCGGCCATCGCGGCCGTCCACGACGAGGCCCCCAGCGCACAGGAGACCGACTGGCCGCAGATCCTCGCCCTTTACGGGGTCCTGGAGAGGATGTCCGACAACCCCCTGATCACCTTGAACCGGTCCGTCGCGACGGCGATGGTCGACGGTCCGCGCGCGGGGCTCGCCGTGCTCGCCGCCGCGCCCGCCCTGCGGGAGCACCACCGCCTGTACGCGGTACGCGGCCACCTCCACGAGCTGGCGGGGGACCGCGAGGCGGCCGTCGCCGACTACCGGGCCGCCGCGAGGCGGACGGCGAGCCTCCCGGAACGCGACTACCTCACCCTACGGGCGGCCCGCCTCGCGAGCACCGCGGACGACGCCCGACCGTCGGCCGGCGGTCTTGCCGGAGCACCTGGGCAGGACGGGACGCGGCCATCCGGACCGGATCCGCGATGAGGAATCCGAGTCGGTGGGGCGAGGGCCGGTCTTCAGGGCGCGCTACTTGCCCTTCTTCCGCAGCGCGCTCGCCTTGTGCACTGCGGACCGGCCCGTCTTGTGGCTTTCCACCTCGTACTGGGGCTCCTCCGCAGAGGCGTCGACGGTACGGCCCGCCGCCCGGGTCCGCTTCGTGATCTTCTTCTTCACCTTGCCGGCGACCGTCTGGCCGTGGCTTTTCCACGTCACCTCGTCGCCGCGCCCCGGTTCCCTGTCGCCGTCCATGGGCGTCGCCTCCCGGTCCCTGTCCGTGTCCGTATCTGGCCGACTGCGTCTGCCCCCGCCGAACCGGTTCCATGTCATGCGGCGATCAAGAGGGTTCATAACCGCCTGAAACGGGCATGCGCCCGCTCGTGAACGGGAAAACGTCGCCGCCCCTCACCCCCGACGGGCACCATGTCGTCATCAAGGGCCGCCGGTGGCGCGCCACCGATCCAGCCGTCCCGGACGACGCGTCCGCCCGGCTGCGCGCCCACCTGATGGCGGCCCGCCGCGCGGTGGCCGCCGCTCGGCGCGCCGACGATCCGGAGGCGGAGCAAGCCGCCCGGGACCGGGTGCAGGTGGCAAAGGTGGCTCTCGGGGAGCGCGGTGTCCCCTGGTGGGAGCAGAGTGCCGCGGAGCGCCGGGCTCGGTGGGGTGACGGGCTGCGATCGCTCGACGCGTGAGGCGAGAAGTACGGGGGCCCTCGTGCCGTGATCAGGAGCGGGCGAGGCGGGCCGCGAGATAGGGCGCGGTCGCGCTGCGGCGGGCCTTCGCCACCTTGGCCGGCGGGCCCGCCGCGACCACCCGCCCGCCCGCGTCGCCGCCCCCCGGTCCCAGGTCGATGACCCAGTCTGCGGTGGCGATCGTATCCAGATCGTGCTCGACGAGGACCACGGTGTTGCCGGCGTCGACGAGCCGGTGCAGCTGTCTCAGCAGCAGCGCGATGTCCGATGGGTGCAGCCCCGCCGTCGGCTCGTCGAGCAGGTAGAGCGCATGCCCGCGGCGGGCCCGCTGCAGTTCGGTGGCCAGCTTGATGCGTTGCGCCTCGCCACCGCTGAGTTCCGTCGCGGGCTGGCCCAGCCGCAGGTATCCCAGTCCCACCTCGCGCAGCGTCTCCAGACTGCGGGAGGCGGCCGGGACGGCGGACAGGAACTCGGCGGCGTCGTCGACGGACAACGCCAGCACCTCCGCGATGTTCTTGCCGCCGTAGGTGACTTCCAGTGTCTCGGCGTTGTACCGGGCGCCCTGGCAGGTCGGGCACGGCGCGTAGGTGCCGGGCAGGAACAGCAGTTCCACCGCGACGAACCCCTCGCCCTGGCAGGTCTCGCACCGCCCGTCCGCCACATTGAACGAGAACCGCCCGGCCGAGTAGCCGCGCGCCCTGGCCTCGTCCGTCGTCGCGAACAGCCTGCGCACCGCGTCGAACATCCCCGTGTACGTGGCCAGGTTGGACCGGGGAGTCCGGCCGATCGGCCGTTGGTCGACCCGGACCAGCCGGTCGAACGACTCGACCCCCGACGCGTCCTGGACGTCGACCTCCAGCTGCGCCTCGTCCGGCTCCTCGGGTGCGAGTCCGAGGTTGCCGCGGACGACCTCGGCGAGCACCTGCGTCACCAGCGTCGACTTCCCGGAACCGGACACGCCCGTCACCGCCGTCAGCACGCACAGCGGTACGTCGACGGACACGTCGTGCAGATTGTGCCGCGAGACACCGCGCAGGTGCAGCCAGCCGTGCGGCGTGCGCGGCCGGTGATCGAGCGGCCGGGCGCGTCCGAACAGGTGCCGGCTCGTGGCCGATTCCGCGACCCGCTCGAGCCCGGCGACCGGGCCGCTGTACAGCACGCGCCCGCCGCCCTCGCCCGCACCGGGGCCGATGTCGACCACCCAGTCCGCCCGCCGTACGACGTCCATGTCGTGCTCCACGACGAACAACGAGTTGCCCGCCGCCTTGAGGCGGTCCAGCACGTCCAGCAGCGGCTCCGCGTCAGCCGGGTGCAGGCCCGCGGAGGGTTCGTCGAGGACGTAGACGACGCCGAACAGCCCCGAGCGCAGCTGGGTGGCGATGCGCAGGCGTTGCGCCTCGCCGGGCGACAGGGTCGTCGAACGGCGCCCGAGGCTGAGGTAACCGAGGCCCAGGTCAAGCAGTACGTCGATCCGCGCGACCAGATCGCCGCAGATCCGGACCGCGACCTCGGTCGTCTCCCCGGACCGGGCGGTCGACGTGGTGGCGTCGGCCTTGGACCGCCTCGCGACGGGCCGCAGCAGTGCCACGACGTCGGTGAGCGGCATCGCGTTGATCTCGGCGATGGAACGTCCGGCGAAGGTCACGGCGAGCGCCTCCGGCCGCAGTCCGCTGCCGTGGCACTCGGGGCAGGGCACACTCCTGACGAATCGCAGCGCCCGTTCGCGCATCTTCTCGCTCTTGGAGTCGGCGAGGACGTGCATGACGTGCTTGCGGGCGCTCCAGAACTTGCCCTGGTAGCCGTAGTCGATCCGGTCCTCCTCCGGCTCGATGTACACGGAGGGCTGCTCGTCCGTGTACAGCAGCCAGTCCCGGTCCTTCTTCCTGAGCCTGCGCCACGGTCGGTCGATGTCGATCCCCAGGCCGCTCACGACACTGCGCAGGTTCGCGCCCTGCCAGGCACCCGGCCAGGCGGCGATCGCCCCTTCGCGGATGCTCAGCGAGGGGTCCGGGACGAGCAGGTCCTCGGCGACGTCGTGGACGACGCCCAGTCCGTGGCACTCCGGGCAGGCGCCGGCCGCGGTGTTGGGGGAGAACGACTCGGCGTCCAGCCGTGCGGCCCCGGGCGGATAGGTGCCGGCGCGGGAGTACAGCATGCGCAGCAGGTTGGACAGCGTGGTGAGGGTGCCGACCGTCGAGCGCGAGCTGGGCGATCCGCGCCGCTGTTGCAGGGCCACGGCGGGTGGCAGTCCGGTGATTTCCTGCACGTGGGGTGCGCCGACCTGTTGCAACAGCCTTCGGGCGTACGGTGCCACGGACTCGAAGTAGCGCCGCTGGGCTTCCGCGTACAGCGTGCCGAACGCGAGCGAGGACTTGCCCGAACCGGAGACTCCGGTGAAGGCGACCATCGCGTCCCGCGGAACGTCGACATCGATGTTCCGCAGGTTGTTCTCACTGGCGCCCCGGACATGTACGAAAGGGTCCCTCGCGTCGTTGTTCACCCTTCCTGAGTACCTGATCGCGCCGGGAACCGCGCGACCGGCGCCGTCGCCGGATCCCGCTCACACGAGTACCGCGCTCAGTCGCACACTGTGACCTGCGGAGGTGCTCAGGTGTCGGATCCCGGGTGCGCAGGGGGTGTGCGGCGGTGTGCGGCGAGGGCGGCCTTCGCGGCCGCGCGCACGCCTCCGACATTTGCTGGCCCCCATCCTCGCAAAATACCCCTGGGGGGTATACGGTTGTGATGTGGGTCCGCGGGAACGGGGCCACACTGGACGGGATGGGGGATGACGGTCATGGAGCACAGCGCACACCACACAGCCGCCGCGCACGACCACGCAGCGCACCGGGCGCACGCGGGCCACGCCGGGCATCAGATGGGCGGGGTGACGTGGGGGGCAGCCGCGAAGGCGACGTTGCACTGCCTGACCGGATGCGCCATCGGCGAGATCCTCGGCATGATGGTCGGCACGGCCCTGATGTGGGGCAACGTGCCCACCATGGTCCTGGCGATCGTGCTGGCGTTCGTGTTCGGCTACTCGTTCACGCTGTTCGCGGTCCGCAAGGCCGGTCTGGACTTCAAGACCGCGATCAAGGTGGCACTGGCCGCGGACACCGTCTCGATCGCGGTGATGGAGCTCGTCGACAACGGGATCATCGCCCTGGTCCCCGGCGCGATGGACGCCCAGCTCTCCGACACCCTGTTCTGGACCTCGCTGCTCGGCAGTCTCGTGATCGCGTTCCTGCTGACGACACCGGTCAACAAGTGGATGATCGGCCGCGGCAAGGGTCACGCCGTCGTCCACGCCCACCACTGACCGTCTGCCGCAGCGCACCGCGCCCGGCCGCACCTTCACGATGCGGCCGGGCGCGACCGCGTGTGGGGGCGTTGGCTGGAGGTGACCGGTAGCGCGGCGTACCTGGTGGCGGCGGTGGGGGGAGGCCGCCGAGCTCACGGTTCTGCCCAGGGACGGGCCGTCGGCGCGCGGGACTGCATGCGGCGGCCGATGGGAACCGGCCGGGGGCCGCACGTACGGGCGGGCGTCCCGCCCCGCGGCGCCTCCGGCACCGCGGAGCTTGTCGCAGTCCCGGGCGGGTGTCGTCGTGCGACTGTCGCGCTCGGCGTACCGGTCCCCATCACCCTCTTCGGCGTTGGTGCCCTCCCCTGGCGGATCAGGTGTGGAGGCGGCTGTTGGTGCCGTCGTGGTGGTCGGCGGTGGGGTCGTCGAACCAGTAGTCGCCGGCGGCGAGGTAGCGGAAGGAGTGGCTGGTGTGAGCCGGCAGAGCGACGCTGGCAGCCCGGGTGCCGTCGCCGCGCGCCTCAAGGGGGTGGGCGGCAGGATTCCACTGGTTGAAGTCTCCGACGACGCTGACCGGCCCTTCGGGGGTGTCCTCGGGGAGGACGAAGGTGACCTTGGTTCGGCTGCCCTGCCGCTTGCGTTCGAGCACGGGAGATCTCCGTCCGTGAGGAGTCGTCGGGTGTGGGAAGTCCGGCCCGTGCCGCAGCCGGCCGCCTGGCACGGGGGCCGGGGCCGCGCGGCTGCGCCCGTCTCGGTCCTCTGCCGGGGCGGAGGAGGCGCCGGGCGGGGCGTGCGTGGCGGGGCCCGGCCGGGGTGGCTCTGTCCGGCCGGGCCCCGCGGTGCGTGGACCTCGCTCTGCCACCGTGCCACGCACGTGCCCGGGCTGCGCGGCGTTGTGGGCCGCTCGGGTGAGTCACGCCGCGCACACCCCCTTTTGCCCATCGGCGAGGGCGGGGCCAGCCTTCCACCAGTACCTCGTTTTCACCTACGCAGCCACGCCCCTCACCGCCAGGGTGGGACGGTTTCCTGCGGGAGTGGGTCGGCGTGGCACGATGTTCTGCCCGTGTCGTATCCGGCTCGGGCCTGCCATGTCCGGGTATGTCAGCCCGGGCGCTGTCGAGTAGTGAGGTGCCGTAGTGACCGTGGATGTGCCGGACAACGGCACCGGGCAGTCTTCCCGCACTGACCTGGGCGCAGGGCACCAGGTGGCTGCGACGACGTTGGCGGAGATGTTGCAGGCTGCGGAGACCGCGCCTCCGGTGGAGTCCCTCGATGTGGTCGCTCGAATCCTGAAGGACCGGCTCGGGGCTGTCTCCGTGTCGTTCCTGATCACCGACTTCACCGGGAGTTCGGTGGTCCGGCTGGGGGCCGCGGGCAGCGTCGCCACCGGGACCACGGCCCGGCGCATCCCGTTGGCGGGCACGGTCTACGACGACGTGATCCGCACCCAGCGCCCGACCGTGGAGAGCACGGGCCGGGGAGCACAGGTGCGGATCGTCGCCCCGGTGACCAACCGCGGCGACGCCATGGGACTTCTCGAAATGTCCCTGCCCCACCCGCCGGATGAAGCGGTGCTGCGGGAGGTCGGCGAGGCGGCGCACGCGCTGGCGTACGTCGTCATCGCCAACCGGCCGTTCACCGACCTCTATCAGTGGGGTCGGCGCACGCTGCCGCTCAGCCTGGCCGCGGAGATCCAGCACCGGCTGCTCCCGGGATCGTTGACGTGCGAGGCTGCGCAGTTCGCGGTCTCCGGCGCGCTGGAGCCGGCCGACCACGTCGGGGGCGACACCTTCGACTACGTTCTGGATCGCGACACGGTCCAGCTGTCGATCACCGACGCCATGGGCCACGATGTGCAGGCCGCGATGCTGGCCACGCTGGCGGTGGGCGCCTTGCGCCGGGCGCGGCGGGCGGGCGCCGACCTGCGAGAGCAGGCACGCCAGGCCGACAAGGCCATGCGGGAGCACAATCAGCCCGGATACGTCACCGGCCAGCTCCTGCGGATCAACCTGCTGGACGGTGCCACCGAGTTCGTCAACGCCGGCCATCCCTGGCCGTTGCGGCTGCGAGACGGCCAGGTGGAGGAGATCCGGCCCGAGGTCGATCTGCCCTTCGGCGTTCATCCCCTTCACGACTACCGGGTGCAGGAACTGGACCTGCGGCCCGGTGACCGCTTGGTGCTTCTCAGCGACGGGATGCTCGAACGCAACGTCAAGGCCCTGGACCTCAACGACTTGATCGCCCGCAGCCGGGAACTGCACCCGCGGGAGGCAGCCCGCGCCTTGATCGGCGCGGTCGTCGAAGCGGGCAAAGGCCGCCTGAAGGACGACGCCACCGTCATCTGCCTGGACTGGCACGGCACTGGCACGTCCCGGCGCGACGCCGACAACGGAGCCAACCTCGCCGACGCCTCCGCGGCGTCGCCGCGCAGGCACTGAACCCCGTGAAACTCTCGCGGGGCCTGCGTCCTTCGCACGAGCACGCATGGCCCCACGAGGAACGCCGGTTCCATGGCACCCGCAGATCACCTGGCGGGAGGGCAGGCGCTGACCGTCACCGCACACGAAACGGCGGACATGTGCTTCTCGTACCCGCCTCCGGCACCAGGGCGCCTCGTATCGCCTTACCCCGGGGTCACCGCTGTGGTGTGCCTGGTGGCGCCGTAGTCCCGGCTTCGATGGCCGGGGGGCGGGCGCCGCGGGGGAGCAGGCCCGCGGCAATCAGGCCGCCCAGGCCGATGACCGCGAGGGCCGCCATCGCCGCCGCGTACGCGCCCTTGCTGAGCCCCGATACAAGGATGGTGCCTGCAATAGCGGTGCCGAGTGAGGAGCCGAGGTTGGAGATGCTGCGCGAGAGGCCGGAGATCTCGCCCTGCTGTGCCTCGGAGAAGCATGACTGGACGACGTTCACCGAGGGGGTGAGCATCGCTCCCAAACCCAGGCCGATCAGCAGCAGGCCGGGGGCGAACGCCCACGCGCCGGGTGTCCAGGCGACCAGGGCGAGGAGTACGGCGATGCCCGCGATCGCCACGACGAAGCCGACCATGATGAGGGTGCGTTGCGCATGGCGCCGTGCCAGCTTCTCGGCGGCCAGTGAGGAGGCGAGGATGCCGAGGGTCGCGGCGGTGAAGATGACGCCGGTCTCGACCGCGTCGTAACCGCGGACGACCTGCAGGTAGGCGGCGACGGTGAACGAGACGCCCATCAGCATCAGCCACTGCGTGTTCTGGGTGACCAGACCGAGGTTGGAGGTGCGGTTGCGGAACAGCGCGGTCGACAGCAGCGGCTCCCGCCCCTTGCGTTCGCGGCCCCGCACCCAGGAGAAGAAGCCGGCCAGCACCAGCGCACCGCCCAGCAGCAGGCCCAGCGCCAGCCAGCCGTTGTTGTCGATGGCCAGGATGCCCATCACCAGCAGCACCAGGCCGGCCGCCGACAGTACCGCTCCTACGGTGTCGAAAGGCCGGGCAGGATCGGCCGGCAGCGGATCGTCGATCTTGCGGCTGAGCACCACGATCACCACGATCACCAGTGCCTGGAACACGAACGCGGCCCGCCAGCTGATCGCGCTCGTGATCAGCCCACCGATCAGCGGACCGGCGGCCGCGCCGACCCCGCCCATCGCCATGATGGCTCCGAAGGCCCGCGCCCTCGACGCCGTGTCCGTGAACAGCAGCGTGGTCAGGATGTAGACGGGCGGGATCAGCAGCGCGGTGCCCACGCCCTCCAGGATCGAGTTCCCCAGGATCAGCACACCGAGCCCCGGCGCGACAGCGCTGAGCACCGCCCCCACCCCGTACACCACCAGCCCCGCCAGCAGACAGCGCTTGCGCCCCCACTTGTCGGTCAGCTTCCCGCCCGGGATCATCAGCGCGGCCATCACCAACAGGAAAATCGTGATCGCCACCTGCACACCCTGCACTGTGGTGTCCAGGTCCTCACTGATGTCATTGATCATCACGTTCATGTTCGAGCCGGCGAAGCTGCAGATGAACTGTGCCAACGCCAGCGGAGCGAGCACCCGCCGCGCCTCCGTCGCTGCCATCCCGGCCATAGCGCCACCTGCCCATCCGCCAAGTCCGATGCTCTCAGGAACTGCGACTTTCCACGCGAGCAGCCTGCCGCTGACATCAGGCGACCGCCCTCCCGACCGTCGCACGGCAGAACGCCGCCGGGCCGAAGGCGCGCGGCAGCCGTCCCACCGGGACACCGCTGTTCGCTGCTCCATCCCTGCTGAGGGCGCGAACTGCTGGCCGTCGTCGGCGCGGAGGTCGCCCCGGTCACTGCCCGCGTATGGGGCGGGATCCTCGGCGAGGGCCTGGCCGCCGCAGGCCGCGTCCTCGCCCTGGTCGCCGAGCGCGCGAATACGGAGCTCGCGACGCTGACCGCCTGAGCGGCCGTAAACGCTCAGCTCAGGATCGAATCATGGATTCAGACTTCGTTCGCTTGCTGATCGGGGTGAACGCTGCCGGGGCCGACCCGCTCGGTGGCGATCTGCGCAAGGGCGTCCTGCAGTCGGCGGACGGCGTTTTCCGCCTCCGTGTAGTCCTCGGAGCTCGGCAGGACGGTGCCGAAGGTGCCGCCGCCGTCAGATGGCAGGGCGCGCCAGCGCAGGACCGGTTCGAGTGCGTGGAGAGCGCCGGAGAGAAACCAGGCCATGCGGCCGTGCGTGCGCGCGAGGGAGATGGCCAGGACGGCGAGAGTTTCCCGCAGATGTTCGAGACGCTTGATCTGCGGCAACGCGTCCTGGACGTCCTGCGGGGCGACAGCGTCGCGCAGGCGGCCCTCGGTCTCACGAGCCATTGCGCGGTCGCTCGAATCCAGATTCCACACCTGATCCCGGATCTGTTGCTCAGCTTCCTCAGCCAGCACCACGACGATTCTCTGCATGTCCATGCGGATCACTGTAAAACGAGCGGCTCACGCCGCTCTACGCGCCCCTTGCCCTCCGGGCAGCGACCGCCACCGGCCCGCACGGGGCCGCCGTCCGGGGGTCGGCTTGTGGAGTGCTCGCAGGCAGTCGCCGTGGGGCGCCTGCCGTTCCCGCACGGTCGGCTGTCGCCATGCTGGTTGTGACAGGTCCACGAACCTTCGGCGCCACCGGCCGCCCCCGTCACCGCCCCCGCCGGCTGTTCGCCCATACCTGACCGGCGCCGGCCGGCTACAGCGGGCCGGGTAGGGCGGCACCCACTTCCGGTCCGGCAGATCCTCGCCCAAGCCGTCCAGGACGATCCGCACCGTCAGGTCCGGCCGGCGGGCGCTGTACTTCTCGCCGATCAGCCGCGCCGTCGAAGTCCAGCCAACTGACGACTAATCAAGTCATAGGCCGTAACATGGCGGGGTCGGCTTCGACGCCTTCGGCAAGGTCACCGACCCCGACTACCCCACCGCCACCACCTACGGCGAGTACAGCTATTTCAAGCCGCGCGACGCGTACGCGCTCAAGCGCCGCATCACCCGCGACCAGCAGCGACTGCAAGCCCTCTACGAGTCGATCTCGACCGACGTCGGCCACAACTCGGGCACGGAACCGGCCGAGATCCAGGCCAAGGCGGTCCTGCGCTCGATGGGCATGTCCGCCGAGCAGCAGGACAGCGCCGGCTCCACCACCGGCAGCGCCACCGCCGCCGGCTTCTCCCACCGGGACCTGGTCAACACCTACGTCTGGACCGCCCAAGGCGGCTTCTTCGCCGAAACCCCCGAGGCCACCGACGCCGTCAGCGAGACCACCTCCGGCTCCTACAACTTCACCTACTCCTACGGCGGCAACCTCGACCTGAGCTTCGGCGCCCTCGGCCTCGGCTGGGCCTTCCACCTCGACGCCTCCCGCGGTGGCGGCTTCAGCACCACCCGGGCCAAGAGCAAGGAGTCCTCCCGCAGCTTCGGCCTCGACGTTCAGTGCACGCCCTCGAACGACCTCCAACGCCGGGACAGCAACGGCAAACCCCTGTACGACGCCGCCGGCAAGCCGGTCCTCGTGCCGGGCAAGGTCGACGCCTACCGCTTCCTCACCTTCTACCTCGGCGAGACCAGCGCCAACTTCGACGACTTCTACCACAAGGTGGTCGACCCGACCTGGCTGTCGGGCAGCAACGCCCCTGACGCGGCCGCGCTGCGCCAGACTCGCCAGAGCTCCGCGAAGCCCCCGTGCTGGCGGGTCCTGCACCGGGTCACCTACATCAGCCGGGTGCTCGCCCCCGTCCCGCCGCCCGGAGCGTCGCCGCTGGAGCGGGCCATGCGCACCGAGAACATCGCAAGCAACTACGAGCTGATCAAGCGCCTCGAACCGTACGTGCGACCCGCCGCCACCAGCTCGGCCACTCTCGCAGCCGCCACTCGAAGCGCCCTCGCCGCCCAGCTGCCCGAACTCCTGCCCCACGCGGCCGAGATCACCGAATACCTCGGCCACTACTTCGGAATGGAGAACTGAGCTCCGCGCGGCTCCCCGACCCGTCGGGGAGCCGCGCCGTCGGCGGTCCGGGCGCGGCCGGCGGGGCCAACGCGACCGTCGCGTTCGTCTGCAATGCGGTGATCGTGGCCGACATGGTCGCGGCGCTGTACGGCGGGCGGGCGCCTGAGGGTGGGGGCCAGGTCGATGCGTCCGGCCGAGGCCGGGTCGACGAGCTGCTCCACGTGCTCGGGCTCGGAGCCGTAGTGGCCGCGGACCGGTTGACTTTGAAGCAGAATCCGATGCTGTCGGCGATCGTGACCGGCTCCGGGGTGAGTCCGGCGAGGACGAGCGAACCGAACGGGCCGAGGACCGACGCGGCTTGGGCGCGGGCGGCGCCCACGCCAGCGAAGTCGAAGGCGACGTCAACGCGCCCGGCCGTCGCCTCCCGACCGGCGGCTCACCACGTACGCCGACGTCGAGCTGATCGACGCGCTCACGAAGGACCGGCCCGGCGCACGCCGGGTCGTCCGTCCGATGCGTCGAGCGGAGTGGCCGGCGACCCGGCCGGATGAGGCGGGGCGCCGGTGGGGTCCGCGTGCGGTTCAGGGTCGGGTGGTCCCGGCGAGGCGGGTGGCGAGGGTCTCCAGGATCAGTTCGAGGCCGTAGTCGAACTCCGACCCGTACGCGTAGCCGGGCTGGAGCACATGGTGGGTCGCGAACTCGGCCAGGTGCGGGTAGGCCCCGGCCGGGAAGGCCGCGAGGTGGTCGCCGACGGCGATCTCCACGTCCTGCGGGGCGAAGGGCAAGGCCGCCTCGGTCAGGGCGAAGCCGTACACGTAGCTGTCCAGGAGCGAGTAGGCGTGTCCCGCGAGGGCGTAGGGGAAGCCGGCGCGGCTGAGGATCCCCAGGACGGCGTCGTGGTGGTGCAGGGTGGCGGGGCCGGGGTGGGTACGCGACTCCATGAGGGCGATGGCCCAGGAGTGCCGTCCGAGTACCGTCCGGGCGCTGTGCGCGCGGTGGCGCAGGGCTGCGCGCCAGTCCGGTTCGTCGAGGGGGAGTTCGATCTCGGCGAAGACGGCGTCGACGATGCCGTCGAGGATCGCCTCTTTGTGGGGCACGTGGTGGTAGAGGGACATCGGTTTCACCCCGAGCCGCTCCGCCACCGCCCTGATGGTGACGGCGGCGATCCCTCCCTCGTCGGCGATGTCCACGGCGGCCCGAAGGACGCGGTCGCGGCTGAGGGGTGCGTGCTCGGGCACCTCTGTCTCCGTCCTGCTCCGTACTGGATTGACCGGCCGGTCCACGCTACCGTACTAAGTAAGTCGTACTAAGTACGGCAGCAGGCCGGGCGAGTAGGACGGGATGACGCGGATGGACAGCTCGACGATGAAGGCGGTAATGCAGACCGGGTACGGGGCTCCCGAGGTGCTGCGCCTCACGGAGGTGGCACGGCCGACCCCCGGTGCCGGGCAGGTGCTCCTGCGGGTCCGGGCTGCCGGCGTAGACCGGGGCACCTGGCACCTGATGGCCGGCCACCCCTACGCGGTGCGCGCGGCCCTGGGGCTGAGACGGCCCCGCAATCCGCTGACCGGGCTGGACGTGGCGGGCACGGTGACCGCACTCGGCCCGGGGGTGACCGGGTTCGCCGTGGGCGACGAGGTGTTCGGAACCGCCCGCGGGGCGTTCGCCGAGTACGCGGTGGCGCGCGCCGACCGGCTGGCGCCCAAGCCCGAGCGGCTGGGGTACCCGGAGGCGGGTGCGCTGGCGGTGTCCGGCCTCACCGCGCTCCAGGCGCTGCGCGGCGCCGGGCGGGTCCGGGCCGGCCAACGGGTGCTGGTCACCGGGGCGTCGGGCGGTGTGGGCACGTACGTCGTGCAGCTGGCCAAGGCCTTCGGGGCCGAGGTCACCGGGGTGTGCGGGCCGACCAAGGCGGACCTGGTGCGCTCGCTGGGCGCGGACCGCGTACTCGACTACACGCGCGAGGACGTCACGGCCGGGGGCGGCGGCTACGACGTGGTGGTGGACATCGCGGGCGGCACCCCGCTCGCTCGGCTGCGCCGGATACTGGCCCCGCGTGGCACGCTCGTCATCGTGGGCGGCGAGGACTGCGGCGACTGGGTGGGAATGGGCCGCCAGTTCCACGCGGTCGTGCGCTCGCCCTTCACCCGGCAGCGACTCACGATGCTGGCCAGCCGCCAGAACCGCGCGGACCTGGACGAACTGGCCTCGCTCGTCGACGCGGGGCGGGTCAGCCCCGCCGTGACCGCGACCTTCCCGCTCGACAAGGTCCCGCAGGCGTTGGAGATGCTGATGGCGGGCACTGCCCGGGGCAAGACCGTCATCACGGTCTGACGGCTCTGGTGAGGGCGGAGGGGCCCGGGGCGGGATGCAGCCCCGGGTTCCCCTTCGGGGCTTGGGGAGGTGCGAGGGTGCTGATGGCTTCGACCAGCCCTGCTGCCTCGTAGTAGACCTGGCCGTGGAGACCTGGCCCGCTTGGCTCACTGAAATCCGCTCAGGAGCCCGCGTAGTTCGGCGGCCGTGTCGGCAGCGCCTGTGGTGGGCGGCGGGCCGATGCCAGCGTCGTAGCCGTGGTGGGGACCGGGGAGGACGACGGGCGGATGTACGTACCGGACGAGGAGCAAGTACTGGGGGCCGTGCGGTCGCTGGGGCGTCCTTCGACGGCGGAAGAGGTCGCCGCGCGCCTCGATGAGCGGATCGCAGGCGGTGACGCCGCGCCGCCGGCTTCCGTGGAGGCGGTGCTCGGCCTGCTGCGCGAGCTGGAGAACAACGTGCAGGTCAAGAGCTACACGCCCGCCCAGTGGCGCACTCTGGGGGTCAGCGTGCCCGGTGCCGCGCCCTACATGAGGTTGTGGTGGTCGGTGGAGCAGTGGGAGAAGCGGGCCGTATCCGGAGGGCAGGGCTACCAGCGCGACAGGCGCGGCCGGGAGCCGCAGGGGACGGCGGACGAGGAGAGCCCGGTCAAGGCGAATCTGGAGCGCGTCGCGGAACGGTTCCGGCAGCGGTACCGCGCCCGGAACCGCTTCGAAGGTCCGGGCGGCCCCTGACCACGCGGTGCGGACCAGGACCGTTCGACGCGCCGAGAGCTTTCTCGCGCGCGCCATGTGCGGCACGCGGCCGGAGGGATCCCGGCGCCCCACCCCGGCCCTGCTCCGGCCGCTGCCACACCGCACTCGACGCCCCCCCCCAACACCCGCGCGAACAACGCTCCGGACCAGTACACCTAGACGACGACCGTGCCGTCCCGTCCCGGAAGGTCGAGGACCCGGGACAGGAAGCGCCGCGTGGCCTGCTCCCGGGGGGCGGTGAAGACCTGCTCCGCGGTGCCCTGTTCCACGATCACGCCGTTCTCCAGGAAGCAGACCTGGTCGGCGACCTGACGGGCGAAGTCCATCTCGTGCGTGGCCATCAAGATGGTCAGGCCGCGCCGCTTGAGGTCCGCGACCACGTCCAGCACCTCGCCGACCAGCTCGGGGTCGAGGGCAGAGGTGATCTCGTCGAAGAGCAGCAGGTCCGGTTCCGTGGCGAGCGCGCGGGCGATGGCGGCGCGCTGCTGCTGGCCGCCGGACAACCGGTCGGGGTGCTCCCGGGCCTTGTCCGCCAGCCCGAACCGGGCCAGCAGCTCGCGGGCCGTCTCCTCCGCCTGTTTGCGGGGGACGCCGTGGACCCGGCGGGGCGCCAAGGTGATGTTGTCCAGCACGCTCAGGTGCGGGAACAGGTTGTAGGCCTGGAAGACGATGCCGATCCGCTTGCGGGCGGCATCGGTGTCCAGCCGGGGGTCCGTGAGCTCGATCCCGGCCAGGTGGATCGTGCCGTCGTCCACGACGTCGAGCATGTCCACGCACCGCAGCAGGGTGGACTTGCCCGATCCGGAACCGCCGATGAGGCAGACGACCTGGTGCTCGGAGACGTCCAGGTCGATGGAGCGCAGGACCACCCGCGGTCCGTACTGCTTGCGCAGGCCCCGGACCCGCAGCAAAGGTTCGCTCATCGGCCGGCCTCCGCCCAGGTGCGCTGCGCGGCCCGCCGCTGGAGCCGGTCGGCGAAGCGGGTGAGCGGGATGGTCACGGCGATGAACAAGAGGGCTGCTCCCAGGTACGGGGTGTAGTTGAAGTCGTAGTCCGCCTTGATCTGGGCCTGCCGCAGCGCCTCCAGCGGGCCGAGGACCGCCACCAGCGCGGTGTCCTTCTGCAGGGCGATGAAGTCGTTGAGCAGTGGCGGGACCACGTTGCGCACCGCCTGCGGCAGCACCACGTGCCGAAGGGTCTGGCGTTCGCTGAGCCCCAGCGCACGCGCGGCGGAGCGCTGCGAGGGATGGACAGAGTTCAGCCCGGCCCGCAGGACCTCGCCGACGTACGCCCCGTAGGAGAGGACCAGGGCGATGACGCCGAGCACCCAGGGCTCGGAGGGGGTGCCCTGCAACTGCAGCGCGGGCAGCCCGAATCCGACCAGGAACACGAGCAGCAGCGTCGGTATGCCACGGAAGACGTCCACGTAGAGCGTCGCGGCCAGCCGCAGGGGCTGGAGGCCCGGCGCGCGGGTCACGCGCACCAGGGCGGTCAGCAGTCCGAGGAGCAGGATCAGGACTTCGGCGATCACGAACATCCGGATGTTGAGCCAGAATCCGTGGAGGAGGTCGGGGAAGGCCTCGCGCAGTTCGGTGCCGTCCAGGAAGAGGGAGTCGACGCGCTCCCAGCCGGGTGAGGAGAGCGCGCCCGCTGCCACGGCGACCAGGAAGAGCAGGGTGCACACGGCGGAGATCCAAGTGTGCCGCCGCTTGCGGGCGCGCCGGAAGCGCCGGCGTTCGACCTCGCGCTCGCTGGGCCGGTAGGCGTCGTCCGCGGGGGCGGTGCCGGCCGCCCCGTGCGGTGCGCGGGTCTTCGTGAAGTCCACGGCGGGCCCTCTACGGCTTCAGCGCCGGAACGTTCGCCGAGGCGGACAGCCACTGCGAGCTCAGCTTGGAGAGGGTTCCGTCGGCCTTGAGGGCGTCCAGGGCCTTGTTCACGCACGGGGTCAGCTTGCTGCCCTTGGACAGGAGCAGTCCGAACTCTTCCGGGGTGCCTCCGGCGTACCCGAACTGGCCGACGATCTTGGCGTTGTCCAGTTCCGCGCCGGCGAGGTAGAACACGGTCGGCAAGTCGGTGACGATCGCGTCGATCTGCCCGTTCTTCAGCGCGTTGACCTCGTCGTTGGTGGTGTTGAAGACGCCGGGCTGCTGGGACGGCTTCAGCTGGTCGAGCACGGCCTGGTAGCTGGTGGTGGCCACTTGCACGCCGACCTTGGCGTCCTTGAACCCGGCCAGCGAGGTGGCGTTCGCGAATTTCGAATTGTCCAGGGTCAGGATGGCCTGGTCGGCTTTGTAGTAGCTGCTGGAGAAATCGACGGCCTGTGCCCGCTGCGGGGTGATGGAAATCTGGTTGATGTCGAAATCGAAGTTCTTCGCGCCGGGTGCGTAGGAATGTGCGAAGGGTTCGACGACCCACTTCACCTGGTCCTTCTGGAAGCCGAGTTTCTCGGCCACCGCATAGGCGACGGCACTCTCGAATCCCTTGCCGTTGGCGGGGGTGTTTTCCTCGAACCACGGAGAATAGGCGGGGGAGTCGGTCGCCACCGTCAGCCTGCCCTTCTCGTGGAGGGCTAGTGCGTCAACGGTGCAGGTGGGAGCGGTGGAGGCGCCGGATGAAGAGGCGGCGGAAGTAGTGCTTCCGGGCTGCGGCGCGCAGGCGCCCGCCGTCAGTACGACGGCAGCGGAGAACACCAGGGCTATACGAGTGCGGGACATCGGAGGTCCTTCGGGAAAGGGGTTCGGCAAAGGGGTACGGGAAAGGGGCGGAGCTGTGTGGTCAACGACACAGGTCGGCGGCGCAGCGCACGTTGTCCACGTGGCGGCGGCGTACCAGGGGAATATTTCCGAACACGTGTTCAGTATTCCGGGTCGTTGCTATCGGTGTCAATGCGGACCGTGTTATCGGGACAGGTGGTGGACGCGCTGTGTGGCGCCGTGTCAGCTGGTGAGGTGGAAAACCCGGTCCCCCTGGCTCAAGCCGAACAGCTCCGCCGCGGAGCCGCCGCGGACCACCAGTTCGGCGAAGCCGACGCCGGAACTCCCGACGGTGATCCCGGGTTCGCCCAGCGGGACGTCCGGGAGCCTGTCGTAGCAGCGGACCGTGACGCTGCGGCGCTCGCGCCGGTTGTGGACGGTCAGGTGGGCCGTGGCGCCGGTCCCCTCGTAGCCCGGCAGTTCCGCGGCGGGGCGGTCCAGCTTGCAGTTGCCGAAGTTGTCCACGACGGCGACCCGCACGTCCTGCGCGGCGAGGGACCGCACCGGTGCCGGCTCGGCGGGCACCGGGCGGCCGTCCGCCAGCCAGCGGGCCAGCAGCGGCACGTACCAGAGGCTGCGGAACTGGGTCCGCACCATCTCCTCCACCTCGGCCGGAGCCAGATCGGCCCATCCGGCGGCGCCCGCCTCCAGCACCTCGCGCACATCGGTGACCTGGACCTCCGTCAGCCCCAGGTAGTTCGCCAGCGGGGCGAGGACCCGGTGGCTGAGGGTGGAGATGACCAGGTGCTGCCCGTGGCGGAAGTAGCAGAACGGCACGCCGTTGGGCCAGTGGCCGTCACGCGGGGCGATGTTGACCAGCACCACCAGGGGCTGCGTCGGCCCGCCGGTCAGGTCCGTGGAGCGGAGCAGGTCCAGCAGGGTGAGGGCGGCGGCGCCCTCCGGGTCCGGCCCGTCCAGCGGGACGACGGTGGGAGTGGCCCCGAAGAGCGCGGCGATCCGTGCGGACTGCCGGGCCAGCGCGTTGGGGTCCGCGCAGTCGGTGAGGGAGACGACCGGTACACGGGTCATGGCGGTTGTTCGCCTTCTGTCGGGGTCTGATGGGGGGCCGGATGACGGATCCGGGCAACAAAAAAGGACCCTCCGATTCCGGAGGGTCCGTCGCATCTCGTGCGCACACGGCTTCGCTAGCGAAGCGCCTCCGAAGGCGGGGGCATCATTCGCATCATGGCGAGGTGGAAGGTGTGCTGCATGGGCGGGACGATAGCACCGCGCGGACGCACCGTGGACAAGCCGTCCAGAATGTGAAACGGGGCCATGGCCCCGGGCCACACTCATGGCAGCCCCTGACTGGCTCGACGGCCGCGACGGCAGGGGCCGTCGCTGGTGCTCCTGCCGGAAGACGTCCGGTCCCACTCGGGCCCCAACCGGCAGGCCGCCGCCGAAGCGGCGGAACCAGCCGAAGCGCGCCGTCGCGGCGACATCGCCTGACCCGCTCTCGCGGCCGCGCGTTCACGCATGGCCTGGCTCCACCGGTTCACTTGCCGGCGGATCAGGATCCGGTACGAGACGCGCACCGACCTCCTCCGCCCCAGACACCTCACCTGCCGAGGCGTCTACGGGCGGATGACGCGCAGGTAGGCCACCTCGTATGACATCGCCGATACGTCCCGGTCGGGGGCCGGGTGGTAGCGGCCGGCGCAGACAGAGAGGTTGACGATGAGATACGCGCGCCAGCGGCGACCCACCCCGCGCCGGTCGGCGAACACCTGTTTGCCGTTGACCCACCACACCACCGAGCGTGATCCGAACTCCACCTTGAGGTCCACCCAGCTGCCCGGGCCGACCGCCGGGTCGCGGTGGTAGTGAGAGCTGCCCTTCACGTGGTTGGACAACTCGAGGAGGTCGGGGTTGTCCGGGTGGTACTCGAAGACATCGATCTCGTTGTCGCCGTCCAGCCAGGTCCAGATCGCGGGCCAGGCCCCGAGTGCGGAGGGCAGGCGAACCCGGGACTCCAGCACGTCCCCGGTCCGCACCATGAACCCTTCGCTGCTGCCCTCCGTGGTCAACAGCCCCGTGTTCCACTTGCCGTCGGGGCGGCGGGTGGCCCGAAAGGTTCCGGTGCGGCTGAAGGATGCGTCAGACACGAGGTAGTCGAGCTTGTTGTCGCCGGGATTGGTGGGTCCACCGTTCGGATAGGCCCAGGAACGTCCCGCGACCCACTGGGCAGTCGAGCCGAAGTCCGCCGTGAAGACCGGGACCGGGGCGCTCGCCCGGGTGCCGCCGACAGGTGCGGGTGCGGATCCTGGGGCGGGAGTCGGGTCGGGGGTTGAGGTGGGGGTTGAGGTGGGGCGTCCGAGGAGCCGTCGGATCCGGTCGAGAACTTGAGAGAGCACATCGCTCCTTCCGGAGAACGCGAGCTCTTGCAGCATGCCCGCCTTCACAGAAGCACATACCGGTCCACCGGTTTGTATTCAGACCGCCGCGGGGCGGAACCTGGTCACCGCTCATGTGTACGAGGAGGCCTGCTCTTGCCGTGTGCACGTGCGGTACGGCTCGGTCCGTAACCACGCCCGCCGTTCAGGGTCGCCGAGTACTTCCTCACGGCCGGTATCACCCCGAACCACGCCCCTCGCCGGCACGCGGTATCGCCGGCGTACGTCGCGCCCGTGGCGAGTGACTGCTGTTCCCGGCAGGACGCCTTACGGCTGGTCTGGTCCAGCCCGCAGGAAGTGGTCCTACGGGCCGTGCAGAGCGAGAGGCCGGACGGCAACGCGTGTTTCCGAAGCAGGCCCTCGCACACGTCGGGCACGTCCACTCGCCCCGACGAGCAGTCGGCTGCGCGTGGCCCGTCGTACGGATCCGCTGCGCGCGGAGCGGGCCGATCCGCTGCCCGGGCACCTCACCGAGACCCCCTGTCCCGCGCGGGATCCTCAGCCCGGTCCCGTTCACGCTGACCCGAGGGAACCAGAAAGCCCCCGTGGCGATCTATACCTGCGAGATCCGTTCGATACCCGTTCGAGATCCGTCAGTCTGCACCGGAGTACGAAGTGAAACACCGTTCCGCCACGCTCTGCGCGGCCCTCGTCGTGTCCGTGGTCGCCGCGCTGTCCGGCTGCTCCAGCGAGGGAGATCCGGTTTCCTTCGCACCGAAGCAGTCGGCAAGGCCGGAGGAAAGCAAAGCCAGCGATGTCCTGATGCCGACGCACCCGCGCGAGTGGACGACGCAGCGGGAGCTGCCGGACGGGACCCGGGTGGTGCGCACCGACCTGGCAGGGCCGAAGTCCGGCTTCACCGGCCGGGTGTGGGCCTGGGTTCCGAAGCAGTACGGCAAGCCCGAGTACAAGGACAGTGCCTTCCCGGTGCTGATGGCGCTGCCAGGCGCCGTGGGATACCCGACGAACTATTTCTTCTCCAAGGAGTTCCGCCTCCAGGAACGGATCGGGGAAGCTGCCGACAAGGGCGAGAGCCTGCCTTTCATCGTGGTCATGCCGGTGCTGAACGCGAACAAGGACACCTACTACGACGGCAGCGACATACCGGGGCAGCCCAAGATGGGCACCTGGATCTCGGACGACGTCCCGGATCTGGTGCGGGAGAACTTCCGTACGTACGCCGACCCGAAGGGCTGGGGCTTCTTCGGCTCGTCCTCCGGCGGTTACGTGGGCATGAAGATGGTGCTCCAGTACCCCGAACGATTCAGCGTGGCGATCGCGGGCGGCCCGGACGCGGCACCCGATTCACCACTGTGGAACGGCCATCCGAAGGAGAAGCAGGAGAACAGTCCGGCTTGGCTGGCCGAAGAGTTGATCAGGAAGAGCAGCCCCACCCCGAGCAGCAGCCCCACGAGCGGCCTCAAGGGCACTCCCAAGAGCAGCCCGCCGAGCAGCCCGGCAAGCACCCCCGCGAGCGGGGCCACGGGCAGCCCCAAGAGCGCCTCCAAGGTCGCGATCTCCTTCCTCATGGGTACGAAGGAACCGAAGCAGGAGGTCGCAGCGCTGGAGAAGCTCCGCAAGGAGATCACCAAGGGGCCGATAGAGACCCGTGTGACGTCCTTCGAGGGCGGTCACGACGGGTACAAGTACACGGACACCCTGTTCAACGGTGACCTGAAGTGGATGAGCGACCGGATGCGCGGTCCGGTCGCCGCCAAGTGAGCGTTGCCCGGGGCCTCGACCACTTCACCGCCGCACTCTTTCGGGGCGCCGCCTGCCGGACCTCCAGCGAGATCCAGGCCGTCGGGCGGCCCCCGCAGCATGCGGGGTGATGGGACGGTGATCTTCGGCCTGATGACCGCCGTGCCCCTTCTTCTCGCGCGATGGGGCGTTCGGGTGAAGGTCCGGGATCTCACGTCACGGCACCGTGCAGTCCGGTCCCCCCCGGAAGTCGAAGCTGCTGCGCACCGCGGGCCCCGGGTCCCCGGGGTGGTGGGCGGCCGGTGGTGGTGTGTCCGCCGCGTAGAGCAGGCTACGCAGGCCAGGGCGCAGGCATGCGATGCCGGGGACGGCGAGGACGGCTTCGGTGACTTTCCGGGTGAGGGCCGTGACCCGTTCGCTCTTCACGGCCTGGTCTCCTGTGGCTGGTTGGGGGGTTCGTGGAGGTCGGTGATGTTGATGTGCAGGTTTGCGATGGCCAGGCCGAGTCGGTACTGGGCAGCGCAGGCCAGACCTTCGCGTACCGCGCGGGTGGTGGCCTGCGGGTCGTGTCCGCAGGCGACGGTGATGCCGAGGCGGGCGGCGACGGGTCCGCGGGTGGGGCTGGTGCTGCTGCCGGGCGCGGCGATGCGGCAGCTCCCGGCCAGGACTCCTGGACGTCCAGGAAGCCGCGATTCAACCGTGCTGGCCGCGGCGAGGCGCGCGTCCGGCCACGCCACGTGACGAGCGGGGGCAGGCCCGCTCGGTGATTCAGACACCGGGATCACTCCTCGTGGGCGCCCTCCTCTCCTGTGGGCTCCTCACTCGCACGCCGCACTCTCGACGCATCGGCCGGAGGGTACCCATCCGCGCCGGTCCGAGACGCTTCTCCCGGGCGACGACCGTGCTCGTCCACCGCAGCACCCCGGTCCGGTACGGGCGGGGTCGCCTGCGGCTCCTGGTTCTGATCGCTTCGACTCGCATCCACGGCCTTCGACCTCCTGCGTCGACACGACACCTCACCGGGCCCGTACCCCGGGCACCCGACTTCACTCCCGGGACGTCCGGCACATCGGCGACACGACACCGCCGGGTCCCTGAGGCCCTCCTCGTCGCCGGTGACCTCAACGCAGGACACGCTGCGCACCCGCGGCCGCAACCGCGGCTCCGCCTCTACCTGGGCGAGTTTGGAAGTTCCTGATCGGATGGCCGTCCCAGGCGCACCTGCCGTCGGGACGGCGTCGGATTCCTACCGGGCGGGGTCGTCGATGCACGCGGCCTGGCGACGAGCCACCGCCCGACGGTGACGGTAGTGCCGGGTGGGGCGGGGTACACGTCAGGCATGAGTGTGCAGGACCGGCACGGGCCGGACGCCGAAGAGGGGCTACTCGCCGGCTTGAGTGTGGATGCGAGCCGGCCGGAGCAGCCGGTGTTGCTGGACGAATCGGGGAGGCCCATTCGAACGTGGCGGGAGAACTACCCCTACGACCGCAAGCTCGGCAGGGCCGAGTACGAGCGGGCGAAGCGGATCCTGCAGATCGAGCTGCTGAAGCTGCAGCGCTGGGTCAAGGAGACCGGAGCGCGGGTGGTGGTGATCTGCGAGGGCCGGGACGCGGCCGGCAAGGGCGGCACCATCCAGCGTTTCACCGAACGCCTCAACCCCCGCGGAGCCCACATCGTGGCCCTGGACAAGCCGAGCGAGCGGGAGGCCGGACAGTGGTACTTCCAGCGCTACATCGCCCACCTCCCCGGCCCTGGCGAGATCGTCTTTTTCGACCGCTCCTGGTACAACCGGGCCGGCGTGGAGAAGGTCATGGGCTTTTGCACCGACGGGCAGTACGAGCAGTTCCTCGTCCAGTGTCCGACCTTCGAGGACATGCTCGTCCAGGACGGCATCGTGCTGGTCAAGTTCTGGTTCTCGGTCTCCCGCGCCGAGCAGCGCACCCGCTTCGCGATACGCCAGGTCGACCCGGTGCGGCAGTGGAAACTCTCACCCACGGACTTGGCCTCGTTGGACCGGTGGGATGCCTACACCGCGGCCAAGGTGGAGATGTTCCGTGCCACCGACACGGCCCAGGCTCCCTGGACCGTGGTGAAGAGCAACGACAAGCGGCGTGCGCGGCTGGAGGCGATGCGCAGTCTGCTGTGGCGTATCGACTACGCCAGCAAGGACGAGGCGGCGGTGGGCCGCCCGGATCCCTTGATCGTGGGGACGGCAGACACCCTCCTGGAAGCCGGTGAGGACCCCGCGGTCCTTTCTCCCACGCCTTTGGCGGACCTGACCGGCGGGCCCGGCCACCACCCCGCCCCGCCTCCCGGCCCTTCGCCGGGCGGCACCCCGCGCGGCAGTGCCCAGCCCGGGTATCCGTAGTCGCGGTCTCGAACCACCCTGCGAGACTGCGTCCGGCGGTGCGCCGCTACATGAGCCTCGTGCTCCCGGGCAGGGGAGTTGACCCGGTGTCGGCCGGGCCGCTTGCTCATGCGCAAGGGAGTGTGCTTCTCCGGAGTGCAGGCGGGGGTGTTATTTGGCGATGATGGCGACTGGGGCGTCCCAGGTGCTGCGGTCGACGGTGAGGGTGACGCCGCCTCGGGTTTCGGTGCTGTTGGCTGCGTACTGGTGGGCGCGGCGGTGGTTGGTGTACAGGTTCGGGTCCCAGCGCCAGTCGTCGGTGGTGGTCTCGTTCTTGTCCCACAGGGCGTACCAGAGGATGGCGGGGAGGTCGCGACGGTTTGAGGCGGTGGCGACTGCGGCGGCGCTGCTGCTGGTGAACCCGTACATTCCCGGCCAGTAGCGCTGTGCGCGGACAGCTGCGTCCCAGGCCCGGACGTAGGTGAGGACGGCGTCGAGGCAAGAGATGTCGGAGAGGTTGAAGGGTTCCATGTCCAGGTAGAGGGCGCTGCCTGGCTTCATGCCCAGGGCCGAGGCGTTGGCGACGGCGTCGTTGCCATTGGCGGTGCCGACGGTAGTGGCATTGGCTGCGGTGAACCGTTCCTGGTTGCTGCCGGTCTGGCAAGGTGGCTGGGCGCCTACGTAGAGCGGTACGAGTTTCCAGCCGGCCGCGTCCACTGACTTCACCCAGGACGGCGTCAGTTGCGGCTGGGCGCAGCCTCGGTTCTTTCCCCCGATGTAGACGGCTGCGCCACCGTAGAACTGGTCGGAGCGCCATGCCTTCATCGCGGTGAGGGAGGGAGCGGTGCAGGTGTCGAACACGCGCCCCGCGTAGAGGGAAGGGGGCAGGAGGCCGCGCCCGGAGACGGCGCCGCCGAAGGTCACGGCGTTGGCGCTGACCGCCACCGTCGCGGACAGCGCCACCCCCGCGGCTACCCAGGTCAGGAAGCGTGCGCGCCGTGATCGGCGGTGCTCGGCCACAGGTACCCCTCAGCTGATGCGAATCGTCGGTGCCGCAGGCCGTGCCAGGCCTGGCACCAGTTGTCCAGAGGACAGGGGCCCGTGCGGCGAGGTGATCCTAGTGCCACAGAAATCGGGCGGACGCGCGGGGCCGCCTTGCTGCCCCGCCTCGGGCCGGCGTGCCTGTCCTCATGCCGCGGGGCAGAGCTGTCGCACTGAAGCGAGATTCCGCTTTCTGCAAGCCGCTGACCGGGTAAACGGCGGCTCAGCCGCGTCGGCTACCTGGGCTTGCCGCACCGGATGACACGGCTGTAGGCAGAAGTCTGACGGGCACCAGGCCCTGCTGTTCACCCCGGCCGGGCCGGGCGGGGTGATGCTGTCGGCGACCGGCGCGGCAGGAACTCCTCGTGCCGCACATCGGGCGAGCTGCGCCGACCTTGGTGTCGCCCATGTCGGCGCGGCGGAAGAAGTCAGTGTCGGTGGGCCCCGGCATCAGGGCAGTGACTGTGACAGGGGTGTCTTTGAGCTCGTGCTGGGGAGCTTGAGCGAAGCACTGGAGGAACGACTTCGAGGCGTTGTAGACGGCCTGGAAGGAGCCCGGCATGGTCGAAGCGATGCAGGAGGTGATCAGCGACGACTCCCGTCATCGACGGCTACACCCTGACCGGCACCGTTGGCCGCGGAACACGGGGGCACGCCACGTTTTGCTTGCTCCGCTGGTGGAGCCTCGCACAATGCCGCAGAGTTACCTGGTGTGAACACCTAGTCGCGTGTCGTGAGCGACATGCGTGACTGGTGCGTGGCCGACATGATCCATGCGGACGGAGCGCTTCATGAGTGACTACGCCATACCGGAATTCGGCAGCGAGCCCGGCCCCGGACCCGAAGGGGACAGAGCTCCGACCCGGACCGAGAGGGCCGCTCAGCCCACACCTGCGGCCTTGCCGGATTCCGCGTCCGCTGAACCCGCGCCGGCCGCCCAGGCTGAAGACGTGGACGCGGCGGCGCGCTCGGCTGAGGGCACCGCCAGCCTGCGGATGCTGCTGGAGACGGCCGTGGCCCGACGGTCCGTGGACGAGATCGCCAAGCTCGTGACGCTTCTGCGTGAGTCCGAAGGACTCCCCGAAGGGGCTGACCAGGCCCTTCAGGCGGCCGCCGCCTCTCGTCCCATCGAGGACGTCATCTCTTTGGCCGTCCTCCTCGCCGACGCGCAGAAACAGGAGCCGCATACGGCACAGGCTCGCCAGGCGGACGGCCCCCAGTACGACGATGATCCCCCACCGGAGCCGCAGCGGCCCCACCCCCACCCGCCGCAGCCCGGCCCTGAGGCCGCTCTGGCGGATCGCAGGACCCCGGCACAGGAGCCGCGGCCACCCTCGCCTGACCTCCAATACGCCACTCGCCCGCCAGGCGCGGAAGAAGACGTCGTGGTGCAGGCGAGCACACCCGGCAGGATATTGCGTTGGCCGGTGGCCCTCACGCTGGCTGTCTGCGCTCTCCTCTACGCGCCGCGCCCGCCTCTGGGGATGCCCACCGGGGGCCTGGCCTGGCTGCTGCTGGGCCTGGCAGGCGGGTGCCTGGCCCTCGGCGTCCTGCTGTTGGTCGGCGACCGTACATGGGTGTGGTGGGCAACGACCCTGGTCGGCATCGCACTCGTGTCACTCCACGCACTGACAGCCACTCTGAACGTCAACCTGCTGGGAAGGGCGGGGGGCGCGCTCCTCCCGTGGCCCACCGGCGCGTCGATCCTCACCGCCGGCCTCACCGCCGTCCTTTCAGTGATGGCGCTCCTGTACCGATCAGACAGGCCGCATCCTGGGGTCGCCGCCGAACTGCAGGGCTTCGCGCCCACGGAAGCAGATCCTCATACACCCGATAGCGCCCACGAGCCGGCCGTCGGGCTCGCACCGGAAACCGGGGCCTGACGGAGCTGCCAAGACGCTCGGCAAAGCCGGCCGCAGGCCGCCCCATCGCGGCTGGTCACCCCTGGCGTCGGTCGCAGCGCTCGCCCCGAGCGCGCGGTCGACGCAGCCGTGCCTGCAACCGCGACGTGGTCACGGTCAATCCACCACGTCGCGGTTGAGGCGGCCGGGTCCTGGAGGACCCCAAAAAAAGGGGGGCAGCGCGTCGGCGAGGCGCCGCAACATCGTCGCCTGGCGGGCGGGCGCCTGCCCTTGGCCACCGCCCGCAACGCCGGCGCCGCACGCGCCCTCGCAGGCGGCGCGGACCTCCTGGTCTTCCTCGACGTGGACCATCTCCCCGGCCCCACCCGTCCTCGACGGCTACGCCCGTGCCGCCCGGCGAACGACAGTCCCCAGAACAGCCAGGGGCCTCCTGGGCGGACGACTTGCCCGTCCGCGGGCGCGGGGCGGGCCGGATGGGGCGGTGCCGTGTCGGCGGGGTCGTCGAGCCGGTAGCCGTGGTCAGGTGGGTGCGGCAGGTAGGCGACGGTGCCGCAGAGCAGAGCGCCGTCCTGCCTCACCGACCGCCTATCACCAACCCCACCCGACCCGGAACCCTCCCATCCAGCACATCGACGACATCATCCCAACGGGGCTTTCTGCAGAAGTCGCTGGGGGACATGGCCCATGCAGAGATGGCTGCGCGACAAACAACTGGGACTGGTGCAGTACATTCCCGCCACGGATACGTGGTGCACAACGCGAAGCCGCGTACGGTTTTTGATCTTCGCGGGATCACGCACGCGTTTCCACCCCGCCGCACCTGCAGCGGGGCCGGTGCTCCGACAGCGGAAGGGGCCGCCCGAATGCCCCGCGTCTCAGCCGTGACTGGCGGGGGAAGGGCATCATCCTTCGCGGCTGGGGAGCATGGCCAGGGCCCGGGAGCGCTGTGCTACGAGGTCGTCGTAGGTGCCGTCGCGTTCGGCCCAGCGGTGCATGAGTACGCCCTTCACGAGGATTTCGTGCGGGGTGGGGTTCTGCGAGAGCAGCTGCATGACCTCGGTGGCGAAGTCGTCGAGCGGCAGCGCGAGCGGGTTGACCTTTTCCTGTCCTGCTGTGGAGACAGCCGGTGGGACGAGCTCGACGACGTCGACGCCGGTGCCGTCGAGCTGCGCTCGCAGTGCCTCGGAGTAGGCGTGCACTGCGGCCTTCGAGGCGGCGTAGCTGGGCATGGGCGGAAACGGCATGAAGGCGATGCCGGAGGTGACGGTGATGAAGGTGCCGGCGCACCGCTGCATCATGTGGGGGGTGAAGGCGTCGATGACGCGGATGGTGCCGAGCAGGTTGGTGTCGATCGTCGTCCTGGCCGCCTCGAAGTGCGCGGGGTCGTGCAGGTCCTCCAGGAGCATGACCCCTGACATGGTCACCACGGTGTCCAGCTCGGGATGACGGGCGAGCACGGCATCACGAAGAGATACGACGGAGGCACTGTCCCTGACATCGACGCCGAACGCTCCGAACCCCTCGCCGTCGAGTTCCGAGAGTGCCTGTGGGCTGCGGCCGCCGACGGCCACGGTGCTGCCCGCTGCGGCGAACCGGCGGGCCAGTTCGCGTCCGATACCCGAGGTTGCGCCGACGATGAGATCAGTGCGGTTGGAGAGATCCACGAGATCGTCCGTCCCTTCACTTCAGGGCGCCGACGGCGTGCAGGTCCGCGGCGCAGACGGTGTTGCTCTCCGTCTCTTGCGAAACGGTGTCACCGCGGTCTTGACGGCATGCGCCGGGTGTGGCGGGGCCCCCGTCTTCCCTGGTCTTGCCAGGGCCCCCTCTGGGATACGCGCACCGCGTTACGGGTGACAAGAACCCCTCACCCCAGGTACTCGAATCCCTCGCGCGCGTCCTGCGGCTCGACGACATCGAGCGGACATATCTGCTCGGCCTCGCGGCGGCACACCCCAAGGCGCTACGGCGCAGGCGGCCCGAGCACGTACCGGCGCGAGTGCACGAGCTGCTCGCCCATCTACAGATCCCCGCGTTTGTCGAAGGACGCGCGTTCGATGTCCTGGCTTCCAACCCCTCGGCCGTGACGCTCTCCCCCCGGCTGCGGCCCGGCCAGAACCGGCTGCGCTCTCTCCTCCTCGACCCCGAGGAACAGGCATTCCACCAGGACTGGACGAAAGCCACCGCCGATTTCATCGCCGCCCTTCGCACCACCATCGGGGACGACACCGACGACCCCCGGTTCGTCGAGCTCGTCGGAGAACTCGCGCTGTCCAGTCAGCGGTTCCGTACCCTGTGGGCCCGCCACGACGTCCGCAGCCTCGGCGGAGGCACGGTCACGGTCCACCACCCCGTCGTCGGTGAACTACGCCTCCACCGGGACAAACTCCCCGTCGACGACGTCATCCTCGTCGTCTACCACCCCGACAAGGACAGTGACAGCGACGAGAAACTGCGGCTCGTGGCCGCTCTCTCGCGTACCGGGTCCGCCGACACAGCGCACACCAGGGCGGCCGAGATCCCGCGCCTGAAAACACTTTGACGAACACGCGCCGTCTTGGCGTTGCAGCCAGAACGCGCACGCCATGGGTTCGTCATCCGCGAAATCGCCCAGGCATCGGTCGCGGGCCGGCTGCCTCGACCTTGTCGCGCAGCGGCGGCAAACCCCATGGCCGCGGCCTGTCCGGGCGTAGCCGTGCAGTCGGGTCATTTTTCGTGGCACCGGTCCGAGCCCGTTTGCCCATCACGGCGGGCGAATTCAGCCGGCCAGGAGTCGGTGGATGGGCGCCCGGTCCACATGCGGCGGGCCGGGCCGGCAACTGGCCCGTGTCCGGCAGATCATGTGGCCGTGACGCCACCGGGTGGGTTCTCGCGGGCCGAACTGCATCCGCTTGCTAGGCGTTTCCGGCTTTACTGATCGTTCCAGAATGAGTTGAGCTCGGGTCTTGCGCTGGACGATCTTGGTCGGCAAGGTGTCCGGAGTGCGTGCTGATCTTGTTCCTGACGACCTGTGGGAGCAGCTGGCCCGCTGCTGCCACCCGCTCCCGAGCGACGCCGCCGCTATCCCGGGCGGCTGCGTGTTCCCGACCGGGCGGCGCTCGCTGGCGTCATGTACGTGTTGCGGACTGGTGTCGCGTGGCGCGATGTCCCCGCGGAGACTGTGGGCTGTTCCGGAGTAACAGCCTGGCGTCGGCTTCGGGACTGGACGGAGGCCGGCGTCTGGCCCCGCCTGCATGCCGCCCTGTTGACCGAACTTCGACGCGCCGGCCTGCTGGACCTGAACGACTGCTCCGTGGACGGATCGCACGTCCGGGCCCTCTAAGGGGGGATCACGTCGGCCCATCACCCGTCGACCGAGCCCGCCCCGGCTCCAAACACCACCTGATCGTCGACCGGCACGGAACTCCGCTCGCCGTGACGCTGACCGGCGGGAACCGGCACGACGTCACCCAGCTCCTGCCACTGGTGGACGCCGTCCCATCGATCCGGGGCCTGCGGGGACGCCCCCGCCGCAGGCCCCGGCGTCTGTACGCGGACCGGGGCTACGACTACGACAAGTACCGCCGCCTGCTGTGGAAGCGCGGCATCAAGCCGTTGATCGCGTGACGCGGTGTTGCCCACGGCTCCGGACTGGGCAAGGTGCGCTGGGTGGTCGAGCGCGCCTTCGCCTGGCTGCACCAGTTCAAACGGCTCCGCACCCGCTATGAGCGACGCGCCGATCTTCACCTGGGTCTGCTCGAACTGGCCTGCAGCCTCATATGCCTGCGCCGCCTGCGCACCTCATCCTGAAGCGATCAGTTGGCGACGCTGAACCACCCCGGCCGCACCTCGTGCAGAAGCGGTTGCAGGGACCGCACTGCGGACCGCAGGTCATGATCGGTGACGTCAAGAGGCTCCGGCAGGCTCAGCCCATAGCAACGCAGCCGCCAGAAGTCGAAGACTTCGCTCCCGTCGGCTGCGAAGTCCACATCGACCTCAGCACCGTCGTCGCTGACGAAGCGGCACCCTGCCCCATGAACCGTGTAGGAGTAGGTGCCGACGTGTCCACTCCGGCTGATGATCCGGCGCGAACGAACCAGGCCGAGGACATCTCCCAGTCGCTCCAGCGAGGGGATCGCCACCCTCAGGGCCTCGTCAATTGCGTTCAGAGCGTGGACGTAACCGAGCACGAGCTCCCGTGCGGCCCCAACCCGTTCCATACGGCGTCATCCCCCTGATCCCGCGGCTGAAGGGATTGTTCCATGGGGCCACCAGCGTCTCCGCAGGACGGCATTCTGAAACGACCAGTTAGGGCCTGGGCAGGAGGTCCAGTGCGGTGTCTGCGATGTTCCGTAGCGTCTGCGGGTCCACGCCGGCCTTGCCTACCGCCTCGATACCGCGGACCACCGTCAACAGCAGTGCCGCCAGTCGCTCGGGATCCGCAGCGCCATCGATGTCGCCGTGCCGCTGGGCGGCGCTGATCTCCGTCCTCAGCAGAGTCATCAGTGCCGCCATGGTCTCGGCCGACCGCCCGGCGACCGTCGGATCTTGCTGGGCCAGTTCCGCCGCGCCCTTGGCCAGCAGGCAACCGCGGCGCTCGGTGTCGCAGGCGGTGTTCTCTGCCATGAGGCGCACGTATCCCGACAGCCGTGCCAGGGCTTCCGCGTCCGGGCCCCCGGTCAGCCGCCCTTCGGCCACCTCGACGACTGCGGTGCACCACTCGCTGAACACGCGGTGAAACAGCTTGCCCTTGTCGCCGAACGCGCCGTACAGGCTGCCCTTGCCCAGACCTGTCGCCTGGGCGATGTCGTCCATCCGGGTTCCTGCGTAGCCGCTCGCCCAGAACTGCTCCCGGGCCCGCTCCAGGACCCGGCGTTCGTCGAATGCGCGTGGTCTTGCCATGGCCTCACCATAACCATTCTTGACTCGATCGTCCATTACTGCCTAAGTTGTGGACGATCCATTCCACAACTGAAGGGGATCGACATGCCAGGCGTGCTGCAGGAGAAGGTTGCTGTCATCACCGGAGGCACCAGCGGAATCGGGCTGGCCATCGCCCATCGCTTCGCCCGGGAGGGCGCACGGGTCTTCGTGACCGGCAGAGACGCCGATCGCCTCGAAGCGGCGGTCAAGGAGATCGGTCCCGCCGCCACCGGCGTACGATCCGACGTCTCGGTCCTGGCCGACTTGGACGCGCTCTACGCCCGAGTCCGTCAGGAGGCCGGACGGATCGACGTACTGGTGGCCAATGCGGGCATCGTCGCCGACGCCGCGCTCGGCGCACACACCGAGGCGAACGTCGACCTGACGCTCGCCGTCAACGTCAAGGGCCCGCTCTTCACCGTTCAGAAGGCGCTTCCGCTGCTCGCGGAGAACGCCTCCATCCTGGTCGTCGGCTCGAGCAACAGCCTGCGGCCCAATGAGCAACTCGAGGTCTACAGCGCCTCGAAGGCGGCGCTGAGCAACCTCGTCCACAACTGGGCCCGGCAGTCACGGGAGCGTCGGTTCCGCGTCAACGTGCTCAGCCCGGGACCCACGCGGACCCCTGCCCTGCTGCGCGCCGCGGGGCCGGACGTCGACCGGTTCGCCGAGGCCGTCGTGCCCCTGGGGCGGCTGGCCGACGCCGAGGAAATCGCCGAAGCAGCCCTCTTCCTTGCTTCGGACGCCTCCTCGTTCGTCACCGGCGCGGAACTCTTCGCCGACGGCGGCTACACACGGGCCTGAACGGCGGCCGGTGGTGCGCACCCGCTCCCGGGAAGCGATCGAGCGCACTCCCGGCCGCGCGGGCGCATCGCACGAGGCCGGTGCGCCCCAAGTGTCCGGTTCTACCAGGACCTGCCGAAGAAGACGACCTCGCAGGGCGCCGGCAGTCGGTGAACCGCTGGATCGCGTCGCCCTTGGCCGCCGCGTCCCCGCCCTTGCAGATCACCACCAGGCAGGTGCCACTGTCCTTCACCCGCTGCTGCTCGGGTGGCCCACCGCCGGGTGAGCAGCACGGCAGTGGTGGGAGCGGCGGCGATGGCGTGCAGTCCCTGGTGCACGGCCACCCTGCTCCTCCTGTGGTTTCGTGCGACGGGACGGGCGGCGTCGGCCCTCGGGCCGGGTGGCGCCACCAAACTCGGCGCTGCCCGGGCAGATGATCGCGCGCCAAATGGAGCTTTGACCCGTACTTGACTGTGCCGACAGGATTCATTCCGGAAAGGGCCCCCTCTTTCGTTTCGCGCCGAATGCGACGGGTAGCCGCACGGTGCGCCGCGGTCCGAGCCTGACGCCTCGCCTGGCGGGTCGTCGGCGGCGGCGTCACCGTCCCCGCCCGATCCGGGTGGGCGGACCCGGAGACGTGTGCCCGGAGCCACGGACCCCGTCGTAAGAGGCAACTTCCAAGAGTCAGGCTTTTTGCGCCGTCTCATCATCGTCGTGCCGCGGTCCTGCCGTGACACCGAGGGAAGTCATCATGAGAGCAGCGGTATATGAAGGACCGCGAACGGTCACAGTGAAGGACGTACCCGACGCGAAGATCGAACACCCATGCGACATCATCGTCAAGATCACCACAACCAACATCTGCGGTTCGGACCTGCACATGTACGAGGGACGCACCTCGTTCGAGTCCGGTCGAACCCTGGGACACGAGAACCTTGGCCAGGTCGTGGAGGTCGGCTCGGCCGTCCGCAAGGTCCAGGTCGGCGGGTACGTGGTCCTGCCCTTCAATATCGCCTGCGGCTTATGCAAGCAGTGCGAGCAGGGTCTGACCAACTACTGCCTGACCATGCAGCCGGAACCCGCCCTCGCCGGCGCCGCCTACGGATTCGCCGACATGGGCCCCTACCAGGGCGGCCAGGCGGAGCTGCTGCGCGTGCCCTACGGCGACTTCAACGCGCTGCGGCTGGGTGAGGACGCCGCCGAGCGGCAGACCGACTACGTGATGCTCGCCGACATCTTCCCCACCGGGTATCACGCCACCGAGATGGCCCACGTCAAGCCCGGTGACCAGACCATCGTCTTCGGGGCCGGTCCGGTCGGGCTGATGGCGACCTATTCCGCCCTCCTCAGGGGCGCCGACCGCGTCTGGACGGCCGACCACCAGCCCGACCGGCTGCGAAAGGCGGAGGAACTCGGGGCCATCCCGATCAACACCGCCGAGCAGAACCCGGCGGAGGTCGTCAAGGAGGCCACCCTGGGCCTCGGCGCCGACAACGGCTGCGAGTGCGTCGGCTACCAGGCTCACGACCCCCAGGGACGCGAGGACGCCGGCCTCACGCTCAACGGCCTCATCGACTCGGTCAGGTTCACGGGCGACATCGGCGTGGTAGGCGTGTTCCTGCCCCAGGATCCAGGCGGCGCAGAGGCTCAGGGTGAGCTGGAGGCGCAGGGCAAGGTTCCTATCGACTTCGGGCTGATGTGGTTCAAGGGCCAGCGCATGGGGACCGGGCAGGCGCCGGTGAAGAGGTACAACCGCGCGCTGCGGGACCTGATCGCCGGCGGGAAGGCGAAGCCGAGTTTCGTCGTCTCCCACGAGCTCAGCCTGGACGAGGCCCCCACCGCCTACGAGCACTTCGACGCCCGTGACGAAGGCTGGACCAAGGTCGTCCTGCACCCCAACGGACACGGCAACGGCCACAAGCGGTAAAAGAAGGCCGGACGGGCCGTCGATCGTGCACTGCTCGACGGCCGCGCCACCCCGCCCGCGCGCCGACGCCCTGAGGGCGTGGTGCGCGGGCGGCTGGCGCGGTGTCGCCGAGTACTCACCGGACTGAGCCGCGAGCGTTGATCCTCCGCCCTTCCGGGCGGATATCGATCTCGCGGGACCCCTTGCGGACTAAAACAGCGCCTGCCCCTCGTCCGCGACAAGACGGCATCGCTACCCGAGCTGCTGGCCGCTGTGCTGGTCGAGGCCGCCGAGCAGCCGTCCTCCACCGTCGCGGACGCGCCGCCGGCCGCGCTGCGCGCCGCCGGAGCGGGTCGCCGCTCACTCGATGCCGAGTACGGCGTCGGGCCGGCAGTGCGGGCAGGCCTGTACGCCCTCGGCCAGCGCCCGCCGCGCTTCATCCGTGCTGATGCCCGTGCAGCGTTTGCGGGCGTCCCAGCAGCCTCCGGCGTGGACGCGCACCGGGAGGCGGCCCACCCCGATGCCGCGTTCGATCAGCCATGCGGGCGGCTCGGCGGGCGGGCGGCGCCTCGCGGCAAGGGCCTCGCGTTCTTCCGCTGTGTTCAGGGCGCGTTCGGCGCGGTTGAGCTCGCCGCGCAGGTAGGTGACGACGGTGCGCAGACGGGGGAGGTCGGGCGGGAGTTCGGACACTGCTCAGCTCCCGTACTGCGCCTGCCGTGCGGCCTTGCACGCCGGGCAGAGCGGCGAGGCCCCGACTCCGTAGCGGCGTGTCGGGGCGTGGCAGCGGGCGCAGGGTCCGGTCCGGCTCGGGGCCCAAGCGGCGGGCTGCGGTTCGGCGGGGGGTGCGGGGGCGCTCATCGTGGGCTCCTGGCGGTGCGGAGGCTGTCACTCCCATTAGATCGCATGTTCGAATTATCTTGCGAGTGTGTGCAGGTCAGCGGCATGAGCCCATGGGGCTGGTCGCTGTGGTTGTCACTCTCTGAGGTGGGGTGTGCAGGCGGGCGGAGGGAAGGCGGATCCGCCGACGAGGGCAGGTGTGCGAGTCGGGGGGTAGGTTTGGAGGTAGCCGTTGGCGATCCCCGCGCTGCCGCGTCCTCCTCGGGGAGGGCGCCTTGGGTACGGACCTCCTCGACGTGCGGCCGCATGGGTGCGCACTTCCACCCTTGAGGTGGCGGAGGGCTCCGACCGATGGGACGGGGACCGATGGGGCGGGGACCGATGGGACGGGCACCATGGAACACGACCCCTGCGTTACCCCTGCGCACGACACCGAGAGCCTCGTGCCCGATCCGGTGGCCCCGAAGCTGAGTTTCCACCGGCTTTCAGGCCCTGCGGGGACGCGTGTCCTGGCGGTGGTGGGGGAGGCCGACATCGATACCGAGCCTGCCCTGGCCCGCGCTTTGACCGCCGCCCTGCGCGAACCACCCCCTCCGCGGGCTCTGACGGTCGACTGCTCCGGCCTGGCGTTCTGCGGGTGCGCCGGCCTCAACCAGCTTCTCACCGCCCGACATGCTGCCGCGGAGGCCGGCGTCTCCTTCGCCCTCACAGCCCTGAGCCCGCAGGTCGCCCGCCTCATCGACCTCACCGAGACCCGGGCCGTCTTCGATGTCCTGCCCTCACCCTCCGCAGGGCCCCGCAGGCCGGCAGAGCCCGCAGGACAGATCCCATCGCCCCAGCGGCCGGGCGGACCGGCCCCAGAGCCTGACGCCATGCGGGGCGGCATGGGCATAGGAGCACAGATCGCCGCACTGACAGCGCAGATCGAGCGGCAGACCCGTGCCGGCCAGTGGGAGCTGTCCGAAGCCGACGTCGTCTTGGCCCGCGACACCGCCACGCGTCTTGGGGCGTTCGTGGGCTCCGCCGCCGTGCAGGAGGCTTTGCCGGGCATCGAACGCCTGGAGTATCTGCGCGAAGCCCTCGCGGTCTTGGCCGTCGGCACCGCCCACACCCACGGACAGCTCGCCTGGTGCCTCGGCCGCGCGGCCACCGCCGCGGCCCGGCCCCGGTCTTGCAATGGCGCGCTCTGGCGGCGGACCTGGAGCAGGCGCTGGGCACCGTCGTACCCTCGCTGGAGGAGTTCACCGACGCGGAGAACGCCGTCCGCCGTCTGGAGGCTGTCTTGGCCCGCACCACCACCCACGGCCCCGCGACCGAAGCCGCCCCCGCCCGCATCCGAGCCGGCAGCCGCGACCTGTAACCGTCCAAGGCGGCCTGTGCGGAGTTGGATGCAACTCCGTAAGGCGAGCAGGAGGCTGACCAGGCATGATGACGGACGCAGAGTGGCTTGATCGCTGGTTGCAACGGTCTCCAGCCCTCTCAGGGGAGACCCTGGAGCGACTCATGGAGCACCTGACCGAGGATGAAGATGAGTGACCACCAGGTCTGCGCAGCCGGTTCGAGCTTGCGAGGCTCGAAGTCGGCTCAGGCTGGAGGCCACGTACGGCCTCAGCCCTCGGGGTGGAGCAGGCCGCGCTCGTATGCTTTCACCAGGCGCTGCGGGACCTGGTAGACGGAGCCGTCGACGGTGACCGGCGCCAGCTGGGGCGTGGTCGCCTTCCACTGGGCGCGGCGGTGACGGGTGTTGCTGCGGGACATCTTCCGCTTGGGGACGGCCATATGAAGCTCCTCGCCTCGGTTGATTGCTTGTTCCGTCGTGACTGCACGGCTGACTCGTGAGTCCGTGTGCGGCACCTCGCAGAGCCCCCTTGCTTGCCCGTAGGGGTGCCGCACACGAACCGACGCACCTTAGCCTCTAACGGTAATCATTTTCAATAGAGGGGTCCGGTGTGCGTGCGGCTGGGCTCGACTACCAGGACGACTTGGTGACTCCGGGCAGGAATCCCGCGTGTGCCTGCTGTCGCGTCCGTACGCGGGAGAGTCCGAACTTGCGCAGGTAGCCCCGGGGGCGGCCGTCCGTGCTGTCGCGGTTGCGCACGCGGGTGGCGCTGGCATCGCGCGGCTGTCGGCGCAGCTCGGCGAGGGCGGCGTCCC
Source organism: Streptomyces roseus (assembly GCF_001044425.1). Taxonomy (GTDB): domain Bacteria; phylum Actinomycetota; class Actinomycetes; order Streptomycetales; family Streptomycetaceae; genus Streptomyces; species Streptomyces roseus. The sequence continues at coordinate 99,326 of NZ_LFML01000126.1, forward strand.
GGTCGGCCGTGCTGGAGGACGGCCGGCGGATGATCTCCTTGAGTTCAGCCCGCCGGGCCGCGTACCGCTGGACGACCGCCTTGCGCTTCTCGTTCTGAGCGATCTTGCTCTTCTTCGCCATCAGACCTTCCCTCCTCGTGCGCGGATCCGGGCCGCGGCCGCCTCGATGCCGATCGCGTCCACCGTCTTGATCGCCTTGGCGCTCAGCGTGAGGCGAACGTGGCGCCCCTCGCTGGGTAGCCAGTAGCGCTTGTGCTGGATGTTCGGGTCGAAGCGGCGCGAGGTGCGCCGGTGCGAGTGGGAGATGGTGTTGCCGAATCCCGGCTTGGTGCCGGTCAGTTGGCAGTGGGCTGACATGGATCTGTCGCCTCTCTCGCGGAGTGCGCATATTGGTAATGGAAACCATTGTCATATACTGGGGCCATGCCACGCAACGAGATCCGCCCGATCATCAAGCTCCGCTCCACGGCCGGCACCGGATTCACCTACGTCACCCGCAAGAACCGGCGCAACGACCCCGACCGACTGGTGCTGCGCAAGTACGACCCCGTCGCCCGTCGCCACGTCGACTTCCGTGAAGAGCGCTGACCGCCCCGCAACCCCGCCCCACCGCCGAAAGGTTCCTGCCATGAAGCCCGGAATCCACCCCGCCTACGGCCCCGTCGTCTTCCGCGACACCGCCTCCGGCACCGCCTTCCTCACCCGCTCCACGATGACCAGCGACAAGACCGTCGACTGGGAGGACGGCAACACCTACCCGCTCGTCGACGTGGAGATCTCCTCCGCCAGCCACCCCTTCTACACGGGCACCGCACGCGTCATGGACACCGCCGGCCGCGTCGAGAAGTTCCAGCGCCGCTACGGGGCACGGTGATGGGCCGCGAGCACCAGCTCCCCGTCGTGATCGTCGCCGGGATGCACTCCGAAGCCCGGCGGGAGGTCGTCGATCAGCTCCTGCGGACCGTTCCCGGGAGCGTGGCACTGCACCACGACCTGTCCGCCGCGCCCCACGGCACCGTGCTCCGTCTGATCCGCGACGCCTCCGGCACCCTCTCCCGCGCTGAGACACCGCTGGTCAACGACTGTGCCTGCTGCGCCCTGCGCGAGGACCTCGTCCCGGAGCTGGAGCGGATGGCGGACGGCGGCCTGACCCGGCTCGCGGTCGTCGAACTGTGGGACTCGGTCGAACCGAAGGCCACTGCGGAGGTTATCGCCGGGCATGGCGCGGGCCGTCTGGTGCTGACGAACGTGATCACCGCCGTGGATCCCGCCCTTGTCCTGCCCTGCCTCGCCAACGGTGATGACCTGGCCGAAGCAGGTCTTGCCGCCGCCCCCGCCGACCAGCGGACCGTCGGCGACACCTGGGCCCGCCAGCTGGAGTACGCGCCGGTTCTCGCCCTCGTCGACAGCGAGGGAGCCGACGACGAGGACCGGGCACTGGTCGCGCAACTGCACCCCACCGCACGGCGCGTACCGGCCGATTCCCTCGACCTCGCCCGGGCCGCGTTCGCCGGATTCGATGTCGAGGCCGCGGCAGCCGCGCAGCATCCGGCGTGTGCGCTGCTGCCGCAGGAGGCGGACGAGTCCGGCGTGGCCACGTTGGTCTGGCACCGTCGACGACCGTTCCATCCCCAGCGCCTGTACGAGGCGTTGGAGGACCTGTGCTGTGCGGCGGCCCGCAGCCGTGGCAGGTTCTGGCTTGCCGACCGCCCCGACACCCTCTTGGCCTGGGACGCCGCCGGCGGCGCACTGTGCGTCGAGAGCGCCGGCCCGTGGCTGGCGTCATTGCCCGACGCGGCGTGGGACATGGTCCCGCCGATGCGGCGGGCTGCGGCGGCTCTGGACTGGCACCCCGAGCACGGCGACTGCTGCCAGCACCTGGTTTTCACCTCGCCCGGCCTCGACCGGGACGGGCTGGAACGGCTCCTCGACTCCTGCCTGTTGACGGACGAGGAGTACCGGTCGGGGCGCGAGTCCTGGAAGGACCTGCCCGCCGCCTTCGACTCTCTCCTCGACGCCGCCTGACTCTCGTACCCGCCACCTGCTCACGGCCTCATGAGGCCGTATTCGAAACGTACATTCAAGGAGGCGCCACCATGGCCCGACGCCCCGTTCCCCACAAGCCGGTCAAGTTCCGGCCCAACCCGCTCGACGCCGCAGGGATCACCCACCTCGACTACAAGGACACCGACCTGCTGCGGAAGTTCATCTCCGACCGGGGGAAGATCCGCAGCCGGCGCGTGACCCGGGTGACGGCCCAGCAGCAGCGGGCCCTCGCCGCAGCCATCAAGAACGCGCGGGAGATGGCGCTGCTGCCGTACGCCGGTCGCTGACGTGCCCCACGGCTCCGGGCGGGCGGTGGTCGCAGCCACGGCACCGCCCGCCCCGGCATTCCTCGCATCGCATCCGATCGCCCTGGCTCTCACGCCATCCAGAAGAAGACCGCCGTCATGCGCTTGACCTCGAGGGTGGTGCCCCAGTAGCCGGTGGCGGTGTGGATCATGTTGGCGGTGTAGAGGAGCAGCCTGTTGTAGCGGTGCGGTACGCGGATGTCCTCGGTGAAGGAGTCCGGCGGGACGAATCGCGTACCCAGGGCGTCGACGAGGTTTTCGTGAGGCGCTGTCACCATGTTGCCGCCGAGGACGCCGCCCGCCAGGCTCTGCCGGTAGAAGCTGGTTCCGCAGTCCTTGGGCACGTTCGGATTGAGATACAGGACCACGGCGTAACGGCAGAGACTGCGCGAGTCCGTGTGCGGGCGCGGCTCGCACCTTCGGTGGGTGTGGCGCCGGCGGTCCGCCAAACGCTCACCCGCGCTTCATCCCCGTCCCTTTCGCCCTGACCGATGCCGTCACCTGCGACGTGCGCCTGGTGATGACCATGCTGCCCATCCCCTGCCCCTGCGCCGCGGGCATGGCTGCCACCCTGACCGCCATGCCATGCGACTGGCCTGGAAGCCGACACTTCGGAGGGACGCGACGAGGGGGATTAGACATACCTTAGGAGCGGGACGACGCGTCTGCGATGCAGGAGCAAGCCGATGCGGTGCGTGTTGAGCACCTGGAGCACTCGGAGGATGGAGAGGGATGGCTGACAGGCGCCGGGACGACAGGCGGCCGCACGGTGAGCTCGTCGCGGATGTGCTGGCGATCCTGTGGGAAGCCGGAAAGCCGATGACCGCGCAACAGGTCAACGCGGTGCTCGACCAGGGGCTGGCACGTACGACGATGGCCACCATCCTCACCCGCCTCTATGAGAAGGGGACACTGCGCCGTAGCCCGTCCGGCCGGGGATTCGCCTACGAGCCCGTAGAAGATGCAGCGGGACTCGTGGCCGGGCGCATGCGCCGGGCGCTGGAGAGTGAGCCGCGTCGCGATCTGGTGTTGCAGAGGTTCGTTTCCGCTCTGTCCGACGACGACGAGGAGACGCTGCGGAAGCTGCTCCGTGAGGTCGAGGGTGACTTCGGATGACGTACGTACTGGCTCTGGTCGTGCTGACGTTGGCCCTTCCCTGGGGCGCTGCCTGGTTGGCCGGCTGTCTTGCCGCTCTGCTTCCACCTCGTGAGGCGTGCCGGGCGCTCACGGGTGCCGCGGTCCTGATGGCCGGCGGCACGGTTGCGGCGCTGGCGGGTCTGGCCCACGTACCGTGGCTGGCTTCGCTGGAACGGCTTCCTGTGGCGCACGTGCTGGAGGAGTGGCCGGCGGCGGTGCCGGTTGCGTGCGCCGCGGGCGTGGCGCTCGCCGTCCAGGTGTCCTTGCTGGCGCGGCGCTGGCGGAAGCACCGTTCCCTGCTCAGGCGCGCCTGGCAGTGAGCGGCCGGCGGGGTGGACCAAGGAGACGTCCTCGTCGTCCCAGGAGACGGGGTGGATGCCTTCGCGCTCCCGGGTTATCGGCGGCGCTTAGGTCGGGTCGTGATCACGTCGGGCATGGTGAGAGCGCTGAAGCCCGGAGAGTACGAGGTGCTGCTGGCGCACGAGAGGGCTCACCTTTCCGGTCGTCACCATCTGCTCGCAGCCGTGGTGGACCTCGCCGCGATGGTCCACCCGGCGGCAGGGCGCCTGAGGAAGCTGCTCGAGTTCCACCTCGAGCGGTGGGCGGACGAAGCAGCGGCGCTCGCCGTAGGCAACCGCAAGGTGGTGGCGGGAGCCATCGCGCGAGCGGCTCTCGCCGGGGCGGCGCACCGACGGCTCACCGGCGGGGGGTCCCCCGTACTGTCGGTGAGGGGCGGCCCTGTGCCCCAGCGGGTCGGGGCCCTGCTCCTTCCGCGGCCGACGGCACCGCGGGGCCGTGCCCGCCGGGCACAGGTTCTGGGTTTGGCGCTGACCGTCGCCCTCTCGACGCTGACGGCCGTGGCGTCGGCCTACGGTTTGCACGAGTACGTCGAGTACGCGGCCAGGGCGTTGCTGTGAGGCCGCCGGTCACGGCCGTTCGCTGATGCCATGCTCGCTTTCGAGGCGATAGCCGAAGCCGCGCAGTGTGGAGATGCTCGGGGGGTCCGCGGGCGGTACGGACTGTGCCGCACTCTGGGCGAGGCGGCGGCGGAGCGAGGCCAGGGTGACGTCCAGTGTCTTGGTGGGACCGAACCAGTTCTCGTCCCACACCCGGGCCATGAGGTCCTCGCGTGACACGGCGGTGCCGGCGTGCTCGGCCAGCACGGCGAGCAGGTCGAATTCCTTCGGGCGCAGGGCGACCTCTGCACCGCCCAGGAGGCACGTCCGCGCGCGCGTGTCCACGACGAGGGCCCCGATGCGGTGGACTGTCTCCTGATCGTCGTGTCCGGGGGGAAGGCGGCGGAGGTGGGCGCGGAGCCGGGCCAGCAATACGGACAAGGCGAAGGGTTTGACGAGGTAGTCGTCGGCGCCGGCGTCGAGCCCGGCGATGATATCGATCTCTTCGTTGCGTGCGGTCAGGATGACGAGCAGCAGATCGGGATGGCGGCTGCGGAGCTCCCGCGCGATGTCGATGCCGTCCGCGTCCGGCAGGCCGAGGTCGAGCAGGATGATCTCCGGCGGTGCGGTCCGGGCTGCTTGGAGCCCCCCGTTCCCGGTGCGGCACCACGTGGTGGCGTACCCGTGCGCCCGGAGTCCGGTGTCGAGGTGACGTCCGATGGTGTCGTCGTCCTCGATGATCAGGAGGGCGGGGGAGTGGTTGCGGTCGTGGGGGGCGGGCATGGTGAGCAGCGTAGGCCTGCGTGTCACAGTTCGCGCAGTTCCTCGACAGGTGGGCGGACCGAGCGTCGGGCAGCGTTCAGGGCGGCCGCGGTGAGGGCCGCGACGGTCGCCAGGGCTGTGACGGCCAAGTAGCCCCAGGGGACGGCCGTGCTGGCCGGTGGCGGGTCGAAGACGCCGGTCAGCACCTTGATCAGCATGTGGGACAGGGCCCAGCCGACGGCGGCGCCGCCCACGAACCCCGCGGCGCTCAGAGCGGCTGCCTCGGCCAGGACCAGGCCGCGCAGCTGGCGACGTGTGGCGCCGAGGACGGTGGTGATCGCGAAGGTGCGGCGGCGTTCGGCCAGGCCCAGGGCCAGGACGATGCCTCCGGATGCGGCGGCCAGGAGCACGGCGAAGCCGAGTTCGATCCGGGAAAGGCCGGCCAGGTCCACGGAGGTGAGGCTGGAGCCGACGTTCGAGCGGGTCTGGGTGATGTCGGTGACCGTGGCGGAGGGGCCCAGCTTGTGGCGCAGGGCGTCGGCGATGCCGTGCTGGTTCGTGCCGCCCGTGTCGATGAGGAACGAGCCGACGGCGTCACTGCCCGTGGCGCGGCCCAGGTACTCGGCGTTCGCGACCAGGAAGCTGTCCTTGGGTGCGGTGGGGAACTCCTTGACGATGCCCTCGTAGTGGAAGGGAACGGTGCGCAGGGACTGGGTGCGGCTGTCCCGAAGGCGCAGGTTGACCGTGTCTCCGGGGGCGAGTCGGAAGTCCTTGACGGTCTCCTCGCTGACGAGCAGGGCGTCGGGGCGGGCGGCGAGCTGGTGCATCAGGGCACGAGCCGTGCCGCCTGCGAAGTAAGCGTCCTGGAGCGAGGTGGCGCTCGTGATGGTGGCGGGCCGGACGCCGTACAGGTCCTGGAGGTCCGCCCCGACGTAGGCGAAGCGGTGGACGAGCGGTTCGACGTGCCGGACGCCCGCCACATGCAGGGCCGAGGCCGCGCCGGGCCCGGTGCTCGTACCGGGTGGCTGGGTGACCGTGACGTCGGCGCCGTTGGTGAGGCGGGCGTCGACCTCTGCCTGCTGCCGGTAGGTGGCGTTGAAGATGGAGGTGGAGATGGCGAAGGCCAGGGCCAGGCCGAGCAGGACGGCAGCGTGTGCCAGCGGCCGACGCCTGCGCGACATGCCGGCCGCCGTGGTTGCGGCGAGCGTGCCCGTCAGGGGCCGTGCGAGGCGGGAGAGGACTGGTCTGCCGTGCGCGAGGGCGAGGTAGATCAGGCGCCACAGGAGCAGGGCGCCGCCGAGCCACAGCAGGGCGGGCCCGAGGAAGGCCCAATAGGACACCGAGATGCTGGGCACGCCCTCGGGGGCCAGTACGAGGGCGTACTGGTTGGCCCCGGCTGCCTTGAAGACCAGCAGGGACAGGGCGAGGAGGACGAAGTCCAGGCCGTAGCGCATCCAGCGAGGGGAACGGGTACGCCGCACCTCACGCCGGGCCTGAGCGATCGTGGTGGCCCGCAGGTCACGGAGCGCGGGCAGCAGGATGGCTCCGCCGGCCACGGCAACGCCCAGGATGAAGGCGGCGGAGGACCAGGCCAGGGCGGAGGCGGCGCTCACCCCGAAGGAGGCGGTGCCGAAGGCGGCCAGGCCGGCGAGTGCGGCGATCCCGATGCCCAGCAGGCCTCCGGTGATGCCGACAACGGCGGCCTCGGATGCGGCCAGGGCGGCCACTCGGCGAGGTGACAGGCCGCGGGTGCGGAGAAGGGCTTGTTCCTGGCGTCTGCGATCCGCCCCCGCTCCTGCCACCGCGGTGGTCAACAGTGCGGCGAGCACAGAGCCGGGAACCCCCAGGAACAGGAAGAGGACTTGGGCGTAGAGGGCGTCCTGGCGGGCGGCATCGAGTGTGGCGGCCAGGTTGTCTCCGACGACGACGCCGCCGGAGGTACGGGCTTCCAGGTTGCGTGCGGCAGCGGTGACGGCGGTGTAGGCGGCTGCCGGGTCCGCCGGCAGAGGTGCGCCGCGGGCGATGTGGATCTGTGTGGTGACGGCGGTAGGGTCCGTGGCGGCCGTCGACGCGGTCAGCCGCGTGAACAGGTCTTGCGGGACGATGACGACGTTGTCGGGCGGGGCGGAGGGCTGGGACTGGGGCGGGGCGCCGACCTTTTGGAAGAGGGAGTCGGCCTGTGGCAGGTCCACTACCCCTGCCACGGGCACAGAGACGGGTGCGGTGCCCGGCAGATGGACGGTGACGGTGTCACCAAGTGCCGCGTGCAGGTTCGCCGCGGTCTGTTGGGCGAGGAGCACTCCGGTGCCGGTCCCGGTGAGCATACGTACGGCTTGGGGGAAGGTCTGGCGGTAGCCGTCGGGAAGCCCGAGGACGACGCCCGGACCAGTGCTCTGGGTGCTGCCTGCGGTGGTGGACTGCAGCCCGGTGCTCCGGATCATGCCGACCGTTTCACTGGCACGGACTCCCGGGTCGGCACGGATCGCCGCGACGACGGCGCGTGTGTCGGCACCGGGCTGGATCTCGGCCTGCCAGTCGACAGCCACCGAGCGCACGGCGCGGTTCGTCATCGTGGACTTCGACGCGGTCAGGAAGGAACCGAGGGCGGCGACGAGTGCGACCGCGAGGGCGATGCCCGCGGCGGTGGCGGCGAGCCGGCCCGTCCGGTGGAGCAGGAGTCCCCGGACCCAGCGGCCGATCATGGCTCGGCTCCCTGCGGAGTGGCCGGTGCGGAGGGTGAGAAGGCGTCGGGATCGGGCTGGAGGCGGCCGTCGCGCATGGACCACTGCTGGGTCAGGCGCCCGGCGACACGCGGATCATGGGTGGTGACGACCAGGCCGGCACCGAGGGTGTCCGCGGCGGCCAGGAGCACGTCGATGACGTGCCGTCCCGTGGCCCGGTCGAGTTGTCCCGTCGGCTCGTCCGCGAGGATGAGCCGGGGGGCTGCCGCCAGTACCCGGGCGACGGCTACGCGCTGTGCCTGGCCGCCGGAGAGTTCCTCGGGCAGTTTGTCCGCGAGGTGAGCGGCGGCTACGAGGGCCAGGCAGTCCAGGGCGCGGCGGCGGGCGGATGGCTCCGGCTGCCCGCACAGGACCAGAGGGAGGGCCGTGTTCTCCACGACGTCCAGGGCAGGGATCAGACTCGGACCCTGGAAGACGACTCCTACGGTGTCCGGCCTGGGCTTGCCTGCCTGGCCAGGCCATGTGACCTGGCCGGTGGTCGGCTCTTCGAGCCCGGCCAGCAGGTGGAGCAGGGTGGACTTGCCGGATCCGGAGGGACCGGCGATCGCGATGCGGTCCCCCGTACGGATCTCGCAGGTGGCGCCGTGGACAGCGACGACAGCGTTGGCTCCCGTGCCGTAGGTGCGGGCTGCCGCCTCGCACCGGACCAGGACCTCGGCGGTGTTCACCGCCTGATCCTTCCGTCGCGCAAGGAGATGACCCGGTCGGCGATCCTGACCACCTGCCGGCTGTGGGTGACGAGGAGGACCCCGGATCCGCGGCGGGCCCGGTCCTGCAGCAGGTCGAGGATCCGTTGTTCGGTGGGGCCGTCGAGTTCACCTGTCGGCTCGTCGGCGAGCAGGACATCGGGATCGTTGGCCAGGGCGACCGCCAGACCCGCGCGGGCCCGCTCACCTCCGGCCAGCTCGCGGGACAGCGCCCGACCGCGGGCGCCCAGTCCCACTTGGTCGAGAAGTTCTCCGGTGTCGGGCTGGTGGGATGAGGGGCGGGGAGCGCGGGCCGCCGAGCGGGCCAGGAGGATGTTGGCGGCCAGATCGAGGTGGGGCAGGAGGTTCCCGGACTGGAGCAGTACGCCGATGCGCCGGGCCCGCACCTGAGCCCGTGCCGCTTCCGGGAGGTGGCTGACACGCTCGCCGCCCACGTACACGTAGCCGCCGTCCGGCTCGTCCAACCCGGCCAGGCAGGCCAGCAGGGTGGACTTTCCCGACCCGGACGGGCCGATGACGGCGAGGGTCTCCCCGCGCCGCAGGCTCAGACTGATCCCCCGCAGCGCGAGGGTCTCCTCCTCGCCCGAACGGTAGAAGCGGTACAGGTCGTGGGCGGTCAGGATCTCGGGTGCACTGCTGTCGGCCTGACTCATCACTGCCACCTCAGCGAGTCTGTGACGGTGCGCCAGGGGTCGACGTTGTCGGCTCCGACCGGGCCCGAAAGGGTGAGGGCGGTCTCGTGGCCGGCGTGGAAGAACGCGTATCTCTCGAAGGCGTCTCGTACCGCCTTGCCGGTCACCGGGTCCGCGGGGCCGGCCCCTTGGTAGGTGAACAGGACTGCCTGCCCGGCGGGCCGGGTGACCGTGGTGGTCTTGCCGGCGGTGAAGCCGGGGACCTGCCCGTGGAGCGCCGGTACGACCGATGCGTTGACGCTCTGCGCAGTAGCGGGCGCTGCCGCTGTGCTGATGTGGATCGCGATCCGGTTCAGCTTGTCGGTGAAGGTGACGTCCCCGTTGGCCGCGTCCGTACGGGACCACCCTTCGGGCACCTTCAGGGTGAACGAGCCGGGGGCGGACCGGTAGGTGACGTAGGCCTGGTTGTCGGGGATGTCACCGGCCGGGTTGGACTCCGCGGGGACCGGTGCGGTGACGGCGACGGAGGCCCGGGGAGGGGCAGGAGAGTTCGTGGAACCGCAACCCGCCAGTGCGGACACGGCCACGGTCAGCGCGACCACGGGCAGGGGAAGGACGTAGGTGAGTCGCATGGTCCTCGTGCTCCCTCACAGGAGGCGGACTGCTCTGTCTGCGACGCTATGCCCACGCTGGTTAGCGCCCGCCCCGCGCACGGTGAGAGGACGGCAAAACCCGCCGCATCGGAAGCACCGGCGGCGGGCTCTTCGCCTTCATGATGGGCGCTATGAGAGCACGCGTGGTCCGCGTGGCCCTGGTGGCCGCGACCGTCGCCCTGATCTTGCTCGCCGTGCCGCTGGCTGTGGCCGTCCGCTACGCGTTCTTCGCCGACGAAGGCGGAGAACTGGAACGTGACGCCATGGCCGCCGTCGTCCAGGTGGGACCCGAATTCGCGACGGGGGACCCGGTCGAACTGCACGCGGCTCGTCCGGGCGAAGGACTCGCCCTCTACGACACTGCGGGAAGGCTACGCGCAGGGGCCGGGCCGGCCCACGCAGGGGGTGCCGTCCCCCGCGCACTGAACGGGAGCGTCACCCAGAGCCGGTCCGACGGTGAACTGGTCGTCGCGGTACCCGTCTCCAGCGGCGAGCAGGTCATCGGAGTGATCCGCGCTTCGACGCGTGCGAGCACGGTGTGGGCGCGGGTCCTGTGGGGCTGGGCCGCCCTGCTGGGCCTGTGCCTGGTGGCGCTCGGCGCGGCGGTGATCGTCGCCCGCAGACAGGCATCCATCCTCGCCGCGCCTCTGGAGGCCCTCGCCGGTACCTCGCTCGCCGTCGCGGACGGAGACCTCACCGCGCGAGCGGAGCCGAGCACGATCGCGGAGATCGACGAGGTCGCCCGTGCCCACAACACGATGGTCGACCGCCTGGCACAGCTCCTCGAACATGAACGCCATTTCACGGCCAATGCCTCCCACCAGCTCCGTACCCCCTTGGCCGGGTTGCAGCTCGGTCTGGAAGCCGCCTTGGCCGATCCGGACGCAGACCCGCGGGCCGCCCTTGCCGAGGCCGCGGAACGATCCAGGCACTTGGACCACACCATCGAAGAGGTCCTCAGACTCGCGAGGTCGGGCGCGGGTCCGCTTCCGATGGCTCGTGAACAGTCTGCCGAAGACGTCCTGGAGGCCGCTGAGCACCGCTGGCACGGTGCCTTCGCCGAGGACGGCCGCCGCTTGACCACGACCTGGGAACCCCAGGCCGGCGGGTTGGAGGTGCCAGGCCGTACGGTCGAACAGATCGTCGACATCCTCCTGGACAACGCCCACCGGCATGGCCGGGGAACCGTCACCCTGACTGTGCGCGATCTGGGGACGGCCATCGCCCTGGACGTCGCCGACGAGGGAACCGCCGACCTGGACCCTCAGGTGATCTTCCAGCGAGGTATCGGCGAAGGCTCGGGCATCGGCTTGGCGCTGGCACGACAGCTCGCCGCTGGGGCCGACGGCCGACTCTCGCTGACCTCGACCGCTCCGACCCGCTTCACGCTGTTGCTGCCTCTGCGTGAAGAGCCGTGATCCGGTTCGCGGCGAGCTTCTGCAACACGCCGAAGACGAGTACGGGCAACAGGATCTGCGGCCGATCCGGCATCGCAACGGTGATCAGCACTGCACTCGCACTGCTGTTGCTCATGCCGCACGCCAGCGTGAGGGACCTGCCGGTGCCCGCCGGCAGGCGGAGGGCACGAGCGCACCAGCTCCCGCCACCGAAGGACAGAGCACAGACCGACACCGCCGTGACCGCCGCCACGAGCAGGAGCAGCGGACGGGGGCGGACGAGGAGCTGCCCCAGCGCACCGCTGGCATTGACGTATGTGAGCAGGAGCGCGGCGAGCAGTGCCACCGGAGCTGTCAGCCGTAATACGACGTGTTCGGCTCGGACGGCGAGGAGGCGTCGGACGCCCATGCCGAGCGCGCACGGAACCACGATGCCGGTGAGCGCGAAGCCGATCCCTGTGTGTGCTGCGGCAGCGGTCACGGGATCTGCGTAGGAGGCAGTGAGCAACGGCGCCAGGGTGCTGATCGTGAGCGGCATGGTGAGCGGACTGACCAGGGCGGAGACCAGGACCAGACCGAGCATGGTGGGTTCGTCCCCCCGACCCTCAGTCGTCCATACCGTGGCACCGGCGGCCACCGGCATGGCGAGCGTCAGCATCATCGCGGCGACCATGCCGCTGCCACCGTCCGAGTCGGCCGAACAGCGCAGGGCCAACGAGATCAGCGGGATGATCAGCAGGGGCGCGACCGCATGGAGGGCCAGTCCGGCCGCGATGACGCCGGGCCTGCGCAGCATCCGTGTGATCTCTTGCGGGCTGGTTCGAAGCCCTGCTGCGAACAGCACTGCGAAAAGCAGGACTTGTGTGCCTCCTACCTCCAGGTGCACGGCCTCGCCCAGGACGAGGCTGTGCCCGTGGCGCGCCCACAGACCCGGACCGGGTAAGGCCACGGCTGCGGCGTACGCGACGCACGACGCCCAGCCGAGCCGTTTCCGTACGAACCCCAGGACCTGGGAGGCGTAGGGCCGGAACGGGGGAACCTTGTCCATGGCGGCGAGCGTAAGTCCGGCCCCGCCTCACCCCGGGACGGCACCCGTTGCCGGAGTGACGCGTTCAGGACGTGTTCAGGTTGGGACGGCCCGATGGGACGGACAGCGGATCAGCTTCTCCTCCCCGCGGGCAGGCGACGAGGTGGGTGCGGAAGGTGACGCCGTCCGAAGTGTCCAGGGCGGTGATGGTGCCGCCGTGCAGAGCCGCGATGTCCAGGGCTATGGACAGGCCGAGGCCGGTGCCGCCGTCGTCGCGGCTTCTCGCATCGTCGAGGCGTGTGAACCGCTCGAAGATCTTCTCCCGGTCGGCGGCGGCGATCGGGAGGCCGTCGTTCGACACGTCCAGGACGGCGTCACCGGTCACCGGGTCTGCCGTAAGCCGCACCGTGACCGAGCGGCGGGCGTGCCGCTGGGCGTTGTCCAGGAGATTGGTCAGGAGGCGGCCGAGCCACAGCGCATTGCCGGAGACGATGACGCCGCTGGACGTGTGGAGGTCGACCTCGTGCGGGTCCGTCGAGCGTGCCGCCACGGTGGTACGGACGAGGTCGGTGAGGTCGACGGGTTCGCCGGGCCGACTCTGGCCGGTGGCGTCGAGGCGGGCGAGCAGAAGCAGGTCGGCTGAGAGCGCCTGGAGGCGTTCGGTGTCCTGGAGGGCGCCTTCCAGCAGAGTGTCCCGCACCTTCGGGTCGGGATGGGTGTGCGCGACCTCCAGCTGGGTTCGAAGCACCGCGAGGGGGCTGCGGAGCTCGTGGGAGGCGTCGGCGATGAACCTGCGCTGCCGGATCCCTGCGGCTTCCAGTCGTTCCAGCATGGCGTTCATGGTCTCGGCGAGGCGGGCGATCTCGTCGTCGCTGCGCGGAGCGGGGACCCGGCGGTCCAAGCCGCGGTCGCTGATGGCGGCGACCTCGGCCCGGATGGCCTCCACGGGCCGTAGGGCCCGGCCGGTCGTACTCCAGGTCAGCACACCGACGGTGAGGAGCAGCAGGGTGCTCAGTGCGGTGAGGGAGGCCGTGGTGATGTCCTCAGCTGTGTCGGCCGTGCGCAGTGAAGCGCCGACGTGAATGGTCACCTGCCCTGTGGGAGTGGCGGTGGTGACGGTGGTGACGCGCTGGTCGTGTTTCTCGCCCAGGGCGTCGAAGTTGTACGTCCTGTGGCCCTCGTGGGTGCCCGTGGGGGTGAGAGCGGGGCGACCGGTGAGGTTCTGGCTCTGCGCGACCACCTTTCCGCGGGCGTCGACCACCTGGATGAAGTCGGTGCCGGGTCCGAGCGGAAGCTGAGGGGTGAGGTGACCGGTGGCGGCGAGGCGTGAAACGGCTTGAGTCTCCTCGTGCGCCCCGGTTTCGACGGTGTGTTCCAGGTTGACGCGCAACAGCATCTGGACGACGGCCGATGCGGCGAGCATGACGACGGCGACACTCACGCACGCGGCGAGGGTGGTACGGGTACGGACCGAGCGCGGCGCCAGCCGCTGGAGCAGCGCAGCCGTCCTGGGGTGACCGGCCAAGGGGGGCAGAAGCGCACCGGCCCGGCGGCGTACGGAGCGGACGACCATGCGGCGTCGCGGTTCGGGTGTGATCGTTCGAGGCTCAGCCACCGTCGGCCGCCAGCCGGTATCCGGCGCCTCGGACGGTCTGCACCGCGGAGCGCCCGAACGGGGCGTCGATCTTGCGTCGGAGGGCGCTCACGTGGACTTCCACGGTGTTGGGATCGCTGTCGGTGTTGCTGTCCCAGACCTCGTCCAGGATTTCGCGCTTGGACACGGCCTCACCGGCCCGCCGGGCCAGGTGGTCCAGGACGGCGAACTCCCGCGGGGTGAGGGGTACGTGCACGCCACCGCGGCTGCAGATACGGGCGGCGGAGTCGACGACCAGGTCGCCCAGGACCGTCCGCTGCGGGGCACGGCTGCCGATCCGGCGGGCCAGCGCCCGCAGACGGGCGACGAGCACCACGAAGGAGAACGGCTTGGAGAGGTAGTCGTCCGCACCGGTGTCCAGAGCCTCGGCTTCGTCCCACTCGCCGTCCTTGGCAGTCAGCATCAGGATGCCGACGTTGCTGCCGCAGGCCCGCAAGCGCGAACACACACGGTAACCGTTCAGGCCGGGCAGCATGATGTCGAGCAACACGACGTCGTAGGTGCGGTCCGTGGCCCTGGCGAACCCGGAAGGGCCGTCGTGGGCGACGTCCACGCTGAAACCCTCGGCGGTCAGCCCGTGCTGAAGCGCCAGGGCCATCCGGCGCTCGTCCTCCACCACCAGTACACGCATGCCCCAAGAGTGGCATGTCGCGTAGTCACCAACCTGAAGGGGTCTTCAGGTCTTCAGCATCCCTTCAGCGTGCCCGCACGATGCTGTGCCCCGACGTCCGGGCGCAGGTACCCGGATCGAGCGAAGGGGCAGGGGTGGTCACAGTGAGTGAATCCATGGGCCAGTACGTGGGTGGCGACGAGCCGCAGGAGCAGACGGGTGAGGACGGCTCCGGCACCACGGAGCATAAGCCGGCACGCAAGGGTCTGCTGCGCGGCCGGAGAGCGCGATGGGCCGCAGCCGGTGCCGCTGCGGTCGTGGTGCTCGGCGGCGGCGCGGCTGCGGCGGCCATTCACCATCACGAAGAAGAAGGACGCGGCGAGCACAAGGTGGCGGCCGGAGACCATGAGCGGGGTGACGAATCGCGTGAGGACTCCGAGGGCCGTGACGGCCGTGGTGGGCACGACAGCCGGCACCGGGACGGTGAGCGCGGCCCGCGTGCTGACGACGTGCGCGACGCGTCGACCGACAGCGCCCCGGCTCCACTGCCTTCGCTCTCCGCAGCGGACGCCGTGACCAAGGCCGCCGCAGCCGTCAACGACGGCAAGGTCGAGTCGCTGGCACCGGTCACGGAGCAGGGCGGAGGCCGCGCCTGGCGGATCGTCGTCGTCGGACCCGACGGTGTACGGCACGCGGTGACCGTCGACGGGGCCAACGGCACGCTGACCGGCAACAGCGTCCTGGGCGGCTGAACCGGACCGATCGAGCGGCGCGGCCCCGCCGCGCCGCGCAGAAAGGAGTGCCGCCGTCTTGGGCGCCACGACAACCCCCCGGGCGCACCGCCGCGCCCATGCCCAGGCCGTTCGCTCCGCGGTGAGCAAGGTCCCCGAGGTGACCGCGGTGTTCTGGATCGTCAAGATCCTCACCACCGGCATGGGCGAGACCACCTCCGACTACCTCGCACGGACCCTCGGGCCCGTCCCCGCGGTCGCGGCGGCCGGCCTCCTGCTGGTCGCCGCCTTGGTCGCACAGGCCCGTGCGCGTCGCTACGTCCCGGCCGTGTACTGGTTCGCCGTGGTCATGGTCAGCGTCTTCGGAACCATGGCCGCCGATGTCGCGCACGTCGCCCTCGGCGTGCCCTACGCGGTGTCCGCGGCGGCGTTCGCCCTGGCCCTGGCCCTGGTCTTCACGGTCTGGCGGCGGGCCGAGGGCACCCTCGCCGTCGAGACCGTGTCCGGCGGACGACGCGAGGTCTTCTACTGAACCGTGGTCATGGCCACCTTCGCCCTCGGCACGGCCGTCGGTGACCTGACCGCGGCGACCCTGGGCTGGGGATACCTGCCGTCGGCACTGCTCTTCGCCGTATTGATCGCCCTGCCGGCGCTTGCCCACCGGCTGTTCGCCCTCCCGCCCGTGCTCGGCTTCTGGTGGGCGTACGTGCTCACCCGTCCCCTCGGCGCCTCCTTCGCGGACTGGGCCGGCGTCGGCGCCGAGCGCGGCGGCCTGGGCCTGGGCACCGGGCCGGTCAGCCTGGTCCTCACCGTGGTCATCGTCGCCGTGGTCCTGTGGCTGACCGCAGCCGACCGCCGCGCGACACGGTCTTCGTCCTGACGCCGGGCCTCTGTCGCCGTACTCGATTGCGTGCACCACCGAGTACGGCGGCAGGGGTATGGCTGTCGTCATGTCCGGTGGGACAGTCAGGATGCGTTCAGGTTCCCGATGACACAGTCGGGCCGCATGACCTACGAAACGTCTGAGAGTCCCACGGCTCCAGGGGCAGCCGCCCACCCAGGAGACCAGCTGCGCGTCGGCGAGAGCGTTCGCACGCCTGCCGGGCAGATGCTGAACAAGGTGCCCGAGGTCACGGTCTGGTTCTGGATCATCAAGATCCTGTGCACCACGGTCGGCGAGAGCTTCGCCGACTGGATCAACATGAACCTCGGTGTGGGCCTGCTCAACACGGCACTGATCTTCACGGGTGCCTTGGCGGCCGTCCTGGCCTGGCAGCTCAGCACCTCACGCTATATCCCGTTCGTGTACTGGCTCACCGTCGTGGTGGTCAGCGTGACGGGCACCCTCTACACCGACATCCTCACGGACAGCCTGGGAGTGCCCCTCGTCCTGAGCAGCGGCGTGTTCGCCGGCGTGCTCGCCGCGGTCTTCGGCATCTGGTACGTGAGGGAGCGGACCCTCTCGGTCCACAGCATCACCACCCGGCTCCGCGAGCTCTTCTACTGGCTCGCGGTCCTGGTCACCTTCGCGCTCGGCACCGCCACCGGGGACTGGACCCTCGAACTCACCGGCTGGACCGCGGGCGTCTCCGTGCTCCTGCCGCTCGGCCTGATCGCAGCGATCATCGTCGGTTGGCGCCTCGGCGCCAACGCCGTGCTCTCCTTCTGGCTGGCCTACATCCTCACCCGCCCGCTCGGCGCCAACCTCGGAGACTGGCTCGGATCGCCCGGCCGCGACGGCGGCCTGGGCCTCGGCACCGCAATGACCAGCGTGATCTTCCTGCTCGCCATCCTCGCCACGGTCGTGTACCTCACGCTCAGCCGCAGTGATGTCATCGAGTCCCAGGAGCCGACCCGTGCCCCGCGGACGCCGAGCCCGGCGCGTGAGCGGGGCATGCTGGCCTACTACGTCGTCGTAGCCATCGCGGCCACGGCACTGCTCGCCTGGGCGAACCAGCAGCCGCACGCCTCTGCGAGCGAAGAAGCGGACACCACGGCGCCCATGGCCGGTCACATCACCCCACAGGAGGCGACGGCACCGTTCCCTGCGGCTGACATCGCCAAGTTCCGCACGATCACCGCTGACACCCTGGCGAACGTCAACTCGGGTGATCAGCGAGCCGCGACCAGCCGCGTCACCGACCTGGAGACCGCGTGGGACGACGACCAGTCCACCCTCGAGCCCAAGAGCGAGAAGGCGTGGGGCTTCCTCGACGGGGAGATCGACCAGGTCCTCAAGGCCGTACGCGCCCCGCACCCCGACAAGGCCACCGAGGTCGACGCACTCAACACGCTCCTCACCTCTCTCGGTGGAACAACCTGACGGACGGTGGACGCCCCGGCGCATTCCCATGCGTCGGGGCAGGAGGACAGTGAAACGAGTGCCTGCTGGGGCGCGTGAGGTGGGGCTTTACCGTCGTCTCACCGTGGACGGGCCGGACGCTAACCAGCCACTGCCTAGCGTCGGAGGAGACCTATCGCTCGTTCGTCTCCGGAAAGGCACCATGATCATGCGACCTGCCGCCATTCCTGCCCCAATGCCCGCCTACCGGGTCGACCGGCCGGGACGCCGAGGGGGCCTGCCGTGACCACCGCCGACACCCTGCTCCTGCGCTGCGAGCAGGCGGCCCGCACCCACGGGAACGAGCCGACCGCCCAGGGCGCCGTGAACAGCGCCACGTGCGAGGTCCATGCCGGCGACCGGATCGCCATCATGGGCCCTTCGGGATCCGGCAAGTCGACCCTGCTGCACCTCATGGCAGACGTCGTCCAACCCACGGCCGGAGAGATCAGCTGGCCTGGGCTTCCACGAGTGCCGGCGCGCGGGCAGGTCGGAGTCGTGCTTGAGGGACCCACCCTCGTGCCGGCACTGAACGTGGCGGAGAACGCCGCGCTGCCCCTGGTTCTGGCCGGTGTTCCCAAGGAATCCGCGCACCTCAGAGCGCTGCACTGCCTCACTGTCGTGGCAGCTGCCGAACTCGCCCACAAAATGCCCGCCGAACTCTCCGGCGGCCAGGCCAAGCACGTCGCCATCGCCCGCACCCTGGCCACCGCCCCACGCCTGATCCTGGCGGACGACCCCACCAGCGATTTCGACCCCGACACGGGCCGACGGGTCATGGACGTACTCTTCGCGGCGGCGGACGAGGCGGGAGCGGCCCTCGTGGTTGCCACACGTGACCCGGAGGTCGCAGGACGACTCCGCAAGCGTTGGGCGATGCACGAAGGGCGCCTCCATCTCTCACCACGTCCGCCGTCCCCGGTGACGAAGGCGCGATGGGCCCCCGTACTCACTCTGCCCGCCGTGGAGGGAGAGAGCACGGCCCAGTACGTGGTCCGGAAGCTGCCAGAGGTCACCCTCGCCTTCTGGATCATGAAGATCGCCGCCACCACCCTGGGCGAGACCGCCGGAGACCTCTTCGCGCAGACCCTGCGCCTGGGCTACTTCCTCACGACGATCGCCCTGTTCCTCATGTTCGTGGTGACCCTGCTGGTGCAGCTGCGGGCGAAGCACTACAACCCGTTCTTCTACTGGCCCGTCATCGTCTCCACGAGCATGGTCGGCACCACCGTCTCGGACTTCATGAACCGTGACGCCAGCTCCAAGTACCTCGCGAAGGGCACCACTGCCCTGGGGTGGGGACCACAAGGTCTGGGGCTCGGCTACCCCACCGGCGCGGCCATACTGATCACCCTGCTCGGTGTGATCTTCGTCGCCTGGAAGTTCACCGGCCAGACCTTCGTCATCCGCGACATCGTGACCTTCCGCGGTGAGGTGCTGTTCTGGTCGGCCATCCTCGTCTCGAACACCCTGGGCACCTCGATGGGCGATTTCCTCTCCGACAGCTCAGGACTCGGCTACGTGGGGAGCGTCCTGCTGATCACCGGCGTCCTCCTCGTCCTCGTCGCCCTGATCCGCGTGCCGTTCGTCCCCAACGTCGTCCTCTTCTGGATCGCCTTCGTCCTCACCCGCCCCTTCGGCGCCACCGCGGGCGACTACCTCACCAAGCCCATTGCCAAGGGAGGGCTCGACCTGGGCACCGCCGGTTCCTCGGCGGTACTCCTGGCCGTCCTTTTCGCCTTCATGGCCTACGGACACTTCCGTGACCGGGCACGCGGCGGAGGGGCTCACGGCGAGATCCCGCAATAGCCGGTCGCGTACGCCGTCCCCCTCGCCGTTCCTACCGAGGTGCGGGCTGACTGGTCGTGGGCGCCGGCACGGCCGCCCGCCGGCTGCGTTCCGGGAGGAGGAAGACGAGCATGACCGGTACGACGTACAGCGCCCACACGGTGGTTTGCAGGACGGTGGGGTCGGGCTGGAAGTTGAGGACGCCCTTGAGGAGGGTGCCGTACCAGGAGTCGGGCGGGATCGTGGCGGAGATGTCGAAGGCGAGGCTGTGGAGGCCTGGCAGCAGGTCGGCCTCCTGGAGGTCGTGGATGCCGTACGCCAGGACTCCGGCGGCGACGACGACGAGCATGGCGCCGGTCCAGCGGAAGAACTTGGCCAGGTTGATCTTCAGTGCGCCCTTGTAGAAGAGCCAGCCCAGGAGGACGGAGGTCGCCAGCCCGAGGAGGGCGCCGATGAGCGGGCGGACCCCGTCGCCGGTGGCCTGGACGGCGGTCCAGATGAACAGGGAGGTCTCCAGTCCCTCACGGCCAACGGCGAAGAAGGAGGTGATGACCAGGGCTCCGGTGCCGATGGCGAGGGCCGCGTCCAGCTTGTCCTGGAGTTCGCTCTTGAGGTGGCGGGCGGTGCGCCGCATCCAGAACACCATCCAGGTGACCAGGGCGACGGACAGGACGGACAGGCTGCCCCCGAGGGCTTCCTTGGCCTGGAAGGTCAGGGTCGAGGACCCGAACTGCAGCAGGGCGCCGAACGCGAGGGAAAGCGCGGCGGCGATGCCCACGCCGGCCCAGACGGGCGGCA
Source organism: Streptomyces roseus (assembly GCF_001044425.1). Lineage (GTDB taxonomy): Bacteria > Actinomycetota > Actinomycetes > Streptomycetales > Streptomycetaceae > Streptomyces > Streptomyces roseus. The sequence goes on from NZ_LFML01000126.1 coordinate 119,551, forward strand.
GGCGGCGGCTGTTGCCCGTCTTGACGAGGTAGGCGACGAGGATGCAGACGACGAGGCTCGCCTCGAGTCCCTCGCGCAGCCCGATGAGGTAGTTCCCGAACACGTCGGTTGCCTTTCTGAGTGACGGGACCGCTGGTGGTCCCGAGGGGTTACGCGAACAGTTCCCGGCCCCACCAGTCGTCCGTGTTCCGGACGCCCGGGGGGATCGCGAAGATCGCCGAACCCACGTGCTGGGTGTACTCGTTGAGTGCGTCGTTGCGGGCGAGGGAGGTCTGCACCGGGATGAACCCGGTCCGGACGTCACGCTGGTAGGCGAGGAAGAACAGGCCGGATTCCAGGCGGCCGAGGCCGTCCGTGCCGTCGGTGAAGGAGTAGCCGCGGCGCAGGATGGTGGCCCCGCCGTTGCTGTCCGGGTGCGCGAGCCGTACGTGCGAGTCCGGCTTCATGGCCTTGAGGAACGGCTCGTCGTGCTCCCTCGCCTTGCCGACCGGAGCGCCTTCCCGCTTGTCGCGGCCGAAGATGTCCTCCTGCTCGGCGAGCGGAGTGCGGTCCCAGGTCTCGATGTGCATCCGGATGCGCCGGGCCACCAGGTAGGAGCCGCCGTCCATCCAGGCCGCGTCCTTGCCGGCCGCCCACACGAACTTGTCCAGGCGGTCGGTCTCGGTGCCGGCGATGTTGCGGGTGCCGTCCTTGAAGCCGAACAGGTTGCGCGGGGTCTGGGCGTCCGGGGTGGTCGACGAGGTCTTGCCGAAGCCCAGTTGGGACCAGCGCACCGCGACTTTACCGAATCCGATGCGTGCCAGGTTGCGGATGGCGTGCACCGCGATCTGCGGGTCGTCGGCGCAGGCCTGGATGCACAGGTCGCCGTCGGACCGGGCCGGATCCAGGTTGTCGTGGGGGAACTTGGGCAGGTCCACCAGGGCTGCGGGCCGCCGGTCGGCGAGGCCGAAGCGGCCGTCGAAGAGCGAAGGGCCGAAGCCGATGGTGAGGGTGAGCCGGGAGGGCTTGAGGCCGAGCGCCTCACCCGTGTCGTCCGGAGGCGCCTCGGGCAGGCCGCCGTACGCGCCCTCGCCGACTTCCCGGCCGGCGGTCATCCGCTCGGCTGCCCGGGTCCAGTCCTTCAGCAGCTGGATCAGCTCGGCCCGGTCCTTGGTCTTCACGTCGAACGCGGCGAAGTGCAGACGGTCCTGGACCGCGGTGGCTATGCCGGCCTGGTGCGGGCCGTGGAAGGGGACGGCGGAGCCGGTGTCGGCCACCGTCGCGACGTCCTCCCGGCCGGTGACGGCGGCCGTGACGCCGCCGGCCGCGGCGGCACCGAGCGCGAGCCCGGCACCGCCCCAACCGATCACGGCACGACGGGAGGGGCTGGGGTTCTCGCTCGTCTCGCGCACGGTGGTCACGTCGTCTTCCTGGTGCGGCCGGTTCACTTCGTCACGGCGGCGGCGAGCTTGGACAGGGGCTCGGCAAGCGCGTTGACGCCGTCCGACAGCTCCTTGCGCTCCGTCTCACCGACCTTGTCGTAGGAGGTGAAGTCGTAGCCGTTCTTGTCGGCGCGGTACTTGTCGAGGAGGGTATTCAGGGCGGCGAACTGCTTGTCCAGCTCGGTGACCAGCTGGGGGTCGTTCTTCGCCGCGACCGGCTTGAGCAGCTCGAAGGACTTCTGAGCGCCTTCCACGTTGCCCTTGAAATCGATCAGGTCCGTGTGCGAGTAGCGCTCCTCCTCGCCCGTGACCTTGTTCCTCGACACCTCGTCCAGCAGTTCCTTGGCGCCGTTCGCCATCGAGGTGGGAGTGATCTCGGCGGTGCCGACCCGCTTCACCCAGTCCTGAAGGTCCTTGTCGAGCAGGTCGGCCAGTTCCTTCTCGCGGTCGCCGATCTTGCCGTCCTGCCACAGCGCCTTCTCCAGGCGGTGCCAGCCGGTCCAGTCCTTCGCCGGGTCCTGGCCGGCCTCCAGGCCGTCCTCGCGGACGTCGACCTTGGGGTCGATGTCGCCGAAGGACTCGGCGACCGGCTCGGTGCGCTCCCAGCCGATGCGGGAGGCGGCGTACGCCTTCTTCGCGGCCTCCACGTCACCGGCCCGGACCGCGTCGGTGAACTCCTTGGCCTTGGGCAGGGTCTCGTCGGCCTGGGTCTGAACGTACTGGCGGAACGCGGCGACGGCGGCGTCCATCTCGGGCGACCGCTTGGCCGTAGCGGCGCCGGTGACGGTCACCTTCTGGCGGATGCCGTCGCCCTTCATACCTGGCTTGCAGGCGATCTCGTAGTCACCGGCCTTGACCTCGGCGGTGATGGAAGCCTTGGTGCCCGGCCCGATGTTCTCGCGCTCGGCGGCGATCCGGTCGTCGGGGAAGAGCACATAGACCTCGGTCACCTTGCTGCCGCGGTTCTCCACGTCGAGCTTCAGGTGCCCGGCGGGAATGTCCTTCTTCGAGACCTCGCAGGCGTCGTCCTTCGCGACCACCTGGACGGCTCCGTCCGCAGTCGTGGAGTCGCTCTTCTGCGTGCAACCCGCCAGTGATGCGACGACGGCCATCGCGCTACCGATGCCGATGAACAGATGGCGGGGGCTGGCAGACATGGACGCCTCGATTCGCATGGGTGGGGCCTGATCAGCCCGGACCGACTCACAAGCCGTCGCGGAGTCTACATAAATGTAGTCGCTGAGGAAAGGCTGCCCTAACTTCGAGACGGGGTGCCGGTGGCGGCTCAGTCGGCGGGGTGTTCGCCCTGCGCCAGCTCCACGCCTCGGTGCAGCCAGACGGCCCCGCCGAGCGAGGACGCGCCCGCCGCGGTGCACAGAAGTGCCATTGCCAGCAGGGCGGGCACGACGCGTCGCACCGGAGCCTGCGCGAGAAGCGCCTTGACCCGAGCGGGCACCGGTCCGGTGGTACCGCGGGCCGCGGCCGTGGGTGCCTGCAAGCCGCTACGGAGGGACGCCGCCGCGAGGGCTGCCCGCCCAACGGCCCGGGCGGCCAGTCGCCGGTCCCCGCACGCACGCGCGGCGGCTTCGTCGGCTGCGCGTTCGGCCGCGAAGGAGACCACCGGAACGACGGCGGTCAGGGCCGGATGGCACCAACCGGCGAGCTGCGCGACGGACAGGAACAGGTGATGGCGGCCCGCCAAGTGCGCACGCTCGTGCCCCAGGAGCGCTTCCCGCTCACCCGCGTCCAGGGCCCGGAGCATGCCGGCGGTGACCACGATCCGGTCCGATCGGCGCATCCAGCCCGGCAGCGCGAAAGCGTCCGGCCGCTCGTCCTCCAGTACGCACAGGCCCCCGGCCTCCGGCATCCCCGCCACCAGCTTCCGGACCGCGCGCAGCCGCCTCAGCTCCGCCCTGGCGCCGCGGGCGCCCGCGGTCACGCTCACGGCGATCGCGCCGCCCGCCAGCACCGAGGCGCAGAACACGACTGCGGCCGGACCCGCTTGGACGGGCTGGAGCAGATGGGCGAAGGCGGCGAGCACCGGCAGGCGCAGGGCGAGTGGGAGCAGTAGGGTGCCCAGGCATGCGGCGACCCCGAGCGCCAACGCGGCCGTACTGGTGGCCACCGCCCAGAGGGCGATGTCCGGCCGCACCCTCTCGACCGTGCGGCGTGCGAGGGGCGGCAGGATCCACGGCAGCAACAGAGGGACCACCAGCAGCATGATCACGGCCGGTCCTCCTGCAGGAGACGACGCAGTTCGGCCTCATCGTGTGGATCGAGGCCCTCGACGAACCGCGCCAGCACCATGCTCCGGTCGCTGCCCCCGTCGAGTTCGCCGTGCATCCGGCGAGCGGCGAGGCCGTGCGTGTCCTGAACGGCGAAGTAGACGAAGCCGCGGCCGCCGGGCCGGCGTCCCACCAGCCCCTTGTCGAGCAGCCGCCCCAGGAGTGTCGCCACCGTGGTGCGTGCCAGGTCCTGCGGGAGGGCCGCCCTGACCTGGGCGGCCGACTGTGCCGTCCCGGCCGCCCACAGCACGGCGAGCACGCTGGATTCGAGCTCCCCAGCGGGCCGGCGCTCGCCTTCGTCGGACATGGGTCCCCCTAGACCGGTGCGATCCCTGCGTCGACGCAGGTTGACTACTGTGGTGTAGACAGAGTAATGGCTCTTCGGCGGGCGGCTGAAGAAAGGGTTCGGCGCTATGTGTGGCCGCTGGAAGTAGCGTCACGGCGGATGACGGGCCTGGGGCCCTCCCGCGCAGTGACGCAGTCGGCGAGGCGGTTCGTCAGGCCGCGGGCAGGGTGAGCACGAAGCGGGTGCCGTCGCGGTGTGACGCGTCGTGGTGGACGTCACCGTCGGCGGAGCGGGCCAGGCGCCGCGCGAGCGACAGCCCCAGGCCCGCTCCTGGATGCCCGTCGCCGGCCTCGGCCCTCCGCCCCGGGTGGAAGAGCTCCGGAGCGAACCAGGTGGGAACACCTGGGCCGTCGTCCGTCACCTCGATACGGATACCCGCTCCATCCGTGCCGGCGACGATGGTGACGCGGGAGTGCGCATAGCGCAGGGCGTTGTCCAGCAACGGGCTGACCGTTCGTTCCACGATCGCCGCCGGTGCTTCTGCCATGAGTCGTCCAGTGGGTGGAGCGATCCTGAGGGTGACCGCCGGCGGCGTAACGCTCGAACCGGCCAGCCGGACCAGGGCGGCATGAACATCGGCCGGGCCCCGGTGGATCGAAGCTGTGCCTTGGGCTTCGTCCAAGAGCGTGTCGCAGATCGTCCTCATGGACGACGCCGCATCCCCGACCACCGCAAGCGAGCGCCGAGTCTCTTCCGAGGAGCGAGGGCGGGTTCGCCACCAGTCGAGTTCTGCCACGATGCGGGCGAGCGGGTTCCGCAGTTCGTGGGAGAGCTCCCGCGTCAGCTGCTGCTCGTGGAGGAGCCCGGCACGGATCCTGTCGAGGAGCGCGTCCAGGGATGTGGCAAGCGCGGCGAGTTCGGCTGGCCGGCCGGTGGCGCCGAAGCGGTCGCCGCCGGGCTGCCTGCTCCACGCGGCGGCCTGTTCGGTCATGGCCTGCACGGGGCGTAGGGCACGGCGTACCGCAAGGCGGGTCAGGGCGTAGGTCAGGACGAGCACGGCAGCGCCCAGGGCCAGGGTGGCGTGCAGGACGGTGTCCGCCGAGGTCCGGTACGGGACGAGACTCACGGCGGCGACCACGGTGGCGGGAGCGCTTCCCGGGACGGGCGACGCGCACAGTCGGACGGGGGCGTGGTCGGAGACGGTGACGCAGTGCGGATGCCGGCCGGCGGCGAGGGCGTCGGCGACCTGAGTCAAAGGCCCGTCGTCGGATGCGGCCGGAGGCGACTCGAGCCGCTCCGTGCCAGCATAGATCCACACGTCGGAGTCCAGCGCGTCGTCGTTGGGCACTTCCACGACACGAGCCTTGCGGCCGTTGGTGTCCACCGTCGAGGCGACCGCGGCCGCCCTGGTACGCAGGTGGTCGTCCGCCCGCTGGTCCAGCTGGTGGCGGACGATGGCGTTGAAGGCGACGATGAGGATGGCCATCAGCAGGGCCGCCACGGAAACGGCGATCAGCGAGAGCCGGCTGCGCAGCGTCAGCGGCCGACGCCCGGCGGGGGAGCGTTCCGTCATGTCAGGCGGTGTCCGATCCCTCGACTGGTCGTGATCGTTCGTTCGCTGCCCGCAGTGCGGAGTTTGCGGCGCAGACGGCTCAGATACTGGTCGAGGGTGTTCTCACTGACCTGTGCTCCCTCGGGCCAGCCCGCCCGCAGGAGTTCGTGGCGGGAGACGAGGGCGCCGTCCGCGGCGAGGAGCGCGGCCAGCAGCCGGAACTCGGTCGGGGTGAGGTCGACTGGGCTACCGGCGGCGGTACAGGTGAACCGTGCCGGATCCAGGATGACGTCCCCGACGGCCGCCGCAGATGGCGGGCCGGCCCTCTTCAGCGCGGCTCGCAGCCTGGCAGCGAGTTCGACGAGATGGAAGGGTTTGGCGAGGTAGTCGTCCCCGCCTGCGGAGAAACCCGCCAGGCGGTCGGTGAGGTGGTGGTGCGCGGTCAGGAAGATCACCGGCGCGGTGAAGCCCGAGGCCCGCAGGGCCTGGCAGACGTCCCTGCCATCGGCATCGGGGAGGCCGACGTCCAGCACGACCGCGTCGAAGCGGTCGTGGGCCAGCCGTATGGCGGTGGCCCCGTCGGGTGCGGGCACCGGGTCGAAGCCTTCCTCCCGCAACCCGCGAAGAATCACGCTCCGCAAGGGGTGGTCGTCCTCGACCACGAGGATGCGTCTGTCCACCTCACGCCTCCTTGCGACCCACGGCCGGAGCCCAACGCACGTACGCCCAGACAACGAGGCACACCCACCCAACGGCGAAAAGCCAGCCTCCCAGCACGTCCGTGAACCAGTGGACGCCGAGGTACACGCGTGTCAGCCCCACCGCGACTCCCCACAATCCGATCACGGCGACGGCGAGACGCGATCCCCTCCGGCTGCCGAAGGACAACGCAGCGATGGCGAGGGCCGCGGTCATCGCGGCCGTGGTGCTGTGGCCCGAGGGGAAGGACCAGCCCGAGGCGTGAGCGACCCAGTCGCCGACCGGCGGGCGCGGGCGCGCGACCACTGACATGGCCGTGTACCGAAGGGCCTGTCCCGCGCCGAGGCACACGATCAGCGCGAGCGCGACGGTGCACCGCTGGCGGGCGGTACGCCCCACGTACATGCCGACCAGGAACAGCACGGCGTACGGGATGACGCCGGTCCCCGTCTCGGTGACCGCACGGGCCGCAGCCGCCGCCCAGGCCGGGCGATGTGCCACGGACCAGGAGTGCAGGCCCGCGTCGGTTGGCAGGAGGGGCTCGGAGGCTCGCATCACCCACAGCGTGAGGGAGGCCAGGAGCACGAAGGCACATACGGCCACCCATCCCGCTCGGCGGCCGATGGCCCGGTCGACGGGTCCGGGCGTGAAGGGGTGACTCATGCGGTGATCAGCAGAGGGCGCAGGCGGCCCTGGCCGAGGCGGTCGGCAAGCGCGCTCTGCCGCCGCTTGACAGCCCGGCCGCAGATGTAGGCGACCAGGGCCCCGACGGCGAATCCCGCAAGGACGTCGTGGGGATAGTGCACCCCGACCCATACCCGGGAGGCGGCCATCAGCACCGCCGCCACCACGGCGACGGCCCCCAGACGACGGGAGACGAAGAGCAGGGCGACAGCGGCTGCGGAGGCGATGGCGGCGTGGTTGCTGGGGAAGGACCAGTCCCCGGGGGCGGGGCAGGTTTCCAGCACGGCCACGTGCAGGCTCTGGCAGGGCCGGTCCTCACGGAAGACGAGCTTGAGCAGCAGATCGGCACCGAACCCGGCGAGTGTGATCAGCGGGACCGCGAGGGCGGTGACGGCCGAGGGCGAACCGGTCCGGCGGGCTCCCCACCACGCCACGAGCATGAGCACGGCGAACAGCGACAGGCCGTAGAGGGACCAGGCGGAGATGGCGTCGTTGAGCCAGCCCGGGGTCCTGTGGGCAAGGTCGGTAACGTCGATGTAGGCGTTGCCGTCGACGCCAGAGCCGTTGTGGCCGGAGGTCACTGCGCTGTTCCGTTCTGGTGCTTACCGCCCCTGCGGGAGCGGAGGATCTCGATCGCCACGGGCAGCAGCGAGATCGCCACGATCAGGCCGACGATCGGCAGGAGGTACGTGTCGACGTTGGGGATGGACGAACCGAGGGCGTAGCCAGCCAGGACCAGCCCCACCGTCCACAGCAGACCACCCGCGACCTGCCAGAACGTGAACACGCGACCCGGAATGTTCAGGGCTCCGGCGAGGGGGTTGAGGACGGTGCGCACCACCGGAACGAACCGGGCCAGCACGATCGCCTTGGCGTGTCCGTACTTCTCCAGGAGTTCCTCGGCCCGCGCTGCGCCCTCATGGAGCTTCTTGGAACGGCTACGGGCAAGAAGGGCGGGGCCTGCCCGGCGGCCGATGAGGTAGCCACACTGGGCGCCGGCCAGCGCGCCGATCACGGCGGCGGCCAGCACCGCCGGCAGGGACAGCTTCGCGCCATCCTCGACCGTTCCCGCGCACAGAAGGCCAGCTGTGAACAGCAGTGAGTCCCCTGGCAGGAAGAAGCCGACCAGCAGGCCGGTCTCGGCGAACATCACCACCGCAATGCCGATCACACCGAACGTCGCAAGGAGTGAATGGGCGTCGAGGAGATTCACCGCGAGGGCGGCGGAAGCGGACGTGGCCATGGATCAGGTCGGCCTCTCTCACTGGTTCGGAAACGGGGGATGTCCTCAAGGGGCCCCGTCGACTACAGTCAAGTAGACGGTCTACTGAACTGTAGACGATCGAGTGCGGAGAGACGACCATCTCTTGGCTGCTGCCGGGGAGGGCGTCGCCGGCGGACTCGCCCCTGTGGCGGGGGCTGGCCGCCCGCTCACCCCGCCCATCAGGGACGGGCGACTACTCCTGATGGATGGGGGCCGCCGCGGCCTTGCCGTCACGTGCACATTCTTCGGCTGCGACAACAAGCGGCGCAGCACTCCTCGGCCGGCCTGCCGGCACAGCAGCCCCCACGAATGGACTGGGTACCGCCCGACAATCAAGGCGGCGTGCTTCGGCGCACCAAACTCGGCGGACCCGAGTTGACGCGAGGCCAGCTTCGCCAGCTGACGGACACGACGGATCTGCCGGGTCTGTCTCCGGGGATCATCCCGGCCCGTGCCCGCCTCCGAGGCCCCCCTGGAGGCGGATTCTCGATCTTCGGCGCCCATACGGCCGAGGTCGAGGGAAGCCGCGGGGCGAGACGATCACCAACCAGGACCGGGTCGATCTGTTCCGCAAGGTGTTCGGGCGCCTCCGGCCCTCTGCCGTATACGGCGAGGCGATGACCTGACAGTGCGACGTCAGAAGCGGCTGGGTTCGGCGTGGTCCCACTGCTCGAGCAGCGTCTGAGCTGGCAGCGCGTTGCCGTCGGGAGCCAGGAGCTGGACCGGCACGTCGTCGGAGGCGCAGGCGAGCAGCTGTTCGGCGATGAGGTGGGGAACGAGCAGGGCGGTGGTGCCGGCCTTTCGGTTGAAGGCCACCTGGTAGGTGGCGATCACCGCTGCTTCCCACAGGGTGAGGGGGTCGCGTTCCGGCTCGCTGTGATGGGTGCGGGGGAGGGCGGGTGCCTTGACGGCCACCAGCTGCCAGGGTGTGCTGGTGGGGCGGCTGGCTTCTTCGCGTGCCTGGCGGATCCAGTCGGCGGTGAGCTGGCGGAAGGCGGCGTGGGCCTCGGGCTTGCCCTTGCGGCGGCGGCCGAAGGCGTCGCTGACGACGGAGTAGACCGCGAAGTCCTGGTCTTCCAGACGGCGCCAGGACCAGATGGCTCGGCGACTCCATTCGTACCACGCTCGCCGGAAGGTCTTCTCCGCCTCCGTTCCCAACCCGGCGAGTCCGGGACCGTCGGAGAACTGCGGTGTGGGCATGCTCCGCACGGCTGCAGCCTCCAGTAGCCGCGCCGCGAAAGCCCGGCGCTCTGCTTCGAGGACGGCGGCGAGTCTGCTCTGTAGGCTGTCGGCCCACGGGGCGAGGAACGGGTACTCGGCTGCGGCCTCGCTGCTCCGTGCCAGATAGGAATACAGTCGGCGCCAGTGCTCGTGGCGTCCGGATCGGAGGTTGCGGGCGCGGTCGTAACGGTCCCATTCCTCGTCGCGCCCGGTCTCGTCGTCCTCCGCCTCCTCGTTGTTGGCGTCATCGGCATGGGGCGGGTACTCGGCAGTGGCGAGTGCGATGGCGGCGTCGCGTTCGGCCTTGATGTCCTCCTCGTCCTTGGACTCGCGGTCGAGCCAGATGGTGAGTGAGTCCACCTCGCTCACCGCGGCGCCGAGCGGAAGGATGGGGCTGTCCGTGGGTAGAGGCCACCGGCAGTTCGCACAGAGCCGCTCGACGGCTTCGCCGAATGGGATGTCGATCCTGTTCACGGAGGCGGCCGACCGCAGCGCACGGCACTCGGGGTCCCCATGGAGCTTGCCTTTGCCCGTTGTCGAGGCGTGGCAGGTGATGAGGATGTCCTGGGTCGGTCCCAGGGGAACCTCGGGCGTGAAGATGGCACCGAGCATGACGTGACGAAGCTCACCGCGAGTCGAGGACATGTCGGCAGGCTATGCGCGGGGACTGACAGTCCGCCGGGCAATCCGTCCCCTCCATCCTTCAGTGAGCCTCTTTCATCCTGAATAGGTGCAGGTCAGGAGGGTGTGGATGGCTCTGACGACGGAGCCGATGCGATTGGTGGAGCATCGCGTGTGTCGAAGGAGCTTCCACGACTTCAGTTGAGCGAAGGCGCGTTCGCCGGGAGCCCGTAGATGGGCGTGGTCACGGTTGAACTGCTTGTAGTGCTCGGGCTGTTCTCGGTGGCGGTAGTAGGGGGTGCGGACGGTGGCGCCGGCCCCTTGGTAGGCGCGGTCGGCCAGGACGAGGATTTGCCTGGTCAGGCAGGCTTGGACGATGCCGTGAGCCCTGGCTTCGGTCAGGTCGTGGGTACGGCCGGGCAGGGCGCGGGAGAACCACAGGGGTGTGTCGTCCGGTCGGGCGATGACCTGCACGTTCATGCCGTGGCGGCGGTGTTTCTGGCTGTAGTACGGCTCGTCCGCGCGGATCCGGTCGGTGGGGATCAGGGTGCCGTCAACGATCACGAAGTCGCCCTCACCCAGGCCGACGAGGGCTTCGTGCAGGCCCGGCGCCCACGCCGCCAGGACCTCGAGGGTTTCGTCGACGTATCGCCAGGCCGTCGCCTCGGACACCCCGAACCCTGCTCCCACCTGGGCGAACGTCTCGTTCTTCCGCAGATGCGCCAGCGCGAGCAGAGCCTGCTTGAAGCAGCTCAGACGCCGCCAGGGGGACTTGATCTCCCGACGGCGTTCGTAGAGCAGCCACGAGACATGCTCAACCAGCTCATGAGACACGTCGAGCATGGCAGGATACGGAACCAACGAAGCTCCCGGCGCCAATGTGATGAGTGGAATCACCACACCAACGACGGGAGCTTCGCCATGTCACCTACACGCCGTTGACCAGCACTTTCACCCTCCAGAGACAGGATGAAAGAGGTTCAGTGAGCTTCTTCAGCGTTGCAACTCCAGGGTGAGGACGGCCTTGGCGATTGACGTCATGCGGTTGGGGCTGCATCGGGACCTGCGGAAGATCCGCCAGGACTTCATGCGGGCGACTCCACGCTCGACGGGTGCCCGTGTGGCGGCCACGGCACGGTTGCGGGTCTTCTCGGTGGGGGTCGGTTCCTTCAGGGGTCTGCGCTTGATGCCCGTGGTCAGCCACGGACCGGCGCCCTGGTAGGCGAGATCGGCCACGATGGGAATGCCCTGGCGCTCGCAGATCCGGATGATCCGGTGGGCGCGGGCGGCGGTCAGATCGTGGGTGCGGCCCGGCAGGGCGGGCGAGAGCCACAGCAACCGTCCGTCGGGATCGGTGACGACCTGCACGTTCACGCCGTGGCGGCGGTGCTTGTGGGAGTAGTCGGCCCGGCCGTCGCCAACCCGGTCGCATTCGGCGCGAGTGCCGTCGAGCAGGACGAAGTCGGGATCGTGGTCGCGCAGCGTCTTCAGCAGACCCGGTGCACGGGCGGCGAGCAGGTCGACGACCGCGCTGGTGTAGGCATGGGCGGTGGACTCGCTGATCCTGAACCCGGCGGCGATCTACGCCAGAGTGATGTGCTCGCGCAGGTACACCAGTGCCACCATCGCTCGCTGGGACGGACGGAGCCTGCACCGCCGGTCGCCCTCACGGGTGACGATCAGCATCGTGACCCACTCCACGAGTGCGTGCGGCAGGTCGAGTGCGGCAGGATGGATGACCAACGAGGCCCCCGAGCAACGTGATTGAGACGTCAGACATCTCGATCAACAGCCCGGGGGCCTCGCTTGTTGCGCTTCTTGGACCGCCACCCGATCGGTGGGCCACATCGAAGAAGCTCAGTGATCCGAAACGCCGGAGCCGTGCGCCGCCGCCAGCTCGGTGGTCCTGGGGGCCAGTTGAGGACCATTCGATGGAAAGGGTGGTGCACGAAGCGCCTCTCTGTACACGGTCTGCGCCCCGCGAGCGGGCATCGTCTGGAGAGAGGCAACGCCCACTCCAGGCAACGGACTTCATCGCGCTAGAAGAACCCGAGCTTCTTCGGCGAGTAGCTGACCAGGAGGTTCTTCGTCTGCTGGTAGTGCTCCAGCGCCATCTTGTGCGTCTCGCGCCCTATGCCCGACTGCTTCAGGCCTCCGAAAGCAGCGTGGCCGGAACGGGCGGGAACATTCGGGCATGGTTGACCGTTCATCCATCTGTGTGGGTGGGGCAAGAAGGGACTGATGTCCCCGGGCCCAACCATGTGCCTGCGGGGAAGATCGTTCGGCTCAAACCCCGCAGTGCCCTCCGCCGCGAGGCGACCACCCCTTCCTGTCCGCCCACACTTCTGAACGCCCGGCCAGCCCTCCCCCCCCCC
>NZ_LFML01000126.1:132284-154037 GCF_001044425.1 Streptomyces roseus
TGGACCGTGATCCGGCCCTGGGCGGCCGTAGGCAGCCCACGGGAGTTCGATGCGGGAGGTCACCGTCCCCGACACCCCGCGGTTCCGGCTGCCGTACTGCGGCACAGCGCCAGCCACGCCCATGCCCGTCACGCCGAAACCGGCAGCCAGAGCGACGGCGGCCAGGTCGCGCCCCACTGTTCGTGCGGACATCGCAGCACTCCATGAGGTGGCGGCGCGCCCGATGCGTCCGAGGGCTTTGAGCTGGGCGCAGGCCCTGCCCGCGGTGCGGGTGCCGATCCGGTCGCGCAGTCGTACGAGGAGGAGTCCGGCGAGAGTGAGGGTGGTGGCCATGCCGAGCCCGTAGCCGATGACGAGCAGGATCCCTAAGGCGGTGCGGCCGACTGCGACGGCTCCGAGGAGGACGACCAGCGCCGAGGGGCTCGGGACGAGACCGCCTGCGATGCCGACCCCGACCAGGGTCCAGCGCCGGCGGGGGGCGGCGGTGTGGGCGTGGTGGTGGTCGGATTCGCCGTGATGGGGGTGGTGGCGGTCGTGCTCGGACTCTCTGCCGGTCTTGGTCAGGGCGACGGTGGTACCGACGCCTGACGCGGCGCCGGGAGCACGGCGTGAGGACGGCAGTGCCGGCACCGCCGGCTGAGTGTGCCCGGGACCGGCATGGTGGACGTGATCTCCGTGGATGTGGCTGTGACCGCCATGGTCGTGATCGGCATGGTGGTGATGTCCGTGGTCATGGTGTCCGTGGTGGCTGTGCTGGTGCCCCCTGCCGCGGAGGGCGGCGTGCAGGAGCTGAAGGCCGATGGCGGTGACGAGGAGGCCGCTTGCGAGGCCGAGCCAGGCGAGGACGGTCTCCCCGGCGAGATGGGTGGCGAGGGGAAGGGCGAGACCGAGGGCGAGAACGCCGGCGGTGTGGGTGAGGGTGACCGTGGCGCCTACGGTGAGGGCGTCGCGGGGGGTGCCGCGGCGTCCGGCGAGATAGGCGGCCATGATCGTCTTGCCGTGTCCGGGCATCGCTGCGTGGGAGGCGCCGAGGACGACGGCGAGGAGCAGGGCCAGGAAGCCTACGGGGACGGTCAGTTCGCGGCTTCCGACGAGGTTGTCGAAGACGGCGGAGACTCGGTTCAGCATCGCGGTGACGGGGCCCGCGCCGGGCGGGCCCGGGGCACGATCCGGGCCGCCGGCCCTTGCCCGGGCGCGGTATGCAGTTCGGCGGTGTGCTGGTCGAGCGGGGCGGCGAGTGGGTCCTGTGGGTAGTGGCGCAGTTGGTCGGTGGTGGAGGCCGCCGGGACGGTGGAGTGGGGGAGGGTGAGGCCTTCGCCGCAGGGGGTGATTTCGTGCCAGCCGATGCGCCGAGCGTCGTAGTGCGTGGCGACACGGATGCCGGAGGGCGAGGTGAGATGCGCTTGGGCGGTGAGGCGGCAGGTCAGGCGGCTGGTCTTGAGTCCGGCCTCGCCGGTGTGAAAGATCAGCCTGCTTTCGGCCTCCTTCGCGGCCATCAGCACGGGGGGCGCCTACTGCCTCTACTCCGTCGACGTGCTGACCGGCAAGTCCACCGCCCAGGGCGCCTTCCCGACCAAATACCAGGTCATCGACCTGGCCCTGACCACCAACCAGAAGTAGCAGCGCACTCTGCCGTCCGGCCCGCCCCCCGGTTCGAAGGGGGCCGGTCGCGGCCCGGGTCCGCCCGCCGGTCCACGCAACGGCCGGGCAAGCCGATGGCCCAGCCCTTTTCAGTAAGGAGACGGGGCCACCGGCCTTTGGACGGACGCGTGTTCCTGCCGAGGGTTACTTCGGCATCAGTACGATGTAGACGTTGGCGTTGGCCGTCTTCACGTTGCCGCAGACCACGTTCGAGGAGTCGTTGACCTCGTACGGCCTCGCCGGAGCCCTTCGTGGTGACCATGCCCTTCTCCAGGGTCTCGAAGGACCCGTTCTCCAGCTGCTTCGGAGTGAGCTTCTGGCCGACGACGTGGTACGTGAGGATCTTGGTGAGGGTGGCCTTGTCGGCGAGGACCTTGTCGAGGTCGGCCTTCGGGATCTTCGCGAAGGCGTCGTTGGTCGGGGCCGACCGGGTCCTTGGCCATGCCGTCGAAAGAACCGGCACCTTCCGTCGGTACGCCGGCGCAGGCAGGGCCGAAGGGCTGGTCTCCGGTCGTCGAGTCGCTGGTGGGGGTGGTCTCGCCGGTCTTGGCCTGGTCGCCGGTGGCCGCGGTGGGGGCGGCCTTGGTGTCGCTGCCGGAGTCAGAGCAGGCGGCCAGGGAGAAGGGCAGCAGGGCGGTTGCGGCGAGTCTAGGGGACGGTGATGAACACGCTGTGCCAGCCGCTCGCTCCGTCGGGGATGGTCCGTGCGCGCTGCTCGGTCTGCACCTGGCCGGTGCCGTCGGTGGCGCGGACGGTGATCGTGTGGCCGCCTGAGGTCGCCTTCCAGGGGCAGGACCACTGGCGCCAGGTATCGATGCCTGCCTGCGGGGCGAGGTCGGCGTCCTGCCACGGTCCGTCGTCGATGCGGACTTCGACGCGGGTGATGCCGCGGTGCTGGGCCCAGGCCACACCGGCGATGCTGACGGTGCCGCCGGCGGGGCGGGCGAAGGGCTTGGGCGTGTCGATCCGGGCCTGGGTCTTGATCGGCGCCTTGCGCGCCCACTTCCGCTTCACCCAGTACGGGTCGTACGCGTCGAAGGTGGTCAGCTCGATGTCGGTGATCCACTTGCAGGCCGACACGTACCCGTACAGCCCAGGGACGAGCATGCGGACGGGGAAGCCGTGATCGAAGGGAAGTGGTTCGCCGTTCATGCCGACCGCGAGCATTGCGTCCCGGCCGTCCATGACGTCCTCGACCGGCGAGCCGAGCGTCATACCGTCCACTGAGCGCGCCACCAGCTGATCGGCCTTCCCACCTCGTGACGGGGGCCGGACACCGGTCTCCTCGAGGAGGTCGGCCAGCGGCACGCCGAGCCATCGGGCGGTGCCGATGTAGGGGCCGCCGACCTCGTTGGAGACACAAGTCAGGGTGATGTCGCGTTCGATGAGGGGGCGTGCGAGGAGTTGGTCGAGGGTGTAAGCGCGGGGCCGGGTGACGCCTTTGCCGTGGATGCGCAGTCGCCAGGGGCCGGCGTCGACTCTGGGCACGGACAGGGCGGTGTCCACGCGGTAGAAGTCGGCGTTGGGGGTGGTGAAGGGGCTGATGTCGGCGACCTTGAGCTGGACGCCGGCGGGGAGCGCGGGTGCCGGGGATGAGGGAGCGGGCAGGACCAGGCTGTTGCGGGAGGCGATTGCACCTTGGCCCTGGCGGCCGGTGAAGTACCGGCCCAGGGCGCCGGCCGAGGCCGCCGCCACTGCGGTCACGCCTGCCGCGGCAAGGAAGCCGCGCCTGTTCCAGCCTTCGGAGCCTTCCTTACCGTCCGCGGCAGCAGTGGCCGCGGGCATGGCTTTTGACGCGAGGACATACAGGGTGACGGCCCCTGCGAGGGCTCCGGTGATCGAGGGCAGTGCGTCGCCGATACCGGTGGAGTCCGGGCGGCTGAGCGCCGCGGCGGAGCCGGCGATCCCGAACAGCAGCACGCCCGCCGCGCCGACCCGCCGGTACGACAGAGCGAAGGTGCCCAGGCCGACGGCGACGAGGGCGAGAATCGCCAGGATGCCCAGCTGCAGGACCGCCTTGTCGTTCTCCCCGAACGTGCGGATCGCGAAGTCCTTCACCGAGGGAGGCGTCCGGTCGATGACCGCGCCACCGACGACCGTCACCGGTCCGGCCGCAGGCCGCACGAGTCCGGCCACCAGTTCGGCCACGGCCAATGCGGTGAACGCGGCCAGCAGGCCGGCCGGCGCACCCCGTGCGGCGCGGGAGAGGATCCTTCGGAAGCTGGTCACACCCGACATTCGGCAGCACGCGACCGGCGGATTGGTCCGAACTCCGAATACGTTGATCCGCTCGCCGGTGTTGCCGTCCTTGCCCTTGCCGAGGCGGCGGTGGCCGTCAGCCACCCCGGCCGGCCGATGCGTACAGGACGGCGCACATTGCCGTCAGGGACACCGGGGCGCTCGCGATCACCAGCAGTGGCATGAGGATGCTGCGGTAGACGGCCGGCAGGATCGACAGGACAGCTACGAGGGTGATGGCCGGAGGGTGTTGTCGGTCGTCGCGGCCGCGTCGTCGAGGTCGGCCTGCGCGGTGGCCGGCCCGCCAGGTTGACGGTGGTTCCGCCGATCGTGGAGGCCGTCTGACGCACGGCCTTCAGCTGCGCGGGCATGTCTGCCGGGCCTGCGGCGATGATGACCGCAAGGGCCCGGCGATCCGGTGCGGGGAGCAATACGAAGCAGAGTCCGATGAGATGGCGGTGACCTGACGGGCCGCCTGTTGCCGGGCCGCCGCATGCCGTTCGCCCGCCGTGCGGGAGCTCCAGACCACGGCAAGGGGCAACGGGTCGTCCCCTCCGCCGGGGCTGAGCAGCCGGGACACCTGAGCGGACCCGGCCCCGACCGGCAACTGCACACCGTGACCCGAGCGTGCCACCTTGCCGAGCCGGAGGGTGGAGGGACCCGCGACGACGGCCGGCGCCAGCCACGACGGGAGCAGGAGGAGCGACCCTGCCCGCTGGAACCACGCCCGGAATATGGCACACCGCTTGATGTCGCCCGGCTGAGCGAATCCTTCCATCCGTTACGTCACGCCAATCCGTTCGCCGGTTCGTCCCGAATTCTTCGCATGAGGTGGATGCAGAGGTGCGATTCGATGCCAGTGGGCGGATCCCGGACGGACGCCCTCGGGCTGCCCCGGTCCTAAGGGAGTCCGCAGACACCGATATTCCGCGTTCGACTGCATCAGAGGAGGTGAGCGCGATGAGCGCATTGGTGAACGCCCGCAGGCTCGTTCTCGGGGCGGCGTCGGCCGTACTTCTGGCCGGGGCGTCCGTGCTGGGCGTTTCCGCCACCGCGCACGCGACGCCCGCACCGTCTGCGGTGACCTCGACGGTCACCGGCGACCGTGACCACCGGCATGACGGATGGGACCGCCATGAGCGGTGCGACGGGGGAAGGGGCCAGTGGGCGAACAAGTGGGTCAAGGGTCACTGGGAATGGAAGTGGGACCAGGGCGCCTGGCACGACGGCTACGAGGACCACCACGGGAACTGGCACGACGGATGGTGGGGCCAGGGCCACTGGAAGCCGCACTGGGCGCCCGGCCGCGACGCCAGTCACTGGGTTCCCGGTCACTGGAACTGCCACGACAAGCGGTGATCGCCACCATGTCGTCGTGGGGCTCCGGGACCGCCGGAGCCCCGCTTCCGTACCCCTTCCGCCTCGGTTCCCCGTCGTGAGAGCCCCCATCGGAGGAATGATCATGGACACCGTCGTCGCGTCCTGCGGGTGTCCGGCCACGCTGCATCTCCAGCTCCCGCCGGGCGCACACGCCGCCCGGCACGCCCGGCAGGCCATGGCCCGGATGCTGACCCTGGAGCCTGCCCTCTGCCCGCGCGGCGCCGCCGAGGACCTGGTGCTGATCGTCTCCGAGCTGGTCACCAACGCGGTCCTGCACGCGAAGGGCCCCTACGCGCTGACGATCAGCCTCGAGACGGGGCGGGCGGGCATCGCCGTCAGCGACGGCTCCCGCGAGATGTCGGGCCATCACGCGCACGGCGGCACACAGCGGCTCGGGCCGGGCGGCCGCGGTCTGAAGATCATCAGGACCTTGGGGGCGGACCTGTTCGTCAGCCGGACGGGCACCGGCAAGCAGGTCATCGCGGTCCTCACCTGGTAGTCCGGGCAGGCAGGGCGGGGGTACTGCGGGTGGCTGTGCCGACAGCCACCCGCAGCCGACCCGACCGGCAGCGGGTACGCACGCGCTGCTCCCCAGAGCTGCGATGCGCCTCGCGCCGGTTCGGGTCACCGGTCCGTGCCTCCCCGTATCGACGGCGCCGGACCGGAGCTGTGTCCGCAGCGGGCGGTCAGGCGTTGATGCAGGTATTCCCGAAGGAGGGGTTCAGCAGCCCGATGACGCTGACGGTGTTGCCGCAGGCGTTGACCGGGATGTGGATGGGAACCTGGATGAGGTTGCCCGAGCCCACGCCCGGCGAACCCACGGCCACGCCCCGCGCGCCCGCGTCGGCGGACGCCACCGACGCCCCGGCCGCCACGACCGCGCCGGCCGCCAGAGCCACAGCCAGACCTCGTCGTACACGCACCATGTCGTTTACCTCCCGTGAGGGTGTACGCCCGCGCGGAGGTCCCGCGCGGCCGGTGAGGAAGCCTCGTGAACGCCTTCGTACTTGCCTCACACCCGCTCTTCGCCGCCGCTTGCGTACCGGCTTGGCGAAAGCGGCGCGCTTCCCTCCAACGGGTGAGCCGACGCTGGTGCGGGTGACGAACAGGTCTCCCATCCGCAGGCCCGTCGGCTACGAAGAACAGACGACACACGCCCAACCTTCCAAGCCGGACCGTCCCCTGGAGCGGTCCGGTCACCTACCCGCGACGACACAAGGACCGGCATGCGATGGACGCCCCGCCCCCCGACGGCCGCCCCAGGCCGTCTCTTCGCCTCCTCACCACAGCTGGAGCCGGGCAGGTGAACCAACCGGTCCCCATCAACACCGGCCGCCCGTCCGACGACCACGGAGGCAGCGGTCTCACCGACCTCATGCAGAAGGTTGCCCACGGAGACAAAGAGGCCTTTTCTGACCTCTATGACGCCCTGGCACCCATGGTGTTCGGGATCGTGGTCAAGGTCGTCCGCGACCGGGCGCAGTCCGAGGAGGTCTCCCAGGAGGTCATGATCGACCTGTGGCGGCAGGCCGCCCGCTACCGGCCCGAGGCAGGATCCGTCACCACGTGGGCGGCGACGATCGCCCACCGCCGGGCCGTGGACCGCGTCCGCTCCGCCCAGGCATCCGCCCACCGCGAGCACGCCCAGGCCGCCCGCGAGCACACCATCGCCTTCGACGAGGTCGCCGAACAGGTGGAGACCCGCCTGGACAGCGAGCAGGTCCGCCGCTGCATGCGCGGCCTGACCGAAGTCCAGCGCCAGGCCGTGACCCTGGCCTACTACCAGGGGCTGACCTACCGTGAAGTCGCCGAAGCCCTGCGCACACCGCTTCCGACCATCAAGACACGCATGCGCGACGGGCTCATCCGGCTCCGCGACTGCATGGGGGTGACCACATGAAACACCACGCCACCGACGCCCACACCCTCGCCGCCGCCTACGCCCTCGGCGCACTCGACCCGGGCGAGCGCGCCCACTTCGGCGCGCACCTGCAAGCCTGCGAGGCGTGCCGGGAGGAAGCCGCAGAGTTCGAAGCGACCGCGGCCCGCCTGGCCGCGGCCGTCTCCCAGCCGCCGGCCGCCTCGGCCAAGGCGCAGGTCATGGCCACCATCGACGGCGTGCGCCAATTGCCGCCGCGCGTGCCCACCTCGGCCTCCGCGCTCTCCCTCGGCGACATCCTGCGCCGCAGGGCAGCGCCCTTTGCGCTGGCCGCCGGCCTGGCAGCAGCCTCGCTCGGGGGCGTCGCGGTGTGGCGGGCGCAGATTGAGCAGAACCTCAAAGCGCAGGCCCGCCAGGTCCAGCAGCAACTCGACACGATCAGCGCCGTTCTGGCCGCCCCAGACGCACGCACCGCCCACGGACGGGCCGCCAACGGGGCGTTGACCACGGTGGTCTCCTCCGACCGGCAGAACAAGGCCGTCTTCAGCGCTGCCAACCTTCCGGCACCAGGAGCGGGCAAGACCTACCAGCTGTGGCTCGCCCAGGGCGCCACCATGCGCCCCGCCGGACTCATCGACCACGACGGCACCGTCATCCTCACCGGCAATCCCGACGCCGCCGGCGCCGTCGGCCTTACTCTCGAACCCGCCGGAGGCTCCGCGGAGCCCACCACCGACCCCCTCCTCCTGATGGCCCTTCCCGCCTGAGCGGGCAGCACCCGCAACCTCTGTCCCGGCGCCCGCACCGACGTAACGAATCGAGGTCCCACATGCCCCACACCCCGAAGATCGGGGACACCGTCGGCGAATTCCGCCTGCCCGGCGGCCGTCTGGACGGCGAAACCTTCCACCGGCGCGAGTACACCCTGTGCGAACAGCGCGGCAAGCCCCTCGTCCTCGCCTTTTACCCCGGCGATGACACGCCGGTGTGCACCGCACAGCTGTGCTCCTACTCCGACGGCCTGGCCGACCTGCAGTCGGCCGGGGCTGCCGTGTGGGGCATCAGCCCCCAGGGGCTGGACAGTCACGAACGGTTCGCCCGCGACCGGAACCTGCGCATGCCGCTGCTGTCCGACGAGGGGCGGACGGTGGCGCAGTCCTTCGGGATCACCGCCCCCCTGATCGGGCTGCGCCGGGCGGTGTTCATCCTCACCGCCACCGGCCGCCTGCACTGGAAGCACGTCACCGCCGTGGGCGCCACCTACCCGCCCGCCACCACTCTGAGCGCCCAGCTCGCCACACTTACCGCCTGAACCCGCCCACGACGAGCCGCCGCACCACCGCGGATCTCCTCCAATCCGGCCGCCGGGCCGCTGCGAAGTATGAGTGAAGCGCAGCAGCCGGGCGGCGTGTCGAGTGGCGGGAGCACCTTCAAGTGGAGCAGCGCAAAGCGGCCGTCGTGGGAAGCGGGGTGGTGGGCCTGACCGCCGCCTCCATCCTCGCGGGCGCGGCCGGCCCCGCCGCGCCCGCCGCGGGCCGTACCGAGGTTGACGCGGAGCGCTGGCCTGGCGTGGCCCCCCTGCCGTCGGCCGGAGCCGTCCGGACCGCCGTCGCACGCCACGTCGTGGCCCGCGCGTTGATCCGGCAGGGCCTGGTGACGCCCACCGCCGGTGCCAGAGGCCCGCTGCTGACCCTGCACGACCCGGACGCCTTCCGCCAGCGCATCGGTCGCGGCGGCCTGATCGGCCTCGGCGAGTCCTACCTGGCCGGGGAATGGGACAGCGACGACCTCGCCGGAGTACTCACGATCCTCGCGCGCCATGTCGACGAGCTGGTGCCCGCCCCGCTGCGGCGGCTGCGCGGCATGTGGGTGTCCGCCCGGCCCCCCGCCGACCGTAACACCCGCGCCTGCGCCCGCGAGAACATCCAACGCCACTACGACCTGTCCAACGACCTGTTCGCCGCCTTCCTCGACCCCACCCTCGCCTACTCCTCAGCGGTCTTCACCGAGTTCCCCGCCCGCCCGGCCGCCCTCCCCGAAGCCCAGCACCGCAGGATCGACCGCCTCCTGGACCTCGCCCGGGTGGGCGACGGCACGCGCCTGCTGGAAATCGGCACCGGGTGGGGCGAACTCGCCCTGCGGGCCGCCGCACGCGGAGCACGGGTGACCACCTTGACCCTCTCCGCCGAGCAGGCCGCCCTGGCCCGCGAGCGGATCGCGGCGGCCGGACTCGCCGACCGGGTCGACGTCCAGCTGCGCGACTACCGCGACGCCGAAGACCGCCACGATGCCGTGATCAGCGTCGAGATGATCGAAGCGGTCGGCGCCGAGTGCTGGCCCTCCTACTTCACGGCGCTGCGCCGCGCGCTCGCCCCCGGCGGCAGGATCGCCCTCCAGGCCATCACCATGGGGCACCAGCAGATGCTGCACACCGGCGCCACCCACACCTTCATCAACAAGTACGTCTTCCCCGGCGGCCTCATTCCCTCCCAGGAGGCCATCGCCCAGCACTCGGCCGCCGCCGGCCTGCGCACGGTCGCCGACGACGGCTACGGCGCCCATTACGCCGAGACCCTGCGCCTGTGGCGCGAACGGTTCGCCGCCAACCGCTCCGTCGTGACCGGTCTCGGCTTCGACACCGTCTTCCAACGCATGTGGGAGTTCTACCTCGCCTACTCGGAAGCCGGATTTCGTTCCGGCTACCTCGATGTGCGCCAGCTCCTCCTCACCGAAGGGACCCGACCATGAAGCCCGCCGCCGACCGACTCGCCCAGCTCTTGGGCCACTTCCTCCCCGGCCCTCTCCCCGTACGCGTCCGCGCCTGGGACGGCAGCCAAGCAGGTCCTGCCGACGCGCCCCTCGTCACACTCCGCTCACCCCAAGTGCTGCGCCGCCTGCTGTGGCAGCCCGGCGAACTCGGACTCGCCGAGGCGTACGTCAGCGGCGACCTCGACGTCGACGGAGACCTCGCCCACGCCCTCTCCCAGGCCGGCCGGGCCGTCCGCGACCGCCCCGCAGCCCGCCCCCGGCCCGCAGGCATGGCCGCAGCCGCCACCCTGGCCGTCGGCCTGGGCGCGGCCGGTACGCCCCCGCGGCGTCCCGACGGTCGTGCACGGCTGACCGGCGCCCTGCACAGCGCCTCAAGGGACCGGGCGGCCATCAGCCATCACTACGATCTGTCCAACGAGTTCTACGCACTGCTCCTCGACCCTTCCATGGCGTACTCCTGCGCCTACTGGACCAGGCCGGACGATCCCGCGTACACCCTCGCCGACGCCCAGCGCGACAAGCTCGAACTGATCTGCCGCAAACTCGGACTGCGCGCCGGGGACCGGCTGCTCGATGTCGGCTGCGGCTGGGGCTCCCTCACCCTGCACGCCGCCCGCGAGCACAAGGCGCGCGTCACCGCCGTCACCCTCTCCCGTGCGCAGCGCGACTTCGTCGCCGAGCGGGCCGCGCGCGAGGGGGTGGCCGACCTGGTGGACGTCACCCTGCGGCACTGGCGGCACATCGACGGCGGCGGCTACGACGCGGCCGCCGCGATCGAGATGGGAGAACACGTCGGCGACGGCGAATACCCCGCCTTCACCACGAAACTGCACGACGTACTGCGCCCCGAAGGCAGACTGCTGATCCAGCAGATGTCCCGCGGTGCCCACGCCCCCGGCGGCGGAGCCTTCATCGAGACGTACATCGCGCCCGACATGCACATGCGTCCCGTCGGCCGGACCGTCGACCTGCTGGAGGCGGCGGGCCTGGAGGTCCGCTCCACCGAGTCCCTGCGCGAGCACTACACGACCACTATCGATGCCTGGCGGACCACTCTCGAAGACCGATGGTGCGAAGTCGAGGCCCTCGTCGGGGAGACCACCGGGCGGGTGTGGCGCCTCTACCTGGCGGGTGCCTCCCTCGCCTTCGCCGAACGCCGCATGGGCGTCGACCAGCTCCTCGCCGTACGCCCCACCCGTGAGGGGATCTCCGCCATGCCCGCCACCCCCGCCACCTGGTACACGGACCGGAGCCCGGCATGACCGGCACCGATGGGGGAGCCCTCGGTCTCCGCCTCGCCGCCCCCGCTGCGATGGCGGGGGCGGCGCTTCTCGCCTCCTTCGCCGTGGCCGTGCGCCGCGGCGCCTGCACCGCTTCGCCGACCCCGCTGGGGCCCCGCTTTTGCCGCCGTCGCTCTCGCCTCGGCTGCTCCCCGTCGGCCACGGCTCCGTACCCCTGGGGCTCCTGGCCTCGTGCGGGATCGCGGTCCTGGCCCTCGGGCTAGGCTTCGAAGCAGTCGGCGACCACCAGCCGGCACGCTTCGACCAGGGCCCCGCCCACCGCGGACGCACCACGGACCAGGGTCTGTTGACCTTGACGCCTCTTGGAGAAAGCACATGGCCGACCGCCCCGGTTATGCCGAATATGCAAGGCGGACCAGCGGCGTCCTGCCGCTGCCCCCGAACAATCCGGCCCTCACGGGACCCGGGGACCCGAGGTGAAGGGGTACGGTTCCGGCACCGGGCCGGGTCATCACGCCCTCGAGCTGCCGCATCCGCCGTTCCTGCCGGCAGCCGGGGCGGTGCTCGTCCTGCACGGCGGTCGCGCCGACTCCCCGACGCCGCCGCCTCTGCTCAACCTCCCCGGTTTGCGGATGCGGCCGTTCGCCCGCGCGATGGAACAGGACTCCCTCTTCGCTGACGTCCTGGTTGCCTTCGTCCGATACCGGCTGCGCGGATGGAACGGGCACAGGGCCGACCCCGTCCAGGACGCCAGACGCGCTCTGGAAGAGCTACGCGATGCTGCCGGCCCGCTTCCTGTGGTGCTGGTCGGGCATTCCATGGGCGCAAGGGCAGCACTGCGCGCCGCAGACGACCCGCAGGTCCGAGGTGTCGTCGCCCTGGCCCCCTGGTGCCCCCCTGACGAGGCGGTAGCCCATCTCGCAGGCCGCACAGTCATGGCCCTCCACGACCAGGCCGACCAGATCACCTCTGCCACAGACACCTGGAACTACCTCCGCCGCGCCCGGGCAGCGGGGGCCCTGGTCCGGGGCATCCGCATGCCCCGTGGCCGCCACACCATGATCCGCGACGCCCGCCGTTGGCACCGCCTCACCACAGCCTGTGCCGCGACGGTGCTCGGTTTGGGGCCGCCACCTGGCGGAGGCCAGTCCGATGAGAGAACCTGGAGCACCGCACTGGTCGATGCCGACGACATCACCCTGCCCGTCAGACGACCCGGTTGACGGGGCCTCCATATCCACTGGCCCCCGTCACAGAGTCAAAGCCAGTGCCAGTGCTCTTGTGCTCTTGTGCTCTTCCCAGAGACGAGGAACTGGAGAGGCCGGACGGTGTCGCCGACGAAGACCAGCTTTCCGGTCGATCCACTGCTGAGGGCGCCGCAGAACTGGCCCCCTTGACGTCAGGGAAGTCCAGGGCGTGGGTGTGTCGGATTCACCGGGTCCGGCAGGGACCCGCTGCGGGTGCTGGGGCGGTGGACGCCACCGACTGGTTCCGCTATACGTTTCCGGCTTCGGTGGCCGCAGGTGTGGGGGGTGGTTCGAGGGTGAACGCGCGTGTGGTGGCGTTGACCCGGGCCGGCAGTATGGTCCCCGGTGTTGCCCTGCTGAACAGGTATCTCAGGACCTCGCCGCTGTGCTCGAACGGTTCGAAGCCAGGCCCGTTGACCCGTACCAGGAGCCGGAGCTGGTCGTGGTCGTCGTTACTGGCTGGTGCGGAGGCCACTGCCAGAACCAGAGCGGTGCCATCGACACCGTGAGCGGCGAGTTGGAGTGTGGCGCGCCGTTCTGCGCGGGCGAAGAGGATGGTGGACAGTCCGCCGTAGGCGACGATCGCCGCGGCCAGGGCGAGACCCGCGCGGCCCCACGCCCACACGCCGTCAGACCTGTCGAAATCAGCGACGGTATGGACGGTGACATAGACGAAAGCGCCTGCCGCGCCCAGGAACAGAACCGCACCCACGGTGCAGGCGATTGCTGTGATCACTGGGCCCTTGGGGTCCAGCAGGACAGGTTCACGGGGGCGATCGGTGGCCACGGCCGCACCCTAACCAACCAAGAGCGGCGTCGACAGGGGGAGGGGCCGGCCTTGTGCGTCTCGTGGGGGAGGGCGCCAGGCCGACGTAAGGTCCCTGCACTCTTCCCTGTTGGTATGGGGCGGAGCGGATGGCGACCAAGCTCCGCTGGAGCCTCGCCGC
Source organism: Streptomyces roseus (assembly GCF_001044425.1). GTDB lineage: Bacteria > Actinomycetota > Actinomycetes > Streptomycetales > Streptomycetaceae > Streptomyces > Streptomyces roseus. The sequence goes on from NZ_LFML01000126.1 coordinate 145,627, forward strand.
GGACGGCGCGCAGGCGAGCGGATACCGGAGAGCGCGGCCGGGTGCAGGGGCACGGAGGCGGAGTTCTACCCCCTCTCCGTAGCCCTGCCGGACAAGGCGAGAGCCCCGACGCCTTTCCCGGTGCCGGGGCCTCCACTCCGACGGAGCCCGTCTGGCGCAGCACCGTAGTGGCGTCCCGCACCCGAACCTCTGCTGCCCCTGGGCGTGAACCAACCCAAGTGAACTCAACCCTCGCCGGGCAGGAGAGGTCGTGTGGTAGCGGCAGGCCGGACCCGCACGACCCGTGCCTCGGCTTACGACTTGCGGGCCATGCCGCCGGCGATCGACCGCTGTGCCGCGTTCAAGTCCTTGAGCCGGGGGCCGTCCGGCCACCAGTCGGCACAGCGCACCAGGCCCGGAGAGACCATCTCCAAACCGTTGAACAGATCTTCCAGTTCCGCCGTGGTGGAGAACGTGCCGCTGCCCATCATGCTGTGCAGGAACATGTCCTCCATCTTGCGGGCGGTCGCGCTGTATTCGTCCTCCGGGTCCAGGAAGTGGCTGATCACCACGTAGGAGCCGGACGGCAGCGCGTCGATGTACGCGCGCATGATGTCCTTGCGGGTACGCGTTTCCTCGCCGTTGTAGTGGTGGAGCGTGCCGCACTGGAGCAACGCGATCGGCTCGTTCCAGTCCAGGTGGGACTGCACGACTTGGTTGCGCAGCAACTTCTCCGGCACGAAGATGTCCTCGGCGACGAGGGCCGTGTTCCCGTTCTCCTCCAGCAACGCGCGGCCGTGGGCCAGCACCGCCGGGTCGTTGTCCACGTATACGATCCGCGAATCCGGGTTGACCCGCTGCACCACCTGGTGGGTGTTCTCCGCCGTCGGCAGGCCCGAGCCGCAGTCCAGGTACTGGGTGATGCCGGTCTGCTGGGCAAGGAACCGACAAGCGCGGATCAAGAAGGCGCGGTTCTCAACCGCCAGGTCCCGCGCCTCAGGAGCAGCCTTCTGCACGCCCCGGACCACTTCACGGTCGACCTCGTAGTTGTCCTTGCCGCCCAGGAAGGCGTCGTACACCCTGGCGATGCTCGGCTTCGAAGGATCGATGTACGTGGGAACAGACTCAGCGGAAGTTGAGCTGGGCATGGGCACCTCACAGGGAATCTCGACGCCGGGACGGACTCCGCGCAGCGCGGTGGTGACACTGCGTCGAGAAGCGAATGCGGTCGTGCCGGACTCTAATCTGGCGAAAGCGCCGAGTATGGCCGCGATCACCTGCAAATGTCGGATCCCACTCATATGTGCGACCTGCGAGGGGCCTCTCCCGGACCAGTACGGTCACTGGGGTCGCCATTCCTTGACAGCACTTCGTTGGCTGCGACCAGGTCCCGGGTACGGCGCAGCAATGCTGCCCGTACTTCGTCGGGGGACAGGACCTGAAGTGGGGTAGCGAGGCTGAGTAGGTATTGGGCGAGTCCGTCCGCGTCGGGGCCGCCGATGTCGACGATGGTGGCATCGGGGCCGTCCTGGCGGTGGGTACCGACCGTCGGCGGGACCAGCCGCAGTGCTTTGTCCATGGGCAACGCGAGACGGACGGTCACGTAGAGCGGGTAGCTGCCGGTGGCAATGGACCGGGAGACGAGCAGGGCCGGGTCGGGAGGGTCGAGGAGTTCCACAGCCTGCCCGGTCGGCTGTATGTGCGCCACCCGGTCCGCCCGGAACGTTCGCCACTGGCCCCGCGTCACATCCCGGGCCACGAAGTACCAGCGTCGTCCTGTGTGCACGAGACGATACGGGTCGACGTCCCGGGCAGTGGCCTTCCCCTCCCTGTCTCGGTACGACAGGTGGGTGCGCTCGCCCCGGCGGCACGCGGTGGCCAGTTCCAGCAGCATGCCCGGCGCGATCTGCGGCTCGTCGGGCCTGGCGGTGTGCACGAAGGCGGCGTCCATCTCGCCAAGTCGGTCCGCGATCCGCGGTGGAAGGACCTGGCGCAGCTTCAGCAGTGCGGACAGCGCGGCTTGGTCGCCGCCGAGAACGCCGCTGAGTGCTGCCTCACGCAGCCCGACGGCCACGGCGAGTGCCTCTTCGTCATCGAGGATCAGTGGCGGGACCCGATTGCCGGCCCTGAGGCGGTAACCGCCCCAGGGCCCGGGGTCGGACTCGACTCCGTAGCCGAGTTCCCGGAGCCTGGCGACGTCCCGGCGCACCGTGCGCTCGGTGACCGCCATCCGGTCGGCCAGCTCACCGCAGGTCCACGTGGGCCGTGCGGACAGCAGTGAGACAAGTCGCAGCAGGCGGGCCGAAGTGCTGATCACATCGTGAAGTGTCCCGCATGACCAGGACTGAAACTGTCCTGGTCCCGTCATAGCGTCTGCCCCATGAGCACTGGAAAGACATCCGCGCCCGCGATCCGCTACTCGGCCATCACTTTCGACTGCCCGGACCCCGCCGACCTGGCCCGCTTCTATGGCGATGCCCTTGGACTGCCCATCGCCTACTCGACTGACGACTTCGTCCTGCTCGGCCGGGAGGGCTCGGCCGGACTTGGGTTCAACCGTTTGGCCGACTACCGACGTCCCACCTGGCCTGACCCCTCCCAGGAGAAGCAAGCCCACATCGAACTGGGGGTGGATGACTTGGATGCCGCCCAGGCCTGGCTGATCTCCCAGGGCGCCGTCGCGCCGGCGGTCCAGCCGGACCCCGACCGGTGGCGGGTATTGCTGGATCCCGCAGGCCATCCGTTCTGCATCACCACCCTGGTCTGAGCATGATCGGCAGACTGATGACCATGACAGCGCACGCAGGCAGAGGCGGCGAACTCGCCGCTGTCCTGCTGCGGGTGGCGCGGAGACTGCAGGGCTTCCCAGGCTGCGAGATCTATCTGATCAGCCAGGACGCCGCCGATTCCGACACGGTGCATGTCACCGAAGTCTGGCGGGACGACGCCAGTGCGCGGGCAGCACTCGCCGCTCCGTCGCTCGCCGACGGTCCCGCCCCCGCAGACGTCCTCGCACTGCTGTCGACCGCGCCCCGTCGCATGGACCTCGCCGTTCTGGGCGGGGTCGGTCTCCCGGTCGACGACCAGCCCTGACGAACAAGCCGCCGCCCGTAGGAGCGGCCCCGACGCGGGGCACACGCCTACGGGCGGCGCGGGGTCATGCGTTCTGCATGATGTGTCGCGTGGCTTCGCCCTGGCGGGACCTGCCGGGGGAACTCGGCTCCTTCCAGAGGGCCCGCAAACGCCTCATCAGGTGGGCCGTCGACGGCACCTGGGCACGGATCCTGGCCGCCGTCCTGGCCACCGCCGACGCTGATGACGACGTGGAATGGACGGTTTCGGTGGACTCCACCGTCTGCCGGGCCCGTCCGCACGCGGCTGGGGCTGTGAAAAGGGGCTGCGCGACGGTCAGAACCCGACGACCACGCACTCGGACGTTCTCGTGGCGGCCTGAGTACAACGGTACAGCCGGCCGGCGACAACCGGGCACGACCGTTGGCCATGTAGGTCACCACTGGTCAGGCGGGCGTTGGTCCGGCATTCGAGGCCGTCTACGATACCAGCGGTATCTCCGTCCTCACCCCGCGTGACGTCGGTGGCGCCGACTCGCAGACGTACAAGATCCATATCACCGGCAACCGCGTCCACGACACGAGACCAAGATCAAATGGGGAAGTGCCGCTGCTACTCCGACGGCAGCGGCATCATCATGTACACCCTCGCGGGGGACGCCGACCACCCCGCATACGGCGGCCGCGCGGGCACCGTCTTCGCTGCCCTCGGCGACGCCAACGGCAACGGTGTCGGCAGTGGCGCCAAGCTCCGCTGGTGTGTGGGGCCGGGACGGGATCGGTCGACGGAGGGGGGGCCAACGTGCCCCCTTTGAGGGCACGGACGTGCGGCCCGTCCACCGGGCAGTCGTCCAAGTCCAGCAGATCGCGCGGCGCAACGCGGTCAGCAGGGTGGCGTGCAAAGCGGGGGCCGGGGGTCGGATGGATTACGGCGGGCCGGTCAGTCGGGCTACGACGGCGCGACCGCCCGGCGCCAGACGGTGGCGTCGAGGGTGACGTGAAAGGCGGGGTCGGTGTTGGCCGTCTGTCCCCGGAAGGTGATCAGGCCGATGTGACCCACCGTGGTGAGGACGCAGAACTGGGCGCCCGGGGAAAGCGTGTCCAGGGGGATGTAGTCGGCGAAGCGCGTCTCGTCGCGGCAGGTCTCCAGGGATCCGGACTGCCCGGGGTCGAGCAGCGCGAGGTGGTTGCCCGCCTGGGTGCGCACGCGGTACGGGAGCGAGTGCCCGCCGAACTGCAGGTCGCCGACGGAGCCCCCCGAGTCCTGCGGCCGCAGCTCACCGTCGTCGAATCTCAGGGTGTAGTTTTCCGGCAGGTTGATGCCCGTGCGGGTGACCGGCTCTGGCGTCTTGGTCGCGCCGGCCGGCGACTGCGAGGCGTTCGGGGTGGTCGTGGCCCCTTTCCCCTTACCGGTGGCCTGTTCTTCCGTGCCGGAGTTGCGGTTCAGGAGGTACACGCCGCCGCCGGCGAGCAGCGCCAGGGCGAGCCCGACCGCCACGGCCATGCCCGGACGTCGGGTCGGGCGGCCCGGCGCGGACGGCTGGGGCGGGTAGCCCGGTGGCATCGACGGCTGGGCGTAGGGGCCTGGAGGGTGCGGCGTCGGCGGTCCGTACGCGCCTTGGACGGCGGGCGGCGCGGCGGGCGCGGCGCTCACCGTCGGCTCGCGGCCGGGCGGCGCCGGTGCCTGGGTCTGCGGAACTCGGGTCACCTCGGGCGGTGCGGGTGCCGCTCCGCGCAGCGTGATGTCGGCGGCGACCGCGCCGGGCAGCCAGGCCTCGGGGCGGCGCAGTGACGCGTCGCCATTGGCGGCCCGGCACAGCGCGAGGACCTCGTCGACCGAGGGCCTGGCCGCAGGCTCCTTGGCGAGGCAGTGAGCCACCAACTTCTGCAGCTGGGGCGGGAGTCGGGTGAGGTCGGGCTGCTCGTGGACGATGCGGTAGAGCACCCCGTGCGAGGTGCCCTCGCCGAACGCGGGCAGGCCGGTCGCAGCGTACGCTGCGACCTGGCCGAGCGCGAAGATGTCTGTGGCCGGGGTGACCGCACCGCCCGCAGCCTGTTCGGGTGCCATGAAGGTGGGGGTGCCGATGGTGACGCCGCTGCCGGTGAGGGCGGTCGCGTCGGCGGCCCGCGCGATGCCGAAGTCGATGACTCGGGGTCCGTCGCCCGCGAGCAGAACGTTGGACGGCTTGAGGTCGCGGTGGACGATGCCGGCCTTGTGGATAACTTGTAGGGCCTCGGCGACGCCCGCGACCAGCAGCAGCACGGTGGCCACGGGCAGGGCGCCGTGCCGCTGTACGGCGTCGGCCAGGGAGGGGCCCGGGACGTAGGCCGTGGCGAGCCAGGGGTGACGGCCCTCGGTGTCGGAGTCGATCACCGGCGCGGTGTACAGCCCCTGCACGCGCTCGGCGGCCCGCACCTCCTGCTGGAAGCGGCGGCGGAACTCGGCGTCTTCGCCGAACTCCGGTCGGATCACCTTGATCGCAACAGGCCGTCCGCCCGGAGTGTATGAGAGGTACACCTTGCCCATGCCGCCTGCGCCGAGCTTGGCCACGATGCGGTATCCGGCCACGGACCGCGGGTCGTCGCCCTCCAGTGGATGAAAGACGGTGTCCAACTCGGTTACCCTACAGTCGTTTTCGGGCCGCCCGGCGGCACCTGCCCGACGCACGCGGAACTTTACCGAACGCAAGGTCCTCTGCTGGTCAGGGTCTGTGTCTGATTCCACGTGGGGATAGACGTGCCTGCCAGACGTCGTACGCCCGGGCAGGGTTCAGACGCAGACCTGAGCTTGCCGTATAACCTCAGACTGCCGCCGGCAGCTTCATGTACCTCGCGATGCGCCAGCTTGGTCCGCTCTACCCAGCGCGACAGCGGCAAGGCGAGGGCGACACCGCCCCGCGGCGGGGCACGACGCGCCGCTCGCCCTCAGCGTCCGGCGGGTATACGACCACGGGCAGGTCGGGGTGCATCCCGTCGGAATGATCTCCTCCCCTTTCCGGAGGGCGGAAGCGACCTTGCGGCGCAGCACGGTGAGGTCGCGGAGGTGGTCCGGGCGTAAACGCGCTTCTCGGCGGACCGGGGCGCCCCACCACGGCTGTTGCCCGGGAACCGCTGTCGCTGCCGGTGCGGGTTCGCCAAGCGGCGTGTTCCCGCTCCACGGCGGCTTCGCAAAGCCCCGTCGGGCTGGAGCACCGGCCTTCTCTGCGTCGAGCAGGGACCGCCTCGGGGGATCAGCGTTTCAGCAGTGCGGCGGACACCTCGGCCAGATACGCGGGGTCGGCGGGCACGGCGCCCGGTACCGCGTGGGCGAGCTGAGCGTGGCCCAGGTAGCTCGTGTAGGCGAAGGAGCCGCGTCGGCGCGCCTCGGGTGCCGGGAATCCGAGCAGTTCGAAGAGGTGGGCGAGATAGCCGATCCTGCGCTCGGTGACGCGGGCGAGCGCGGCCGCGACCTCAGGATGGTCGCTGGCAGCCAGCAGCCGCACCTCCCGCGGATCGTCGACTGCAGCGACGGTCGCCCTACGCAGGAGCGCGTCGAGCCGGGCGGCGGGGTCGGGTTCGACCGCGTCCATCGCTTGGATGACCCGCTCGGTTGACGACTCCTCCCAGCGCGCGAGTGCGGCGGCGACGAGAGCGTCGCGGTTGGCGAAGTGCCAGTAGAAGCTGCCTTTGGTCGTGCCGAGTTCGGCCGCGAGAGGCTCCACCGCCACTGCGGCGAGGCCGCGTTCGACGAGCGCGGCGAGGGCGGCATCGGCCCAGTCGTCGGCAGTGAGCCGCTTGCGGGCGCTGCGGTGGCCCTTCCGGCCGGATGGTTCGCTCACGTCTCCATACGCTACCGTACGGTGAGAACATACGCCCCCGTATGGAGGTCGGCATGCGCACGGTACGCAACGTTCACGAACGGATCATTCCGGCACCAGCCGATTGCGTCGGGGCGCTCCTCGACCGGGTGTCGGCACCCGACGACCCCATTTTCCCCACACCGGTCTGGCCCGCGATGGTCCTCGACCGTCCGCTCGGCGTCGGCGCGGACGGCGGCCACGGCCGGGTCCGCTACTGCGTGACCGCGCACGTGCCGGGGCGTTCCGTACGCTTCGACACCACCGGTGGGGCGCTGGGGCAGGGATACCACCGTTTCGACGTCGAACCCCTCGGGTCGGACCGGTGCCGGGTCGTCCACGTCCTCGAGCTCTCCATGCCGCTGATGCCGTTCCTCCAGTGGAAGGTGACGATTCAGCCGGTGCACGACACGATGATCGAGGAGGTCTTCGACAACATCGAGCGGAGCGCCCTCGGCCGTCCGCCCCACGCGCCGACCCGTCGACCGCCGCGCGCACTGCTGGCCAACCGGCTGTTCTGGGCCCGTCCGCACGCCGTTCCCGTGCCATCGCACGCCCGGTTGCTGCACGAGGCCGTGCCCCGGCCGGACTTCGCCGACGCCTGGCGCCTGCCCCTGCCACCGGGGACGTCCCGCGACCCGCAGGACTGGAGGAATGTGCTGCCGTTCCCCGTCCGCGGCACCTCCGACCGTGAGCTCTTGGTCGGCAAGGACGCCTCCCATCTGGACTTCCGCTCCTCGATTGTGATCGAGGACGACACCGTGACCCTGGCAACGGCCGTACGACTCCACAACACCCGCGGACGCCTGTACTTCGCGGTGGCGGGCCTCGCCCACCCGTGCATGGCCCGCCTGATGCTGCGCCGGGCCCACCGCAGGCTTGCCTTCTCCACGAGACCGGCAGGCGAGCGGAACGCCGGGGCGTCTCGGCCGTGACTCTCGTGCACCTCGCCTCGGGCGCCCTCGACTGTGCCTTCCGCCGCAACGGCTGCTGCCTCCGATGGCCGGTGCAGGACGCCGTGGCGCAGCGCCATACGCCCCCTGTGCCCGCTTCGCTCACTGGTGCGCACGGGACCGGGCCCGCTCTCAGAGTCGGTCGCCCCCACTCCTGCGGCTGAGGCCGTCCGCCGAACGCAGTGCTCGGCCGTCGGACAACTTCCAGGCCGCGAAGAACGAGTACGGCTTGGACGAGTACGAGTTCCGCCGGACTGTGGGCTGGTACCGCGCTGCCCTCGGCCCGTCCTGATCTGACTCCGGGAGCCGTCAGGCCACGCGCTTTCCGGAACCCGTCACACCAGCCCTTAGACCTGCGACTTCAACGGCAGGTCGGTCGCGGCCTCGTACGGCATCGCGTTGTACGGGTGCCGTTTGGGGCCCACCTCGCCGGCTGTCACCACGCTGCGCAAGCGGCGCCGTCGCCCACGCTGACCGGCAGGACCGCGCCCTGGCGCGTGCATCGAGGCGGGTATGTGTGGGCGGACCGGGCAGACGAGGGGTCATGCACGGACAACACGCGCGTCCCACCG
>NZ_LFML01000126.1:154348-185800 GCF_001044425.1 Streptomyces roseus
GCCGTACTCGGCTCGTCAATCGCTTTCGCCGGCGTATCCTCGCCTATCGTGCGATCGGTTTTTTGTCCACGCACATTCCCGACACGTCCGGGCCCGGCGAGGAATGCCTTCTCCTCGTCCACGTCCGCCAGGTCGTCGGCCAGGTCCACTACCGGCTCTGCACGTACTGCGCCCAAGGCGTCATCACTGCCCTGGTCATCGACGAGCGCTTCCACAGCACCGGCCTGGGCACTCGTGCGCTCTCGCACCTGCGTGCCCGCCATCCGGGACTTGCCTGGCGCAGCTCGCTGCGCAAGCGCACCGCCCGCGACCTCCTTCGCCGGATGCGGATCCCCATGTCAGCCCCTACCTGTCCCCACGCCTCGCAGACCTCGCCCGGCTCAGCCCCGGTACTCGCCAGCGGCTGAGCCCACGAGCTGCTCAGCACTCACAGGACCCGGTCAGAGCCTCCCACACCGGCGCTGCCTCAGAAGCGGCTCGGCCCACGAACGGCGGATCTTCTCCACTGACTGGCGTGCGCGATGGCCAACGGCTCCTCAAGGCTCCACTCACAACCGCCCCGTTCCTTGCTGCTGCCAGATGCATCCCCTCTTACCCGCCAAGCCGCAGGGCAACGAGTGCCCCCGCGCCGCGGCCTCCTCGCCGGTGATCGCCGCCCGTGATGGGAGTCTTCGTACAACCTGCGCCAGATATCTGAGGGAAGCCGGTGACGTGCAGCACTTTGCGTCGCACGAACAGCGGGCATGGGTGAGCCGTGGCAGGGCATCCGGGGGCAGGGGCATCGGGCCGACTGCGCCCTTGGTGGCACCCGCCGACATCAAAGGCCTGGAAGGTAAGGGGTGAGAAGGTGAAGGGGTTCCGCAGCTTCATTCTGCGTGGCAACGTGGTCGACCTGGCTGTCGGCATCGTCATCGGAGCGGCGTTCACCGCCGTCGTCAACGGCTTCGTCGGCGCCTTTCTGACACCCCTCGTAGGGCTGGCAACCGGGGCCACCGGCGACATGAGCCGCAAGACCTTCACGGTGGGCTCCACCGAGTTCCCCTACGGAGCCTTCATCAACGCGGCGATCAGTTTCCTCCTCCTTGCCGGCGCCCTGTACTTCCTCGTCGTACTCCCGATCAACAACCTGCACGAACGCCTCGCCCCCCACCACGACGTCCAGGCTCCCAAGCGGGACTGCCCCGAGTGCCTCAGCCCCGTCCCCGCCCAGGCCCGACGCTGCGCCTCCTGCACCATCCCCCTGCCCGCAGTACCCGCCCCAGCCGAGGAGGTCGCCCAGCGCGCCGGATGACCGGCCCCCTCCACGCTCGACCGCCTGCGGGTTGACATCCGTCCCTGTGGGGTCCGGACCGCAGCCGAGGAGACAGTGGGCGTCCCCGTCGGTGCGTGACCATGACGGCTGGCGCCACGAGCCTCGAAGTGGCCGCCAGTGATCGTTTGCGATTGGCGGGTGATCAAATTCAACCTGTCGGTTCTCCCGACAGCCGTACCGTGCTGAGGATCTTCATGACCAGCTCGTCGCTGACCGCGCCGGGCACGCCCGTCGTGCCGTAGAAGTCCCAGGCGACGAAATCGCCCTTGGCGTTCTTGAAGCCGAAGGCGACGGCCCGGCCCTCACTGGCGCACTTGCCGGTCCGCTTGGCCCCCTTCGACCGCGCCTTGACGTAGCTGCCCTTGACGCCGGACTTCGTGGTGTACTCCACCGGCTCGTCCCAGGTGACCGCGTCCTTGTCCGGCTGGGTGTACGCGCCGTAGACCCAGGCCGTCGCCGTCTTGCGCGCCACCTCGTCGGCGCTCTTGGCTCCGTCCGCGCCCTTGGTGCCGGTGCCGGCGAGCGCGAAATCGCTGATCCGGCCGTCCCCGTCCGAGTCGACGCTGCACCACTTGTACTTGTAGAAGGCGGGCGCGGTGTGACCGACGACGGGCTTGTCGGGGTCTGCGTGGTCCGAGAAGCCGTAGAAGACGTCGGAGGATTTGACCTCCCAGTCGGGAGGGACCTCGAACGCGGTCCCGTGCCTGGGGTTGACCACGGTCTTCCACCCGGCGGAGCCCGACGCCGACGTGTCCGCGCCGTCCCTCTCGCCGTTCAGGACCACGACGGCGGTGACCGCGGCGGCGACGGTCACGGCCGTCGCCGCGCACACGGCCACGAGACCGAAACGCCTACCGGCCGAAGGAGAGGATGGCATGGCTCACCTCCGTGGGCTTCGGGCTGTACACGCGGCCGTTGAGCAGGAAGAACCGTCCGCCCGCCCAGACCATGCGCACCAGACTGGGGTAGAAGACGGACTCGGCGCCCTTGGCGGCGTCTGGGCTCGCCAGGACCACCTGGGGATCGCCTCCGCCCGCCACCGGGACGGCCGCGATCGCCCCCGCCGCCCCGGCCCCGGACTGGATGTAGACGAGCAGCTTGCCGTCCTCCACCGCCAGTGGCCACATGGCGCGGTTCTTGGGCGCGGCCGCGTGCCACTTCTCGGCGCCGGTGCCCAGATCGACCGCGACGACCTCGTCCGTCGTGTCGATGCCGAGGTTCTTGCCCGGCTTGCCCGCGGCGATGTAGAGCGTGTCGGCGTCGACGACGGCGCCCACGCAGCCGTGCAGATCGCCGCTCCCGTCGCCCCATCCGTTGCACCGGCTCTGGACGCCGAACTTGGACTCGGTCTGCGAGCGGACCTTGCCGTCGGGGGTGAAGGCCGTGATGTTCCAAACCTTCCGGTCGGAGTGGTACGCGGCCACGGCCAGGGGGTCCGCCGAGTAGATCCGGCCGAGGTTCCAGCCCTTGTCGTACAGGTAGTTCCACTTGGGCGCGCCCGTCGCCGGGTCGGCCTCCTCGATCATGACCTGGGGCTTGCCGGTCGCGTCGTTCGGATCGGGGCAGTTGCGTACGTTGAACAACCTGCCGCCGCCCCCGCCGACGGCCGCCGGATAGCACCCGCCCGTCTTCGACGTGCCGTAGAGCTTCCTGCCGTCGGTGACCGAGAAGCCGCTGACGACGGCCGACCGGGCGACCGCGACGGTACCCCCGGTCATCACCAGGTTGAACTCGAAGGCGCTGTCGTAGGAGTTCTCCTGCGGCACCTCGGTCTTCCAGCCGGCCTTGCCCGTGGCCAGGTCGATCTGCTGGAGGTGGGTGCAGTGGGCACTCTCGCTGTCGCTCGCCTTCACGCCGACGACCAATTTCCCGTCGGCCGACGGTGCCCGGGGTACGCCGCACAGCCCGCTCTCCAGCGTGATCTTCCACTTCTCCCGGCCGTCGCCCACCCCGTGGGCGGTGATCTCCTTGAACATCACCTTGACCACCACGTCGCCCACCCGCCACGGACCGTACTGGGAGGCTCCCGAACCGGGCAGTTCGGTCCGGTTGCTGCTCAGCCAGACCGGGGCCTCGCCCGGCTTGATCCCGGCGTTGAGGTCGTACTCGTCCGGACCGCCGCCCGCGCCCTTGCCGTCGCCCTGGTCGACCGAGGGGGATCCGGACGGCGTGGCCGCGTCCGACTCCTTGGCCGAAGGCTTGCCGCGGCCCGGGCCCGTCACGGCGTACACCCCGCCGCCGATCACCAACAGCGCGGCGACCAAGGCCGCGATCAGCACGGCGGTCCGGCCCCGGAACGCACCCTTGGTCCTCTCGCCGGGCGGCGGGGGCAACGGGACCCCGAAGCCTCGCTGTTGTCCCGGATGCGCGTACGGGCCGACAGGCGAAGGAGGCGGATACGTCGGCAGCGGCCCGTACTGCGGCGGCGGAGGCTGCGGAAGCGGGAGCGGCTGGGCGTAGGGATTGCCGGGCACGGGCCCGGAACCGGGCGCCGGCGCCTGGTAGTCGGAGCCGTATCCGGGCTGCACGGCGGGCGACGGGGGAGGGCCCGCCGCCCACTCCGCGGCCCGCTGCCCATCAGGGTCGGGCAGTTCGTCGTGGTCGTGACCGGTCATGGTGCAAGTGTTGCCGGTGAGCCAACGCGGCTGGAGCACTTTTCTGGACGAAAGGCTGCCCGGTCAGCCGTCGAGCCGCTCGTACAGGAACGCGGTGACCTCCGCACGCGCCCGCAAGGCCGGTTTGGTCCGCAGGGGTTTCGCGGACCTCCAAGGTCAGCACCGCGTGGGCCTGCCGGCCGAACCCGTCGGCGTTGCCCGAGGCCGAACCGAGCTGGATGACCTTGAAGGCACCCGAGCCGGGAGCTCAGGGTCTTGAACCGCTCCGCGGCACCATCCAGTCCTCGCTGAAGCGGAGCCCCATCACGCACAGGCCGTTGCTCCGCGTGCGCTCGACCACCCGCCGCCGACGGCTGGCTCATCACAGGAGCCAGTACGGAGTCGTCCACCGCCGCGGCCAATGCGAACCGCCCGTGAGACAGAGGCCGATGACCCCGACACCCGCTACGGGGGTACGGCCCGCGAGGTCGCGGACGAGGGCCCTGAGGTAGTCGGTGACGGGCCGGCGCGCGTCGGTGGCGAAGGCGCGGAGCTCCGCGTGGTTGTGGCAGGGTCTGATCGTATGGACTGCACTTTCTGCCGACTGATACGGGAAGACGCCGCCCGATGGGTGACGCGCGGGCCCGTGGTCAGCGCGTTCGTTCCGCTGGATCCCCTCGCACCAGGGCACACCCTGGTCGTGCCCACGTCCCACTGGACGGACATCTTCGACGCTCCACCACAGGTCTTGGCCCAGGCGATGACGCTGGTCCAGCTCCTTGCCGAGAAGATGCGGAGCGAGCTGAAGGCCGGCGGCGTGAACATACTGAGCGCCAGCGGCCCGGGCTCGGAGCAGTCGGTACCTCATCTGCACTTCCACGTGGTTCCGCGCTGGTCCGACGACGCGTTCACCACCTGGCCCGCGCACCAGTCCCGTCACCGGTTCGTCGGTGACCCTGTCACGCAGCTCGCCAACGCAATGGCGGCCATTGACACGACGTGACCGCACCACAGAAGTTGTGCGAGAACCGGGACGTGTGAAGAACGTCGCCCACCACCAGGCCGGGCTCCGCGATGTGCTGCTCCTCTGTCGGCTTCACGAGCCCTGCGACGGCGGTGCAGGCCGCGGTGTTCGCGTGGGCGCCGGTGCGGTGCACGTGCCGCTGAACCGCGAGGACCGTCACCGCGCAGCTTCGAACGCTGGCATCGGATCGAGACCCCGAGGTCCGCGACGAGGCCCTGTTGCGACTTTCACGCTGTCGCATGTCCGGTCTTGGTATGCGCCCGGGCAACCGACGTGCACAGCGGCGCGGTCGTGACTGCGTACGGCCTTGGTTCTAACCTAGGATGCCTGTCTCTACCGCACCTGGGATTCCGTCTGAGGCGAGCCCGGCCGGGTGGGTGCCGGTGCAGTCGAGTTCAGCGTGACCTTCCAGGGGTTGACCACGGGGGGGCAGCCCGCAGGCGCAACGCATCGCTTGGCCGCGGTGATCGTGTGGCAGTGTGGTCGGGGTCGTAGGGGACCAGCAGCCATTCGTGGCCGCGCGCCTCGACGGTCAGGCTGGCCGCGCGGAGCGCAGCGGCCGTGGCCGGTCCCGGTCTCTCGTTCTCGTCGGGCCGTTGCCGAGCCAGTCGGAGCGCCTGCCGGAATGACAGGCGTGCTGCTCCTGTTCAGGATCCGACTAACACAGCCGCCAGTGGCCTGACCAGTCCCGAAGGCGGCCCAGTGCCGGTGGCCGGCTCCGTCCCTGGGCCGGCGGGTCCCAGGAGGGTTGGAGGCGCCGTCGAGGAAGGACCAGCAGCCATTCACGCCGCGTGTCCCGGCGGTGAGGCGGCTGTAAGGGGATCTTGCAGTCAGACATCGCTCTCAGCTGGGAAGTCCAGTCCTCTGGCCGGCTCGCGCGTCAGTTGAACGCGCAGTATGCCTCCCGAGGCCCTCGCGGTGTGCTTAGACGCCGTTTCTTATGGCGTGATCGTTCGTTGAATCGTGCATGACGGATTTGGTTGAGCGGCTGGTGCCGGATGAGTTGTGGGTGTTGTTCCGGCGAGTGGTGCCGCCGACAGAGGTGATACGCCCCCAGGGCGGGGGCCGGCGCAGGGCGGGTGATCGCGAGACACTGGCGGCGATCATCTTCGTGGCGACGTCGGGCTGCACGTGGCGGCAGCTTCCGCCGGCGTTCGGCCCGAGCTGGCAGACGGTCTACCGACGCTTCGCCCAGTGGAGCCGGGCCCGTGTCTGGGCCCGGCTCCACCGCGTCATCCTCGACGAACTCGGCTCCCGCGGTGAGCTCGACTGGTCACGGTGCTCGATCGATTCCGTCAGCATGCGGGCCGCAAAGGGGGGCCACTGACGGGACCGAATCCGACCGACCGCGGCCAGCCGGGATCGAAAATCCACCTGATCACCGACCGAAACGGGCTGCCTCTCTCGCTCGGCATCTCGGGCGCGAACATACACGACAGCCTCGGACTCGAGCCGCTCGTACGCGGGATCCCGCCGATCCGGTCCCGGCGTGGCCCCCGCAGGCGACGGCCGGCGAAACTGCACGGCGACAAGGGCTACGACTACGACCACCTGCGCCGATGGCTGCGCAAGCGCGGGATCCGCCACCGCATTGCACGCAAGGGCATCGAGTCCTCGCAGCGGCTCGGCCGCCACCGATGGGTCGTCGAGAGGACCGTGTCCTGGCTCGCCGGCTGCCGCAGACTGCACCGCCGCTACGAGCGCAAGGCTGAACACTTCCTCGCCTTCGTCGGCATAGCCGCAGCCCTCATCTGCCACCGCCGCCTCACCAAATGAAACGACGTCTTATAGCACGGAGGCGGAGGCCGGGCCCTGCGGTGGCACCGTTCCCCTCGATCGGGGGCGGCGACTGGGTGAGGTCGGGCGGGCCGGTGGCGATCCGCGCAGCCGGGCCGGGGCTGGGATGCGAGTGTGGGGGAGAGGGCCGCAGTCCGCGCCCTCTCGCTGTCTGAGGAGGTTTGGTGGACCGCGATGTGATGTTCCGGCTCTTCACCGCCCACCGCGAGGCAGAGGCCCGCCGCGATCTTGGGGCGGTGCTGGAGACGTTCGTCGCTGACTGCTTCCTGGAAACCGTTGCGTTGGGGCTGCGCAGCCGGGGCCGAGCGGCGACGCGTGCCGCGTATGAGGGGATCTTCGCCGCGTTCCCGGATCTTGAGCCGGAAGACAGAGGGATCGCCTACGGCGACGACGTCATCGTCGTGTGGGGTGTACTGCGCGGCACCAGCCGCGGGCCTTGGCTTGGCGTGCCGCCCGGCGGCGGCACCTTCGCCGTGCCCTTCACCAATGTCGTGCCCTTCCAGGACGGTCTGATGGCCGGCGAGAGCCTGTACTTCGACCTGGCCACGCTCTGCGCGCAGGCAGGTCTGGACCTCGCCCGCGTCCGTGCCGCAGCCGCCTCACGAGCCGCGGCGGACGACGGCGGCGTTTGATGGGGATATTTGGATTTGGCCGTAACAAATATGGAACGGCGCGGCTGGTGACGGTGTTGGCGGACGCCGCCGAACTCACGGTTCTTCCCGGAGACGGATCGCTCGCGCGGGCGGAGCTCCACGCGGCGGCCGCCCGCGCGTACGCCGCCGCCGGGGATCGGACGGGGGTGGATGTCCGGGCGGAGCTCGTCGCGGTGTGGGGTGGGTGCCAGCGTGCGACCGTCGCGCTCGACGTGCGGGTTCCTGTGATTTTTTGCCCCACTCCGGCGGGTTTCGTCCCTTTCGACGGTGGCAAGGGGACGACGGCATGAAAGCGACCCCACCCTGCCCGTCCGCAGCGCGCTGCCAGGCCGTGCGCACTTCGGCGCCATGCGCCATGCGCCGTACTCGCTCACAGCGACGAGGCGGCCCGGTACGGTGGTGGCGACGGAAGGAGCACGACGTGAGCGCCATAACGGAAGACCGCCACGAGCCCGGTGTCCCGCGCACCGCGAACGCCATCGCTGCCGCTCTTGCCCCGGGGCGCAAGGGGGTGTTCCTGGAAGAGCTGCTCGCGGCCCAGGCGGGTGACGACCAGTTCGCGGTGATGGAGCGTTGGCACCTGCGTGCCACGGCCGACTCCACCCGGACCGACGCGGACCGCACCGAGGTGGCGGCCCTGCGCGCGGGCAACCGCTCCGGCGTCCGCGACTTGGACCAAGTCCTGGCGGCCCTGGCGCACAACCGGTGAGCCACGGTCTGACCGATCAGGCCGCCGCCGTCCTCGGGGCCATGGCCGACAAGGCGCCGGAGGTTTTCGCGGCGGCGGTGCGGTTCCTGCCATTGATCGCGGGCGCGCACGAGGCCGGACAGCTTCCCGAAGGCGCGAGCCCCGCGGACTCGTGGGGAGACCTTTACGACGTGCCGGTTCCGGGCGCCCCGGTACTCGTGGAGTTCTTCACGGGCGACCCCAATGCGCTGACCATCACCCGCATTACGTGGATGGCCTAGTACTGCAACAGTCTTTGTCGTGACGGTTGGGCAGGTCGGTCGTTGGTGTGGTTCTGGGTGGGGAGCGTGTTGATGCCCGGTCAATGCGGGGGCTGGTCGCTCCGTTGGAGCGGAAGAACGGCTGGACGCTTGCCGAGGAGGCCGGGCATGGCGGCCCGGACGGGATGCACCGGTTGCTGAACCGGATCGGCTGGAACGGGGACGAGGTCTTGGACGACGTGCGGGACGACGTGGTCGAGCACCTCGGCGATCCGGATGCGGTGCTGATCGCGGACGACACCGGGTTCCTGAAAAAGGGCATCCGCTTGGCCGGGGTCCAGAGTCAGCACTCCGGAACCGCCGGGCGGGCAGAGAACTCCCAGATCGGGGTCTTCCTCGCCTATGCCGGCGAACATGGCCGCACCTTGATCGACCGGCGTCTGTATCTGCCCACGTCGTGGACGGATGACCGGGAACGGTGCCGGGCGGGCGGCATCGAGGACATGGTCGCCTTCGAGACGATGGTGGTGATGGCCAAAGCCATGGTCCGCCGGGCCGTCACGGACCGGATTCCGTTCCGGTGGGTGACCGCGGTCGCCGCCTACGGTTTCTCCGGCGGCCCGTGGGCGGCGCGGCCGTCCGTGGAGATCCCCTATCCTCGGGGACGAGGGCCAGGAGCGGGTCCCTACAGACGGTGCAGCGTTCCATGGCGGTGCCGAGGACCTGCGCGAGGAGAAGGTTCTTGGTCTCCTGGTGGTACAGCAGCTGCACCCATGCTGACCAGCCAAAACGGCAGTTGGCGCGGCCCGATGGCGGAGGTTGGTCCGGGAATGGTCCGGATCTTGGTCCGGGCGGCCTATGGGCGGAGGTGATGGGGTGGGGTGGGACGTTCTGGGAGTGATCGGGCTTTGTGGTGGCCTCGATCACACGGCGCCCCACCCTCGTCACAGGGCCGGGTCGGATGGCGGAGCGGCAGACGCCGTGCGGCGGATGGCGACGACGGCCGCGTCGTCACCGAGGTGTCCATGGACGTAGGTCAGTAGTTCGGTCTGGAGATGATGCAGGAGTTCGTCGGGCTCGTCCGTGGTCCACTGTGGTGCGCGCTCGGTGAAGGGGTAGAACCGTCCGTCGGTGTTGCGTGCTTCGATGACGCCGTCGGTGCAGAGGAGCAGCAGGTCCCCGACCTCGAACGGGAAGGTCTGGACGGTGTAGTCGGTGGTGCCGAAAGCCCCGCCGAATCCGATCGGAAGGTGGCTTGCCTCGGTCACGAGCGGAATGAGCCGATTTCCGCGGAGGATGAGCGGCGGCGGGTGGCCGCAGCTGATGAGGTGGACGACCGGCTCGTGGTCGGGGATGTCGAGCAGCAGGGCGGCGGCGAAGTCTTCGACGGTGTCCTGGTCTGCCTGCGACCCCCACTGTCTGGTGTCCCAGCGGAATGCGGCGTCCAGGTGGACGGCGAGGCGGGGGAGGGTGGCCTGCCGGTGGGCGGCTGCTCGGAAGGCGCCGAGGAGCAGGGCGGTCTTGCCGATGGTGCCCAGACCACTGCCGCGCACATCGCCGATGAGGAGCCGGGTGCTGTGGTGGACGGTGCGTGCGGCCGCGTACAGGTCTCCGCCCAGCTCGGCTTCCGCCTCGGCCGGGATGTACAGGCCGGCGATCTGCAGTGGGCCGGCGCGTTCGGGCAGCGGCTGCAACAGCACCCTTTGGGCCGCCTCGGCCACCGACCGCACCTGGTCCAGCTGCTGCTCGCGCCGGCCTCGCACCACACAGACGGTGACACAGGCGGCCGAGACGACGATCAGGGCAGCGATCTGCGCCTGGAGGTTGGCGGTGCCCGCTACCCCCCCTGAGCACGCCGATCAGCACCTGGGCTGCCACCGCGAGAACGCCCATGACCGCCGTCGTGAGGGGGCCGGCGAACGCCACCGTGATCGCGGGCGCTGCCACGAGCAGTGGACCGAGATGGATGTGCGGCGGAGCCAATACATCCACGACGCACACGGTGATGATCAGCCCGAGCGGAATCATCAGCAGTGCGGGCGCGTGCCCCGGCTGCCAGAAACGCCGGGCGTCCAGCCATGCGTGAAGGGCCATGCCTCAAGCCTTCCATCCGCCTCGGCAAGGTGAGGGCTCGGCGCTCCGGGGGCCGCTGTCCATGGCTGTGCGAGACGGAACGCGGGGGCTGACATGCGTGCAAGACCCTGAGGGCCGCGCGCAAGGCCGTCGGGCAGACCCTGTGCATCGCCATTCAGCGACGCCTGTGGGTCACTCACGACAGCCATCGTCGTTGGGGGCGAGGAGGCGTTCGAGTGTCAGTGGAACTCCGGAGCTTGGTGAGATGTGTGAGCCCCTCGATGACACGGCGATGGGTCGCGTGGGTGCTGCTCACCGGTCCTCATCCCTCGAAGAGCATTTCTTCCACCGCGGCAGGCGCCGCTGCCTCCTGCTGTGCGCGCTCGAACTCGAGCTGCCACGTTCGCGCCTCGGCGTAAGCGACGTGGACCATGCTTCCCGGGCACAGCACCAGTGCCCGTGGCTCGATCTTGTGGTCCTTGACCGATCCGTACCCGATTCGTTTGGTGGGCAGCAAGGCGTGCGGCACGGAGCACGAGGGGCATGGAGCCTTCGGGAGGGTCGCCATGTCACCAGGATGGCCCAATGTGCTCCGGTGCGGCAGGGAGCGCGTGAGCGCGCATGGTGGCACGTCGGCAGGCAGCTTCCTGCAGCCCCATTCTGATCACGATGGCGTGCCTGGATGACCACCAGGCTGACGGCTTCGTTCGGGGCAGCCCGTATGGCGGCGGGCCTTGCCGCTCACTGGTCAGCCGGGACCGCGCTGGGCTTGAAGCGGATCGGGGCCTGGAAGCGGGCCTTGCGGGCGGCGCGGCGGAAGACCGTGAGGACGGCGGGGCCGGCCAGGCAGATGCAGACGAAGTTGGTGACGGCCCGCCCCGTGTCCCAGCCGAGGGAGGTGGCCAGGTCGAAGGCGAGGTAGCGGTGGAACTGCTCGGTGAACGGGAGGCCGGGCAGGTAGGCGATCGAGCTGTTCGGGTCGAGGGAGAAGGGCCAGAAGGAGAGGTTGAGGAGGAAGCCGAAGAGGTAGCCGGAGACCGAACCGTAGACGGCGAGCATGGCGACCTCCTTGCGGCCGGTGGCCTTCGGGAGGAAGCCGGCGAGCATGCCGACGAAGGCGCAGCCGAACATCTGGTACGGCATCCAGGGCCCGACGCCGCCCGTGATGAGGGCCGAGGCGAAGAGGGAGGTGCAGCCGAGGGTGAAGCCGAAGCCCGGGCCGTAGACCCGGCCGGCCAGGACGAGGATGAAGAAGACGGTCTCGATGCCGGCCGTGCCCGCGCCCAGGGGGCGGATCGCGGCGTTGACGGCCGACAGGACGCCCAGCATGGCGAGGGCCTTGGAGTTGATGCCACCCTCGGCGATCTCGGAGATGACGACGCACAGGACGATCACGAGGAGGACGCCGAAGATGAGGGGTGGGGCGTAGTTCGAGCCGAACTTGCCCGGGGCGACGAGGAAGGGCCAGAAGAAGGCGACGATGCCGAGGAAGGCGGCCATGGCGATGACCGTTCCGGCCCGCGCGTTGATCCGGATGGCTGCGGCGCGTGCGGTCATGAGGCCGGGTCCGTCCCGTGGTCGGTGAGGGTGGCAGCCGCTTGGGCGACCGTGAGGTAGGGGAGCGGGGCGAGGATCTTCGCGGTCTGGGGGGCGAAGACGGGGGAGGCGACGATGACCTCGGTGGTGGGGCCGTCGGCGACGACGTCGCCTTCCGCCATGACGACGACGCGGTCGGCGGCGCGGGCGACGAACTCGACGTCATGGGTGGAGATCACGACGGCCCGGCCCTCGGCGGCGAGGTCGTCGACGATGCGGATCAGCTCGCTCTTGGCCCGGTAGTCGAGGCCGCGCGTGGGCTCGTCCAGGAGCAGCACGCGGGGGGCGGCGGTCAGCTGGATGGCGAGGACGAGGGCGAGCTTCTGGCCCTCGGACAGGTCGCGGGGGTGGGTGGAGTCGGGGATGCCGGGGGCGAGGCGGTCCAGGATGGTGCGGGACCGGATCCCGTCGGCGGTGACCCCGGACTCGGTGTCGGCCTGGTCGAGTTCCTGTTTGACGGACTCCAGGTAGAGGAGGTCGGTGGGGGTTTGGGGGACCAGCCCGACCAGCCGCCGGGCGCCGGCGGCTGACAGCTTCCGCGGGTCGAGCGGCTTCGGGTCGTCGGGAGTGACGACGGCCACCGAGCCGGCTTTGCGCGGTCCGGAACCCTGGAGGGCCCACAGGAGGGAGGACTTGCCAGAGCCGTTGCGGCCCATCAGGGCGGTGATCTCGCCACCGTGCAGGGTCAGGTCGACCTCGCGGACGGCAGGCACGCCGTGGTAGGTCACGGTGATGCCGCGTGCGGTGAGGAGTTCCGGCCGGCCCGATGTCGGCGCAGGGCGGACCGGTGGGGGAACGGTGTCGGCCAGCCGGGTCCGCAGAGGGGCCGCGGCGCGGCGGGCGTCGCGGATCGAGAGCGGCAGCGGGGTCCAGCCCGCCGCGCGCCCCAGTTCGACGATGGGCGGGGCGATGGAGGAGGTACGGAAGATCTCGGCGGGTGTTCCGGAGACGACGCGGCCGCTGCCGGGCAGGTGGATGACGCGGTCGGCGTACTGGACCACGCGCTCCAGGCGGTGTTCGGCGAGCAGGACGGTGACCCCGAGGTCGTGGACGAGGCGGGTGACCGCGGCCAGGACCTCTTCGGCTGCCGTGGGGTCGAGGGCTGAGGTGGGTTCGTCCAGGACCAGGATCCGCGGGTGGGCGGTGAGGACGGAGCCGATGGCGACGCGCTGCTGCTGGCCGCCGGAGAGCTCGTGCAGGGCGCGGTGGCGCAGGTCGGCCAGCCCGAGGAGGTCGAGGGTCTCCTCGACGCGTTTGCGCATGGTGGCCGGGGGGACCGCCAGCTGCTCCATGGCGTAGGCGAGTTCCTCCTCGACGGTGTCGGTGACGAAGCCGTCGAGCGGGTCCTGGCCCACGACCCCGACGACGTCGGCGAGTTCGCGGGGCGGGTGCTCTGCGGTGTTCCGGCCGTCGACGAGGACGCGGCCGTAGAGGGTGCCGCCGGTGAAGTGCGGGACGAGGCCGTTGACGGCGCCGAGGAGGGTGGACTTGCCGACGCCGGTGTGGCCGACGACGAGGCAGAGTTCGCCTTCCTCGACGGTGAGGTCCACATCGCGCAGGACCGGCTCGGCCGTGTCCTCGTACTGGACGGTGACCTGGTCGAAGGTGATCACTTGGGTTCCTCGGTGCGCTGGGGCGGGAGGGCCGCCCGGGTCGGCGCGGCCGGCGGCGGGGCCAGGAAGCCGGCGGTCCCGGCGAGGAGGATCGCGGCGGCCGGCACGAGCGGCAGGGTGGGCCAGCTGAGCGGGTAGATGGAGGGGTTGAGCTCGGCCGCGTTGAAGCCGACGTTGGCGAAGAGCAGGACGGCGGAGAGGACGCCGCAGCCGGCGACGGCCCATTCGGCGAAGCGCCAGGGGTCGGGCCGGTAGCTGGTCCGGGTGATGCGGCGGCCGCCCAGGCGCAGCCCGGCGAAGCACAGCACGGCCCCGGCGCCCATGGCCGGGAGCCCGAGTAGCTTCGGCGCGGTCGCGTCGAGCAGGCCGTACGCCCCGGCACACAGACCGCACATGCCGAGCAGCATCAGGGCGCCGGTCAGGCGGCGGGAGCGGCGGGTGGCGGTTCCGGCGCGGCCGTAGCCGCGGGAGTCCATGGCGGCGGCCAGGCGCAGGGACCGTTCGAGGGCGTCCTCCAGGACGGGGACGATGATGCCGCGCAGGGCGCGCAGTCCCTTCGAGCGTCCGGCCCGGAGCCGCTTGGCGCGGTGGACGCGCTGCACGCTCTGGACGAGTTGCGGGGCGACGCTGAGGGAGACGGTGACCGCGACCCCCAGTTCGTAGAGGGCGCCCGGGAGAACACGGAGGGCTCGTTTGGGGTTGGCCAGGGTGTTGGCGGCGCCGATGCAGCAGAGCATGCAGGCCAGGCGTAGTCCGTCCGTCGCGGCGGAGAGGAGGGCTTCCAGGGATACGGGGCCGCCGAGCTGGATGCCCGCGTACCAGTCGGGCGTGGGGATGTGAGGTAGTGAGAAGAGGAAGTGGTCGCGGGGGGTGATGCCGGTGGCGAAGACCGCGCGGAAGGTGACGCGGATCGTGACGACGGTCAGCGCGAGGTACAGGTAGTACTTGAATCCGCGCGCCCAGGGCGCCTCGGTGCGGCGCATGGTGATCACGTACCCGAGGACCGCGAGGACGAGGAACAGCAGTAGCGGGTTGTTGGTGCGGCTCACGGCGGTGGCCAGGGCCAGGGCCCAGATCCACCAGGCGACCGGGTGCAGGGTGCGGGGCAGGCGGCGCCCGCCCGTGTCCGGCGCGGGGCCGGACACGGGCGGCTTCGCCGCCTGCGCCGAGGCGGTGGTGCGTGGCACGCGGCTACTCCGTACGACGTCGGCGCTTGGCGGCGTACACGGCCGCGGCGCCGATCAGCAGCACCAGCGCACCGGTAGCGACGGCGGGCAGGTACGAACCGGCGTCGTGCTTCGCATCAGCGGCGGGCGCCGCTTCGACCACCTGGGGGCCGGGCGCGGCCACGGCCGGACCACTGGACGAAGGCGGTGGCGCGGACGGCGTGGGCGAGGCGCTCTCCGAAGGGCTCGCCGAGGCCGAGGGGTTTTGCGGCGCCGTGGGGCTGGACGGTGTCGTCGTCATTGGCGGGCCGGTCGGCGGCGGATTCTCCGGCCTGGGTCCGGTGTTGACATTCGGCGGCAGTGGAGCGGCCGTGCGGGTGTCCTTGGGTGCGGGACCCCCGGTGGGCTGGGTGTTGTTGGCGCGGAGCTGGCCGGGGGTGACGGTGGGCTTGCCCTCGGTGCCTTCGACGTTCGTTCCGCCGAAGATCCACAGGTCGACGCTGCCCGGCTTCGGTTTGTAGAGCATGGCGCCCAACTGGCTGTATTCCCAGGTGTTCTGGCCCGGATTGGCGTGCCAGTACGACCAGTAGGCGGAGGCCGGCGGGGTCAGGACGCAGTCGTCCTGCTGCGGGGTCGGGTACTGCTTGCCGCCCTGGTATCCGCTGTAGCCGATGCGGCAGATGAAGGCGGGGCCGTCGTGGCCGGTGCCGGTCGTGGCCCAGCCACCCTGGTTGAGGAGCTCGTAGCCCGTCGTGGGGGTGGTGCCGCAGGAGCGGTAGACGGGGCCGCCCCAGTGGCTGAAGTCCACGGCGAGTACGACCCCGGAAGTGGTGGTGCACTGGCCCATCGGCTGCGGTGCGGCGCCCGCCGGGGCAGCGGTGGCGGCGAAGGCCGCCACCGTCAGCCCCAGCGCGGCGGCGGTCCTGGCGACCGCGCGCACGAAGCGGTTGCCGCTCATGCTCCCGCTCCCGTCTGGCGGCGGCGCTTCGCGGCGCGGGTGACGCCCCAGCCGCCGAGGGTCAGGACCAGGGCGGCAGCGGCGAGCGTGCCGACCTGGGCCCCGGTGGACGCGAGAGGGCCGCCACCCGATCCGGAGCCACCCGCAGAGCCGGTGCCGCCGCCGTTCTCGCCCGGCGTCACGATGACGGGCGAGCCGTTGCCGCCGGAGGTACCACCGGACGTTCCTCCGGAGGTGCTGGGGACGGGCTCGGGGGTGGTCCCGGTCAGGTCGCGGGTCAGCGTGCCGAAGGAGATGCCGGTGGCGCCACCGACGGCCTGGGTTGAGGCGCGCAGGTCGGAGCCGGTCTGGCCGCCCTTGGCCACGTTGAAGCCACCGTCGCCGTTCTGCTGGCTCGTCAGGAACTTCCGGGCCTTGGCGATCTGGGCGCTGTACTTGGGCGCGTCCAGCGAGAGCCCCTGGATGGCCAGGGCCGCGGAGTTGACGGAGTTCCCGGAGGCGCCCGGGAAGCCGCCGTCTTCCTTCTGCTGGGTGGCGAGCCAGGCGAGTGCCTTGTCCACCGCTGCCTGGGAGTCGGCGTCGGGCAGCAGGTCCACGGTCATGGCGGCCATGGCGGTCGAGTCCACTTCGGGGCCGCTGGGTTCGCCGATCAGGCTGACCCAGGCACCGGAAGGGGTCTGGAGGCTCTTGAGGTAGGCGACCGGTTCGGCCGCGGCGGCCTTCTCACCGGCGCGGAGCTGGGCCATGACACCGAGGGACTGCTTGAAGACGGAGGTGGCGTAGGCGTAGTTGCCCTTTGCCGCGCATTCCTGGACGGTCGAGGTCTTCGCCCGGCAGGTGATCTTCGCGAGAGCGGCGATCAGGTCCTGGCCGCCGAAGCTCCGCGGATCGCGGCCCACGGCCTGGGCGAGCACAGCAGTCTTGCCGATGGAGCCGCCGTTCGCGTACTTGGTGCCGACGAGGGTCCAGTCGTGGATGCCGCGCTTCTGGCCGTCCTTGCCGCCCTTGTCCATGAAGTCGACGATGTTGCGCAGCGCGGTGTTGTCCCCGCCGGTGGCTGCGAGGGCGTACGCGCCGTCGATGGTCAGACCGTAGTCGGCGAACCCGCTGCCGGGCTGGCTCTCGTAGAAGCGGCCCTGGACCAGGCGGGAGGGGGCCGTCAGGTACGCGGCACCCTTCTTCAGGTCGGGCCCTTCACCGGCCGGCGGCGTGGTCGGGGTGGGCGGCGTGGTGGGCGTCGGCGGTTCGGCTGGCTTGGCGGTCAGGGAGACGAGGTCACTGCCGGCGCCCGCGAGGGCGGCCGTCGCGGTGGGGTACAGCCTCGACTCGGTGTCGTCCTCGGCGAAGCCGAATCCGCCGGTCGGGAGCTGGTGCTTGGAGAGCCAGGAGACGCCGGCGTCCGCGAACGCCTCGTCGCCGAGGGCGCGCAGCGCCTGGGCGGCCCAGGCGGTGGCGGCGGGGTTGCCGGTCGTCTCGTAGTAGACCGAGGGCCAGGCGCCGGTCACCAGCTGGGACCGCTTCAGGTAGTTGCGGGCCTTCTGGAGCACTGCCTCGTGGCCGCTGGCCCGCTCCAGGGCCAGGGTGATCAGGCCGGTGGCGCCAGCCTCGCTCTCGCACCCGGGGCTGCCGGGCCGGATGAGGACGCTGGTGAAGCCGCCGTCCTCGCACTGCAGGACGGTCAGCCGGGCAACCGAGCCGGGGGGCGGGGTCATTCCGGCGTTGACCAGGGCGATGACGGCCATGGCCTGGGCGTCAGCCTGCCCGGTCGTACGGAAGTCGCCCTTGGTGAAGCAGCCTTCGACCGTCTCACCGTCGCCGATGTCCCGGGGGCAGGCGTACTTCACGAGGTCGCCGAGCAGGTCGTGCCCGCCGAACGCGCGCGGGTCCTTGCCGGTGGCCTCGGCGACCAGGGCGAGCCGGGCTGCGGCGGTGGCGTCCGGGATGCCGTCCTTTCCGGCCGGGTAGGCGTACGCGTCGGTCTGTGCGGGCGTCGCGAGGAAGTCGGCGATCTTCCTGGCCACCGGGCTCTTGCGGTCGGCTGCCGCGAGGGCGAAGACGGCTTCCGTGGAGAGGAAGTGGTTCGGGGTCGTGGAGCCCTCGTCGACGACGCGCTCGCCGTTCGTCAGCGTCCCGGTCACCCAGCGGGTGGTAGCGGGTACGTCGACACGTCCGGCCGGCACCTTGGGCGGGGTCGTCGGGACGGTCGGGTCGGGGGTGGTGAAGCCGCGGACGTCGTCGGGGGAGAAGGACGGCTTGCCCTTGGTGCCCTCGAGGTCGGTGCCGCCGTAGACCCAGGCCTCCACGTCACCCGGCTTCGGGTTCCTGGCCATGGCGCCTTGCTGGCTGTAGGACCACTTCCGCTGCCCGGGCGAAGCCGTCCAGTACGACCAGTAGGCGGTCGCCTGCGGGGTGAGGACGCAGGGTTCCTTGTCGGGGGTCGGGTACTGCGTGCCGGTGCCCTTGCCGATGCGGCAGATGAAGGCGGGGCCGTCGTGGACGGTGCCCTCCATGGTGAACCCGGCGGTCTGCAGCAACTCGTAGCCGGTGGTGGGGGTGGTGTCGCAGCCCTTCTCCACCTTGCCGCCGAACGGGCCGAAGTCCACCGCGACGATCGCCCCCGTGGTGGCCGTGCACTGCTCGATCGGGTCGGCCGAGGCAGATACCGTTCCGCTGACGAAGGCCGCGCTCGCGGCACAGGTCAGCAACGCCGCCGATACGAGCGACAGCAGCCCCTTGCTCCCCAGGTGTCGCTCTGATTGCTGTGCGGTCCCCACCACGGCCCCTCGTGTCAGCCGGGCGGACCAGTGCGTGGCAAAAAGGGCTCCACAACCCGTAGGACCACGGGGAAGCCGTTCGAACCACGCCGTAGTCCGCGACGGCGCTTCTCGCTGCAAAAATCCGGCTCCAGGCATTCCGACTCGCCCGGCGGTGCCGGGCCTACGGTTGCGGGTCAGCGCCGGATTTCGACCGGCTTCCCCTGGAGCTGAGTGCTTATCAGTCGGAGTGGAACACGCGGATAAAGACACCGTCAAGGTGGTCTGCGTCTCACGCGGCAAGGCACGAGAACCACCCTGTGGATCCAGCACGCATTGGCTGGCGGACCCTTGATCACTCGGGTAGCGTCCTGGGCTGCCACATGGGGGAACCCGGTGCGAATCCGGGGCTGACGCGCAGCGGTGTGGGACGGCAGGGGGCCGTCACCGAGCCCGAATGCCCATCTGGCGAGGCACACCTCAAGCCGTACCACGCGTTCGGACGGCCGCCACCGAGCTCCGGGCTGCCCGCCTGCGAGAGCTGCGGTCGGGTCGGCGTCCCTCATTTCCAGGAGCAGGCCATGTCCCGTATCCGTACCCCGCGCCGCCTCACGCTCGTGGCACCCGCCGCGCTCGGCGCGCTCGTCCTGACCACGCTGCCCGCGTTCGCCACCTCCTCGCCCGCGCAGATCGCCACGTCCAAGACGAACGGCGTGAGCTATCTCAAGTCCCTGCAGGCTGCCGACGGTTCGTACGCGGGCAGTGGCCTGTCCAACGAGTGGGCGTTCAGTGCGTTCGCGGCCGCCGGCACGGCCGTTGTCGACGTCTACCCCGGCGGCGACACCACGAAGAACGCGCGCACCGTCTACCGCAACCTGCTGTCGACGGCGGGCTGGCCGCAGGCCTCCCCAGTGGTCACCGACTACGAGCGCGGCACCCTCAACGCCTACGCCGCCGGCATCGACCCGGCACGCGTCTCGGCCTCCCGCAATCTCATAGCCAACATCTACTCGTACTGGCAGACGGCCGAGGCCGGTTACTTCGGCCCGTCCGGGAACTTCAACGGCACCGTATTCGCAGCCCTTTCGTTGGGCGGCGCCAAAACCCAGGCTGGCGGTGCCCGTGTACCGCAGGCGCTGACCGACTCGATGGTCACCCGTATCCGTGCCAACCAGCACGTGGACGGTGGCTGGACCTTCAACAAGGCCGAGGGCAACCCGACCGTCCTGAACTCCGCGAGCGACGTTGACATGACCGGCGCCGCCATGGCGGCCCTGTGCGTCTCCGGCGTCCCGAACACCGACGCCGACGTCGTCCAGGCCAAGAACTTCCTCAAGAGCAAGCTCGTCTCCAGCAGCGGCGCGTTCAACTCCCTCTACGGGGTCAACACCAGCTCCAACGGCTGGGGTGTCGCCGGACTGAACGCCTGTGGTTTCAACCCGCAGACGGGTGACTTCCTCACCGGAAGCGGCAAGACCCCGATCGACTTCCTGATCGCCAACCAGTACAACCCGGCGGGCGGCTTCAAGTACAAGCCCTCCGACACCACGCCCTCCGCCTACTCCTCCATCGACGCGCTGCGTGCCGTCGCCGGCGGCGGCTTCACCACGGCCCCGCCCGTCCCGGTCACCCCCGGCGCCCCGCAGTGGGTCGCCCAGTCCACCTTCATCGCCGGGACGGCGACCAAGCTGGCGCTGACCGTCGACGACGGGGCCGGCAACCTGAAGGTCTGCTCGGTGGCGTTCACGCCGACCGGTACGACCACCACGCTCGGCGACGTCCTCAATGCCGCGGTGACCGCCGCCGCTCCGTCCGGTTGCGTCACCAGCGTCACGCCGTCGTCCGGCACCGGCACCATCACCGACATCAACGGCAAGGCCAACAGCGGCTCCAACACGTGGGAGGTGAGCGTGGACGGGTCCTCGTTCGCGGGCGCCGTCCGCAACAAGGTCATCAACGTGGGCGACACCATCGCCCTGCGGTGGGGCGCCTGATCACTCGACTTGGTGCGGGTTGCAGGCCGGGTGCCTGCAACCCGCACTGTTGCACCATTGGAGGAACGGCAACGTGAAAGCAGGGCGTTTACCCAGGGCGCCGGAAGGGTCGCGGATGGCGAAGATCGTGCCGCGTCAGGTGATCGTCGATGGGGTGCAGTTGGTCGCCCTCACGGAGCAGGAGTACGAGAGCCTGGCGGCGTCGCGCCGCCAATTCGGCTCCCATGTGGTGCGGTTGCGCATGACACGGGAGGCGCTCACCTCGCTGACCCGGGTGGCGGGGGCGATGTGTGCCCTGCTTCGGGCGGGTGAGGTCCCCGCGGAGGCTCCCCACGATGGACCCGATGCCCCACCACAGCCGCCGAAGGGCCTGCTCAGCGCTCTGGAAGCAGCGGTCGAGCAGGCCCAACGAGTGATCGGGAAGCAGCCGGACGCGTCGCCCGGCTCTGCGAGGGGCCCGGGACGCAAGCGCTAGGGGACCGACGGCGTGGGCCCGGTCAGCATGGTCTTCGGAACGGGCTAGAAGGACGTCCAGGTGAAGGACACCTGGTCGCCAGCGTTGAGCTTGAACTGGCAGCCACCCACCGGGGTGGGGGTGCCGTTGACGGCGATGCTCCAGTAGGCGGAGCCGCCGCCACTGACGTTCTTTATGGTGTCGACGGAGAAGTCGTCGAAGGACGCGTACCAAGTACCGTCCCACGAGAAGTAGTTCAGGCGGGCCGCATCATCGAGCGCTGCGGTCGGGGTGGGTACCTTGGACGGGTTGGCGCCGCCGTTGGTGCCGTCGCACTTGTGGGTGCCACCGGTGGTCGTCGTGACGTCGTGGCCCTTGGTCTTGATCTTGCCCTTGAACAGGAGCCCGTTGGGCCCCTGAACGGTGAGGTTGACCTTGACGGCCGCGTTCGTGTTCGGCTGGGGCGCGGCCTCGGCCACGGCCGGGGCAGTGGCGAGAGCG
Organism: Streptomyces roseus; assembly: GCF_001044425.1. Classification (GTDB taxonomy): domain Bacteria; phylum Actinomycetota; class Actinomycetes; order Streptomycetales; family Streptomycetaceae; genus Streptomyces; species Streptomyces roseus. The sequence continues at coordinate 175,785 of NZ_LFML01000126.1, forward strand.
AGCCCGAGGGCGGCCGTGGCGATCACGGAGCGGCGGGCGAGGAGCTGGCGCATGATGCCTTCTTCCTGAGAGGGACGAGGGTCTGAGCCGACGGTCCCTCCGCCGCACGTGCCCATCCCCTGCTCGATTCCGTGAGGAAACGAGCAGGGGATGCCGGCCCGGGGTGGGGGCTTCGCGCTGCAGACCATGACAGTAAGAAGCAGTACGCATTGCACCCCGGGTACTCCGACTCACGGTGCCATTCGGCCCCGTTCACGGTTGCAGGTCAGCGCCGGATTCCCACCGGCTTCCCCCAGTTGTGCATGCATTCGATTGTGAGCTCCCGCCGCGTGGCCGGGAGCAGAACGCATCGTACGACCTGGTGGGCGTGTGCTGGAAGCGGATCCTGGAGATGCCGTGTGGACGCATCGGTTCCGTTCCGGCGGGCCGTATTCGGCCGGGAGGCAGTGTTACGCCCGGCCCAGCCGCCGCGCTTCCGCCTCGGTCACGGGATCCCCGACCCGCACCCCGTGCAGCACGTGGGCGAGTACCTCGGCGCCGCGGACGACGCGGGGTCCCGGCCGGTTGAAGTAGGCGGGCCCGTCCAGCACCCACACCTCTCCCGTGCGCACGGCGGGCAACCCCTCCCAGCCGGGCAGGGATGTGAGGAGGTGGAGCTCGGCCAGGGTCCGTTCGGGAGGGAACCCGCACGGCAGCACCAGGATGACGTCCGGGCGCGCCTCGCGTACCGCTGCCCACGTCATCGGCTTTGTGTGCTCTCCCGGCGCGGCCAGCAGCGGTTCCCCGCCGGCGCAGGTGATCTGCTCCGGTACCCAGTGCCCGGCCGGCCATAGCGGGTCGAGCCACTCGATGGCCACCACCCTGGGCGCCGGTCGGCCCGCCGTGGCCCGCCGGACCTCGGCGAGGCGGTGACGTAGCTCTTCCCGTCGCAGCTCGGCCGCCTCACGGACCCCGAGCAGGTCGCCCACCGTGACGAGGCAGTCCAGGACGTCGCCCAGGGTCCGCGGTTCCAGGCTCACCACACGAGGTCCGGCGTCCATGAGGCGCACCGCCCGGGAAACCGCCTCGTAGGACACCGCGCAGACCTGGCACAAGTCCTGGGTGAGCAGCACGTCCGGCGCGAGCGCGGCGAGCGCCTCGGTGTCCAGGGTGTAGAGCGAGGATCCGCGGTGTGCCGAGCCACCCACCGCGGCGGAGATCTCCCGGCTGCTGAGTGCGTCCGCATCGAATTCGGCGCGGGTGACGACGGGCACCGAGGCGATCGCCGCAGGCGGCCAGTCGCATTCGTGCGTGCGTCCGACCAGGTCCGCGGCGAGTCCGAGGTCCGCCACGATGTCCGTGGCCGCGGGGAGCAGGGAGACGATGCGCATGCGTCGACTCTAGGCCCGCCCGAGCGTCGGCTCTGGACTTACTAGGACGTCCAACTATATGTTCGTGGCACAAGGTCCGCGGTGCAGGGAAGCCGGTGAGAAACCGGCACGGTCCCGCCACTGTGACCGGGGAGTGTGCTGCCATCCACACGCCACTGACGAGGTCTGTCGGGAAGGCGGGCGGCGCGCGGGGATCCGGGAGTCAGGATACCGGCCGCGGATGTTCCGTGTTGTCCACGAGGATGGAGCAGACACGCATGGCACCGGTTTGTACCCACGACCCTGGTGATCCGGCGGAGCGCGCGCACACCGATCTCGCACGCTCGTAGTTCCCACGGCATTCCACAGCGGCGCACCCCCACCCGGGTGCGGACCGTCGGCCTGCCGTGCCATCCCCGGATCCAACCTGACGAGAGCAGGCATCCATGGTCCGTGAACTCACCCATTTCATCGGCGGAAAGCACACCACCGGCACGTCCGGCCTCTTCGCCGACGTGTACGACCCCAACACCGGCTCCGTCCAGGCCCGTGTACCGCTCGCGGGACGAGCCGACACCGAAGCGGCGATCGCCAACGCCGAAGAGGCGCAGGCGGAATGGGAGCAGTGGAACCCACAGCGCCGAGCCCGCGTGCTGCTGCGCTTCCTCCAGCTCGTCGAGGGCGAGCGGGACAGCCTCGCGCGGCTGCTGTCCGCCGAGCACGGCAAGACCGTCGCCGACGCCCACGGCGACCTGCAACGCGGTCTGGAAGTCGTGGAATTCGCCGCCGGTATCCCGCACCTCCTCAAGGGGGAGTTCACGGACAACGCCGGCACCGGCATCGACGTGCACTCACTGCGCAGCCCCCTCGGCGTCGTCGCCGGCATCACCCCTTTCAACTTCCCCGCCATGATTCCGCTGTGGCAGGCCGCACCCGCTCTGGCTTGTGGGAACGCGTTCATTCTCAAGCCGTCCGAGCGTGATCCGTCCGTGCCGCTGCGCCTTGCGGAGCTGTTCCTGGAGGCCGGTCTGCCGCCGGGCGTCCTCAATGTGGTCAACGGTGGCAAGGGAGCCGTCGACACTCTTCTGGAGGACCCGCGCGTTCAGGCCCTGGGCTTCGTCGGCTCCACGCCGATCGCCGCGCACATCTACGCCACCGCCGCCGCGCACGGCAAGCGCGCCCAGTGCTTCGGCGGAGCCAAGAACCACATGATCGTGATGCCCGACGCGGACATCGACCAGGCCGTCGACGCCCTCATCGGAGCCGGCTACGGCTCGGCGGGCGAGCGGTGCATGGCCATCGCCGTCGCCGTACCCGTCGGCGAGGAGACTGCTGACCGCCTGGTCGCCGCCCTCAAGGACCGCATCGACACCCTGCGGATCGGCCGGTCCGACGACCCCGACGCGGACTTCGGTCCCCTGGTCAGCCGCGACGCCCTCGACCGGGTGCGCCGCTACGTGGACATCGGCGTCAACGAGGGCGCCGAACTCGTCGTCGACGGGCGCGGGTTCACCCTGGACGGGCATGAGAACGGCTATTTCGCGGGAGCCTCGCTCTTCGACCGGGTCTCCCCGCAGATGCGCATCTACCGCGAGGAGATCTTCGGCCCCGTTCTGTCGGTGGTCCGCGCCGCCGACTTCGAGGAGGCACTGCGCCTGCCGAGCGAGCACCCCTTCGGCAACGGCGTGGCGATCTTCACCCGGGACGGGGACACCGCCCGCGAGTTCACCCGCCGGGTCAACACCGGCATGGTCGGCGTCAACGTCCCGATCCCGGTGCCGGTCGCGTACCACACGTTCGGCGGCTGGAAGAAGTCCGGCTTCGGCGACCTGAACCAGCACGGGCCCGACTCGATCCGCTTCTACACCCGTACCAAGACCGTCACCTCGCGCTGGCCCTCCGGGGTCAAGGAGGGCGCGAGCTTCACCATCCCGACGATGGGGTGAGCGCCGTGACCACCACCCTCACCGAGGACCAGCTCGCCCTCGCCGAGGTCACCCTCGACTTCGCGCAGGAACAGTTGGCCCCGCATGCCGTGGCCTGGGATCAGGACAAGTACTTCCCCGTCGAGGTCATCCGGCGGGCCGCCTCCCTCGGTCTCGCCGGCGTCTACGTCCGTAAGGAGCACGGCGGCTCCGGCCTCAGCCGCAGCGACGGCGTGCTCGTCTTCGAGACCCTGGCGACGGGCTGCCCATCCATTGCCGGCTACCTATCGATCCACAACATGGTCGCCTGGATGATCGACCGCTACGGCGACGACGTCCAGCGCGCCCGCTGGCTGCCCGGTCTCTACTCCGCCGCGACGCTGGGCAGCTACTGCCTGACCGAACCGGGCGCCGGTTCCGACGCCGCCGCGCTGCGCACCCGCGCCGCACGGGACGGGGACCACTACGTCCTGACCGGCGTCAAGCAGTTCATCTCGGGCGCCGGATCCGCCGGCCTCTACGTCGTCATGGCTCGGACGGGCGAGCCCGGCCCCGGCGGAATCTCGGCCTTCGTCGTCGAGCGAGACGACCCGGGGGTCTCGTTCGGACCCAACGAACGGAAGATGGGCTGGAACGCCCAGCCCACCCGCCAGGTGATCCTCGACGGCGTCCGCATCCCGGCCGATCGGCGGCTCGGAGCGGAAGGTGACGGTTTCCGCATCGCCATGAACGGCCTGAACGGCGGCCGCCTGGGCATCGCGGCCTGCTCGCTCGGCGGCGCGCAGAGCGCCCTCGACCGGAGCCTGTCCTATCTGGCCGACCGCGAGGCGTTCGGCAGCCGCCTGCTGGACGCGCAGGCACTCCAGTTCCGCCTGGCCGACATGGCGACCGAGCTGGCCGCTGCCCGCGCCCTGGTCCGGCAGGCCGCCGAAGCCCTGGACAGCGGCGACCCGCTGGCGCCGCGCCTGTGCGCGATGGCCAAGCGGTTCGCCACCGACACCGGGTACGCGGTCGCCGACGCGGCCCTCCAGCTGCACGGTGGCTACGGCTACCTCAGCGAGTACGGCATCGAGAAGATCGTCCGCGACCTGCGGGTCCACCAGATCCTGGAAGGCACCAACGAAGTCATGCGCGTCATCGTCGCGCGCGGACTGACGGAGACCCTGCGATGACCAACGACAAGCCCGTGGACCACCAGCACGATCACGACCACGTCCTCCTGCGTACCGAAGGCCGCGCCGCTTACATCACCCTCAACCGGCCGAAGGCCCTCAACGCCCTCAGCCACCCCATGGTGCTCCGCATCGAGGAGGCCCTCACGGCCTGGGCGGACGACCCCTCCGTCGAGGTGGTCGTGATCGAAGGGGCCGGAGACCGGGGCCTGTGCGCCGGGGGAGACATTCGCGCGATCTACGAGGACGCCCGCACCGGCGGCACCGCCTCGGCGGACTTCTGGCACGACGAGTACCGCCTCAACGCCCTGATCGCCCGCTACTCCAAGCCGTACGTCGCCCTCATGGACGGCATCGTCATGGGCGGCGGGGTCGGCGTCTCGGCCCACGGCAGCGTCCGCATCGTCACCGAACGGTCCAAGGTCGCGATGCCCGAGACCGGCATCGGCTTCGTCCCCGACGTCGGCGGCACCTACCTCCTTGCCCTCGCCCCCGGAGAACTCGGTACCCACCTCGCCCTCACGGGAGCCCCCGTCGGCGCCGCCGACGCGCTCCTTTGCGGACTCGCCGACCACTTCGTACCCTCGACCGCGCTGCCGGCGGTGGCCCGGGATCTGACTACGGACTCCGTCCACGCCGTACTGGAACGGCACGTGGAGGAGCCCCCGGCAGGGACCCTTGCCGCGGCCCAGGAGTGGATCGACCACTGCTACGCCGCCGACACCGCGGAGGAGATCGTCGCCCGGCTGACGGCCTCGGGCGTCCCCGCCGCGAAGGCCGCGGCGGACACCCTGGCGGCCAAGTCCCCGACCGCCGTCAAGGTCACCCTGGCCGCGCTCCGCCGGGCACGGCGGCTCGGCCCGCTGGAGCGCGTACTGGAGCAGGAGTACCGCATCTCCTGCGCGGCCCTGTCCTCGCCCGACCTGGTCGAGGGCATCCGCGCCCAGGTCATCGACAAGGACCGCAACCCGCACTGGTCCCCGGCCGTGCTGGAGGACGTCACCCCGGCGGACGTGGACCGGTTCTTCGCCCCGCTCGACGCGAGCGAGCTCCGGCTCGTCGCGACCGCTTCGTCGCAGGAGGTCGTCTGGTGAGCAGCACCGTCGCATTCATCGGGCTCGGACACATGGGCGGACCCATGGCAGCCAACCTGGTCAAGGCCGGACACCGAGTCCTCGGCTTCGACCTCGTCCCCGAGCTGCTGGCCGCCGCCGGCGCGGCCGGAGTCGAGCCCGCCGGGTCCGCGGCCGAGGCCGCCGGCACGGCCGACGTGGTGATCACCATGCTCCCCGCCGGGCGCCACGTCCTCGCCCTCTACCGTGACCAGCTGCTGCTGGCCGCCGCCCGCCCCGGGACCCTGTTCGTCGACTGCTCCACCATCGACGTGGCCGACGCCCGCGCCGCGCACGAGGCGGTCGTCGCGGCCGGACACCGGGCGCTCGACGCCCCTGTGTCCGGGGGCGTGGTGGGCGCGGAAGCCGCCACGCTCACCTTCATGGTGGGCGGAGGCGAGGCGGAGTTCGCCGCTGCCGAGCCGCTGCTCGATGCCATGGGCAAGAAGGCCGTGCACTGCGGGGCGGCGGGCGCCGGACAGGCCGCGAAGATCTGCAACAACATGATCCTCGCCGTCTCCATGATCGGCGTCAGTGAGGCCTTCGTCCTCGCCGAGAGCCTGGGCCTGGACCACCAGGCGCTCTACGACGTCGCCTCCACCGCCTCCGGCCAGTGCTGGGCCCTCACCGTCAACTGCCCCGTCCCCGGACCAGTCCCGACGAGCCCGGCCAACCGCGACTACCGGCCGGGCTTCGCCGCCCCGTTGATGGCGAAGGACCTGGGCCTCGCCGCGAACGCCCTGCGGGCCGGCGGGGTGGACGCCCCGCTGGGCCTCAAGGCCGCAGAGCTGTACGCCGCGTTCGCCGAGGGCGAGGGCGCGGGCCTGGACTTCTCGGCGATCGTCCGCACCCTCCGCCCCGCCGGAGCGAACCAGAACGGAAATCCCGCATGACCGCCTACGAGACCATCCTGCTCGAACGCAAGGGCCGCGTGGCCGTCCTCACCCTCAACCGGCCCGAGGCGCTCAACGCCCTGAACCTCAAGGTCATGACCGAGGTCGTGGCTGCCGCCGAGGAACTCGACCGGGACCCGGAGGTCGGCTGCATCGTCCTCACCGGCTCGGCGAAAGCCTTCGCGGCGGGGGCGGACATCAAGGAGATGCGTCCGCAGAGCTACATGGACATGTACCTCTCTGACTGGTTCACGGCATGGGACCGTCTGGGCCAGGTACGTACCCCCACCCTGGCGGCGGTCTCCGGCTACGCCCTGGGCGGTGGCTGCGAACTGGCCATGCTCTGCGACATCTTGCTCGCCGCCGACACCGCGAAGTTCGGCCAGCCTGAGATCAAGCTCGGCGTCATCCCCGGCATCGGCGGCTCCCAGCGCCTCACCCGCGCCGTCGGCAAGGCCAAGGCGATGGAGCTGTGCCTGACCGGCCGCACCATGGACGCGGCCGAGGCCGAGCGCGCCGGCCTGGTCTCGCGCGTCGTCCCCGCCGACGAGCTGCTCGCAGAGGCCCTCGCCGTGGCCACGACCGTCGCCGACATGTCCAAGCCGGTCGCGATGATGGCCAAGGAGGCCGTGAACCGGGCCTTCGAGACCACCCTCACCGAAGGCGTCCGCTTCGAACGCCGCCTCTTCCACGCGGTGTTCGCCACCGCCGACCAGAAGGAGGGCATGTCCGCCTTCGTGGACAAGCGCCCGCCGCTCTTCACGCACGGCTGAGTACGACCGGCGTCCGGGGGATGGCCGGCTACCGTCCCCGGACACTGGTGCGCACCTGCTTGCGGTCTCGACGCCATAACGATGCCCGCGCCACGCGTCTTGCACCTCGGGCATGCCCTGTGATCACAGCCTCACGGTCTTGGTCGCGGGCCCGTCACGCGGTAGCGTAAGCGCGACATAAAGACATAGTGGCGACGGCGAGACGGAAGTCCGGTGTGAATCCGGCATGGTCGCGCCACTGTGTGCTGCGGCGACTGCCCCTGGGGGTTGCCGCAGCGAGTCAGACCCGAGGACCGTCGTCCTGCACCACCGTATGGGACGCGTTGTTCCCCGAGGAGGTTCCATCATGGCCGAGGCCCTCGCTTCTGCTGCCATACCCGCCCCCGCCGTCTCGCCGTCGGCTCCGCTGCCCGTGAAGGCCGTCCTGCCCTGGGCGCTGTTCGTCGGTCTCCTGATGCTCGTGGCGCTGTACTTCGTCGGCGCGGAGCAGGGTGCCACCGCCGTGTTCTCCGGTGAGGGCGTCCATGAGTGGGTCCACGACGGACGCCACCTGCTCGGCTTCCCCTGCCACTGAGACGCCTGCACATCATGTACGCCTCCACTGTCAGAGCTCTGCTGGTCCGCGGCATGCTCGCGGGCCTGATCGCCGGACTGTTCGCCTTCGCCGTCGCCTACGTGGTTGGTGAGCCCCCGGTGCGGGGTTCCATCGCCGTCGAGGAGGCCACGGCCGCCAAGGAAGCCGCCCCCGCAGCCGGTCACGCCGGTCACGGCGGCGATGCCGCCCCGGCCGCCGCCGAGGAGGAGGAAGAGCTCGTCAGCCGTCCCGTTCAGTCCACCGTGGGTCTCGCCACCGGTGTGCTGGTCTACGGGGTCGCGCTGGGCGGCATCGCCTCCCTCGCGTTCTCCTTCGTCCTGGGCCGCGTCGGCGGGTTCAGCCCGCGGGCGACGGCCGCGCTCACGGCGGCCGGTGCTTTCGCCACGGTCTACTTCGTGCCGTTCCTGAAGTACCCGGCCAGCCCGCCCGCCGTCGGTAACCCCGACACCATCGGGCAGCGCACCACGCTGTTCTTCCTGATGATCCTGCTCAGCGTCCTGCTCGGCGTCGGCGCGATCATCCTGGGACGGCGCCTGGCACCGCGCCTGGGCAACTGGAACGCCACGCTCGCCGCCGGCGCGGGCTTCGTCGTCGCCACGGGCCTGGCCTTCCTGGTCCTCCCGGACAACACGGACGCCGTCAAGCCCGAGTTCCCCGCGGCCCTGCTGTGGGAGTTCCGGGTCGCGTCGGTGACCGTCCAGGTCGTGATGTGGGCCGTCTTCGGAATCGTCTTCGGCGTCCTCGCCCAGCGGCTCCTGGCCCACCGCACCGACCCGGCGGGCACGGAGGCCCCGGCTGCTCAGCCGGAGCCGGCCCTCGGCTGAACGAAGAACCACAGCCGGCCCCAGAGCCCTGTCGCCCCTGTACCTGTGGGGGAGACGCGGCTCTGGCCGTATCCCACACCGAGCGGCGCCGCCGGGCACCCAGTCCTCAGACTCCCTGCGGGAGCGGGCGCTGCGCCGGCCCGGTGTAGACGCCCAGGGGGCGGATCAGTGCGTTGTGGGCGAGCTGTTCGGTGATGTGGGCCGTCCACCCGGCGACCCGGCTCATGACGAACAGAGGCGTGAACATGGGTACGTCGAAGCCCATCAGGCGGTAGGCGAGCGCGGCCGGGTAGTCCAGGTTCGGGTGGATGCCCTTGCGGCTGATCATCGCGTGGCGTAGCGATGAGTGCAGCGCGGCGAGGCGGGTCGTCTCCGGGCTCGCGGCCCGTGCGACGAGCCGGTCGGTTGCCTCCTGCATGATCGGGACGCGGGAGTCGCCGTGCTTGTAGACCCGGTGGCCGAACCCCATGATCTTGCGCTTTTCGTTCAGGGCACGGTCCAGCCAGTCGGCGGCCTGCTCGGGGTCGCCGATCTCCCGCAGCATGTGCATGACCGCTTCGTTCGCGCCGCCGTGCAGGGACCCCTTGAGCGCGCCGATCGCCGCCGTGACGGCGCTGTAGAGGTCGGAGAGGGTGGAGGTGACGACCCGGGCGGTGAAGGTCGAGGCGTTGAAGCTGTGTTCGGCGTAGAGGATGAGCGAGATCTCGAAGCAGCGGACCACCTCGGGGGCTGGGACCGTGCCGAAGCACATGTGGAAGAAGTTCTCCGCGTATCCGAGGTCAGGATCCGGTTGGATGGGGTCCTGTCCGAGTCGACGCCGGTGGTCGGCGGCGACGACCACGGGCAGCTTGGCGAGTAGGCCGAGCGACTTGGCGAGATGGCCGGCGGTGCCCTCCTCGTCCTCGGTGGGGTCCTCCGCGCCGAAGAAGCTGACGGCGGTGCGGAGCACGTCCATGGGGTGGCAGGTTCGGGGGAGGCCGGCCAGGAGTTCGGCCGTGGTGCGGTCGAGCGGGCGCAGGGCCCGCTCCCGGGCCCGGAACCGCTCCAGCTCGCCGGCGTCCGGCAACTCCCCGTGCCACAGCAGGTACGCGACCTCATCGAAGGAGCGGTGCGCGGCCAACTCCTGCACCGGATAGCCGCGATAGGCCAGGGAGTTGGTCTCCTCGAACACGGTGGAGATCGCGGTGGTGTCGACGACGACGCCGGCGAGGCCGCGGTGGATCTCAGGGATGGTGGCGGTCATGGCTCACTCCGGTGGGGTCAGGTGCCGGGCGGCAGGGTGAAGTCGAAGACGCTTCCGTCGAATGCGGTGTACGCCTCGTAGTCGAGGACCTCGTACAGGCGGGAGCGGGTCTGCATGCGGGGGAGGAGGG
>NZ_LFML01000126.1:186177-219862 GCF_001044425.1 Streptomyces roseus
TAGATGACGAGGTTGTAGCCGAGGTCTTCGAGGGCGCGGGAGGACAGCAACGGGCCCTTGCCGAACTCGGTCATGTTCGCCAGCAGTGGTACGTCGACGGCTTTCCGGAAGACCTCGAACTCGGCTTCGCTGCCCAAGGCTTCCGGGAAGATCGCGTCCGCCCCCGCGTCCACGTACGCCTTGGCGCGGTCGATCGCCGCCTCCAGGCCCTCGACGGAGCGGGCGTCGGTGCGTGCCATCAGGAGGAAGTCGGGATCGCGTCGGGCGTCAACGGCCGCCCGTACCCGGCGCACCATCGCATCGAGGGGCATGAGTGCCTTGCCGTCGAGGTGGCCGCAGCGCTTGGGGTTGACCTGGTCCTCCACGTGGAGGCCGGCCAGGCCCGCGTCCTCCATGAGCTGGACGGTGCGGGCGGCGTTCAGGGGTTCGCCGAAGCCGGTGTCTGCGTCGACGAGCGCGGGCAGGTCGGTGGTCCTGGTGATCTGCTGGGCGCGGGCGGCAACTTCGGTCGAGGTCGTCAGGCCGATGTCCGGCAGCCCCAGGTCGGCGGCGAGGACCGCTCCGGAGAGGTAGACGCCGTCGAAGCCGGCCTCCTGGATGAGGCGGGCCGAGTACGGGTTGATCGCGCCGGGCATGCGCAGCAGCCGGCCCGAGGAGAGTCGTTCCCGGAAGCTCCCGCGCTTGGCAGCCGCGGTGGTGTGGGTGTGCAGCATCAGAACAGCCCCTTCGGGAGCGTCCCGTCGTACGCGGCGGTCCGGTCCGTGTCGAGCGCGGGGAACAGGGCGGCGAGCCCGGCGGTGTCCAGCTCCGCGAGTCGGCCGGCGGCGTCGAGGAAGCGGTCCTGGGCGTCGGTGGTGACGACGCCTTCCGCCAGGGTGCGGAACTTGGCGGTGTAGGCGGCCCGGTCGAAGGGCCGCGCGCCGGCCGGGTGCGCATCGGCGACCCCGAGTTCGTCCTCGATGGCGCTGCCGTCGTCGAGGGTGACGACCAGGCGCCCGCCGAACGCCCGGTGCTCCGGGTCGGGGTGGTGGTAGCGGCGGGTCCACTCCGGGTCCTCGACGGTGGAGATCCTTCCACAGTTCGACGGTCGCGGGTCGCTGGGCGCGCGCGGGGTCGTAGGAGCGCTCGTGGTGCCAGGTGCCGTCCTCCAGCGCGACGGCGAGGATGTACGGGATGGAGTGGTCGAGGGTCTCGCGGCTGGCCGTCGGGTCGTACTTCTGCGGGTCGCCGGAGCCGGAGCCGATCACGTGATGGGTGTGGTGGCTGGTGTGCAGGACGGCGTCGCGGATCCCGGCGGTCGGGCCGGTCTTCTCACGCATCCGGCGAGCCAGGTCGATGATCGCCTGGGCCTGGTACTCCGCGGAGTACTCCTTGGTGTAGGTGTCGAGGATGGCGCGCCGGGGTTCTCCGGGGGCGGGCAGCGAGACGGTGTAGGCGGATTGAGGCCCACTCAGCATCCAGGCCAGGAAGCCGTCCTCACCCTCGTAGACGGGCGAGGGGGAGCCTTCGCCGCGCATGGCCCTGTCGACGGCCTCGATCGCGGCCTTACCGGCGAAGGCCGGGGCGTAGGCCTTCCAACTGGAGATTTCTCCCTTGCGGGACTGCCGGGTGGCCGTCGTGGTGTGCACAGCCTGCTGGACCGCCTGGTAGACCGTCGTGGTGTCGAGGTCCAGCATCGCCCCGAGCCCGCAGGCGGTGGCGGCGCTGAGATGGGCGACGTGGTCGATCCGGTGCTCGTGCAGGCAGATGCCGCGGACCAGGGCGACGTGCACCTCGTAGGCGGCGATGATGCCGCGCAGGAGGTCGGCACCCGAGCGGCCGGTGTGCTGGGCGACGGCGAGCAGGGGCGGGATGTTGTCACCCGGGTGGGAGTAGTCGGCAGCCAGGAAGGTGTCGTGGAAATCGAGCTCGCGCACGGCCGTGCCGTTGGCCCAGGCCGCCCATTCGGGGGAGACCCGTACCTCCGGCGGCAGCCCGAAGACGGAGGCTCCGGGTGCCGCCCGGTGGGGTGCGGCCTGGGCCCGGGCCACCGCGACCGGGCGGCGCAGCAGGGAGGCCACGGCCACGGAGGCGTTGTCCACGATCCGGTTCACCGCCATGTCGGCGGCCTGAGGGTCGAGGGCGGAGGCCGGCTCGGTGCCGGTGGCCGCCTCGGCCAGCTGCCAGGCGAGCTGCCGCTCGCGCGGAAGGCGGTCGGCGCTGGGATGGACGCGTACCTCGTGCTCGATCACGGAACTCCTCGGGTGCGGAAAGCGAAGGTTTCTATGCCTCACCCTCTCCGCATCCGGAGCCGATGCGACAGCTCCAACCTGCGGAATCAGTACCGTCGAATCCTGCGAATCTGCGAATCTTGCGAAAGTGGCGAGTGCTACCTTCGCAAGAGAGGAACGGGTGGAAGGAACGCTGTCGCCACATGGGACGTACGGCCGGACGCAAGATCTACGCCCACGCGAAACTGCGCAGGCTGCGCCGTGAGCGGGGCATGAACCAGGTGGAGCTGGCCCATGCCCTGGACCTGTCCACCAGCTACCTGAATCAGATCGAGCACAGCCAGCGGCCTCTCACCGCCCCTGTCCTGCTGAAGATCGCTGAGGTGTTCGGGGTCGACCCCGAGTTCTTCTCCGAAGCCGACGAGGAACGCCTCACCACCGATCTGCGCGCCGCCCTGGCGGACGAGGCCGGCGGGGTCTCGGTGGCCGCCGAAGAGATCGCGGACATGGCCCGTGACCACCCGGACATCGCGAAGGCCCTCGTCGCGCGCCACCACCGCTACCGGGACGCGGCCGAGCAGGTCGCAGCTCTGGCCCCTCCCGGGGACTCGACGGTCGTGGTGCGCGCCGAACCGCACGACGAGGTACGGGACTTCTTCTATGCCCACCACAACCATTTCGACGCACTCGACACCGAAGCGGAAGCCGTCGCATTGACTCTGGGCGGCGGCTCCGTGTCCCGCACGGCGGACCGCCTCGCGGAAGTCCTCGCCACCAGGCACGGCGTGACCCTCTTCGACGGTGCTCCGGACTGGTCCTCGGACGCCCGTCGCCTCGATCGCGAACGCGGCCTGCTGTTCCTGTCACCCTGGCTGACCGACGCACAACGTGCCTTCCAGCTCGCAACCCAGCTGGCGCTGCTGGCGTACGGTCCGCTGTTCGACTCCCTGGTGGCCAACACCGAGTTCGACTCCGAGGCATCCTCCGGACTGGCCAGGGTCGGACTGGCGAACTACTTCGCCGGCGCCCTCCTGATGCCCTACGGGCCCTTCCGGGCAGCGGCCGAGGAGCTGCGCTACGACATCGAGCTCCTCCAGGCCCGTTTCGGGGTCGGCTTCGAGACGGTCTGCCATCGGCTGAGCACCCTGCAGCGCACCGGACAACGCGGAGTTCCGTTCTCGTTCCTGCGGGCCGACCGGGCCGGAAACATCTCCAAGCGCCAGTCCGCGACCGACTTCCACTTCTCACGGCTCGGCGGCACCTGCCCCCTGTGGACCGTCTACGAGGCGTTCTCCGCTCCGGGCCGGATCCTGACCCAGGTGGCGGAGATGCCCGACGGCAAGAAGTACTTCTGGATCGCCCGCACCGTGACCCGCGGAGGCCACGGACATCGTGCCCGCCGGGCCGAGTTCGCCGTCGCGCTGGGCTGCGAGCTCCGCCACGCGTCCCGGCTCGTCTACGCCGAGGGCCTCGCGGTGAGGGATCAGGCGGCCGCAACTCCGATCGGGCTCGGCTGCGGATCTGCGAACGCCGCGACTGCGCCCAGCGGGCCAGGCCGCCGGCCGGGGGCCGCCTCGAGGTGCACCCCGACCGGCAAACATATGTTCCGTACCCGGTGTTCAAGAGTGGGTGATCCGGCGCCCCGGACGTCTCACTTCCTGCCCAGAACCTCCGTGTATGCGGCGAGCTCGCCTCCCTGGTCCCAGGTCGAGTACCGGATATCCCAGATCACCGAGGCGGTGTCGACCACCTCGGGCGCCGATTCGCGATCCTCACCGGACCGGAGGCGCCGACCGTCTCGTCGAAGAGCCACGCGGTCTCGGGCACGGGGAGGTCCGCGACGAGCAGGAGGTCGTGGGTGTGCAGCCCGGTCCGTTGCGCGAGGTCGTCGAGGAACTGATCGGTCGGTGGACAGGCGAGCGGGAGACCGACCGCGTCCGCGAGGCGCGCCAGACGTACGTCGGGTTCGGGAAATGTCGAGGGTTCCATGACCACCACGGCTGTTGGGGGGGGTGGGGGTGCGGGGCCACGCCGCCTGCGGCGAGCCCAGGCGGGTCAGCTGCGGGTGGACGAGGGCGCGCCCACGACGGGGTAGGGGACGAACGTGCTGCTGTTCTCGTCCACGGCGAGGGCCCGCCCGAGCGGGGGGACCGCGCGCTGGGGGCAGTCGAGGCGTTCGCAGAGGCGGCAGCCCATGCCGATGGGGGTGGCGGCCGCCGTGTTGTCGAGGTCGAGTCCGTCGGCGTACACGAGCCGGGAGGCGTGGCGGAGCTCGCAGCCGAGGCCGATGGCGAACGTCTTGCCGGGTTCGCCCCAGCCGCCGCGGTGGCGGGTGACGGCGCGGGCGGTCCACAGGTACCGTTGTCCGTCGGGCATGGCGGCGACCTGGACGTGGATGCGGCCGGGGGCACTGAAGGCCTCGTAGACGTTCCAGAGCGGGCAGGTTCCTCCCGCGCGGGAGAAGTGGAACCCTGTGGCGGACTGCCGCTTGGACATGTTCCCGGCCCGATCCACGCGTACGAAGGAGAACGGGACGCCGCGCAGCCTGGGGCGTTGCAGGGTGCTGAGGCGGTGGCAGACGGTTTCGTAGCCGATGCCGAAGTGGTCGGTGAGTCGCTCGATGTCGTAGCGGAACTCCTCGGCGGCCGTGTGGAAGGCCGTGTACGGGAGGATCAGCGCGGCGGCGAAGTAGTTGGCGATGCCGATCCGGGCCAAGGGGCGCGCCTCGGACCCGGCCGGGAAGTCCTCGGAGGCCAGGCCGTCGAGCTCGTCCCCGTACTCGAGGAGGGCGAGCTGGGTGGCCATCCGGAAGGCTTGCTGGCCCGGGCGGAGCCTGCTCGACAGGTGCAGGGTGCGGCTGTCGGCGTCGTAGTGGTGCAGCCTGTCGGAGTCCGCGGTGATACGGATCCCGTGCCGGTCGGTGAGGCGGTGGGTCAGGGCGCGGATGACGTCCCCGGGGCGGATGCCGATCTCGCGGGCCAGGTCCTCGGCGGCGAGATCGGTGTCGTGGAGGTAGTTCTGGCGCCGGTAGAAGAACTCGCGGATCTCCTCGTGGGGCGAGCGTGGCGCCTCCGCCGGGCCGCCACGGCCTTCGGCCGCGTCGGCGAGCCGCTCCGTGAGGAGCTGGCTGCGTCGCCCGAGGTCCAGCAGGACCGCGGCGACGGCCGGCATCCGGGTGGCCAGCTCGGCCAGGTCGGACGAAGAGACGCGGGCCTCGGCGACCTCCTTGGCCAGCGCCTCGCGAAGGTCGGCGACCATGCGGCTGGTGTCGCGCTCCGAGAAGAACCCCGGGTCCACCCCGAACGCCTCGGTGAGGCGCAGCAGCACCGGGACGGTGAGCGGGCGGGAGTCGTGCTCCATCTGGTTCAGGTAACTGGGCGAGATGCCCAGCACCCTGGCCAGGTCGGCCTGCGTCATGCGCCGCTCCTCGCGCAGCCGCCGCAGCCGTGCTCCCGCGTAGGTCTTGCTCACCGGACTCCTCCACCGTCGGACGGGTCCCGTCAGCATATGGCGACATGACTCATCAGTAACCTTCGCAAGCTTGGCAATTTCGGCTCCGAAGATTCGCAAACCTTGGCAGGCGTACAGCCTTGATGGCACCCAGTGCCAGTGCCAGAGTCGGTCCTGCGGCCAGCCCGAACCGGTGGCCGGGAAGGACCCCAGAACCCCGATTCATGCCCTGATTTCGGTGATCTGACCTCCGCTCCTGGCAGATCGGCAGCATTGCTCAGCTCCGGCCCACAGGCGGGTTCGGCGGCCGCGCCTTCTTCATCAGGCACAGAGTGTCAATGCGTGGATCCCTACCGGGGGCATTGGCAAGACAAGCGACGACGGAAACGGTGACGGTCATGGCAGAGGCGAACAAGGCGGCGGCCGAGCAGCTCAAGCAGCGCTGGGCGGACGACCCGAGGTGGGCGGGGATCGAGCGTACGTACTCGGCCGAGGACGTGGTCCGCCTGTCGGGCAGTGTCCGCGAGGAGCACACCCTGGCGCGGCGCGGCGCCGAGCGGCTGTGGCGCCAGCTCCACGAGCAGGACTACATCCACGCGCTCGGCGCCCTCACCGGCGGCCAGGCCGTCCAGCAGGTCCGCGCCGGCCTCCAGGCGATCTACCTGTCCGGCTGGCAGGTCGCCGCAGACGCCAACCAGGCCGGCCACACCTACCCCGACCAGTCCCTCTACCCGGTCAACTCCGTGCCCCAGGTGGTCCGTCGGATCAACAACGCGTTGCTGCGCGCCGATCAGATAGCCACTGCCGAGGGCGGCTCGGACACGACCGACTGGCTGGCGCCGATCGTCGCCGATGCCGAGGCCGGCTTCGGCGGCCCGCTCAACGCCTTCGAACTGACCAAGGCGATGATCGCCGCGGGTGCGGCGGGCATCCACTACGAGGACCAGCTGGCCTCCGAGAAGAAGTGCGGCCACCTCGGCGGCAAGGTTCTCGTCCCGACGTCCCAGCACATCCGCACCCTGAACGCGGCCCGTCTGGCGGCCGACATCGCGGACACCCCGACGCTGATCATCGCCCGTACGGACGCGCTCGCCGCCACCCTCCTGACCAGCGACGTCGACGAGCGCGACGCCGAGTTCTGCACTGGCGAGCGCACCGCGGAGGGCTTCTACCACGTGCGCAACGGCATGGCGCCGGTCATCGCCCGCGGTCTGGCGTACGCCCCGTACGCCGACCTGATCTGGGTGGAGACCGGCACCCCGGACCTGGAGCAGGCCCGCGAGTTCGCCGAGGCGATCCACGCGCAGTACCCGGACCAGATGCTCGCCTACAACTGCTCGCCCTCCTTCAACTGGAAGGCCGCGCTGGACGACGACCAGATCGCCAAGTTCCAGCGTGAACTCGGCGCCATGGGCTACAGGTTCCAGTTCATCACCCTGGCCGGCTTCCACTCCCTCAACCACGGCATGTTCGACCTCGCCCGCGGCTACGCCGAGCACGGCATGACCGCCTACGTGGACCTCCAGGAGCGGGAGTTCGCCGCCCAGCAGCACGGCTTCACCGCCGTCAAGCACCAGCGCGAGGTCGGCACCGGCTACTTCGACCTGGTCTCCACCGCCGTCAACCCGGCCTCGTCCACGACCGCGCTCGCCGGTTCCACCGAGGAAGAGCAGTTCCACTAGGAACTCCTGCTCTTGCCCCAGCCCGGCGCCCCGCCGCTCGTCGTCCGACGGCGCCCGAGGACCCTCTCCTCGGGCGCCCGCCGCCCCACGCTGAGGAGAAGAACCTCATGTCACGCACGCCCCTGATCAGCAGCGTCCGGGTGCTCGGAGCGCCGGCCGAGCGCCACGAGGAGATCCTGACGCCCGAGGCCCTCGAGTTCATCGGCCGGCTCGACTCCGCCTTCGCGGACCGCCGTCTGGAAGTCCTCAAGGAACGCCGTCGCCGCTGCGGGAACCTGGCCTCCGGGACGCCGCTGGACTTCTCCCGCGCCACGGCCGCCGTCCGCGCCGACGCCGACTGGCGTGTGGCCCCGCCCGCCCCTGGTCTGGCAGACCGCCGAGTGGAGATCACCGGCCCGCCGGAGCGCCGTATGGCGATCAACGCGCTGAACTCCGGCGCGAAGGTCTGGATGGCCGACTTCGAGGACGCCACCGCCCCCACTTGGAACAACGTCATCGGCGGTCAGCTCAACCTGCTCGACGCCATCGAGCGGCGCATCGACTTCACGACTCCCGAGGGCAAGGAGTACCGTCTCGGCGCTGACCTGGCGACCATCATGGTCCGCCCGCGCGGCTGGCACCTCACCGAGGAGCACCTGGAGATCGACGGGCGGCCCTTGTCCGCCTCCCTCGTCGACTTCGGCCTGTACTTCTTCCACTGCGCCCAGCGGCAGATCGACGCCGGCCACGGCCCGTACTTCTACCTCCCCAAGCTGGAGAACCGGTACGAGGCCCGACTCTGGAACGACATATTCCTCCTCGCCCAGGAACTCCTCGGCATCCCCCGCGGCACCGTCCGCGCCACCGTCCTCATCGAGACGATCACCGCGGCGTTCGAGATGGAGGAGATCCTCTACGAACTGCGCGAGCACAGCGCCGGCCTCAACGCCGGCCGCTGGGACTACCTGTTCAGCCTGCTCAAGACCTTCGGCCACCGCACCGACTTCCAACTGCCCGACCGGGCCGCGGTCACCATGACCGCCCCGTTCATGCGGGCGTACACCGAACTCCTCGTCCGCACCTGCCACCGACGCGGGGCGCACGCCATCGGCGGCATGGCCGCCCACGTCCCGAGCAAGGACCCGGAGGCGAACGCCGCCGCGTTCGCGAAGGTCCGCCTCGACAAGGAACGCGAGGCCGAGGACGGCTTCGACGGCTCCTGGGTCGCCCACCCCGGCCTCGTCCCCCTCTGCCGTGAGGTCTTCGACGGCGTCCTCGCGGACCGGCCGAACCAGCGGGAACGCACCCGGGAGGACGTCGAGGTCACCGCCGCCGACCTGCTGTCCCTACGCCGTATCGCGGCCCCGCCGACATCCGAGGGCATCCGCTCCAACGTGGCCGTGGCCCTGCGCTACTTCGACGCCTGGCTGCGCGGCAGCGGCGCCGTCGCACTGAACGGCCTGATGGAGGACGCCGCCACCGCCGAGATCGCCCGCGTCCAGATCTGGCAGTGGCTGCGCCACGACCGCGTTGACCGGAGTACGGTCATCGACCTCCTTGACGCCGAATGCGCCGCCTTGGAGGCCGAGGACCCGCAGGCACTCGCCCTCGAAGCCCGAGAGGTCTTCGTGGACTCCGCACTCTCGGTGCAGCTCCCGCTGTTCTTCACGCCCGAGGCCTACACCCGCCACCTGGTCCGCCGCGTCCCCGCGGAGGTGAACGCGTGAACGCCCTCTCGCAGCCTGCCGGTATCCGGCGTGTCGGAGTCGTCGGCGGGGGCCAGATGGGCGCGGGCATCGCCGAGGTGTGCGCCCGCGCCGGCCTCGACACCGTCGTCGCCGAAGCGGACGCCACCGCCGCCCGAGCGGCCGGACACCGCGTGGCCGTCTCCCTGGAACGAGCCGTCCAGCGCGGCAAGCTCGACCGCCTCTCCGCCGAGGACACCCTGGCCCGCCTCGTCTTCACCGGAGACCTGGAGGACCTCGGTGACCGGCAGCTCGTCATCGAGGCCGTCACCGAGAACCCCGAAGCCAAGACGGAGGCCTTCGCGGCCCTCGACAAGATCGTTGCGGATCCGCAGGCCATCCTCGCCACGAACACCTCGGCCATTCCGATCATGCAGCTGGGCATGGCCACCGGCCGCGCCGACCGGGTCGTGGGACTCCACTTCTTCAACCCCGTCCCCGTCCTCCCGCTGGTCGAGGTCGTCTCCTCGCTCCACACATCGGCGGACACCCTCGCCGCAGTCGAGACGTTCGCCCGCGACACCCTCGGGAAGACCACGGTCCGGTCCCAGGACCGGGCAGGTTTCGTCGTCAACGCGCTGCTGATCCCGTACCTGCTCTCCGCCATCCGCATGGCCGAGTCCGGGTTCGCGAGCGCCGCCGACGTCGACGCCGGCATGGAACTGGGCTGCGCCCACCCCATGGGCCCCCTCAAGCTCGCCGACCTGATCGGCCTCGACACCGTCGCCGCGATCGCCGAGTCGCTGTACGAGGAATTCAAGGAACCCCTGTACGCCCCGCCCCCGCTGCTCCAGCGGATGGTGCAGGCCGGGCTGCTCGGCCGCAAGAGCGGGCGCGGGTTCCACACATACGGCCGGGTCTGAGGGGCCCGGCACCGCTCCGGAGCTGAGGGTGCGCCGGAGGTACGCGGGGACGCTGGGAGTGCGGCGAGTGGTGTCGTCGCACCCCCACCGTTCCTCATGCTCAGCCGGCCGCAGTGATCGCACGGACAACCCGGACCGCGTCCGCCGTCGCACGGGGGTCATGGACCCTGACGGCCCACGAGCCCTGGTAGGCGGCGATCGCAGACAGGGCGGCCGTGGCGGCGTCCCGGCCGTGTGCGGGCGGCGGTGTGCCGTCCGCGTCGGCCAGGATGTGTCCGAGGAACCTCTTCCGGGAGCCCGCGACCAGGACGGGACGGCCCAGCGAGCACACCTCGCCCAGGCCGGCGACCAGGCTGAGGTCGTGCTCGGCCCGCTTGGCGAACCCGAGCCCCGGGTCGATCACCAGCCGCTCCAGGGGGATGCCCCCAGCCACCACGGCCGCGACTCGGGCACCGAGTTCCGCGACGACCTCGCGCCAGGACCGCGCCCGCATCGATCGCCCGTGCGGCGACGGAGGCGCGCATGGTGTCGACGGACACCAGGACACCTTCGGCCGTCAGGTCCCGAACGACCGGGATGACGCGCCGCAACTCCTCCTCCTCGTCGACACGAGAGGCCCCGGGGCGTGTCGACTCACCGCCGACATCGACCAGGTCGGCGCCCTCGGCCACGAGATCCAGACCGCGCTTGACGGCAGCTGCCGCGTCGAACCAGTGACCGCCGTCCGAGAACGAGTCAGGGGTCACGTTCACAACGCCCATGACCGCGCACCGGTCCCACTTCGGCAACCCCGCGAGGACGCGCTCCTCACGGCCGCTCGTACGCGAGGTACCTGCCGTACGGGCGCTGGGCGAACTCACGAGGACACCACCGCACGGCGGACGAGGTGACGCCGATACGCCTCGGGGGTGAAGAAGGCAGGCAAGTCACGCATGGCGATCGACCTTTCGAGGACATCACGAGCCTCTGACACCCGCGCCCCGGGCTGCTCCCGGGCCAGAGCCGCGGACTCGGCGTCCACGGCCCGCGCAGCTCCTCCCGGGAGATCAGGCGATGCCGCGTCCACTGCCAGAGCCGGGCTCGGGCGATCTCGGCCGTGGCAGTGTCCTCCAGCAGGCCGTCCAGGGCGACGGCCCCCGTCCCCGCAGCCAGGCATCGACGTACCGCAGTTGACGTGCAGGGTGTTCCGCTTCGCCACCTGAGACCTTCCCGTCTGCCGGGCTTGCGTCGCTGCTGTCCGGTCGTGGCCGGTCCGGGCCGGGCGCCGAGGCGCCCGGCCCGGACCGCGCCGCATCAGCCGTTGTCGACTTCGAGCTCCGCCCTGACCTCGCGGGCGGCGGCGACGAGGATCTCCAGGGAGGCGCGGGTCTCGGGCCAACCACGCGTCTTCAGACCGCAGTCGGGATTCACCCACAGCCGCTCGGCGGGGATGGCGTCCAGCCCCTTGCGCAGGAGGCCCGCGGCCTCGTCGGTGCTCGGGATGCGGGGGGAGTGGATGTCCCAGACACCGGGTCCGGCCTCACGGGGGTATCCGTGCTCGGCCAGTTCGTCCGCGACCTGCATGTGGGAGCGGGCGGCCTCCAGGCTGATGACGTCGGCATCGAGGTCGTCGATGGCCTGGACGATGTCGCCGAACTCGGCGTAGCACATGTGGGTGTGGATCTGGGTGTCCGGCCGCACGCCACTGGTGCTGAGCCGGAACGACTCGGTGGCCCAGGCCAGGTACTCCGCGTGGTCCGCCGCCCGCAGGGGCAGGGTCTCGCGCAGCGCCGGCTCGTCGACCTGGATGGCCGAAGTACCCGCTGCCTCCAGGTCGTTCACCTCATCGCGCAGGGCGAGCGCCACCTGGCGGGCGGTGTCCCCGAGCGGCTGGTCGTCGCGTACGAACGACCAGGCGAGCATGGTGACCGGACCGGTGAGCATGCCCTTGACCGGCTTGGACGTCTGACCCTGCGCGAACGTCGTCCAGCGGACGGTCATCGGCTCGGGCCGGGAGATGTCTCCGGCCAGGACGGGCGGGCGGACGTAGCGCGTGCCGTAGGACTGCACCCAGCCGTGCTGGGTGGCGACGTAGCCCGTCAGCTGCTCGGCGAAGTACTGCACCATGTCGTTGCGCTCGGGCTCGCCGTGCACCAGCACGTCGACGCCGGTCTTCTCCTGGAACGAGATCACCTCGCGGATCTCGTTCTCGATCCGCTCCTCGTACCCGGCCGCGTCGATCCGGCCGGCCCGCAGGTCGGCACGGGCCACGCGCAGCTCGTCGGTCTGCGGGAACGAGCCGATGGTGGTGGTGGGCAGCACCGGTAGCCCCAGGTGGGCGCGTTGCGCGGCGGTGCGCTGTGCGTAGGGCTGGGAGCGCCGTCCGTCCGCATCGGTGATCGCGGCGGTGCGGGCGCGGACGGCGGGGTCGTGGGTGATGGCGGAATGGGCGCGCGAGGCGAGGTCGGCGCGGTTGGCGGCCAGCTCGGCAGCGATCACGTGGGTGCCCTGGGCGAGGCCGCGGGCGAGGGTGCTGATCTCGGTGGTCTTCTGCCGGGCGAAGGCGAACCAGCGCCGGATCTGCGGGTCGATGTCCCGTTCGGCGTTGGCGTCGAGCGGGACGTGCAGCAGGGAACAGGACGCGGCGACATCGACCTGGTCGGCGAGGCCCAGGAGGGTGCCGAGGGTGGCCAGGGACTTCTGGTAGTCGTTGATCCAGATGTTGCGGCCGTTGACTACGCCCGCGACCAGGCGCTTGCCCGGCAGCCCGCCGACCGCGGCGAGGGCGTCGAGGTTCGAGGCGGCGGAGTCGGTGAAGTCGAGGGCCAGACCCTCGACCGGGGCGGCGGCGAGGACCTGGAGGGCGTCGCCGAGCCGGTCGAAGTACGAGGCCACGAGCAGCTTGGGCCGGTCGGTGGCCCCGCCCAGCTCACGGTAGGCGCGGGCCGCGGCGTTCAGGTCGGCCGGGGTGCGGTCCTGGACCAGGGCCGGCTCGTCGACCTGCACCCACTCGGCCCCGGCAGCGCGCAGGTCGGCCAGGACCCGGGCGTAGACGGGCAGCAGCCGGTCGAGCAGGGTGATCGGCTGGAAGTCGGCGGCCACGCCGGGGGCGGGCTTGGCGAGCAGCAGGTAGGTGATGGGGCCGACGAGGACAGGGCGGGCCGCGTGGCCCAGCGCGAGGGCCTCCTTCAGCTCGGCGACCTGCTTGGTGGAGTCGCCGGCGAAGACGGTGTCGGGACCGAGTTCGGGCACCAGGTAGTGGTAGTTGGTGTCGAACCACTTGGTCATCTCCAGCGGGGCCACGTCCTGCGTGCCGCGCGCCATCGCGAAGTAGCCGTCGAGGGCATCGGCGGCGGTGGCCTCCCGGTGCCGCTCGGGGACGGCGCTGACCATCACACTGGTGTCCAGGACGTGGTCGTAGTACGAGAAATCACCGGTCGGCACCTCGTGGATGCCCGCCTCGGTCAGCTGCTGCCAGTTCGAACGGCGCAGGTCGGCTGCGGTCTGCCGGAGGGCGTCGGCGGTGACGCGGCCCTTCCAGTAGCCCTCGATGGCCTTCTTCAGTTCGCGGTTCTGACCCTGGCGAGGGTAGCCGTACACGGTGGCTCGTGCTGCCGCGGCTGCGGGCTTCGCTGTCACGGAACTCTCCTTCGCGAGATGTGTCCAGAACATCCCGGACGACGGGACGCGGACGCGAAGGGACGACAGAACGCGCGGACCACGTTGCGGGAAAGGACACCGCACGTGCCGCTCGCTGTGTACGCCGACCCGCCCACGAGGTCACCGGGACATCCGCGCGCGGAATCGTCCGCGTGCGGGCAACGGGCAGGTCTTCGGACTCGCGGGCACGCCTGCCGGTCTCCCGGCGGGCACCTACTGGCCGTCGCTTCCCAGGACCGTTGTCCGGTCCCAGTGCGTATGACGGCGGTCGTTCCCGCTCACCGCTGCGGGGCAGTCCCGGATTCCCACCGGGTTCCCTCTTACGACGCATCCCGCCTGGCGGACGGGGCGAACCAGCTGCACCGGCCACCCTAGGGTGGCTGACGGCCTCCGGGCGAGCCATGTCCGCCATTCGGACGCTGGAATGAGACGGTCCGGATGGTGGTCCGATCCCAGCTGGACGTTGGCGTGCCCGGCGGACGGGGGCGACGCCCGGGTGGCCCGCCGGCTGACACGGCCGACGGCCCGGCCCTCCGCACAGCGGAGGGCCGGGCGCAGGGGTCAGTTGTCCAGGCCGAGGTAGCGGGTCAGGTATTCGGTGATCTCGCCGGCGTGGGGTACCAGTTCGGGGAGTTGGGCGGCCAGGGCCTCACGGGTGGCCGTGGCCAGGGCGCCGGTGGTGGCCGCGGTGCGGACGTACGGCTCTAGGCGCTTGATCAGCTCGTAGTTGCTGTCGATGTTCTCGGCTCGCATCGCCCTCTCCAGGGGCGGTGCGCCGGGCGGCGGGACGGGCGCGAGCACCCGGCTGACGTAGGTGACCCGGTGCAGGATCCGCCAGCACGGGGGTTTGGCCGAGCTCTGCCGGGTCTGGCGCAGGGCGGCGGCGTCGGGGGCGTCGCTGCCCGCCAGCCAGAGCGGGTCGACGACCTTGTGGTAGAAGTCGTCGAAGTTGGCGCTGGTCTCGCCGAGGTAGAAGGTCAGGAAGCGGTAGGCGTCCACCTTGCCCGGCACCAGGACCGGCTTGCCCGCGGCGTGTGCCCTTGGCCCGGGTGACGCTGAACCCGCTGCTCCTGGAGGCGTCGAGGTGGACCGACCAGCCCAGGCCCAGGGCGCCGAAGCTGAGGTCCATGGAGCCGCCGAACATGCTGGTGAAGTCGTAGGAGCCGGAGGTGGTCTCGCTGACGGCGTCGGTGGCCTCGGTGGTCTCGGCGAAGAAGCCGCCCTGGGCGGTCCAGACGTAGGTGTTGACCAGGTCCCGGTGCGAGAAGCCGGTGGCGGCGGCGCTGCCGGTGGTGCCCTTCGCGCCCTCCTGCGGTTCGGCGGACATCCCCATCGTCCGCAGCACCGCTTTGGCCTGTGCCTGCACCTGGTCGTTGCCCGTGTGGTGGCCGGCCTCAGTGGAGACCGATTCGTAGAAGGCGTGCAGCCGCTGCTGGTCGCGGGTGATGCGGCGCTTGAGCGCGTACGCGTCGCGGGGTTTGAAGTAGCTGTACTCGCCGTAGCGGGTGGCGGTGGGGTAGTCGGGATCGGTGACCTTGCCTCGGTCGTCGAAGCCGACCGCCCCGTCCAGGGTGCCCTGCTTGGTGTAGCGGGGGTTGATCGGGAAGTGGATGACGTTCCAGTCCCGGGGGATGTCCGGGTTGGGCAGCATCCGGTAGGCGACCAGCGCGCCGGTGTGGGCCAGGCGCAGCGCGAAGACGTCGGCGGTCTGCGACTGCACCAGCGCCATGCCGGTGTTGGCGGGGACGTACCGCCGGCCCACAGAGGAGTTCAGCACCTTCGCGGGGTCCTCGGTGTAGCCGGTCAGGGCCAGCTTCGTCTTGTGCGCGGTGTTCCTGCCCTGGCTGACCTTGGTGTCCTCGCTCCACGTGTTGGAGAACTCCAGGCTGCCCGTCCCGGCCAGCTTCAACTGGCCCTTGGCCAGCGGGCTCGCTGTGCCGAAGCCGGCCGGCGCGGTGATCGTCAGGGTGTCGGCCTCGGTCTCGCCGCCGAGCGCGAAGTTGAAGGCGGTCCGTACGCTCTCGGTCTTGCTGGCGGACAGGCTCTGTACGACCTGGTCGGCCTCGGTGAACTCCACCGAGGACGCGGCCGGGTAGCCGTCGGGCTTGTCGGTGAGGTTCTCCGAGGGCACGGGCGGGGCGCCCTCGACGTAGCCCATCAGCTGCGGGTCGAACTGGGCCTGGCCGACCCACTCGGTGATCAGGTCGCCCACCTTGTACCCGGTGACCAGGTGCCAGCGGCCGTTGCGGACGAATCCGTAGCAGCGCTTGAGGACGCCGACCGCCTCGCCCTTGGCGTCGAACTGGAGGTCGGCGTACTCGGTGGCGCCGGGTGCGCCGGCGATGGTGTCGTGGAAGGGGGTGCGGACGTCGGCGAGCGCCGAACGCACCTCGGCGGTGTCGGTGGACACGGGGGCGGTGGACAGCAGGATGCGCGGCCGCTTGGCGGAGAAGCCCAGGTTGTTGCCGCGCAGGCCCTCGTCGCGCACCGAGGTGCTGTCGGGTGCGGTGGAGTCCCGGTCGAACGGCCAGTAGCCGAGCAGGCTGCTTGTCGCCGCGCAGGCGCGTGAAGAGGTTGTCGTGGATCTGCTCCCGGGTGCGGACGGTGCGCCAGATCCGCACCTCCTCCAGGGTCCCGGTCAACAGGTCCACCGGCTTGCCCCCGGCCAGGCCCGCCCCCAGGGTGAGTTGGACATCGCCGAAGGGGGCCTTGTCCTGTGCGGTCGTAGGTCCTTCGGAGAGCAGGTCGCCGTTGCGGTACACGCGCAGGGGACTGGCCGTGGGATCGACGTCGCGGGTCCAGCGGGCGCCCCGCAGCTTGGCGGGGAAGGAACCGGAGATGTCGGAGGTGACGTTGCCGGCGTTCTCGTCGAAGGGCCAGCGGGCCAGGAGTCCCTTCTCGCGCGGGGTGACCGGCAGCCCCAACTGGACGGCCGGCCGGGCGGAGTTCCACAGCCGTACCTCGCACAGCACGCCGCGCAGTCCCCGGCCGATGATCAGCTCGGCGGTGTTCGACTGGGCGCCGGGGCCGCCGTACACATGGCTGCCGGCCGCGACGCCGCCGAGGTAGAAACGGATGTCCTGCTCGGGGCGGACGCCCGCGTTCGCCTGGCTGGCGGCGGACACTTCGGGCTTGCGGCGCTGGCGCACCACGGTCACCCGCTCCAGGACGCCGGGTGTCACGGCCCGGTCGGAGGTGTACCGCACGGCCTTCCCGTCGGCCTCGGCGAAGGCGAACTCCAGCCGTCCGTCGGCCAGTACGCCCAGCTGGTACGGGACGCCCTCGCGGCCGCCGTCGACGACCGCGTCCTTCGCCAGGATGCCCATGGGCGTGCCGAGACGGTCGAGCTGGACGAACGCCTCGATGGTGAGGTCCTCCAGGACGTCCAGCGAGTTCTGCGGGGCCACCGACAGGCCCTCGGAACCGTCCAGGCGCAGCGCCCAGGACTGGGTGAACGTCGCGGCGAGGTGCGCCCATTCGTTGCACGGGAAGCGCTCCGCCGAGCGGAAAACCCGGTCGCCCACCCGCGCCACCACCTGGTAGCCCTTGATCGGCGAGGCCGGGCTGCCGGTGCCCTCGGAGGTCCAGTGGCCCAGCAGGCCGGGCTCCCGTCCGGACAGCCGCTGGTGGCGCTCGGCGGATATCTCCTGGTGGGTGCGTGCCCGGCCGAAGACCCGGACCTCGTCAATCTGGCCGTCGAGGTGGTCTCCGGTGAACGGGTGGTGGCCCAGCACCAGGGGGCCGATGCCGGCGTACGCGCCGGTGGCGGTGCGGCGGCCTACCTCGGTGCCGTCCCGGTAGAGGATCTGCTCGCGGGTGGCGTGCTTGTAGACCGCGGCCCAGTGGTGCCACTCCAGGTCAGGGTAGGACTGCGCGGTGGTCAGGTCGTCCGCGAACAGCGCGAAGACGAACTTCTCGTCGGGCGTGAAGTGCAGGTGGAGCGTCTGGTCGAGCCGGCCGTCCAGGGCGCCGTGCACGAGCAGCGGTTCCCGGCGGGCGCGGGACTGGTTGCGCTTGGCCCACAGCTCGATGGTGAAGTCGCGGTGGGACAGGTCGAGCGCGCCGGTCAGCTCGGCCTTGGCGGTGCCGACGAACTGCCGCACCGGCAGTCCTGCGGCGGCGAGCCCGAGGGAGTAGGCGGACTCGTCCGTCCTGGCGTGGATGATGCGGCCCTGGCCGGCCTCGGGGTTGACCCAGGCCTCCAGGCTCAGGTCCCCGACCGGGGCGACCGCCTGGTGGCGGCCGGCGGGCAGGGACAGGTACTGGTCCTTGCCGTCGAACCGGAAGGCACGGCCGGGCATCTCGGCCCGCCAGCGGCAGCCGCGTCCGCCGACGCCTTGGCGGGCCGTCCCGTTGGGCACCGATTCGACGCCGCCGGCGGTCAGCCCGACCAGTCGGGAACCGGCGGACAGCAGGACTCCGGGCCGGCTGGACTCGGCCCGGGCCCAGTCGTAGCAGACCAGGCTGACCTTGTCACCGGGCTTGGCCGCGGGGGCCGCCGCGGTGAGCGTGAGCGTCTTG
Organism: Streptomyces roseus; assembly: GCF_001044425.1. Classification (GTDB taxonomy): domain Bacteria; phylum Actinomycetota; class Actinomycetes; order Streptomycetales; family Streptomycetaceae; genus Streptomyces; species Streptomyces roseus. The sequence continues at coordinate 204,267 of NZ_LFML01000126.1, forward strand.
GAGCCGACGGGGGCGTCCGCGTCCACGGCGCAGCCGGTGGCGCCGATCAGGAGGTGGGCCTTGGCCGGCACCGCGACGGTGGTGGCCCCGGTGAGTTCCACCGTCGTGCCGGTCACCCGTGCGACAGCGCCCACGGTCACCCGCCGGCCGGGGTTCCCGGCGAGCGCGGCCGTCATCAGGTCGGCCTTGCGCGGCAGCGACCGCCACGTCTCGGTGTCGGTCCCGACGGTGATCGTCAGGTCGCAGCGGCCGGGCGCGTCGCCGTCGCTCACCTCGATGGTGGCGGCGTCCAGGGAGATGCCCGGGTCCCGGGCGACGAAGCCGAGCGTGCCGCCGTCGCCGGCCAGCGTCCGGGTGCCGCGGACGACGGCGGTGTCGTAGTACACCGCGTGGAACTGCTCGTTGGCCCCACGGAAGTACAGCACGACGTTGCCCGTGCCGCTGTCCAGCAGGGCGGGCCGGTCGCTGCCCCGGGCGAATTCGAGCAGGGCCGCCGGAGAGGCTCAGGCCGGTGGCGTCCACCGCGAGCAGCGGCATGGCCACCGTGAGGTCGTCGTCCCCCTGGAGGGCGTTCGACAGGCGGGCCAACGCGTCCTGGGCGTCCTTGAGTTCCACCTGTCGGGCGGCCAGCGTGAGCTGCAGCTCGTCGACGCGCTGCTTGACGGTACGGGCCTCCTGGAGGAGGGCGCGGACGGCGTCCATCTTCTCCTTGGCCGGGAAGTACGCCTTGTCCACCCCCGACCGCATGCCGAGGCGCACCATCCGGAACAGGCCCGACTCGGCCTTGAGGCACTCGGCCGACTGGACCACGGGGGCGAACTGGTACCCGGAGGGGGATCCGAGGGCGAGCCGGCTCCCGCGGTTGACGATGCGGACGTACTCGCCGTCCGAGAGCAGCTGGAACTGCGCGCCCGGGTTGCGCGGTTCCCGGGCAATCGTGTTGAACTGGGCGTTCTCGGACATGGAGTTGCCCAGAACGTGCAAGTCCTGGTTGAACTCGTTGACGACCAGCCAGTAGCAGGGCCGACCGTCCTGGTTCTCGCCGACCGCCTCCACGCGCCACGTCACCGGCTGGTTGTCCTCCTCGATGAAGACCACCGAGAACGAGCTCGACCCGGGCTGGGGCCGCACGGCGTGGACCCACTGCCACTTGTAGGCGTTCACCACCCGCTGGTTCTTCAGCCCCAGCCGGTAGTTCCAGGCGGTCACCAGGTCCTTCTCGGCGAGGTACTGGCTCTCCAGGGCGTCGAAGCCCGGCTTGAGGCGGTCGTGTTCGGCCTGGTACTCGGCCAGCCGGCCGGCGGTGCCCGCCAGCCGGGCGATCTCGGCGGTCAGACTCGCGATCTCCGGTTCCAGTCGCTTGATCAGCTGCTGGAGGGTGCTGATCTGCTCCGAGTCCTGCCCCTTCGTCGGCCGTTTGAGGACCGCGGGGTCCAGCACGTCCGGTGCCTGGGCCAGCCGGCCGTCGCGGCCGACGGCGAAGTCCAGGGTGGCGACGGCCGGCTCCTGGCCTTACTTGGCGGCGAACGCCAGCATCACCCGGGCCTGTCGCTTGGCGGGCTTGGGGTCGGCACGGTATCCGGCGACCACGTTCTCCTGCTGGTGGTAGAGCACGGCCGACATGCCCGATACGACCGTGCGCCCCTTGAGGGTGAAGCTGTCGCGCCGCACGCCCGGATGGTCGCCGACCGGGGCGTCCGAGCCGGTCCACCGGGCGCCGTCGCGCAGGGTGCCGTGCAGGGCCCGGTCCGCCTGGTCGTGCGCCGTGGTACCGGAGCCCTCGTCGAAGCGGTAGTAGGCCACCAGGCCCGGCTCGTTGCCGATCAGCCGGTGGTTCACGTCCTCTGCGAGCTCGCTCTCGGAGCGGACCCGGTTCCACACCCGGAGCTCGTCGATGTCGCCCTCGAAGTGCTCGCCCGCGCGCCCGGCGGGATCGCTGCCGACCCGGGTGGCGGCGCCGGTGGCCGGAGTGAAGGGCAGCGGACCGCTGCCGGCCGGCTTGCCGCCCAGGTACAGCTTCGCGGTGGTGCCGTCGAAGGTGGCGGCGACGTGGGTGTAGACGTCGGTGGGGACCGTCCCGGTGGAGAGCAGCGGCGCGGGCGCCCCGTCGTGCGTGAGGCTCAGCGCACCGGCCGCGTCCACCCCCAGGACGTACTCGCCGCTGCGGGCCAGGGCCGGGACGTCGTGGACGGTGGGCTTGATCCAGGCCTCGATGGAGTAGGGCTTGCCGCCGAAGCGCAGCGCCCCGGGATCGCCCAGGTCGACGTGGGCGCCGCCGCCGTCCAGGTGCAGCGCGGTCTCCGCGTGCCCCTCGCTTCCCGTCACCGGGACCAGTTCCCGGTTGGTGAAGGGGCAGTTGCCCGGGCTGCGCTCGAAGACCGCGTCCCGGTAGGCCGGGTCCGGACTGGTGTAGAAGCGCGTGCCCTGGGTGTTGAACAGCCCCTGGGCGCCCTGCTCGACGTTGAAGCAGTCGACCCGGCCGGTGGCGTCGTTGTGGGCGAACAGCTGCCAGCGCTGCACGCCGCTGATCGCGGTGGGCACGAGGACCGCGGCGAAGCGGCCCTGGGTCAGGTTACGTACGAAGGACAGCTCCTGCGTCGGCTCGAAGAACGGCCGGCCCTCCATGTCCTCGGTGCCCAGGCTGTCCTTCGCCGACTCGGGCCGGGTGGCGTGCCGGCTGCGCTTGTAGCGCACCTCGAGGACCGGCTTGAGCTTGCCCTCCACCAGCAGGAACCGGTCGCAGAGCAGGGTGTCGCGGACCAGCGGCACCTTCTTCGTGCCGCTGAGCACGTAGTCCGTGCGGGAGGCGTCCGCCGAGCAGCCGCCGCTGGTGAGCTTGTAGACGGCGTCGGCGTGCGGGTCGCCGACCGACTGCCGCAGCACCACCACGTACGTGCCGTCGGATAAGACGTGGAACGGGGCGTCGGCGGTCAGCCGCGCGGTCGTGGACAGGTACGGGTCGATCTCGCCGGCGGTCGGCCGCTCGCCGGCGCCCGCTTCGGCACCGCCGCGCTTGACGGTCGGCATCGCCGTGGCCCCGACGACGGCGTACCCCACCTCGGCCAGCTCCCGGGGGAAGACCAGCTCGGCCGGGTTCTCGCTCCAGCGCGCGGCGTCGATGTCGCCCTTGGCCTGCTGGCCGGACAGGTCCAGCACGGAGTAGACGATCCGGCGGGACGCGTCCATCGCCAGCGCGATGGTGGTGCCCTGGTGCCGGACCATGGTCACGTGCCTGTACGACCGGTCTCCGTAGGTCTTGAGCAGGGATTCCTGAGGTGCCACTGTTCCCCTCTCACGAGCATGGACGCCAGCACCCGGTACTCCCCGCCCCCGGACCGGCGCTGGTCTGGGCGCCCCGCACGGGGCGGCGGTCAGTCTGGCACGTGGCCTGCGGCGGGGCGGCCGTTGTGCACTTACTCGTGTGATGCGCGGCCTGATCGCTCCCACGCGTGGCCGGACTTCGCCGTCGGGCGGCTCGGCCATCCATGGGGTACCGGGGGCGCTGACCGGTTCTCGCTGACGGGGGAACGGTGCGGCCCGTTGGTGTTCCGGCGGGCCGCACCGGTGTGCGGGGGCGGGTCAGTCGATGGGGTGGAGGGGAACGTCGATGTAGGACTCGGTGCCGGCCGGGGAGGTGATGTCGAGGGTGAACACCGGGGTGGTGGTGTTGTCGTAGGAGAAGAAGGGGTCGTGGGTGTCGATGACCAGCTGGAGCTGGTGGCCCTTGGCGACGACGTAGTCGGCGGGCTGGAGGGCGAAGGTGACGGTGGTGGCCTTGGCCGCTTCTTCGGCGGTGAAGGTGTACGGGGCGTGGGTGATGATCTGGGCCGTTCCCGTGCCCGGGTCGGTGTCCAGGAGGTAGGCGACGATCGCGGTGTCCGCCTGCTGGGGCTTGACCGTGACCCGCAGTTCCAGCTCGCCGCGGACGCGCGAGGCGTTCTCCAGCGGGGTGGTTGCGAAGAAGGCGGCCAGGCCCCGGTCGACGCCGGTGGGCGTGTAGGTGTGGGGGCGGCCGAGGCGCTCGGCCAGGCCGGTCTGGATCAGCTGCGGGGCGACGACGATGTCGGTGCCCTTGCCGGTGGCCTTCACCTGGCGGGTCCAGCCCGCCTGCGGCTTGTCCGGGACGAGCTGTCCGTCGCCCTCTCCGGCGGGGGCGTCGGCGAGGTGGAACCGCAGCCGCGGCAGGGCGTACTCGTCCCAGGAGGCGTGGCGCAGGTCGGAGAGGGGGTTGAACATCTGCTCCGAACGGACGTCGAACTTCGGCGGCTCGCCGTCGCCGGCGCTGCCGCCGAGGTGGTGGTCCATCCAGCGGTAGGCCATCTCGGTGGGCTTGGCCGGGAGGCCGAGAAGGCCCGGGAGCTCGGCGTTGCCGTGGTCGCCGACCTGGACGAGCAGGCCCTTGGGCCCGGTCAGGCGCTGGTGGAAGTCGATGACGGCGGGCACCGAGAAGAGGGTCTCGTGCCAGGTCGTGGTCAGCAGGACGGGCGTACCGGACTCGTTGTACTTGTCCAGGTAGGCCCTGGGCGAGCGGACCCGGGCGAACTCCCGGACCTCGTCGTCGATGGTGTTGGCGCGGATCTTCTGGATGATCCCGCGGAACTCCTCCGAGCAGCGGTCTTCGCCGAACAGCTTGACCAGGGCCTCGAACGCCTTGAGGTGGCGGGTGCCGTTCTCGTACAGGGAGGCGAAGAGGTCGCCCCAGGCACTGGTGCCCGCGACCGCCTTGATCCGCTGGTCGTGCGCGGCCGCCAGCAGGCTGGTGCCGGCGCCGTAGGAGGCGCCGAAGAAACCGATCCGGTCCGGGTCGATCCCGTCCTTCTCCAGGAGCCAGTCGATCACCTCGGTGGCGTCGGCGACGTCCTGCGGTCCGGCGCAGTGGATCTCACCGGTGGACTTCGCGAGACCGCGCTGGCTGTAGGCGAGGACGGCGTAGCCGCCCCGCACCCAGCGGGACAGCATGCCGAGGTAGGACCAGCGTCCCAGGGGGGACAGCGGGGCGGGCATGACGATGGCGGGGCAGGTCTGCCCGGGGGCGAGGTTCTTGGGGATGCTCAGCGACGCGTCGAGCTGCGTCCCGTCCCTCAAGGTGATCAGGGGTTCCGAGTACGTGCCGATCTCCGCGTTGATCTCGTACTCGTCGGCCAGGCCCCACTGGTCCAGACGGCCGATCCGGCGCGGCGACGGGTCGACCAGCGCCTCGCGTCCAGCTTCGCGAGGTCGTCGGAGTTGAACGGGATGAAGGAGTCCGTGGTGCCGTCGACAGACATGGCTGTACCCGTCTTCTGTGAAAGGGATGGTGACGATGTGCGGGACACATGCTGACCTCGCCCGAATCACCCCAGAGAGCAGCTTCCCGCCCGATCACTCGAACGAATGAACACCGTCACTCAAACCCTCCCCGTGACAACCGGCCACAAGTCGACCGCTTCCCGAGCCACCTCCCTCTGATGTACCGGTGCTGTGCCGCGGCCCCGGAGCTGTTCAAGAAGCTCACCGCACTGGGCGGACCGGCCCGCAGTGACTTCTCGACCGGCCAGGACCCGAGCCCCACCCGCCCCGCGGGCGCCATGCCCGCCAACCGGTCAGGAGATCCGCGGTGACCGAAGCACCTCCGCTCTTCCCCTTCCCCGCCGGCCCCGCCGGCGAGCCCTCACCCACGAGTACCGCATCGTCCGTTCCGTCCGCGGCCTGATCTTCGCCGCCTACGAGACCACCTCCAGCGCCATCGCCCACGGCGCCGCCCTGCTCCTGACCCACCTGGAACAGCGTGAGGCACTGCGCGCCCACCCGGAGCTGATCCGCCCCGCCGTCGAGGAGATCCTCCGCTGCTGGCCGCCCTTCGCGCACGGAGTGCCCCGCCGGGCAACCGAGGACATCCAGCTGTCGACCGGCCGTGTGCGGGCAGGCCAGGCGGTCATCGGCCCGGTCGCCGCCGCCAACCGCGACGCACGGGCCTTCCCCGACCCGGACACGTTCGACATCGGGCGCCACCCCAACGGCACACCTGAGCTTCGGCCAAGGAGCCCACTACTGCGTCGGCGCGGCACTGGCCCGCAGCGAACTGGAAGCCGCCCTCAGCTCCCTGCTGACCCGCTTCCCGGGCCTGACCCTGCACGGCACACTGGAGGACCTGTGCTGGTACGAGGGCTTCATGGTCCGCCGCCTCGAAAGCCTTCCCGTCACCTGGTGAGCGAGCGGCTGGCAGGCGTCGGAGGCGCACGGCGGGCGGACCGGGCGGTGATTCGGACCGTAGGGGTGGGGGGCTACTTCGAGTGGTCGATGACGTTGCCGTTGGAGCAGTTGTTGGCGTGGTCGCCCACCCAGTCGCCGAGGGCGGGTGCGACGGCGACTTCTTGCAGGCAGACGGCGGCAGCGGTGAAGTTCCAGTTGTTGGCGGCGTTCACGCCACCGCCGAAGTTCGAGTCGTTGTCGGCGTGCGCGGGTGCGGCCAGGGCGACGGTGGCGAGGGCCAGTGCGGTGGTGGTGATGATCTTCTTCATGTCCTGGCAACGATCGACCTGCCGGAGCGACACGGCCCGTCCCTCCGTCGCGCTGTCTGCGTGCCGTCCCCCGGATCATCGGCGCTGGGCCCGGCCGAGGCCGGAGTATGCGATCGGGACCGGACGGGACCGGGTGGGTGGCTGACCGACTGACCACGGGATCGACGTGGGGTTGCGGTTCTGGTCCGTGCCTGGTCCGGGAGAACCGTCTGATCGGTACCTTTCACTCCGAGAAGTAGCCGTTTGACAGCGATGAGTGTCTTTGGTGGGCAGGTGTCTGGACGGCAACGGCCCTCTCAAGTAGCCGGGTTGAGGCTCTAGAAGAACCCCAATTTCTTGGGGGAGTAACTTACTAAACAGTTCTTGGTCTGCTGGTCGTACAGCAGTTGTACCCTCACTGACCTGGAAGACGGCGATGCGTAAGGCCCTTGGGTGGGGGCTGATCCGGAAATGGTCCGGATCTTGGTCCGACGCGTGCTCTGGGCCGGGCCCGGCCCGATCGCGATTCCGGCACGCAGCTCGAAGACCTGGCTCGTTCGGCAGGCGAACAGCTCCTGGCCCGGGCTGCCGCCCGGCTGGGACGCCCGTGAATCCGGCGGGAACGCGCAGGCCGCGTCGAACGCGAGGTCGTGGCCGTTGCCCTGCCGTCTCACCGGGTGAGGGTGAGGGTGGGTGAGACGGCAGAGCAACGAGGCCCTCGGTGTCAGGTACGGACCGGGCCCGTTCCCGCGATCACCTCGGGCCGCAGCAGAGCGGTGAGTTGTCCGGCCGGCAGCAGGCCCCGTTCCAGGACGAGTTCGGCCACGCCCCGGCCGGTGGCGAGGGCCTCCTTGGCGATGTCGGTCGCGGCGGTGTATCCGATGTGCGGGTTGAGGGCGGTCACCAAGCCGATGGAGTTCTCGACGGTGGCGCGCAGCATGTCGGTGTTGGCGGTGATGCCGCGCACGCAGCGCTCCGCGAGGGTCAGGCAGGCTGCGCGCAGGTGGGTGATGGACTTCGACAGCGAGTGCAGGATGACCGGCTCGAAGGCGTTGAGCTGGAGCTGTCCGCCTTCGGCGGCCATGGTGATGGTGATGTCGTTGCCGATCACCTCGAAGGCGACCTGGTTGACGACCTCGGGGATCACGGGGTTGACCTTGCCCGGCATGATGCTGGAACCGGCCTGGACCGGCGGCAGGTTGATCTCGCCGAGTCCGGCGCGGGGCCCGGAGGACAGCAGGCGCAGGTCGTTGCAGGTCTTGGACAGCTTGACGGCTATGCGCTTGAGGACGCCGGACATCTGGACGAAGGCGCCGCAGTCCTGGGTGGCTTCGACCAGGTCGGGAGCGGTGACCAGGGGCAGGCTCGTGATGTCGGCGAGGTGGCGGCGGGCGGCCTCGGCGTATCCGGCCGCGGCGTTGAGGCCGGTGCCGATGGCGGTGGCGCCGAGGTTGATCTCGTGGATGAGTCCGAGGGCTTCCGCGAGTCGGCTGCGGTCCTCGTCGAGCATGACGGCGAAGGCGGAGAACTCCTGTCCGAGCGTCATCGGCACGGCGTCCTGGAGCTGGGTGCGGCCCATCTTCAGGACGTCGTGGAACTCGGCGGCCTTGTCGGCGAAGGCGGTCTGCAGGACGGCCATGGCGTCGAGGAGACCGCGCGCGGCGAAGACGGTCGCGATCCGTACGGCGGTGGGGTAGACGTCGTTGGTGGACTGGCCGAGGTTGACGTCCTCGTTGGGGTGGAGGTGCCGGTACTCGCCCCTGGTGTGACCCAGCAGCTCCAGCGCGCGGTTGGCGATGACCTCGTTGGCGTTCATGTTGGTCGAGGTGCCCGCGCCGCCCTGGATGACGTCGACGACGAACTGGTCGTGGAGCTCGCCGCCGCGGATCTCCTGGCAGGCCGCGACGATGACGGCCGCCTTCGCGGGCTCCAGCAGGCCGAGTTCCCCGTTGGCGAGGGCCGCGGCCTCTTTGACGGCGGCGAGGGCGTCGATCAGGTGCGGGTAGGTGGAGATCGGCGTGCCGGTGATGGGGAAGTTCTCGGTGGCGCGGAGGGTGTGGACGCCCCAGTAGGCGTCGGTGGGGACGTCGCGGTCTCCGAGCAGGTCGTGTTCAGTGCGGCTGGAGGCGGTCAAGGCGGTCACGGGTGTGCGGATCCTCTTCCTGAGGTGGGCGGATCAAAGGTGGTGACAGGGGCGGGAGGGGGTCAGGCGGTCGCGCTGAGAAGGGGGCCGGGCGGGTTCAGGGCCGCTACCGGCCGGATGCCGCCGAGGGTGCGGCCGCCACCGGTGACCGGCTCGCCCGTGAACCCGGCGAGCAGCCGGGGCTCGACTCCCGCATGGGCGAGGGCGGCGGCCGTCACCGCTATACGCGCCCGGTCGGCCCCGTCGGCGATCTTCACGGCGATGGCCCGGCCGTCGGGCAGTGCGGCGACCTGGACGCCCTCGAACCCGTCCTTGGCCAGCAGCCCGGGCACCGCGCGCATCAGTGCGGCGGTGTCCCTCCCGGTACCGGAGGCCATCTCCGGGTGGAGGCGCAGTGCGTTCGCCACGCGGTGCTCGGCGGTGTCGGGGGCGGCCGTGGCGACGCGGGCGGCGGCGCGGGCCAGGCCGTCCAGGGACACCGCGAACAGCGGGGCTCCGCAGCCGTCGACGGTGACGTTCGCGATGTGCCGGCCAGTGAGCTCCTCGACGACCTCGGCGATCGCCCGCTGGAGCGGGTGGTCCGCGTCGAGGTAGGTCTCCAGGGGCCACCCGGACAGCTTGCACAGGTGGAGCATCGCCGCGTGCTTGCCGGAGCAGTTCTGGGCGAGCCGTGACGGCCCGCGGCCCTCACGGACCCAGGCGTCCCGGACGGCCGGGTCGTAGGGAAGGTCGGGGACGTTGCGCAGGTCGGCCTCGGTGAGACCGGCCCGCTCCAGGATCAGCCGGACACCCGCGAGGTGATGCTCCTCGCCGGAGTGACTGCCCATTGCGAGGGAGAGCAGGGCCCCGTCGAGCGGCAGACCGGCCCGGACCATGGCGACGGCCTGGACCGGTTTGAGCGCCGAGCGCGGGTAACCGGCGGCTTCGATGTCTCCGATGCTCCTGCGGACCTCGCCCTCGCTGTCGAGGACGACGACGGAGCCGTAGTGGACTCCCTCGATCAGACCGCCCCGCATGACGTGAGCGACGGGGGCGTGCCGGGGCTCGCGGATCGCGGGCGCGTCCGCGAGGAAACTGCTGCGCATCACTGCCTCGTTCTGTGGTGGGGCGCTGCTGCCCGGGGGTGGCGACCGCCACCCCCGGGCGCAGGCTGACGGGGCGGGCGTCCGGCTCAGCCGTCGCTCCCGGCGGTGGCGCGCGCCACGCGGCCGCGGACGACGTACCAGCCGGCGACCAGTGCCGCGGCGATCAGCGGTACGCACAGCACGGTGGTGCGGGCCGCTCCTCCGTCGGCGTACATGAGGACCAGTACGGAGGCGAGGAAGGCCAGCGTCACGAGTTCGGTCCACGGGGAGCCGGGCAGCCGGTAGGAGGGGCGGGTCAGCTCGCCGCTGCGGGTCTTCCGCCAGAAGAGGAGGTGGCAGACCATGATCATGCCCCAGGTGGCGAGGATGCCGATCGCTGCGAGGTTGAGGACGATCTCGAACGCGTCCGCGGGGACCACGAAGTTGAGCCCTACGCCCAGGACGCACATGCCGCTGGTGAGGAGGATGCCGCCGTAGGGGACCTGGGTGCGGCTGAGCCGTGCGGTGAAGCGCGGAGCGGAGCCGTTGACGGCCATCGAGCGCAGGATGCGGCCGGTGGAGTAGAGGCCGGAGTTGAGCGAGGACATGGCCGCGGTGAGGACGACCAGGTTCATCACGTCGCCGGCCGCCGGGACGCCGATGTGGGACAGCACGGTGACGAACGGGCTCTGGCCGCCGCTGTAACTGTTCCAGGGCATCAGCATCGACAGCAGGACGACCGAGCCGACGTAGAAGAGGCCCACCCGCCACATGATCGAGTTGATCGCCTTGGGCATGATCTTCTCGGGGTTCTCGGTCTCACCGGCCGTGACGCCGACCAGCTCGACGGAGGCGTAGGCGAAGACGACGCCCTGGATGATCAGCAGCATGGGCAGGACGCCGTTGGGGAAGATCCCGCCGTTGTCGGTGATCAGAGCAGGGCCGGGAACGGTGCCGTCGACAGGGTGCCGGGTCGTCAGGAGGAAGACGGCGATGCCCATGAAGACGACGAGGGCACTGACCTTGACGATGGCGAACCAGAACTCCAGTTCGCCGAAGATCCGCACCGATATGAGGTTCACGGTGAGGACCACGGCCAGGGCTATGAGGGCGATCACCCACTGGGGGACATCGGAGAACAGGTGCCAGTAGTGGGTGTAGGTGGCGACGGCGGTGATGTCGGCGATGCCGGTGGTCGCCCAGTTGAGGAAGTACATCCAGCCGGCGGTGAAGGCGCCCTTCTCCCCGAGGAACTCCCGGGCGTAGGAGACGAAGGCGCCGGAGGAGGGCCGGTAGAGGACCAGCTCGCCGAGCGCGCGCACGACGAGGAACGCGAAGATCCCGCAGACGGCGTAGGCGACGAACAGGGAGGGACCCGCCTCGGCGAGGCGTCCGCCCGCGCCGAGGAAGAGCCCGGTCCCGATCGCGCCGCCGATGGCGATCATGTTGACGTGCCTGGGCTTCAAGGACTTGCTGTAGCCGGTGTCGCCGGCGTCGACGTGACGGGTCGTGGGGCGCTTCTCGTCTTTGAGGAACTGCTCGCTCACGCCTCGGGTCTGCCTTCCGTAGGGGCGGTGGTGTGCTGGGGACGCACGATGTCGGTGAGGGTCGTCTCGACCCGTAGCAGGTGGTGGGACATGGCTTCCACCGCGTCGTGCTCGCTGCCGTCGGCGAGCGCCTCCAGGATCGCCCGGTGCTCGCAGTTGGACTGCTCGCGCCGGCCGCCCAGTTCATTGAGGAAGGTCGACTGACGCGCCAGTGCGTCGCGGATCTCCTCGATGACGCGGCGGAAAACGGGGTTGCGGGAGGCTTCGGCCACCGCCAGGTGGAAGACGGTGTCCATCGCCACCCACGCGGTGGTGTCAGTCTCGTGCTCCATCCGGTCCAGCAGATGGCGCAGGTGGTCCAGGTCCTCGGGGGTGCGGCGCAGCGCGGCGTACCCCGCGACCGGGATCTCGACGTGTCGGCGCACCTCCAGCAGGTCGCTGGCGGCGTAGTCGCCGAAGGTGGGGTCCTCGACCGTGTTGGCCACGACGAACGTGCCCTTGCCGCTCTTGGAGACGGTCAGCCCCATGGCCTGCAGGGCCCGCAGGGCCTCCCGCAGTACGGGCCGGCTGACTTCGAGGGTGCGGCACAACTCGGCTTCGGAGGGGAGTTTGTCGCCTACGACGTACTCACCGCGTTCGATGGCGCTCCGCAGGTGGCCGAAGACCGCTTCCATGGCGCTGACGCGCCGCGGAAGGGAGCCAGCTGTCTGGCTGTCTGACAGGTTCACGCTGTGATCCTGAAGGGTGCGTCCCGGGGTGTCAAGAGATCAATGTCGGGAAAATCCGGCCCGCCCCGTTTCTCGTCGCGTGCGTATTGCGTCCGCCCGTCCGGGCGGAACCGGCGCCTTCGGCGGAGCCCGCAGCAGCCACCAAGGCCTGTATGAACGGCGCGTCGCCACCCATTTCCGGGTGCCACTGGACGCCCAGGGCGAAGCGGTACCGGGTGCTCTCGATCGCTTCGATGGTGTCGTCCGCCGCATGGGCGGCGACGATCAACCCCGCGCCGAGGCGGTCCACCGCCTGATGGTGGTGCGTGGCGACCGGGTGCGTCCCTGGAAGCAGGGCGCCGACTCGTGTCCCGGGTACCGTGGTCACGGCGTGGGCGCAGAAGTGGCCCTGGTAGGGGTTGTGGCCGTCGTGGCCCACACTGTCGGGCAGGTGCTGGATGAGGGTGCCGCCCTCGTGTACGTTCATCAGCTGCATCCCCCGGCACACCCCGAGCACGGGTAGGTCGCGGGCGAGGCCGGCGGCCAGTACGGCCCGCTCCCATCCGTCGCGCTCGCGCACCGGCGGCCCGGTACGCGGATGGGGCGCGGCACCGTACAGGGCGGGATCAAGGTCCTCACCCCCCGTCAGGAGGATCGCGTCCAGACGGCCGACCACATCCGCCGCGGCGTCCGGCTCGTCCGGCGGCAGCAGCACGGTGCGTCCGCCCGCCGCCTGTACGCAGGCCGTATAAGCCGCGGGCAGCACCGCGGCGGGAAGGTCCCACTCGCCCCACTGTGCGTTGGCGAGGTAGGTGGTGAGTCCGATGAGCGGTGGCTGGGGCATACCACTTCCTTTCGGGGCATGAGGGGTGCCCGTCGACGGTTTGATCCGCACGGCCCGCCGCCCTGCCCCGTCCACGACAGGCTGCTGCCGCGGAGGCGAGGGCGGTGCTGGTGGAGGGCGGGGGAGAGGCGTTCGCGCGGCCTGGGAACACCGGCTTGCGTTTTTCTTGCCGCGAGCAAGAATCCTGCTGGCGTTCATCTTGAATCACAAGAAAACACATCTTCGCGACAGATAAGTGAGCCTTAACTCCGTGCACGGACTCGATCCCCGCCTGCTCGCCACTCTCGAAGCCGTGGTGAGACACGGCTCCTTCAGCGTCGCGGCACGCGAACTCGGCTACAGCCCGCCCGCAGTTTCCCAGCAGATCGCCGAACTCGAACGCCGCGCCGGTCTTCGGGTACTCGAGCGCCGCCCCGTACGCGCCACACCGGCCGGCGAAGTCCTCCTCGACGCCGAACAGGGCGTCCGCAGCACCCTGGCGGCAGCATCGGCCGAACTTGACGCCATGCGCGCCGGCACCGCCGCACGGATCCGTCTCGGCGCCTTCGCCTCGGCCGCCACCGGCATCGTTCCGCAGGCGCTGGCCCGGCTTCACGCCACCTACCCCCACGTCCAGGTGAGCCTCTGTCAACTCGAACCCGAAGCCGGCTACAGCAGGCTCAAGCGCGGCGACATGGACCTGGCCCTCAGCTACGACTACGACTTCATCCCCGCGCCGGTGCCCCGGATGCTGCGCCGGACCCTGGTGGCCCGGGACCCGGTGGTGGCCGTCGTCCCGGCCGACCACCGCCTGGCCGACAGAGAGGTGATCGAACTGGCCAGCCTCGCCTCCGAGACGTGGATCGCCGCCCCGGAGGCCGCACTGCGCCTGGAACTGCTCTCCCAGATGGCTCAGACGCCCGGCTTCCAGGCCCGCTTGCAGTACGAGGGAGACGACTTCAACACCGTGCTCGGCTTCGTGGCCGCGGGCCTGTGCGTGGCTCTCATGCCACAGCTCGCCCTGCTCCGCCCCAGCCCCGGGATCGTCGCCCGCCCCCTGGCCGCACCCCGACTGACCCGCTTCATCTATGCCGTCCGCATCGACACCCGGCACACCCCACGCGCGGTCCTGGACCTTGAGGAGATACTCGCCGGCCAAGCGCAGGCCGCCCTCTCCTGACGCGCACGGCGCCCGCAGCCGCGGGCGGCCGGCCCGCCGCCTCACCATCCACCCCGCCGGCTCGCAGCCCGCAGCGTGGAAGGGCACGGGCTGCGGAGATCACGCAGCTGCTCCCCGGCCCCTTCCAGCGGACCGATCGGCCTCCGGGGCCAGAGGTGAACAGCCGGCAGCGGCCACGTGAATTGCAGCCAACTTGGCGCTGTTTGCACGCGCGTAGACCCGTCCGGGGGACCAGCGTTCCCAGCCTGTTCGACTATCGGACGCGGTGGCTGAAAATTGAACTACCGTGTGGCGGGCGGACTACGTTGGCCGCGGTTGACGTTCCACCGAGAGGAAACCCCTCATGACCGCAGCCGACAACGCGCCGAGAACGGCCCACATCCTCACTGGTTACCGCCCCGAGGACGCCTTCATCGCCGCAGAGCTGGACCCGCCCCCAGCCGAGTACGTGTGGCACGACGAGCACGCCGAACAGCAGGAACAGCGCTACGGCCCCGGCATGCGATACCAGCAGTGGCTGGCCGTCGACCCCGGCGACGGCGCCGTCTGGTTCGGCGACACCGACTGGCGCGCCCCCCGGGACGGCCTCACCGGCCAACTCCCCGGACTTCCCCGCAGGGCACTCGGCGACGGCACCATCCCCGCCTCCGCAACCGTGGTCCAACTCCTCAGCCACCTCACCCACGACCAGCAGCAAGGCTGCACTTGGCGCTTCTTCACCGCCGAAGAACTCCACACCGTCGCAGAGCGCATACTCCCCGCCGTGCAGCGCCTCGTCGACTCGATCCACCGCATCGGACCGGACGGCGAACTCGAATGGTCAGCCGAGGCAGCCACCGCCTGGGACGACATCGAACACGCCGCCACCCCGACCCTCGACCCCTCCGGCACCGTCCGCTGGCCCAGGCCGCGCACGACACCGACCCCTGCCTGGCGCATCGAGGTCGGCGCCTTCCTCGCCGCCAACCCGGAGCTCTGCGACCCTTCCTGGGCCGTGACCGCCGACGCCGAACTCGACGCCTACGCCGACTACCACCCCGTCACCGGCTACGGGGGAGTACCAGGCAGAACCTGCCACAATGCCGAGAGGCACATCGAGGACGGCTTCACTTTCTACGGCCACCGCGCCGCCCTGTACGCCTACCGCGCACAGGCATCCGGCGACCGCACCCCGACAGACGCCCGCACCTGGCTGGAGACCACGGAGGCCGGCAAAAGCACCTGGGAAGCGGCCAAACCCCCCGGAGCCGCACTGGCCGACGTCCCCGACTGCGTACTGGCCGACCTGAACGACAGGTTCCAGAACTCGGCGCGCGAACACGGGCTCGTCCTGACAGGACTCCATACCTACCTCCGACACCTTCGCACCGAGGAACGCGCCGGCGTCGACCAGCAGCTCCTCTTCGAAGGCGAGGAGGTCGAACGCCTCGAAAACCTGCTCAAGGGCTTCCGTGCCGGACGAAACCGCACCGTGACACGGATCCTGGCCTGGTCCGACGGACGCACCGACGCCGAGATCGCCCACCTGGCCTCCATGCCCGATGAACACGTCAGCCAGTGGCGGGCCCGCCTGAACGACGATCGGACCACCGCCCCACCCGGACCGTGAATCCACGAGCGCCCACGCCCGAACCCGACACCCACACCGCACCG
>NZ_LFML01000126.1:220127-259420 GCF_001044425.1 Streptomyces roseus
GCCGGCGCGGCGGCAGACCCCAGGCGGCACGCGGCGCATCGCCCTCGCCG
The DNA here is from genome assembly GCF_001044425.1 of Streptomyces roseus. GTDB lineage: Bacteria > Actinomycetota > Actinomycetes > Streptomycetales > Streptomycetaceae > Streptomyces > Streptomyces roseus. Next base: position 220,178 of record NZ_LFML01000126.1, read on the forward strand.
CATGGCGACCTCGGCCTCCGTGGGGCAGACGCTGCTTCGGCGGTCCGGGTCCCGTGGGCCGCTCTGCCAGGCCCAACCCATCACTGCGGAAGGCGCGCTCACGGCGCTCCCGCTCCACGCGGTCGACGTCGGACCCGACCGGCCGGACGGGTACGTCCGCTATGAGGCGCCCGGCCAGCTGATCGGCTGCCTGCTCCTCAACACCGCCGACCGCTGACGGATCGACACCCTGCGCCTCTACTTCGCCCGCTTCGGCGTCCTCGCCGCCTCGCCCGTAGAGGAGCACCTCAGCATCCTGGGCGCCTGCCGCCGCGACCTGGCCATGCTCCGCACCGTCGTCGCCGAACTCCACGCGGGCTGCCAGGCTGACGCCATTCCGTATGACCAGGAGGGAGAGCACCGGGCCAACGAGCTCCTTGAGCGGGAGAGCCCGGCGTCGGGGCGCTCCGCGAACGCTGTCCCCATCTGCGGAAGGAGGCGCCAGAGCCGGCCGAGGACTGGGCGGTTGTAAGCTCCGCACCCCGTTTCCGCAGGTAGGCGGGGGTGCTGTGAGGGTGAAGCCGGTGGGCCCGTCTCAAGGGACCTGGTCCGCCCCCCGTCCTGTGGGCGGTGCCTGATCTACTGCTTGCCGGCGATCTGGAAGCTGAGAGGAAAGCAATGGGCGCTCTGACTGACTACTTCCGTGCGGTGGATGCGGCATCGGTCGTGGAGGTGCTCAAGCGGGCGGATGGCGGGTCCCCGCTCGCTGGGGCGCTCCCAGCCTTCGACGGGGTCGAGACCAAGCACGTGGATCCGACGGTTGTCTTGGCGATGCTGATCGCTGCTATCCGTCAGGTTGAGTGGCGAACGGACCTGGTTGAGGAGGTGACCGTGTGGCCGACCTCCCCGGTACCCGGCCCGGACGGCCCCGGGGCAGAAGATGACCCGTGGGTGACGGGACCGTGGGTATCCGAACTCAGTCCCCTGGCACGGGACACTCTGGCGGCTGTGCGCGACTTCGAAGTGGCGACCATCGTCGCCAAGTGGGTGCAAGCCGAAGAGCTGCACGGCGCCCGCGCCGAAGACATGCAGCCGGTGGCTGAAGAGCTCGTCCTGCTCGCCAGGCGCGCCCGCGAAGCCGGCGAGCAGCTCTACTGCTGGATGTGTCTTTGAGGTGGCCCGGTTTGGAGCGGATCCGCTTTACCGGGGCCGAGTTCGGTCATGAGGGTGCGCAGATGCCGCGCTCGGTACGGGCAACCGCGGTCACGCTGCGGCAATCGGCGGCCAGTGCGCAGGCGGTCGTCGCCGCCCTCACCGCCCTGAGCCGTCGCCGCTCGACGTCCCCGGCCGGGCCAACGCCCTCCGCGCCGCAGTCACCCGGTACCTCCCGCGCACCACCACCCTGGCCCTCCTCGCGCGGGGGGTTTTGGTCAGACGGGTGCCGGCTTGTACCGGTCGCCTGTGGGTTCCAGGCGGACGATGATGCCTTTGGAGGTGGGCTGGTTACTCATGTCGGCGACGCTGTCGAGCGGCACCAGGACGTTGGTCTCCGGGTAGTAGGCGGCGGCCGATCCCTTGGCCGCGGGGTAGGACACGACCTCGAAGTTCTCGGCCCGGCGCTCGGTGCCGTCCTCCCAGACGCTCACCACGTCCACCCGGTCGCCCTGGGCGAGACCGAGCGCTGACAGGTCAGCCGGGTTGACCAGGACGACGTGGCGGCTGCCGTGGATGCCGCGGTAGCGGTCATTGTTCGTGTACGGGACGGTGTTCCACTGGTCGTGCGAGCGCAGGGTCTGCAGCAGCAGGTGTCCCTCGGGAGCCAGGGGGATCACCGTCTCGTTGCAGGTGAAGCGGGCCTTTCCGGTCTCGGTCCGGAACACGCCCTCGTTGACGGGGTTCGGCAGCTGGAAGCCTCCCGGGCGGGTCACCCGGGCGTTGAAGTCGTGAAAGCCCGGCACGATCCGAGAGATACTGTCGCGGATGGTGTTGTAGTCGCCCTCGAACTTCGCCCAGGGGATGTCCCCCGTACCGTCGACGCTGAGCCGGGCGAGCCGGCACAGGATGGCGACTTCGCTGAGCAGCATGCGCGAGGCCGGTTCGATCCGCCCCCGGGAGGTGTGCACCTCGCTCATGGAGTTCTCGACGGTGACGAACTGCTCGCCGTCGGCCTGTACGTCACGCTCGGTGCGCCCCAACGTCGGCAGGATCAGGGCGGTGTCGCCGCAGACGGTGTGTGAGCGGTTGAGCTTGGTGGAGATGTGGGCGGTCAGCCGGCACGTACGCATCGCCTTCTCGGTGATCTCGCTGTCGGGCGCTGCGCGCACGAAGTTCCCGGCCAGGGCGAGGAAGACCTTGACGCGCCCCTCCAGCATCGCCTTGATCGCCTTCACCGAGTCCAGGCCATGCGGGCGGGGCGGGTCGAAGCCGAACTCCTCTCGCAGGGCGTCCAGGAAGCTGTCCGGCATCTGCTCCCAGATGCCCATGGTGCGGTCGCCCTGGACGTTGCTGTGGCCGCGCACGGGGCAGACGCCCGTGCCGGCACGTCCCAGGTTGCCGCGCAGCATCAGGAAGTTGACGATCTCCCGGACGGTGGGCACCCCGTGCTTGTGCTGGGTGATGCCCATCGCCCAGCACACGACGACGCGTTCGCAGGCGAGGACCTCGTCGCGGACCTTCTCGATCTCCTGGCGGGTCAGTCCCGTCGCCGCGCGCACGTCGTCCCAGTCGACGGTGCGGGCGTGCCGGGCGAACTCCTCGAATCCGGAGGTGTGGGCGTCGATGAAGTCGTGGTCCAGGACGGTGCCCGGGCGCGCGTCCTCCGCCTCCAGCAGCAGCCGGTTCAGTGCCTGGAACAGGGCGAGGTCCCCGCCGGGCTTGATGTGCAGGAAGCGGTCGGCGATCTGGGTTCCCCGCCCCACGACCCCGCTCGGCTTCTGCGGGTTCTTGAAGCGCCGCAGCCCCGCCTCCGGCAGCGGGTTGACCGCCACGATGCGGCCGCCGTTGCGCTTGGCCTCTTCCAGGGCGGAGAGCTGGCGCGGGTGGTTGCTGCCGGGGTTCTGCCCCACCAGGAAGATCAGGTCCGCGTGGTGGAGGTCGTCCAGGCTCACGGTGCCCTTGCCGACGCCGAGGGTCTCGTTCAGGGCGAAGCCGCTGGACTCGTGGCACATGTTGCTGCAGTCGGGCAGGTTGTTGGTGCCCAGGGCGCGGGCGAAGAGCTGGAAGACGAAGGCGGCTTCGTTGCTGGCCCGGCCGGAGGTGTAGAAGGCCGCCTCGTCGGGCGATTCCAGCCCCTTGAGTTCCTGTGCGAGGACTCCCAGGGCGTCGTTCCAGCCGATGGGCTCGTAGTGGTCCGATCCGGGCCGTTTGATCATCGGCTCGGTGAGCCGGCCCTGCTGGTTGAGCCACATGTCGGAACGGGCGGCCAGGTCGGACACGCTGTGCTCGCGGAAGAAGTCTGCGGTGATCCGGCGCGCGGTGGCCTCGTCGTTGATGTGCTTGGCGCCGTTCTCGCAGTACTCGTTGCGGTGGCGCCGACCCGGGGCGGGGTCCGCCCAGGCACAGCCGGGGCAATCGATCCCGCCCACCTGGTTCATGGTGAGCAGGTCGACCCCGGTCTTGCGCGGGGAGGTCTGCTCCAAGGAGTATTCCAGTGCGTGCACGACGGCGGGGACCCCGGCCGCCCACTTCTTCGGCGGTGTCACGGAGAGGGAGGTATCCGGCTCCTCACCGGGCGGGTTCTGCATCGCTTGGCCTTTCTCTCACCGTGTCGGACGGGCAGGTCAGCCAACAGGCCACTGGGCGACACGGCTCCTGGGCGGTTCCGGGGTGTCGTGCTGGACACGGCCGTTGCGGATGGTGCCGCGCCAGGCGCCGCCTTCCTGGCCGAGCCCTTCGATGAAGTCCTTGAAGCTGAGGAGTTCTGCGCGCACCAGCCGGGCGGCCAGCGCCGTGACCCTGGAGGAGCGGGTGAGGACCTTCAGGGCGCCGCGCGGCCGCAGGAGCATCCGGACGGTGACCGCGGTGCCCCCGGACTCCGTGGGCCGGAACTCGACCTCGCCCTCATGGGTGGGATGCTGCTCCAGGCCCCGCCAGGCCAGGTACGCGTCGGGGTCCTGTTCCACGATCTCGACCGCGAAACGGTGGCGCACCGGGCCGTAGCCGATGGTCCACGCGGTGACGGTGGGCCTGACCTGCTCGACACCGCGCACCACGGCCGAGAAACGCGGGAACGTCTTGAACTGCGTCCACTGGTTGTAGGCCGTACGGGCCGGCACCGCGACCTCGACCGTCTCGTCGACGTGTCGCTCGCTCAGCGGACGACGGCGTGCGACGCCGTCGCCGCCGGTGCGCCCGTCGTCCTCGTCCTGCGCCATCATGGTCCTTCTTCCGGTGAGAAAGCCGGGCATCCGAAAGCCGGGCATCCGCGCGCCCAGGCTCCCCTGGTGGCCAGGGCACCGCTTCTGGTTCCCCGGCCCCGGGCTTCGAATCACCCGACCGCACCCCCGACCCCTGCGCACGGGCCCCAAGGAACGTTCGCCGGCTTCTCCCGGCGCCCGGCCGCCACCCCCAGCTTCAGCCCTGCCCCGGCCACCCGCCACTCACCGCGCCCCGGCAGGTGTCCGCCCTCGATCCCGTTTCTCCTTGCGCGACCAACGGGCCGGTGCGCGATCTCCCCGGCCGACCCTCACGCGGCGCGGGGCGGCGGGGGGCGGCGCGAGGAGCTGAGGAGTCCGTTTCCGCGCTCAAAGCTGCCGAACGAGCATCAACGCGGCAACCAGCAGGAAGAGCACCCGGCCACCCGCTGCATGGCGTAGCCCCTGCCGATTGGCTCAATCGCCTGCCGACTGACGCGGAGCATCGGCGGCTTCTTCTCGGCCCGGCCCACCCCTGCGAAGCAAGGGGACATTCCCGGCACCGCTGCCCGCAGCGAAGGGGCGCCGACGGCGCCCGCCCCGTCCGCCAAGAAGCCCCGCCGCCTGCCATGAGCGTCACGGCGGTAACCGTGATCGCGGTCACCGCTGCGGGTATCGGCTACATGGCCGCCGTCGTTCAACGCGGTCTGGGCATCGCCGTCGGCATGCTTGCCGCCACCGCCAAGATCACCCCCGCCGAAGCCGGACAGCGACTACGTGCCTACGCCGCCGTCCGCCATGGGCGGCCCGCTCACAAGCCGTCGTCGCCCCGCGGCCCTGACCCAGCACGCCGGCTGTGACCGCCCCGCCGCAGATGGCTCAGATGTGCGGTAGTGGGCGCCCCGGCCCGGTCCGGGTACTGGCGGCTCTGGCGGCAGCGGCCGGGGTGGGGATCACCACGGCCGTGATCTACCAGCGCCGTAAACGCGACCCCGCGTTCGCCGCGGCCATGGACGCCGCCCACCACGCACGCCCGCGCACCCCGGACCCCCCGTCCGACACAGACGACTGGGAAGCGTTCTTCGGAAACCTCCGCCCCGGTGGCGCACTGCGCCAAACTGCACTGGCCGCCGGGATCCGGCCCGAGGCCGTTCATCACCGCCGCCGCGCTAACCGCGCGTTCGCCCACCGAACCCACCAACAGCCCCCCGATAACGCCTGGCGCGCCCCGTCGCCTTCCCCCGGCGGGTTAACTCCCCTGCCGAGGGCGGCGTCGGGCCGGCAGTGGGGGCAGGCTTGCGCGCCTTCTCGATGCGAGCCCACTGGACATCAGTAGGGACATGACCTGACGAACGAAAGCGAGGGCGGCCGGACGCTGTCCTATTCAGCCAGGTCTGGAATCTGGCGCCGCGCTTCCGAGCTCCACAGGCCTTCACCACCTCGCGTGATGGACTCATTAGGTTCCTCCGCGACCTCCTCCAGGTAGTCCAACCGGGCCTGCGTCAGGCTCAGCCGTCCGTTGGGCCCACCCCTTACGAAATGTGCGTCCACATCGTCCTGTCCGTCGTCCTCCCAGCCGCACTCTGGGCAGATCTCAAAGTTGGCCCGCTCCTGCAGCGTCCGCTGGAAACAACACGGGCACGCAGCAGTGCCGCTTGCGGTGTCAATCGAGGAAACCGGAGACGGTTCATCAGAAGCCATGGCAGCTATCGTTCCGCTCTCGCGGATGATCCACAAGAAACGGCCTAATCGAGGAGGTGTAACGGGCACTCAGCACCCCGCTTGCGCTGATCAGTGGAAGCGCCTCGCCGGCCCTGCAACTCGAACCTGAGCGCAGCGGGGAGGGCGGCCGTCGTTGTCGCTGCGTCGTTTCCGGTCGGCGGGCGGATTGCAGAACACCCGCGTCTCCCTGCGCGCCGTCGGGTCCGGTGCAAGAACCAACCGCGCTCCCGCTGCAGGTCGGGCTACTTGAGTAGTTGCAGGGCTGTAGTCGCCAGTCGTTCTGCGGTGAGGTGTTGTTCGTCGGCTGGCAGGATGAGGTGGCTGATGGTCATGCGGACGATGACGTCCGCGGCCACCTGCAGCGATTCCGTGTCCTGTTCTGGGTATCGCGTGGCCAGCCAGCCCTGGACCAGTGTCTGACCGGCATCGAAGATCGGGTCCGCTCGGGCGGTGAGGTACGGCAGGAGGCTGTCGGAGCCCTTTCGGGCGGCCGTGATGACGGCCCTTATGAGGGGCTGCTTGTCGGCCTCTCGAAGCACGTACAGAATGGCCGCCCGGAGGCAGGCATGGGAATCGGGCACGCCGGGGTGGAGAGCATCGGCCACACCCGCAAGGAACTGCTGAGTTTCACGGACTACCAGCGCACGGCCCGGGCCGGCTCGGTTGCCGAATTCCTTGTACACCGAAGGGCGCGAAACTCCGGCGCGGGCAGCAACGGCCAAGAGGCTGACCTGGTCCCAGCCGGCTTCGCATGTGAGGTCGCGAGCGGCGTCCAATACGCACTGCCTCGTCTGCTTGCGCCAGGCAACGCGAGGAGGGTCGGGTACCGGAGCGTCTCGGCCCATCCCGAGGCGCCGCAGGCGGCGGCGACGGGGCGCCGCCCGCCGCCGGGCCCACGCGTTCCACACACCTGTCGATCTTGACCGCACCCGGTGGAGGGGAGCCGCAGATCCCTTTCTAGGCTGACCCCATGTCCGACGAGTCACCTCTCATCCGCAGCCTGCGGGCCGCTGTCGCCGCCGCTCCCGAAGACGTGCCGCTGCGGCTGCACTTCACCGAACTGCTCCTCGCGGAGGGGAGGCACGACGAGGCCGTTGCGCAGGCCGCGATCGCGCTGCAGCACGCGCCGGGTGACGAAGCCGTACGGGACCTGATGGTCCGCGCCATGCAACTGCCCCCGGTCGGCCCGCGACCCCCCGTCTTCGACTGGGCCGCCGCCGAGCAGGAAGTCGCCGGTGTCGTCGGCCCCCGCTTCGCGTCCGGCCCCGCCGACGCCGGTGACCCCGCCGATGCGGGCGACGCCGTCGAGACCCCGTTGACCGCGGACGGCGGCGGCGACCCGGGCGACGCGTCCGCGTGGGACGTCGACTCCCCCGGCGACGTGCGTCTCGCCGACGTCGGCGGCATGCAGCAGGTCAAGGACCGGCTCGAAGCCGCCTTCCTCGCCCCGATGCGCAACCCCGAACTCCGGAAGCTGTACGGCAAGTCACTCCGCGGTGGCCTGCTCCTCTACGGCCCGCCCGGCTGCGGTAAGACGTTCATCGCGCGGGCCGTCGCCGGCGAACTCGGTGCCGGCTTCATGTCGGTCTCGCTCTCCGACATCCTCGACATGTACATCGGCACCTCGGAGAAGAACGTCCACGCCGTCTTCGAGGCCGCCCGCCGCCAGGCGCCCTGCGTGGTCTTCCTCGACGAGCTGGACGCGCTCGGCGCGAAGCGCTCGCGCATGCACCACAGCGGTCTGCGCAACGTCGTCAACCAGCTCCTCACCGAGCTCGACGGCGTCAACGCCGTCCGGAACGACGGCGTGTTCGTGCTCGCCGCGACCAACGTCCCCTGGGACGTGGACCTCGCCCTGCGCCGCCCGGGACGCCTGGACCGCACCCTGCTCGTGCTGCCGCCCGACGCCCCGGCCCGGGAGTCGATCCTCCGCTACCACCTGCGCGAGCGCCCCATCGAGTCCGTCGATCTCGGCAAGATCGTCAAGATCACCGAGGACTTCTCGGGTGCCGACCTCGCCCATCTCTGCGAGAGCGCGGCCGAGTACGCGCTCCTGGACTCCGCCCGTTCCGGCACCGTCCGCATGATCGGCACCAAGGACCTCCTGAACGCGGCCAAGCAGATCAAGCCGTCCAGCGAATCCTGGTTCGCCGCAGCCCGCAACGTCGCCATGTTCGCCAACGACGGCGGCATCTACGACGACCTGGTCACCTACCTGAAGAAGAAGCGCAAGCTGTGACGACTCACCCACAGGTCGTACGCGCCCGGACCCTCCACGAGGTGATCCGCCCGGAGGAGGCGCGCGAAGCGGTCGGCCGCCGCCTCGCCCTGCTCTGTCTGGTCATGGCCGCCGTCACCGTGGACGTCTTCCCCGCCGGGGGCGGGGCGAAGGAGCTGCCCGTCCATCCCGGCACCCGGCTGTGGGCACTGGCCCTGATGGCCGTGATGTGGGGCTTCGGCACCTGGCGCCGCTACCGGCGGCTGCGGACCGGGGCACAGCCCGCCGTGTTCGCGCTCGTGCGCCGCTCGTTCCGGTCCAGGGTCGTGCTCGGCCAGGCGACCTGGGCCACCCTGTGCGCGCTGTTGCTCGTGGCCGTTCCGTGGAGCGAGCGGGCCGTCCCCCAGGTCCTGTTCTGGCTGGCGCTCGTACCGAACCTGCTCAGCATCACGCACGACCGGGACAAGGTCCGATGAGCCGGGCCCTGCAACAGGCCGACGTCCTCTTCGATCTGGGGCGCCACGAGCAGGCCGCCGCACTGGCCGCCCGGCACCTCGCCGGCGCCCCCGACGACGCGGCCGCGCTCGTACTGCTCGCCCGCTGCCGGGACCGCCTCGGCGACGCACGGGAGGCGCTCACCAGCGTCGAACACGCCCTGCGCGTCGCACCCGAGTCGGTGAGCGCCTGGATGCTGCACGCCCACGTCCTGCTCTCCCTGAAGAAGAACGGGCAGGCCGAGGACTCCGCCCGGCGCGCCGTCGAACTCGCCCCGCTGCTCTGGGCGAGCCACTACACCCTCGCCGTCGTCCTGGGCCGCAGCGCCCGCAGGAAGCGCAGGCGGGCCGCGTACGAGTCGGCCCTCAGAGCCGCCACCCTCGCCCCAGAGGAGAGCGACGCGCACGTCCTCCTCGGCGCGACCGCCCACCACACCGGCCACCACCGCGTCGCCGAGCAGGCCTACGAGACGGCGCTGCGCCTCAACCCGGACAACAGCGCGGCCCACAACAACCTCTCGCTGTTCCATCTGCGCCGCCGATGGCTCCGTCCCGGCTCGTGGACCCGGGCCGCCGAGGGCTTCGTCCAGGCCGCCGCCCTCGACCCGGACGATCGCCACGCCCGCCACAACCTGGAGAACATGGCCTGGGGAACCCTCCTGGGCTCCCGCTGGGTGGCCTTCGCGGGAACCCTCGCGGTGTCGCTGGGCTCCGCCCGCCTGCGTGCGGGCGCCGCCGGCACCGACGCCCTCGTCACCCACCTGGTGTGCGAGGCCGTGCTCGTCGGCGGCTGGGGAGGCTGGTTGTGGTGGCAGACCCGGCGGGTCCCGCCCCACCTGCGCCGGCCCCTCGTGCTGGTGTCGCGCCGCTCCCGGCCGGTCGTCGGGATGGCGTTGGCCGTCGCGCTGCTCGTCGTACACGCGGCCGTGGCGCTGGTGCTGTGGCGCAGCGCCTTGTTCAGCGCGCTCGCGATTCCGCTGGTCGTCTTCGCGCTCGTCATATCCGTGGCCGGCCGCACCACCCTCCAACAGCAGGCGCCGAAGCAGTAGGAGACCCCCTCGGCCCCCTCGGACCGCCCGCACCGGCGGCGCCCGGGCGTCGTCCACCCGTCACGCGCGGAGGGCCGTTGGCCTTGCGTGCGGCGTGGGTGACGGCGGCCCGGGCCCGTTCTGGGGCTGCGCCGGCGCGCCGGTCGCGCCCGGCGTGCCGGCCGGGCGGTCACTTCTCCAGGGTGCGCAGGCCGTTGACGAGGAGTCGCAGGCCGAATCGAAGTGGGCTTCGAAGTCCCCCTCGGTGATCACGGGCACCGCCGCGGCCAGATGGGGGAACGCGGATTCCGTGACGGCCAGGCGCAGGCGTTCGGGGTCGGCCGGAGCCTCGCCGGCGAGGGCGGCCTGCTCCTCCAGGGTGTGGCCGAGCGTGAAGTTCACGACGGCCAGCATGGCCCGCGCCGCGTCGCTCGCACCGAAGCCCGCCTCCCGCAGTGCGTCGATCAGGGCCTCGGCGAAACCGAGCGTGTTCCCGCCCGTCGAGTGGGTGCCGGCGAAGACCCGGGCACCGTCGCGGTGGCGGAGCAGTGCCGCACGCAGGGCGCGGGCCAAACCGGTCAGCCGGACGTGATCGTCGTGGGAGCCGGCCCGACCGGGCTGATGCTCGCCGGCGAGCTGGCCCTGGCCGGTGTACGGACGCGGATCGTGGAGCGCCGCTGCGAGCCGCAGCACCAGTCCCGTGGAGATCCTGCGCGGCCACGAAACCGCCGACGTGCGCCAGGGCCCCGACGGCGTCGAGGCCGACGTACGCGTCGCAGGTGTCCGCCGGACCATGCGGTCCCGGTACGTGGAGGGGTGCGACGGCGCGCGCGCAGTGCGGTGCGGACGGCGGCCGGGATCGGCTTCCCGGGGACCGGCGAGACGCTGACCGGGATGCTCGGGGACTTCGGTGTGGCCACCGCGGACCCCGGCACGCTGGAGCGGGCTCGGGCGCGCGGTGTTCTGGCCGTCGGCTTGGAGGACGGGCTGACCCGCTTCGTGCTGCTCTCCCCACCGCGGATGAGGGTGCCGTCGTCGGCGCCGGTCACGGTCGAGGAGTTCCGCAGCGCGCTCCGGGGCGCCTGTGGCAGCGACTGAGGTATCGGCGAACCCCGGTGGCTGTGGCGGTTCGGCAACGCCACCCGGCTCGCGGAGTCCTACCGTGCCGGACGGGTGCTGCTGGCGGGCGACGCAGCGCACATCCCGCCGTCTCGCGGGCGCCGTCTCGGCGATCGACACCGCCTACCCCTCGCCGGGCGACCCGCTTACCGGCCGGCGCATGCCCGACGTCGCGCTGGTCGCCGGTGGGTCCGGTGCCACCGGGGCGATTAGGGTCTACGAACTCCTCCACGAGGGGCGCTTCGTCCTGCTCGGGCTCGACGGCGACGCCGCGGCTCCTGACGTCGGGGAGTGGGCGGCCCGTGTCACCTCGGTGGCCGGCGCCCGGTACGACGCCCATCCCGCGCTTGACGGGCTCAGGGAGATCCTGATCCGGCCCGACGGTCACGTCGCCTGGGCGACCCGGACCCCGACGGGCGAGCCCGCCGGGCGGAGCGCACCCTGGAGAGACCGGCGCAGACTCGGTAGAGCTTGAGTTCGCAGGCCCGCGAGCGGCCGGTCACGTTCAGCGGGGCAGGATGCGCAGTACTGCCTCGCGTTCGCCGCTGAGCTGCAGGCCTTGCTGTTCTGCGGCGCTGAGATCGAGGTCGCCGAGCAGGGTGGCGGCCAGCAGGTGTGGCGGTCCGGTCAGGGATGCGGTGGGGTGGTCGACGCGGCCGGCGTGTGTGTGCACCGAGCCGTTCTTGACTTCGATGACCAGGTCTTCGTTGCCGTCGGCGTGCAGTTGCAGGGCGATGGCCGGCTGGTCGGGGCGGTGGTCGGTCAGCGCCCGGGCGGGCATGTCCAGCCAGTGGGTGCGGAAGGTGTCGCTGGCGCCCGGCTCACGCAACAGCGGAACGCCCCACCGGCTCAGCTCCCGCAGCACCGGCTCAAGCTCGTGGCCGCGCTCGGTGAGGGAGAACAGGGTGGTGGCCACCGGCGGCGGGGCGGCCTCGCGCTGGATCAGGCCGGCTTCCTCGAGTTCGCGGAGCCGGTCGACCAGGAGGTTACTGGCGATCCCGGGCAGCCCGTTGCGCAGGTCGGTGTGCCGGCACGGACCCAGGGCGAGCAGTTCACGGACGATGAGCAGGGTCCATCGGTCGCCGATGGTGTCCAGTGCTTTCGCGATGCCGCAGTACTGCCCGTAGGTGCGCATGCCATCACTCTACATCGCGGCGTTGAGATTCAAAACTTGCTTGTTGACTTTCTCAACAACGTCGGTTTAGCGTCGCTGCCCATGACCTCCACCCTTTCCGTACGTCGGCTGGCCTGGGCCGGCGTCGAGATCCGTCTCGGCGACACCCGCCTGCTGATCGACCCGCTCGAGAACGTCGCTGCGCTGGCGCCGGTGATGGGGCCGCCGCGCCGGCCGGTCGACCCGGTCGATGCCCCGCCCGGCACCCACGCCCTCATCACCCACCTGCACCCCGACCACTACGACCACGACCTGATCGCCCGGATCGCGGCCACCGGCACGATCGGCTGCCACACCCCGAGCGCGGTGGCGCTGCACGAGGCGGGCATCGCCCCCGTGGCCCAGAACCTGGGCCGATCACGCCGCATCGGAGAGCTGACCGTCACCCCGGTGACCTCGCTGGACTGGCGCGGCAACGACTGCGACCAGGTCGCCTGGGTCGTCGAAGGCGCCGGCCGGCGGATCATCCACTGCGGCGACACCCAGTGGCACGGCAGCTGGTGGCAGATCGCCCGCGACCACGGTCCGTTCGACGTCGCGTTCGTCCCGGTCAACGGCGTCATCGCCCACTTCGAGGGCTACGCGGCCAACGTCCCGGCGACCATGACCCCCGAGCAAGGCGTCGAGGCCGCCGTCGCACTCGGCGCCGGCACCGTCTGCGCCATGCACTACGGCCTGTTCCACAATCCGCCGTTCTACACCGAACAACCCGACATCGAGCAGCGCTTCCGGCACGCCGCCGCCGAGCGCGACATCACCGCGGCCATCGTCGCCGACGGCCAGCCCGTCCTTTGACCATCAGAACCAAGGAGCAACACATGAAGATCGTCCTGTTCGGCGCCGGCGGCAACATCGGCCGGCCCACCACCGAAGAAATACTGCGCCGCGGCCACACCGTCACCGCGGTCACCCGAGCCGGCCACCTCGACGGCCTCCAGCACGAGGCCCTGACCATGACCAGCGGTGACGTCACCGACGCCGCCGCCGTCGCCGGCCTCGCCGCCTCCCACGACGCCGTGCTGTCGGCCGTCGGCCCCCGGATCGGCCAGGAGAACGACCGCGCCACGATCGTCGGCGCCGCCCGTGCGCTGATCGACGGACTCCGCCGAGCCGGCGTCACCCGCCTGGTCACCATCGGCGGCGCCGGGAGCCTGCGCACGCCGACCGGCGCCCGCGTCATGGACGACCCGGACTTCCCCGCGTTGTGGAAGGCCAACGCCCAGGCCCAGTCCGAGGCGCTCGACCTCTACCGCGGCGTGCACGACCTCGACTGGACGTACGTGTCGCCCGCCGCGGTCATCGGAGCGGGCGAGCGGACCGGGGCCTACCGCACCGGCGGCGACACACTGCTCACCGACGACGACGGCAACAGCCGCATCTCCTACGCCGACTACGCGATCGCCCTGGCCGACACGATCGAGAGCGGCACCGCGATCCGCCGCCGTATCACCGTGGCGTACTGAGCCATGAGCAACGACGCCTCCGGCCGGCAAACCCGATTCATCGTCCTGCTCTCAGCACTCGTGGCCCTGGGACCACTGTCCATCGACGGCTACCTGCCCGGACTGCCGGCCCTCGCCGGCGACCTGCGCGCCAGCGCCGCGGCCACCCAGCTCACCATCACCGCCTGCCTGGCCGGGCTGGCCATCGGGCAGCTGATCGCCGGGCCGCTGAGCGACACCTACGGCCGGCGGCGTCCGTTGTTGGCGGGCCTCGCCCTCTACGCGATCGCCAGCGCGCTCTGCGCGGTGGCACCCGACGTCCGGACACTCATCGGCCTACGCCTGGTCCAGGGCATCGGCGGGGCGTTCGGCATCGTCATCGCCAACGCCATGGTCCGCGACCGCACCTCCGGAACCCGCACCGCCCGTCTCTACTCCACACTGACCCTGGTCACCGGCCTGGCGCCGGTGTTCGCGCCGGTCCTCGGCGGCCAGCTACTGCGCCTCATGGCCTGGCCGGGGATCTTCGCGGGCCTGGCCGTACTGGGCGCCGTGATGCTGGCGGCCTCCGCCGCAGGACTGCCGCAGACCCGGTCCTCCGCGTCACGCCAGCCGCTGCCGGCTGTCATCGGGCAGCTGCTCAGCGACCGGATCTTCACCGGGTACGTCCTCGCCAACGCCCTCGTCTTCGCGGCGATGTTCGCCTACATCTCCGGCTCGCCGTTCGTCCTGCAGGAAATCCACGGCCTGTCACCGCAGCAGTACAGCGCCGTGTTCGCCGTCAACGCCGCCGGACTCATTGCGGCCGCCCAGACCAGCGGCCGACTGGTGGCCCGGACCGGCGCCCGCGTGCTGCTGCTCGCCGGCCTGCTGGGCGCGACAGCCGCTGGCACCACGGTCCTGGGCGCCGTGCTGACACGGGCGCCCCTGCCCGTGCTCCTGATCGGCCTGTTCGTCCTGGTCTCCAGCGTGGGCCTGGTCATGCCGAACGCCGCGGCCCAGGCCCTGGCCGACCACGGCCAACACGCCGGGTCGGCCGCCGCTCTGCACGGCTTCAGCCAGTTCATGATCGGCGGGGCACTTGCCCCGCTGGCCGGCGCGGGCGGCGCCACCGACGCCTTGCCGAGGGGAATCATCGTCGCCGTGCTGCCGGCGCTCGCTCTGCTCACACTCGGCGTCCTCACCCGGTCGATACCCAGAGAGCCAACTCACAGGCCAGCTCGCCAAGGACGGGCCGCGTACCGGCGACAGCGCCGGCACATCGAGCGCAGACGAGCCGGCATCCAGTGACTCGGGCCGGCGTCCGGCGAACAGGGCGATGCGCGATCAGCGTGACGGACCTACGACGACGGCCGGGTGCAGTGACGCGTAAGTTCTTCGCTTCCAACGCGGCAAGCTTCGTCGGTGAAGGCGGTGAGATGGCTCGAAAGTGGTCGAACCAAGCGCAGCAGCTGACGGGTGAGGAAGCCTGGACGCAGGTGGGGGAGACGTGCTTCGGTTCGGTACCGGGCCGGTCGCTGCCGCCAGGTAAGAAGGCTTGAGACGGAATGGGAACACCCGGGCATGGTTGACCGTCCATCTATCTGTGGGCGGCAAGGGGCTGATGTCCCCGGGCGCAACCATGTGCTTCCGGGGAAGATCGTTCGGCTGAAGCCCCGCAGTGCCCTGCGCCGCGAGGGGACCAGCCCGTCGCCTGCCCACACTCCTGAACGCCCGGCCAGCCCCCCCGGCTGGCCTGGGCCCGCCCCGACCGGCTCCCCCCGGCCAGTCGGGGCCTTCCTGCATTCGTACGTATCTGGGCGTGAGTACGAAGAATTCCGCAGAACGGTTGTTACCGACCCAACTCGGCTGGTTGGGCGAGGGATCGCGCAGCCTGGGCACATCTTCTTCGGGGTCGAGTTCACGGCGCGGGTGTCAGTACGTGGGGCAGAGATTGGCCAGTACGGCCGCGACGATGAGAGTCGACTTGCCCGGGCCGAAGCCGTCCGGATGGGTCGGCCCGATGAACCGCTTCTCGGCGCTGGCGACGCGCTTGGCCGGGTCCTTCTCATCCTTCATTGACTGGCACTGCGACAGGCCGCGGGATATGGCCTTGTCGTCCTTGCCGTTGACGATCTCGGGGTCGATCTTGTTGAGCGCGGCGAGGTACGCGGCGCGCTGCGCGGGCGCAGGGCTCGGCGGGATGCCGGCCGCGGCCGCAGCCGAGGCGAGTGCGCTGGGGTCGGCGCTCGGTGGGGCAGATGAGGCCGGAGCCGGGGCACCTGCAGGCTTGTCCGCTGTGGGCTTCGGGTCGCTGGAACAGCCGACGAGTGTGAGGAGGGCGGCGGCGCTGAGCGCGGCGGCGAGGTGGTGTGTACGCATCGGGCCATGCTGTCGGTAGCTGGCTGCCTACGGGGCGCCTGTGACCAGTCTGTGACGCGCAAGCCCTGGAGCGTGTCGTCAGATCGCGGCGGTGGATGCCGGGCCGGTCGCCGGTGGGTCGGAGCACGCTGTCGAGGAAGTCGGTCTGAAGCTCTTCGAGGCTCGGCGGTACCGGCCTCGTGCACGCCACGCGGTGACGGTCAGGGCGCTGCGGCGAGCGGGCCCGCCAAGGGGACTTCACCGAGGTCATGGCCGGAGTGGCCGAGGGCGTAGACCGTGGCCCCGTATCGCAGGGCGAGGCTGCCGATGGTGTCGCCGGCCAGGCGGCGGCTGACCTCTCGGGCGGTGCCGCCTTCGGCGAGTTGCTGCGCGTGGTCGGCCGCCGGTCGGTGGCCGTTGTCACGACGGGCTTCCGGGCGTAGGCGGCGGCGAACCAGCCCTCGGGTCCGTCTCCCGGTCCAGGGGCCGGTAACGGTCGTCCTGGCTGGTCCAGATACGGTCGGGCAGGTAGTGGTGGCGCAGAGGCCGGATGCGCGAAGGGCTGCGGCCATGGCCAGTCCGAAGGCGTGCCGCAGTCCCGGTAGTTCGGCGGGGGCGGGCGGGCGGCCGCGGCGAGGGCCACGGAGGTGGCGAGTCTGGGTGAGTTCCTCGGGCGTCCAGCCGACCATGATGCTGCGGGCGTGCTGGATGAGGTGGACGCCTTCGGAACCGGCGGCGATCTCTTCGAAGCCCGCGTCGGAGAGGACCGTTCGGAGGCGGGCCAGCAGATCCTCGCCTTGATCATTCATGCGCCGACCCTAGAGCGCCTTGGTCAGAACCGAAGCGCGGGGTGTCTTTGGTCGTGTGGCGCTCAGGTGTGGATGCGGCTGTTGGGGCCGTCCTGGGCGTCGGCGGTGGGGTCGTTGAACCAGTAGTCGCCGGCGGCGAGGTAGCGGAATGGGCTTGCGATCGTCTCGCGTGTAGTGCTCGTGGACGCAACCGCAGTCGAGCTGAACCCGCCACCGATGGATCTCTTGCGGATCAGGTGCCCAGAAGGGCCAGAACAGTGGATGGACCCGACCACCGCACTGACCAGCAGCGAACCCCCCGATAGCCCGCGGGCCGCGCGTCGGTCGCCGTGCCCGGCGACACGGGCCACTCGATGCTGAGGGCAGCGTCGGACCGGCAGCGGAGACAGGCCCCTCGGCGAGCGTCCGCCGCGCCTCGTCCCTGCGCGGCGGCTGGCGAACAGCAAGGAGTGGGTAGGCCAAGTAGATGACATATGGGGTGTTTGTCCCGTCTCGCGGTGTGTCCAGCGCACCCTGGGTGCGGCGCCCCGACCCGAGGGCCGCCAGACCACCCGAGCGTAGTTCGATACAGAAAGCAGGTCAGGCATGCGCGCTGGACGCTTCACACCCCGCCGAGCTGTGGTGGCCGTCAGCCTCACTGCCCTGCCGGCCCTGCTCGCCCTGAGCGCCGGCACTCCCGCTCTGGCGGCCACTCCCGTTCCTCAAATGGACGCCCAACCGCCCGTTCGCTATGTGCAGGTGTCCAACACCCAGTCGTGCGCCCCTGACACCTTCTGTACCTTCACCGCCACCTGTCCTACCGGAACGGTGGTCACCGGAGGCGGCGTCTCCGTCACTCCCTTCGTCAGCAGCGGCGTGTACCTCTATGAGACCGAACCGAGCAGCAACACCAGCTGGGTAGGCACCGTCCGCAACGCCAGCGCTTTCCCCGTACAGGTCACCGTCAAGGCCGTCTGTGCCCGCCTCCCCAGAGTCTGACCTGCGCTGATCCATCCCTTCGGGCAGCCGTCTCACCGATGACACACCGACGGGGTGGCAGCGCCCCCTGCCCGACCCCCCAGGGCGCGCCGGTCGCCGTACCCGGCCACACGGGTTCACCCGATGCCGAGGGCGGCGTCGGGCCGGCAGTGGGGGCAGCCTTGCACGCCCTCGGCCAGCGCCCGCCGCGCCTCGTCGATGATCATGCCTGTGCAGCGTTTTCGGGCGTCCCAGCAGCCTCCGGAGTGGACACGGACTGGGAGACGGTCCACTCCTATGCCGCGCTCGATCAGCCATGCAGGCGGCTCGGCCGGTGGGCGGCGCCGCGCGGCGAGGGCCTCGCGCTCCTCCGCTGTGTTCAGCGCCCGCTCGGCGAGGCTGAGCTCGCCGCGCGGGGCCGTCACGACGGTGCGCGGGCGGGGCAGGTCGGGCGGGAGTTCGCAGCTCGACCTGTAGCAGACTGTGGACAGGCCGGGCCGGGGCCATCACCCCGCCCGGCCTGTCCGTGCTTTCGCTGCCAGGCTCGGTGGACGGAGCACAGGGTAAGCACGACCGTGTGCGGGGGGTTGGGCCTCGCTGCGAGCGGGACGGTGGATGTTGTCAGCCCGAAGTCCCGCACCGTCCAAGGTGACATTGAAGAGGACCACCTCGCCCGGGCGCAGCCTGTCCATTCCATGGAGGGCCGAGGCCTCCGCCTGCACGTCCGGTCCGCCGCCCTCCTGTCGGATGAGACCAACGCCCCGGTCAGGGTCGAACCATTTCACGACACCACAGGGCGACACGCTTCCCCCCTCCGCTCGGGTCGGATCCGGAAGCCGCCACTGTCGGCCTGATCCTTGCCGATGGGGAGGGCTTGAGCAGGGGCGCGAAGCAGCGGAGCCCGGCGTGACGGCACCGACAGGCGCCTTCGCCGAACAACGCGCTGCAGCGGCGCGCACTCGCCGACAGCGCCGCCTCGGATCATGGAGCACGAGCCTGCCCTTGCCCTGCCAGCATCCCCACGTTGGGAGGGGAGGCCGCGCGTAGGCGACGGTTTGCGTCTTCCTCCCGCCGCGGCGCTGGGCGTGGCACGGTTCCAAAACCGTGTGCGCGCCGCCCGCAGGGGCCTCTACCCTCCGGGCATGGATCTTCGCGAAGAACGTCCGGGCGACAGGCAGGCCGTGCGGGATGTTCACCTGCAGGCGTTCGGTGACCATGGCCTTGTCGTGGCCGACCTGGTCGATACCCTGCGGGACACCATCACACCCCAGGACGGCCTCTCGCTGGTTGCCGAGCACGATAGGCAGGTCGTCGGGCATGTCATGTTCACCCGCAGTCTTCTGGATGCGCCTCGCCGGCTGGTTGACGTGCAAGTCCTCAGTCCTTTGGCCGTGATGCCTGCGCTCCACAGGCGGGGTATCGGCTCGGCCCTGGTCCGACACGGACTGGGGGTCCTTGCCGAGCGGGCTGTTCCGCTCGTCTTCCTGGAGGGTGATCCGGGCTATTACTCGCGATTCGGCTTCGTGCCCGGCAGGGGCCTGGGCTTCCGAAAGCCGTCCCTGTGTATCCCGGACGGTGCCTTTCAGGCCATCAGGTTCCCGGAGCATGAGCCATGGATGACCGGGACGCTGGTCTATGCAGAGCCGTTCTGGCGGCATGACGCAGTCGGCTTGCGTGACCCCAACGCCTAGTGACGCGAGCGCCGATACCCCTGCTTGTGACATGACGTGCCGTTTGGATGCTGGCCCGGGCGCGGTAGTGTCGCCAGGGTGTGCGGGTGGCAGAACGAGTATGCATCCGCGAGATCGAGGACGACGAGGGCAGGCGCCTGCTGCCAATCATCCGCAGAGTGCAGGGTCGGTGGTGACCTAGCGGCGAGCGCAGATGGTGCTGCTGTCCGCGCAGGGCATGCCGGTGGCGAAGATCGCCGAGGTGACGTTCATGCGATGCAGCGCACCCGACGCCGCGCGTTGACCCACCAGTGCGGCTGCTGAAGGCGACCGACGAGGCCGCCGACGATGGCCTCGGACAGGGTGGGGAGCTGTCGGCGTTCGAGCGGATCGTCCTCTTCGGCGTCGCCGAACTCCCCAGCCAGGAGTACCCGCCCGCTGGGCACGGCTATCCGCGCCCATGAACGCGGTCGCGGATTTCAGTCCCGTCGGCCCCTGTTGCCCTGGCTGCCGTCTCCTTGTAGGGCTTGTGCCGGGCAGGGTGTCGGCCCGGTGGGTGAGGTCGAACGGCCCCTGCGCGTGATCTGCGCCGCCCGTGGGAGAGGCCGGCGGAACCGAACAGACTCACCCCTGCCCGGGTCCGTCGCGGGTTCAGGAACCTCCGGGCGAAGACGGGCACGCCAGCCGGTGCGCCGAAACCCACCGGGCCCGGCCCCGGCCGCCCGTTTGGCTCCAAGAACCGACAACCCGCCGCCCGCTACGACGCCGGACGAGTCCTCGCGACCGGCGAGTCCTACACCCGACCCGTGTACCACAAGCACAGAACCAAGCCCCGGCGCACTGGCGAGACGACCCGTCCGACTGCGTAATCCGGGGCGCGAAGCCGTCCCCGGGTCTGGCATGCTGGCCCCGTGAACAACAAGCTCAGAAAGGACGATGCCGCGTAAACGGCCGTCCCAAGCCCACGCCTCCGGACGTCACCCGAGGCGGCAGACGCATGAAACACCAACGCCTGGGTTGCCGCGTGGCTTCGGCAAGCTTGCCGGAGCGGTTTCCCTTGCGACAGTGGTCACGAACGGCTCACCGCCCCAGCCGTGCTCTCTCCGGCGGTTGCGGTTGCCCGTTGTGCAACCCCTTCTGCACAACCGCCGAACGGGAAGTCCTGGAAGCGGCCATGCACGCTCTTCCGCCGCAGTCGGCGCGTGAACTGCGACGCCTGGTGAAACCGCTCGACGACCTTTACATTGCCAAAACCTGGCTCGACTCCTTCGTCTCGCCCGACGACGGATGGTGGGCGAGACGCTGTTGGGGATACACGTCCGTCGATCGCCGCCCAGCACCGTTGCCTGACCAGCGGAGACGTTAAACGGCAAGCTCAGGGGTGTTGCGCTTGCTGACAGGAATGTGGTGCGTGGCCTTGTTGTACTGCCACAGGGTGGCGTTCAGCCTTGTCGGGCGCTGACATGAAACCGGCGCTTCGCACCCATGCACTCGCCGACTGACGACGGGGGTTGTCGGTGTCCCGCGTGACGGCGCAAGATTTATGCGTCATTCAACTAAAAATTCGACGAGTGTCCCTCACGAGATGCACCGGGACTGCCCCGGTGAGACGCTTAAGAGGTGGATGGAGAATCCACAAATCGGCGATCCGATGCCCCTGGCGAGGGGGTTTGAGATGAAGCTCGGACGTGTGATTGCAGCTGCGATTCTTCTGTCTCCCCTCCCATTTTCGGCCAGCGTGGAGCCCGCAACTGCAGCGACCACTCACACTGTCGTTATCAAGGGTTCCTTGCAGGTGTCCAGTTGCTGTGGGCTCCTTGGGACAGGCGATGAAACCCGTACGGAAACCTTTACGAGAGTAGCCACTCTCACGCGCGATCATCCGACGGCCAGCCTCTTGGTGTCGAAGTGTGCAGGCGGTGAGGCGAGGGGAGATCTTAGATTCAAAGTTCGACTCAATGGTGCGTTGGTTTTCACGACGTCTGACCTGAAGCTGTTCGAAGAGTCGGTGTGCGACAATAATGACCTTGATGATGAATCTAGTGAATTCACGGTGTCCCCGCCGAGGCGATCACGGCACGTCAATCTTTCGACGATGAATAGTGAATTCCACTCTCCCGATGAAGCTCTGGCGCAGTTTACCGTAATTCATACTGTCTCACCCACCACGGCGCCTTCCCTGCTGTACGCCGGAAGGGTCGTCGGGAATCCTCATAAAATTGCCCTGGCGTGGGTCGATGATTCCACTGATGCAACCGGTTACGAAATTCATAATACTGAGACGAACCAGACCGCGCATCTGGCATCGGACCGCAGAAGCATGGTCTGGGAGCAGGCAATTGTGTTCCATACGTGCTTCCAAATCAGGGCACTCGGCGTCGGGGGACCGTCAGCCTGGGTTCCTGCAAACCCCAGCGAGATATGCGCCAAATGGTTCGACAGCCCCTGAACGAGGGGGGTGGCGGCCGCGGCGGGCCGCTCCGCCTGTGACCGCGCGGGGTGCCGGTGACCCTGCCGAGCGCGATGCTGGCGACAGCCGGACCGGTGGTCTCCTGCCCAGCATCCGGTCCGTGCCCGGCGCTGGGGCGAGGCGAAGAACGGATCTGCGGACGAAGGTCAACGAGAGCACCTGGGATGCCGCACTGGGCCGGGTCACCGACCACGACCGAATGATCATCGACCATCTGCTCAAGGGAGACCTCGCCGCGTGACGACAGCTTTGACCATCGAGGCCGATCCCTACATTCTTCCCCTGCCGGGGCCGGACAGCCCGGTGGTACTGGACCGGTGGATCAGCGCCGGCAACACCCACCCCAACTCCCGCTATGGCGATGGCATCTGGTCGATGGGACCGCTGACCGACAACCCTGGGGACAGCATCCACAAGATCAACTGGAAGAGGTGCCCCGCCACGCTGCGGAGCGAGTTCAGGCGCCTCGTCTGGATGCTGATCAACGGCGAGCTGCGCCCCACCTACATACGGGAACGGGGCTTTCAGAACCGGACACGCGACGGCGTGATCAGCATGCGCGACAACATCCTTCAGTGGATGAAGTTCGCACGCTGGCTCGACCGGCAAGGCGTGCCCCAGGTCAGCGACTGCACCGTGGAGCATTGGAAGGCGTACGCCGCCAAGTGCACCAACGGCTGCACGCGCGGTCATGCCCAAACAGTTCTGCGCTGGCTCTCGGACCTGTGGGCCTTCGACCAGCTGTCCGTCAGCCCCTGCGGCATCACCTGCCCTCCCTGGGAGGACGAGGGCATCGACGACTACCTGCCGGCCGAAACGGGAGAGGCGGGCGGGGAGAATAAGACCGAGCCGCTGGACCCGACCGTGATCGGCCCCTTGCTGACCTGGTCGATCCGACTGGTCGAGGACTTTTCCGGCGACATCCTGGCCGCCTGGGATGAGCGCCGCCGGATGCACGCCCGCGTGAAGGCGACCCCGAGCACCCGGGAGGGCCTGGCCGCCGTCAAGGGATACCTGCTGCCGCTCGTCGACTCCGGGGCTCTCCTGCCCGCCACGGTGAGCCGCTTGCATGGCGTCACCCTGGCTCACCACTACGTCGCCGCCGTCACGAAGGCCAGCTGGAACCAGGTCCACCATTTCGCTTCTCGGCAGGGACTCCGGCAGGTCACCGCCCGGCGGCCCGGCCCCAGCCCGATGCAGGTGCCGGTGACGGGCCGGATCGAGGGGCGCCCTTGGCGCGAGTTCATGGACTACGAGGAGACACCGATCCTGGTACGGCACCTGGCTACGGCCGCCGCAATCGTGATCTTGTACCTGACCGGCATGCGCCCCCAGGAGGCCCGGTCGCTGCGGTCCGGCTGCTGCCCGGACCCGCACCCGAATCCCGACGGCTCCATCCCGCGTCATCTGATCCGTGCCCACCACTACAAGAACGTCCGCAACTCCGACGGCCACCACATATCCGCTGGTGAGGAGCGCGCAGTCCCTTGGGTCGCGATCACCCCGGTCGTCAACGCCATCCGCGTGCTGGAACGCATCGTCCCCAAGGGCGAGCTCTTGTTCAACTCCACCCACCACGATGTCGTCGGCCAGCGCAAGCACCACGGTGCGCTGAAGCGGGGCACCTGGACCGCCGCGTCGAGGATCTCGTGTCGTGGATCAACCAGGAGGCCAGCGCTCAAGGCCTGTCCGCCCAGATGGTGCCGGCGGACCCGCACGGCAACCTTGGACTGAGCCGCCTGCGCAGAACGCTGGCCTGGCACATCGCCCGCCGCCCCGGCGGCTTGGTCGCCCTCGCCATCCAGTACGGCCACATGCGCACCGCCCTGGACGCCCGCACCTCCACCGGCTACGGCAACCGCGCCCGCCGGGGGTTCCACGGCGAGCTCGACGTCCAGACCGCGCTCGCAGCCGCACAGACCGCAGCGCGACTACGCGACGCCGCAGCGGTCGGAGAGAAGATATCCGGTCCCGCCACGCGGCGGGCTCTCATCGGAGCCGCTTCGATCCCCGCCTTCGAAGGCGCCCTGACGACCCCGAAGGCCGCCGCCAAGTTCCTCGTGCGCGATGGCCTCGTCCTCTTCGACAACCCGGACTCGTTCCTCATCTGCGCCTTCAAGCGCGACACGGCCCTGTGCGATCCGGACCCCGGGGCGGCGGCACCCAACCAGTTCGCCTGCCAGC
The DNA here is from genome assembly GCF_001044425.1 of Streptomyces roseus. Classification (GTDB taxonomy): domain Bacteria; phylum Actinomycetota; class Actinomycetes; order Streptomycetales; family Streptomycetaceae; genus Streptomyces; species Streptomyces roseus. The sequence goes on from NZ_LFML01000126.1 coordinate 244,136, forward strand.
TCGGCTGCGGCAACGCGATCCGCACCGACAGCCACGCGCAGGCAGCTCGGGAGCACGCTGATCGGCTCGATGCGAAGGCAGCCCTCGTGCCCCAGCCCCTAGGCGACCGGATTCGCCGAACAGCCGGCCGCTTCCGTGCACTCGCCGACGCCCACGACTCCGCCGCCCAGTCCGCCGAGGTGGCCATCTCATGAACCAGCAGCACACGGACGAACGCTCCCGTATCCGCGAGGCCATGGACCGCCTCCTGGCCGGCCAGCCCACCAGCTCCAACGGCAGCCTCACGGTGGTCGCGCTCGCCGCAGAGGCCGGTGTGCACCGCATGGCTCTGCAGAAGCGCCACGCCGACCTCAAGGAAGAGTTCTACGCGCGGGTGCGCACGGAAACGCACCAGACGCCGGAAGTCGAAAAGCGACTTCGCAAAGAGGTCGTCCGCCTGAAGGAAGCACTCAAGGACTCCCGGGCTGCCGAAGCCGCCTCCCGGCATCGAGCGGAGCAGATGGCCCTCGCGGCAGCCGTCCTCATCCTCCGGCAACCCAACAGCCAGGACCACCCTGCCCCCGACAACCTCATCCCGCTTCGCCCATCCACCGATTAAAGAGGGCCAACCAAAGGTCGTCCCGGATTGCCGGATCCTCGACCTCCGCATCCCTCACGGTCACCTTGGTCTCCCCCTCCCCTTGCGTGCCCAGCGACGGGTGCATCGGCCGCCGGGCCGATCAGTGTCACTTGGGCTTTGACTTGGGATTCTCCGAACACACTCCCTGCCACTGCGGCGCCTCACGGCAGCGTATAGACGTTGGTGTCGACCGGTGCGAGCGCTGGCGGCGCATCATCCGCGGGTTGTCCCGTGGGTGGGTTCTTTGTGGGATTCGGGGGAGGCGGCGACGGTGCGTCATCCATGCGCTGCTCTGCGGGTGACTCCTTGAAGTTCCGGAGGGCGTGATCCAAGCCTGCAACTTCCCTCGCGACGACGAGGTTCGGTGTCTTCAACTTGATGTTCTTCTCGATGTATCCCTCAGCGGGCTTCGCGGGGATCGTCCACTTGTCGCCGTCGGTGGTAGTGGAACGGAGCATCGGTTGGACCGTGCTGCACCGCCGCCTCGTCCGTGACTACGAGACCCTCACCACCAGCTCCGAAGCCATGATCCACATAGCCTCGATCGAGAACCTCGCCAAGCGCATAACGGGCGAGACCACACCAACCTGGCGAGGGACCTACTAGGGCATAAGAAGCAATTCGGCTACGTCAGACGCCCTCTCAGTCATCCGCCGAGCGGATGTCGCCTCCGTCGGGTTCAGCGATGGTTCCTTGGCCGTCCGAAGCATCGTTCACGCTGCTGCGGGAGTCGTAGTAATGCACTCGCCAGGTGGCGTTGGAGTAGTCCCTACTGCCCCCGTAGACGTTGTCCCTGTTACCGGTCTCACAGTAGAGATAAAGCTCCTTGTTGTGGCTGTTGACCTCCAGCTTGATGCGGTCACCGGCGCGGATAGCCCGCTTGCCGCCGACGGTGACGTTGCCGGTAGTCGTGATGTTGTTGTTGAAGGTGCTCGCCCCGGTGACGTTCAGGACCGCGTCGACCTTCAGGCCTGCGGGCTGGCTGATCCGCAGCGGGTTGCTGCCCGCACCGCGTACCGATCCGGCGACCGTCAGGTCCTTAGCGGTGTTGGTGAGGCTGACGCTGTCGGCGAACGTACTCGCCCCGGTGACGTTCAGGACCGCGTCGACCTTCAGGCCTGCGGGCTGGCTGATCCGCAGCGGGTTGCTGCCCGCACCGCGCACCGATCCGGCGACCGTCAGGTCCTTAGCGGTGTTACTGAGGCTGACGCTGTCGGCGAATGTGGCCGGGCCCTGGACGGTGAGGTTCCTGACGACGAGGTCAGGAATGCGTACAGTGACCGCCGTGGTCAGGGTGTGCGTGAGGGTGACACCACCGGCTGTGACTTCGGCGCGGAGCATGAAGCCGGTGACGGTGGTCAGGCCGCGCGGGGTGGACCAGATACGTTCCTTGTCGAGGGAGACTCCGGCGGGGGTGTCGCCCCAGTGCATCGTGTACTTCGCGTCCGAGCCCTCCCAGCGGAGCACGGCGACCTCACCGTTCTCCACCATGATCTTCTCGGGCGCGAAATTCCGGAACACGAACCCGGCCGGGAACTTGTCCACCTCGACCGAAGCGTCCTTGTTGGTGAAGCTCCCGTTCGTCCTTGACGAACTCTCGACGATCGCGATGGAGACCTGACCCGCCGTGCGGTTGACTGCGATGTTGGACAGGGTGAGGGTGATGATCTGCCCGGTGAACTGCACCGCGCGCTCCGGGGTAAAGGTGATGACCGCGAAGCCGCCGGAGACGGTGGGGGCGGACGGCGTCCAGCCGGTGCTGGCACCGGTCTTGATGTCGGCGCCTTCGGTGGTGAGGTGCTCGGCTCCCGCGCCGACCGGCACCCGGACGGTGATTTTGTTGCACCAGGCCGACGTGGTGATCCCGCCGCCGACATTGATGTTGACGGAGCCGTATTCGGTTTCCTCGGCGGAGCTGACCCGCAGCGGCTTCGGGTCGGTCGACGGTTCGTACGGCAGCAGGTTGGTGGCGTTCACCATGATAACGCTCATGCAACAGCCTTTCTGTTGAGAGAGGTTCAGGACGTCTCGGCCGCGTCGAGCAGCAGGTATCCATACCGGGCCTCCGCCTGCGGATCCCCGAAGTGCGCCGCGGAATCAGCCGGCACGATCGGCAGCTCCACCCACTCGGTCTCCGACCTGCGCGGCTCGGCCCAACTCCACGCTCCGTGCCACGACGCGGGCTGCGGCAGCACCACACCTGCCTCCGTCGGTTCCTCCCCCGCCCGTGCCCGCCGGGCTTCCTCGGCCTTGTCGACCCGCTCGGCCGCGAGCAGTGGGCCGAGCCGGAAGGACGCCCGGATCCGCCGCATCGCCTCGGACACCAGGTCGTCGGGCAGCTGGACCTTGGTCACCGGAAGGATGTCCGTGGTGGCATGCACCGCCGCGTAGGGATCCATCAGCAGTGTCAGGTGGTGCGTCACCGGCTGGTCCGGGGTGCGCGCGGGCACGGCCAGGCCGTGGCCTTTGTCGATCGGGGTCAGATAGCCCCCGCCGCCCTGCGGCATGACCGCGTGGAAGAGCTCGTACGAGGTTTCCTGGTCGGGTCCGGTCGCCCCGGCGAAGTATCCGATGAGGCCGTCGCCGAGCCGCTTCTCGTTGCCGAGGCGGACCGGCCAGCGGTAGCCGTCGTACTCCTCCTCCGACTCCCCAAGGACCTGGCCCCAGCTCGGGTTGCTCAGCAGCGGCCCTTCGAGCTCGACGCCCAGATCGGCGCGCACCAGTGCGAGCGGGCGGCCGATGAGCCGCAGTGGAGAGCCGTCCTCCTGGGCCGCGTCGTCGAGGATGGTGTCGAGAGTCTCGTCGATGGTGTCGAGCAGACCGGTAAGGGCGGCGGCGGGTTTGTCCTTCAGGGTGCGGACGAACCGGGCCAGGTGCGGCATGGCGTCCTCGAACTCCTGGGCGTCGACGTCGGGGTGGGGGGAGCCGGGGAGGGGTAGCCACACGCTGTCGTCCGCGCCGTCGATGTCCTTGACGACACGGAGTTCGCCGAGACAGACGCCGTCGGGTCCGTGGACGACGAGGGTCTGGTCGAGATGGTTGAGCAGCAGCCAGCCGGCCAGGGGGTTTTCCGTCGTGGCCGCGCGGGCCATGGGCGAGAGCCGCTGCCCGTCCACGGCGCGTACGGTCTCCAGCCGCAGTCGGGCGCCCTGCAGGAGACGCGGGCCGAGCTGGACGAAGCGGGCCGTGCCGATGAGGTCCTCGTGCAGGACGCTGTCAGGGGCAACGCTCTCCGCGAGGGTGAGGGAGACCTGCTCGTAGTTGCCGCTGTTGACGATGTCGTAGGTGCGGCCGAAGCGGTCGACGATGCGCAGGTCGTGGAAGGTGAACTGGCCGGCGCGGACCGGCTGGAACGGTGTTCCGGGGTCGTCGGCGGGCGGTTCGAGGGGGCCGCCTTCCGGGACGCTCTGGATGTCGCCGACGAGCCTGGCGATGGCCTCGGGGACGTGCACGGTGGTCCTGGCGGTGCCGTCCTGCTGGACGAGCCAGTCGTGGAAGCCGTCGAGGCGCTGGGAGAGCATTCCGGGGTGGCCGAGTTCCTCGCGCAGGGCGAGCAGGCCTTCGGTGGGAGCGCCGGAGTAGGTGTCGAGGTAGCGGTCGATCTGCTTCTGTAGGACCCACGGCACGCTCGGGGTGAGGAACGCCCGGTTCTTGAAGGTGAGCCAGCGCAGGTTGGCTTCGCCGCCGCCGGGCTGGGCTCCCCGGCCGGACCATTCGTAGCGGCTGCCGTTGAAGGTCCAGTAGGTGGTGTCGCCGGTCTGGAAGGGCGTAGGGCAGTACTTCAGTTCGTATTCGAGGTGCATGGGCAGCCAGGGCTGCTGCCACGGCGCGGTGTGCTCGGGGACGGGCCCGGTGACGGCGGCGGGGTCCTTGAGCGCCGCGTCGAGAGCGCCGGGTACCCGGGCCACCTGGTCCAGGAGGGCGAACTCGGCGAGCAGCGGGGTGCAGGCGTCGGGGAGTCCGGCCAGTCCGGGGCTGGGCGGAGTGGTGGGCCGGTCGTAGGTCGTGCCGCCGACGGTGATCCGGGTGATCAGGGCCTCGGGAAGGCGGCAGGGCAGCAGGGTGTCCCGGGTGAGGGGTTCCTTGGCACCGGTGTCCTTGATGAGCACGACCGGGTCGGCGGGGCGGTAGTAGGACTCGCGGGCGGTGCGCTCGAGCTGGTAGCGCGGGTCGAGTCCGCGTTCGGTCGCGTACTTCACGATGTCGGCCGCGAGTTCTTCCGGAGTGCCGCCGGTGGGCAGTTGCCTCGACAGCACGAACTGCTCTTCGAGCAAAGCCTTGGTCCGCCCGGCCAGACTCGTCGCATCGCTCTCGTTGAGCTGGACGTCAGCTGCGGCGTCGAACCCCGCGGGGTGCTCAGGGGTGAACGGGGGAACCGGCTTGTTGCGCAGCCACCAGATGTTCCACAGGCGCTGCTGGGAGCGGCGGAGCCTGGGGGTGAGGTCGTCGTACCGCCGTTGGACCTCGTTGAGTTCGGCCAGCCACCCGGGTTCCGGCGGCGGGGGCGGCAGCTCGTCGTCGCCTTCGACGGGGCGCGCGGTCACCTTCCACACATGGCCGCCGCCGGAGCCGGAGAACCAGGAGTGATGGGTGAGGGTGTCGAGGTCCTCTTCGCCGTCGGCGGTGTCGAGTGTTTCGAGGGTGCCGTGGAAGAGGGAGCGTACGAGGTCCCCGGTGCGCGCGGACCGGGTCTGGCGGGCGGCCAGCCGGCCGAGGGCTTCGGCGCTGCTGCTGCCCAGCGTGAGGATCTTGCTGAGTTCGATGTTGCTCGGTTTGTCGGACTCGTGGGTGGTGCCTTCGCGCTGCCAGTCGACTCCCAGCGCCGAGCCGCTGTAGAGGGTGCGGTCCAGGGCGTCGGCGGCGGTGCCTTCGGGGATGTTCCAGCCGAGGGCTTCGAGGAGGTCGGCCGTCCCGTCCGCGTCCGGCGGGAGCAGGCCGGGCACGGACGCGGCGCGGTTGAGGTAGTCGAGTGCGTCGTCGCTGTACCAGCCGACGACGAAGTAGCTCAGCGTCGCGTCGGGCGGGTAGTTGTCCAGGTCGCCTTTGAGGTCCTCAAGGGTGTCGTGGATGGAGAACACGTCTTTGTTGTACGGCTGGTAGGCCGCGTAGCCGGGCAGTCCGGGCCCGGCCGCGGTCAGGTGCGGCTTCTGGGCGTGCGGTTCGGTCCACGGCGACTGGGTGAGATCGTGGCGGCGGCCGAGGAAGGTCAGCTCCAGTGGAGCGCCCTCTGGCGTATCGGGGTTCGGGTGCTTGTTGGTGCCCTGGACGTCGTTGCCGTCGGCGTCCTGGACCGGGCGGCTCTCCAGGTAGTCGCTCTGCACGATCCATCCGACGGCTTTGCGGTCCGCCTCCGCTGCTGTGGTGCTGTAGCGCACGACCAGCCAGCGGTTGGGGACGAAGGGGAAGGTCGTCTCCCCCGTCGTCTGGTCGTAGTGCCCGTTGGCCAGCGCCTCGGGCAGCTGCCAGTGGACGTAGACGCCTTCGCTGTCCGGGCCCATGGTCTCGGTGCCGACGCCGGGGGGCGGCTCCGCGCCCGCGCCCTCGTCGATCATGGCGTCGAAGTTCGGCGTCCACCGGTTGAACGTCTCGGCGGTGCGGGTCAGCCGGTTGACGACAAGGGCGTTCACCTTGACAGGGACGATCAGATCCGTGGCGCTCATCAGGCGGTCTCCGTCCGGGCAGCGGTGCCGGTGGGGCTGAGGATTTCCTGTTCCAGAGGGGCGTTGACGAGTTCCAGGGCCAGTTGTCCGGGATCAAGGTCGGTGAGACCGAACTCCCGGGCCAGGGCGGGCACCAGGCCGCCGGTTCCGAACATCTGGAGCACCGCGGGTCCGGAGTCCGGATCGGAGCGCAGGTGAAGGTCGAAGAGGTCGCCGGTGGCCGGGTAGTAGGTCTCCAGCGGGGTACCGATCGGCGGGTCGGCGGCCAGGCTGCGCAGGCCGAGGCGGTTCCCGGCGTCGATGCCGTAATGGATGCCCTGTCCCGGTTCGCGAAGGACGACCTTGTCGGGAACGCCGTCCCACAAGACGAGCAGGATCCTCTTGTCCGGTGTGGCGCGGCGCAGTTCGGTGAGGACGGTGCCGTCCTCCAGGTAGGCGTTGACCTTGATGTCCGGCCAGGCGGGGATGAGTTCGGAGTGGATGAGCAGCCCGCCGGCGGCTCCCTTCGCGCTGTTCGCGCGGGCGGTGGCGCGGTTGAGTTCGGGGGCGAGGCGGCTGTCGACGGAGGTGTGCACGCCGACGTCGGCGGCTCCGGCGACGAGCGCGTCGAGCCAGCCCTGGTCGAGGCGGAACATCCGCAGGGATTCGAGGGGCAGCATGCGCGGGTCGGGCACGAGGTGGTGGAACGGAACGCCCTGGAGCAGGCCGAGGCGGGCCTGCCAGGCGGCGATGGCCCCGGCGTCGCGTTCCGCGGTGGTCCGCAGCAGGGAGAGGGCGCGCTCGTCCGCGAACACGGCCCTCGCCCGGGTACGTGTCACTCTCGGCTGCGGGGTCCTGCGGCCGGCGTCGTCCGGGAGCTGAGGGCCCTTGAGGCCGGTGCTGAGCTGCTCGCGGAAGCGGGCGGAGGCGAGTTCGCGCAGCGCGCTGAGGGCGGGCGGGGCGTCGGGGTCGACCGAGGCTCGTGCTGGATCCGCAGCCAGCGCCATCAACGTCGTCGCCCGGTTGGCCAGTTCGCGGCGGGCCCGGCTGACGGTGGTGGTGTATTCGGGGTCGGCCAGGCCGATGGCGCGGCCCAGGGTCCAGGCGACTGCATAGCTGACGTCGAAGATGCCGTGCTCGGGCTCGTAGATGAGCACGTGGTCGGAGGTGGTGTGCGGGCCGGGGCTGTGCTCGGTGGGCACGTCGAACGCGGTGACCGGGGTGGCCGGGCCGCGGTACCAGGCGAAGGTGCGTTCGCCGGAGAGGGTCAGCTGCGGGACGGCGGTGTAGCCGAGTGTAAGGCGGTCGCGGACGTAGTCGTCCTCGGGGTCGTCGGTGATCGGTGCGGTCACCGGCAGACGCAGGGCGAGGTCTTCGGGGTCCGCGGCGCCGGGGGCGACGAGGTTCTCCAGCAGTGCTCCGGGGTCGGCGGCGGGCCCTTCGCTGCTGGTAAAGCTCCAGCTGTGCAGCGAGCACAGGCGGACGGCTGTGGTGCCGCCGGGCAGGGTGCCGGACAGGCGGCCCTCGAAGCCTTCGAGGGAGACGAGGTGGACGGCGTAGTTACCGGGGTTGTGGGGGAAGCGGTTCGCGTTGACGACCGCGTACTCCCCTTCTTCGAGGACTTCGCCGTCGGCCCGGGGCTTGTTCGCGTCGACGACCTTGCGGACGTGGGCGAGGTAGTACATCTCGTCGTCGCGCGGGGCGACCGCGTTGAAGAGGTCCGCCGGGACGTCGATGGTCTGGCACTTGCTCCGGGCCTCAGCCTCGTCGACGCCGCCGGACGGCAGGTTCGGGCCCTTGACCCCCGCCTCGGCAGGGTTGCGGAGCTCCTCGACGGTGCGCAGCACGGTGTCCCCGGACGCGGCGGGGTCGTCGGGCAGTTCGTTCTCGCCGAAGACGAGCAGGGCGAGCCAGGGCGGGCGGGCCGGAGGCTGCTCGGCGCGGGTTCCGGCGAGGTTGCGTTCCCAGGGCAGGATCGACCGGCTGAGGGTGATGTGCGGCAGGGTCCTGGTGTAGGCGCCGGTGCTCTCGCGCGGCGGGTAGTAGGCGTGGACGGACGCTTCGCTGAGCACGAAGCGGACGGCCTTGATCTCGAAGGTCTCCTCGGACGGGAGCAGCTTGTCCTGGGCGTCCAGTTCGCCGTCGGAGTCGCTGAGGGTGTTCTTGACCACGACCCGGTAGTCGCCGGGGGTGGCACGCGGGATCAGGTGGTCGAGGAAGTGGATGCGCAGATCCGGTTCAGCGGGCACGGCCGTCACCTCGTCGCGGTGGTGGTCAGGGGCGGGGTGGTCAGGCTGCGGCCGGCGAGTGCGGCGTAGCCGGTGAGCGGACTGTCGGTGTCGGCGCCGGGGCCGGCGCCGAGCCGGGCGAGGGTGCTGAGCGCGGCCGTGCGGCGGTCCTTGACGGTGGGAGCGGCGACGGTGTTGACGATGGTCCGGATGCTCTGGTCGTCGGCCCGCGGCTCGGGCCCGGCGGGGGCGGACACGCGCAGGGGCATGCGACCGTCCGGGAGTCCTTCGTACGAAAGCGCCTTCGAGGTGACGGGCCCGGTGTCGGTGCCGTAGTCCGGCTTGGGGAGGGTGATCCTCAGTCCGGTGAGGCGGTTTTCGAGCAGCTGGTCGCCGTCGAGCGCATCACCGGGTTTGGCCAGGGGCTTGCCCCACAGGCCGGGGGCGACCGTGCCGGTGACCGGCTTGACCACCCAGTGATGGTCGGTGGGGTGGAAGGTCGTGCCGTCCTTGGTGATGGTGACCCGGTGGGCGGAGGTGACACCGGTCTTCCGCATGGGGCGGATGTCGATGCTCCCCTCGTCGGACTGCTTGATCAGCCGTTCGTTGATGTACAGGTGTGAGGCGGGGATGCCGGCTTCGGTGGTGAAGGTGAATCCGGCCGAGGAGACGAGGGTCGGCTCCTTGGCGGCCGCGCGCCGGGTGATCTCGCCCTGGTCGGCGTCGGCGAGCAGGCCCTCGTTGGGGATGACCCGGGCGGGTGCAGGGATCTGGGTGCGGAACTCGGGCCAGTCCACGGTGGGGGTGCTGTCGCGGGAGGAGCCGAAGCCGAAGCTGAAGGAGATGAACCAGAGTTTGACGGTGGCCCGGCCCCCGAAGGGCGGCAGCCACAGGTGGAGGTCGATGCCGACCTCGACGGAGATGCGGACCCGGACGAACCAGACCTTGATGGTGGCCGCGACACCGATGCTGATGCCGAGCCGGACGTCGAGGTAGAAGGGTTTCCACTGGACCAGCACGTCGAGGTGCGCGGTGAACCACGCGGAGAAGATGCCCTTGTCGTAGACGGCGGCCAGGCGTCCGCCGAACATGAACGCGGCGGGGGTGATCGCGGCGTAGGCCTCGGCCCGCACGGTGATGTCGCTGGCCGGGGACCACACGAACCCGAGTCGTTTGGGCCGGGGGTAGTGTGTGGGGACGTTGTAGTCGGGGTGGTAGCCGCCGAGGCTGATGGCGAAGTCCCCGGCGTGGCCTCCGCCGGTCCAGACGTAGACGGCGATGCCACCGGTGAGCTCGATGGACGGATCGAGCACGTAGCTGCCGGGCAGCAGAGCCACGTCCATGGACAGGCAGTGCTCGGCGGAGCTGAAGCCGAGGCTCAGGCCGATGTTCACCCTGGCGATGGCCCGGGCGTTCGGGTTGAGGGTGCGCGGCAGGCTGACGGAGGTGCGGCCGAGCAGCATGGCCTTGACGGAGTCGCCGAGTTCGATGACGGCGAGGGCTTTGGTCTCGATGAAGCCGAAGCTGGTGAACTTCACTCCGGCGGCGATCCAGTACTGGCCCTCGGTGGGGCGGATCCAGCCGGTGGGTCCGGTGAGGGCCTTGAGTGCGTCCTCGGGGGTGTACGGCGTCGGGGCCGGCATGCCGGGCAGGGCCTGGGCCGCGTCCAGTCGTGCCACCAGGGGGAATTCGGCGATCTCGGCGCCGGTGGGGACCTTCTTGAAGGAGCTGTTGATCCCGAATCCGGCGGAGAAGCCGGTGACGGTGAAGGGTGGCGGGCCGAAGACCGAGGCGCCGCCGAGGAGGGAGATCTCGCCGTAGATGAAGACGGAGTGCCAGCCTTCGACGCTGCGTGCCCACACGGCCTGGGCGCCGAGTTCGACCGCCATCGCCTGGACGAGGATCAGTCCGGCGAGTTCGAAGTCGAGGGTGGGGTCGTCGGGTGTCTTGTTGAGCAGTCCGCCCTTGAGGCTGATGAGTCCGTCGGCGGCGGTGGCTTCGATGTTCATGCCGTGCAGGAAGGGCAGCAGCGGGAAGCCGCCGCTCATGCCGACGTAGAAGCCGAGTCCGGCGACCTGCCAGGTGAGAGAACCGATCGTGACCTGGCCCTGGAGCTCGATGAGCAGGCCTTTTTTGAAGTCGTAGCGGAATACGATCGACGAGAGGTAGACCGGCCCGAACTGCTTGCCGATCACGAACTCGTATTCGAGCTTCGGCTTGTCGGGGCTCTCCGGAGCCGGTCCGAACTTCGGCGGGACGGTGATCACCAGTGCCGGGGTCGGATGGCCCATGACCGCGAGGTGGACCGCCGCACTCACGTTCTTGCCCAGCGGGACCCCTGCCGCCGCGTTCACCACCGGCAACTGCTGGAGCGGGCCGAGGTTGTACTCCGTGACGACCCGGTTGATCTTGATGACGTCTTCGGCGCTGAGGTTCTCGGAGACGTACATGATCTGGAGCGCGGGCAGGGACAGCAGCCCGTTGCCGATCATGGGTCCGACCACCGGCAGCCCGGAACCGTCCCAGTCCGTGCGGGCCCGGACCATGGCGACGGTGGTGGCCTTGGGTTTGCCGTCCTGGCCGGTGCGGCCGAGCACCGTGGTCCGCAGCACCAGCAGTTCCACTGGGTTCGCGCCGGTGCCGTGGTCCACCGGCGCTTCGGCGGTGACCATCAGGTTGTCCATCTTGCCCATCGGGTGCTGGTGCAGCTGGACCCGCTCCAGCCAGTCGACCAGCGGTCCGGGCAGTTCGACGCCGTACTCGCCCAGGGCTTCGAGCAGCGGGGTGATCAGCAGCGGCGGTCCGTCGAGGGGCTGGGCCGTGCCGATGGACTCCTTGCGCAGTTCGGCGCGGAACTCCAGCGGGTCGGCGACCGCCCCGCCGAGCTGGAAGCCCACCCAGGGCCCGGTGCCGGGGCACCGTCCGGCCGCGGCCGCGGCCTGTCCGGCGGCCAGCAGGACCCGCAGTGACCGGCCACCGGACAGCCCGGACAGGTCGACGCGGGCGACGGCGGTCTGGAGCAGCCAGGTCGCCGGGCTCGCCTCGAAAAGCAGCGCGTTGACCGCCGTGCCGGTGGCGAAGAACCGGGCGCTGGCCGGCATCTCCTCACCGGCCAAAGTGACTTTGCCGGTCACTGTCAGAGCGGCGCTGTCGACGGTCGCCTCAGTGAGGGTCAGAATGCCGCTCGGCAGGTGCTCCAGGGACTCGGACTCGCCGCTCAGCCCGAGCCGTCCGGTGTCGAGTTCGAACGTACCGGCACCCCCCGCCGGGAACAGTGCAACCAGTTCGTCGACCGTCAGCGCCATGGGTGACCCCTGCCTGTGGACACGGTTAGGTGAGGCGCCCGCGGAACTGCGGGGCCCCTGTGCCGGTATGTGCCGTTACGGAAAATAAAATAGGCGAGGGTCACGAAAACATCAATACGGAGCGTGTGCGTGGCACAGCCATCCGGCCATTACGTCTGGATAACGCCGGCCAGGGGCCTGGAAATGGACACCTCTTTCCCGCCAAACACGCTTTCACGTGAGGAGATTTAGGATATTATACGGGCCACCGGAAGCGGACACCTGGCCGAAAGATCCTTCGGAGAATCGATTCGGCCAGCGCATTTTCAGACGACCGAATCCGCAGCCCGCTGCTCTCCCCGCTTTGCGATCCCCCGTCCCGAATGAATGACCGAATTACAGGATTCGGCCATGCACCCCCAGGACAGCATCAAAGTCAGTTGATCAGGTAGCGGGGCGGTCCAGACCGACGGGCGGATAATGCGACCGTGGGAACGCTCGGTTTGGACGTGCTCCTCCGCTTCGGGGACCGCGGGTGGCAGAGCTGCGCGGACCCGGGCGAGCGGGGCCGCCTGGTTGCCGACAGGGCGTAGTCGGCGTGACGCTGTTCCCGCAGGTAGGCGACGGTGCCGCGCAGGTGCGGGCGGGGTCGACGTTCTGGAACATCCGTCGGGTGGTGGGTTCGCCGGCCGCGCGGCGCCGACGGGACTCGCGGTCGGCGGGCGCCGAGGGCACACTTCTTCGTTCCAGTTGATGGGCCGCCGCCGTTCTGCGGGTCAGCGGTCTCCCGAGCCGTCCCAGGCACACTTCCTGCACGGTCAGTGGATTGACGTTGCACTGCGTTTGCGAGGGTGGAATAGGTCGGTGGGTCATTGACTAACTTACGATGCGGTCGGAATGGCTCACGCGGCGGTCATGCAAGTGAGTCCCGGACCGACTGGTTCGGGACTCACGGCAGTGCGGGACGCGGCTGCTACAGGTCAAACTCCAGGGGTGCTCAAGCGGAGCGACTCAAGAAAGGTGGCCGGGCTACTTCCCCGAACGAATTTCTGGCCGTCTACGTCTGCCGAGACGGAAGCGTGACAGGCACTTTGACGCTTCCGGGCGGCTATTAAGAGTCCGGGTGAGTGCAGTACTGGCCATCAGTGGTGAATTGCGAGCCGCCCGCCGGACGTTCCCCTGGATCGGGAACGTGGTCGGCGAGGGGAGCGCGAACAGGTTCGTAAATTTCATCGAAGCGGCCTACATCATGCCGGTAAACGAGGAACAGCCGACCTGACAGGAACTGCTCGTCCGAACCGTTGGGTGGCCCGTCCCATACCTGCCACAACCACCACCGCGCGCCCCACACAGAGGAGGCACAATGCGTGAACACAAGGACTTGACAGGGAACATCCACGCTGCTCCCAGTACGGGTGGGCGCTGATCAGACAGGAGAGACGAATCAGCTCGCGCCGCAGGACGGCGGTGCCGAGGGCGGGCTGGAGAGCGAGTCGGCGGTAGATCCGGATCTGGTCTTGTTTGAGAGAGACGAGGTCGTCAGGGAAGTGGAAGTGTGACATCCACTCATTGAAGCAGTTGTTCGAATATTTGTGCGAACGAGGATGGTGATCCTTTAGGGGTGTGCCGAACCTTGTCTTGTGACAGTGAACCTTCATCCGTGTCACTGAAAGTTGATCACCAGTGAGCCTGGGTCAGCGAAGATTGGGCGACGCAACCCGGCGCCGAGATGAAAGGAACTTGAGGATGACCGATGAGGCGATGGTGGCAGAGGATGGCAGCGATGGGGCCACGCACATCCAGGTGAAGGTACGCTCGGTCGACGGCCACGAGGTCAACTTCCGGATCAGGCGAACGACCCGGATGGAGAAGGTGATGACCGTCTACTGCGCTCGAATCGGGCACCCGGTGGCCGACGTCCGCTTCCTGTATGACGGCGAGCGGATCAGCTGGGATTCCACGCCTGAAGACCTTGGGATGCAGGATGACGACCTGATCGATGTGATGGTCCAGCAGGTAGGCGCCTGACCCACTCCGCCGGCCGGGCGCCGAGACCTCGGCCATCGGCGGCCGAGGTCTCGACTACAGGCAGGTTCATTGGCAATGATCAATCTTCGCTGACAGGGGACAAAGTTCCCCCGGCCGGGTTCGGGAAGCGGGACACTGGCCGTCATGTGGATGGGGTTCGACAAGAAGGAAGCCAAGGCTACGGTGGAGGGTGCCCTCCCGTGGCTCGCTCCCGCGGGCAAGCTCACCGTGGAGGCGCTGCGCAAACTCGACCGGCCGCTGCTCGCATGGGCACCGGAGGGGGAGGCGTACCGGTTCGACTCGGCCGCCTACTACTCCGAGTACGCCGACGAGCCGGGCGGGCTGTCCCCGCTGGAGAGAAAGGTCGCGGCACTGCCCCCGTGGCTTTATCCATGAGAACGGGTTCTGGCACAGGTTCTGTGGTTTGGCCACGTTGAGTGACTACGGGGCCAGCGGGTCGGGCCTGCGAGGTTGCCCGAAAATGGCTCTCCGTTCGGCTGGTTGGGCCGACAGTTCGGAGCCGTGGATGACCTTGCGGCTCGGTTGAAGGACCTGCTGTTCCCGTCGGTGGCGAATGTGGTGGTGCTGTCGCTGGACGTGAACATCGCGACAGTGCGCGTTGATGTCCGGTGCACGACGGCAGGCGCGTCATGCCCGTTGTGTGAGACGTGGTCGGAGCGTGTTCACGGCTCCTATTTGCGGTTTCCCGCTGACGTACCGAGCGGCGGCAGAATCGTGGTTCTCCGGTTGAGAGTCCGACGGTTCACCTGCCCGAATGCCTCCTGCGGGCAGAGGACGTTCGTCGAGCAGAGACCAGGGCTGACGCGTCACCACGGCCAGCGGACGGAACGGCTGCGCTCGACCCTGTCCGACATCGGACTGGCACTGGCCGGCAGGGCGGGTGCCCGTATGACCCGGGAGCTCGGCGTCGGCGTCAGCCGGAGCACGGTCCTGCGCCTGGTCGACGCTCTACCAGAGCCGGATCCCCCCGCCCCGCGGGTGGTCGGCGTCGACGAGTATGCGACGCGCAAGGGTCGGCACTACGGGACAGTCCTGGTCGATGTCGAGTCCCGTCGGCCGGTAGATCTGCTGCCTGACCGGGAAGCCGCCAGCCTCGCGGCCTGGCTGGCGAAACGGCCAGGGATCGAAGTGGTCTGCCGGGACCGGGCCCCGTTCTTCGCCGAAGGCGCCACCGCCGGCGCACCCCAGGCAGTTCAGGTCGCTGACCGGTGGCACCTCTGGCACAACCTCAGCGAGGCCGCCGAGCGAAGTGTCTCCCAGCACCGCCGCTGCCTGCGCGTTCTTGCTCCGACCGACCCGCAGACTGAGGCCGAACCTGCGCTGGCAGCCGAGCCCGCAACCTCACCGTGGATGACCAGCAATCGCTTCGCCGACCGCACTAGAACCTGTCCTGTCGATCTCGGCCGTCCAACTGTCACACCCCGATGAAGCTCACCGTTTCCGTCATGTCCGCCCGCCCGGTGCGC
>NZ_LFML01000127.1:0-74104 GCF_001044425.1 Streptomyces roseus
GGGGGCGGGGACGAGAGGGCAGGGGCGGGGGCTACTCGCGCCGGAAGACGGCCGGCCGCTTCTCCGCGAAGGCCCGCGCCCCCTCCTTGGCGTCCGCGGTCTCGAAGACGGTCCAGCCGCGCAGCAGTTCCGAGGCCAGGCCTTCCGTCTCCGTCAGCTCGGCGGTCTCGTAGACCGATGCCTTCACGGCCTCGACGGCCAGCGGCCCGCACGCGTTGATCTGCTCCGCGATCTCCAGGGCCTTGGCCAGGGCGCTCCCCTCGGGGACGACCTGTCCGACCAGTCCGATCCGCGCCGCCTCCTGCGCCGAGTACGGCCGGCCGGTGAGCAGCATCTCCAGGGCGTGCGTGCGCGGGATCTGCCGGGGCAGCCGGACCGTCGAGCCGCCGATCGGGAACAGGCCGCGTTTGACCTCGAACAGCCCGAAGGTGGCGCCCGCGCCCGCGACCCGGATGTCGGTGCCCTGCAGGATCTCGGTCCCGCCGGCCACGCAGTACCCCTCCACCGCCGCGATCACCGGCTTGCGCGGCCGGTGGTGGCGGAGCATCGCCTTCCAGTGCAGGTCGGGGTCGGCCTTGAGCCGGTCCCGGTACCGGTCGCCCGCCATCCCCTTCCCGGCCAGGGCCTTGAGGTCCATCCCGGCGCAGAAGTCCCCGCCCGCGCCCGTGAGGACCACCGAGCGGATCGTGTCGTCCGCGTCCGCCTCCAGCCAGCCGTCGTACAGCCCCACCAGCAGCGGCAGCGAAAGCGCGTTCTTCGCCTCCGGCCGGTTCATGGTGAGCACCAGCGTGGCGCCGTGGCGGTCCACGGTCAGGTGTTCCGTCCCACCCATTGCCGTCCTCCCGTCTCAAGACCTAGAACAGGTTGCAGGAGGGCCGGGTGCAGTTCAATAGTTTTCTGACACCCAGTCAGATTTTTTGGAGCGCGCCCTTCCCACTTGGGCTGAGCGGCGCTCTAATGACCGCCGCGGGTCGGCACGGCCATGGCCCGCAACCGGAAACACCGGGGGTGAGGAGGAACGGTGGAGTACAACCTTGCCGACCTGTTCGAGTCGGTCGTCGACGTGGTCCCGGACCGCGAGGCACTCGTGTACGTGGACCACCCCGGCACCGGCGCCGAGCGCCGCCTCACGTACGCGGAGCTGGACACCGCGGCGAACCGCATCGCGCACCACCTGCTGGACAGCGGCCTGAGGGCCGGCGAGCACCTGGGGCTGCACCTCTACAACGGCATCGAGTACCTCCAGACCGTCCTGGCCTGCCTCAAGGCCCGTCTCGTACCGGTGAACGTCAACTACCGGTACGTGGAGGAGGAACTGGTCTACCTGTACAACGACGCCGACCTCGCCGCACTCGTCTTCGAGGGCGAGTTCACCGAACGGGTGGCCGCCGCCCTCCCGCAAACGACGAGACTGCGCCACCTGATCCGGGTCGGGCCCGCCCCCGAGGGCGCACCGGAGCCCTCGATCGCGCCGGTCGCGTACGAGGACGCCGAGGCGGCCGGCTCACCGGGGCGCGGCTTCCCGCCCCGCTCCCCCGACGACCTGTTCATCATCTACACGGGCGGCACGACGGGCATGCCCAAGGGCGTCATGTGGCGCGCGGAGGACCTGTTCTTCGCGGGGCTCTTCGGCGGAGAACCCTCGGGCGAGCCGGTGAAGCGGCCCGAGGAGCTCGCCGAGCGGGTCGCGTCGAAGGGCGCCGGGCTGACCTTCTTCCCCGCGCCCCCGCTGATGCACGGCACCTCGACCCTGACCTCGTTCATCGCCTTCAACTACGGCCAGCGGGTGGTCATCCACCGCAAGTACGCGCCGGAGGAGGTGCTCCGTACGATCGAGAAGGAGAGGGTGTCGAGCGTGTCGCTGGTGGGCGACGCGATGCTCCGCCCGCTCATCGACGCCCTGAAGGGCCCGCTCCGGGGAACCGACCTGTCCTCGCTGTTCAGCGTCTCCTCGTCCGGGGCGATCATGTCGGAAACGGTGCGGGCGGAGTTCCAGCGGCTCGTGCCGAACGTGGTGCTGCTGAACAACTTCGGCTCCTCCGAGTCCGGTTCGAACGGCAGGGCGGCCGAGGACTCCGGCCCCGAGAAGGGGTTCCGGCTCGTGGTCAACGACCGCACCCAGGTGGTGGACCCGGTGACGCACGAGCCGGTTCCCGTGGGCGTGCCGGGGCGGCTCGCGCAGCGCGGCCACGTCCCGCTCGGCTACTACAACGACGCGGCGAAGACCGCCGAGACCTTCTTCCGCAGGGGCTCCGAGCGGTGGGTGCTCCTCGGGGACATGGCGACCGTGGACGAGGAGGGCATCGTCACCGTCCTCGGGCGGGGCTCGCAGTGCATCAACACGGGCGGCGAGAAGGTCTACCCGGAGGAGGTCGAGCAGGCGCTGAAGTCCCATCCGGACGTCTACGACGCCTTGGTCGCCGGGGTGCCCGACCCGAAGTGGGGCAGCCACGTGGCCGCGGTGGTGCAGGTGCGGGCGGGCGCGCCCGAGCCGACCCTGGACGAGATCCAGCGGCACTGCCGGACGCGGCTGGCGGGGTACAAGATCCCGCGCCAGCTGGTCGTGACGCCGGCCATCCAGCGCTCGCCGAGCGGCAAGGCGGACTACCGCTGGGCGAAGTCGGTGGCGACGGAGGCGGACGCGGCGCAGTGACGCGGCGCGGCACGGCACACTGACGGGGCGCGGCGCGACGCACTGACGGGGCGCGGCGCGACGCACTGACGGGGCGCGGCGCGGTCGCGGCGGCCGGGCGGGCGGCCCGGAGCCGGGTCCGCCGGTCAGGACCCGGTGGCCAGGAAGCGCTCCACGCGCGCCGCGAACCACCGCGGGTCGTCCAGCCACGGGAAGTGCGCGCCGCCCGGCTGGACGTCGGCGGTGCCCCGCGGGAAGAGCCCGGCGAGTTCGGCGGTGAGGGCGGCGGTGGGGTAGCTGTCCAGCTCTCCGGCCAGCACCAGCACCTCGCCGGTGAGGCGGCGCAGCGCGGCCCGGGTGGCGGGCGGGTCGAAGGCGCCGGGACCGGCGTAGGCGACGCCCGCCGCCGCGTTCTTCTCGCGGCCGCTCGCGTCGATGTGGGCGCGCACCCCCTCGTCCCAGCGTCCGTACGCGAGGGGCATCGCCCGGGTCCAGTCCGCCGGGGCAGGGGTGCCGCCGGCCGCCAGGACGTCGAGGATCCGCTCGTACGCGGCGATGGCCGTGTCGTACGGCTCGCCGCCGGCGCGTCCGCGGACCACCTCCAGGCGCTGCTCGGGGGTCGAGTCGAGGCCCACGGCCCAGCAGGTCGGGGTGACCAGGGCCAGGCGGCGCAGCCGGGCCGGGTGCGCCGCCGCGTAGAGCAGGGCGAGGTTGCCGGCGGCGGAGTGGGCCAGTACGTCCATGTGCTCCAGGCCGAGGTGGAGGCGCAGGGCCTCGACATCGGCGACCTGGCGGTCGACGCGGTACGTGGACTCGTCGGCCGGAACCTGCGAGTCGCCCGTACCCCGCAGGTCGAGGAGGACCAGCCGGCGTCCGGCGGTCAGCCCCCCGAGGTCGCCCAGGTAGGCGGAGGCTCGCATGGCGCCGCCCGGGAGGCAGACGAGCGGCTCGCCCTCACCCTTGACGTGGTAGGCGAGCTCGGTTCCGTCGTGAGAGGTGAAGATCGGCATGGGGGTCATCCCATCATGCGATCACTCGTTCGAGTCATTGATTTAGCCACCGGGCTGCGGCAATCTACCGAATGATCGGTCGGTTGATTCGCATACGACTTCGGTTCACGGCTCAGGATGAGGTGACGGCATGACGGCGCACGCGGATGTCCACGATGACGGCGAGCGGCTGAGCGGCGACGAGTTGGCCGCGCTCCAGCTGCAGCGGCTTCGCGCCACCCTGCACCACGCCTATGAGCGCGTGCCGCACTACCGGCAGGCCTTCGACAAGGCCGGGGTGCACCCCGACGACTGCCGCTCCCTGGCCGATCTCGCCCTCTTCCCCTTCACCGCCAAGGCCGACCTGCGCGACCAGTACCCCTTCGGCATGTTCGCCGTGCCGCGCTCCGAGGTGCGCCGCATCCACGCCTCCAGCGGCACCACGGGCCGCCCGACCGTCGTCGGGTACACCGACCGGGACCTCTCCACCTGGGCGGACGTGGTGGCCCGCTCCATCCGGGCGGCGGGCGGCAGACCGGGCCAGATGGTGCACGTCGCGTACGGGTACGGCCTGTTCACCGGCGGCCTCGGCGCGCACTACGGCGCGGAGCGGCTCGGCTGTACGGTCGTGCCCGCGTCCGGCGGGATGACCGACCGCCAGGTCCGGCTGATCCAGGACTTCCGGCCGGAGATCATCATGGTCACGCCCTCGTACATGCTCACGCTGCTGGACGAGATGGAGCGCCAGGGCATCGACCCGCGCACCACCTCGCTGCGGACGGGGATATTCGGCGCGGAGCCGTGGACCGAGGAGATGCGCCGGGAGATCGAGCAGCGGCTCGACGTCGACGCGGTGGACATCTACGGCCTGTCCGAGGTGATGGGCCCGGGCGTGGCGCAGGAGTGCGTCGAGACCAAGGACGGGCTGCACATCTGGGAGGACCACTTCTACCCGGAGGTGGTGGACCCGTTCACCGGCGAGGTGCTGCCGGAGGGAGCGTCCGGGGAGCTGGTGTTCACCTCGCTCACCAAGGAGGCCATGCCGATCGTCCGGTACCGGACCCGGGACCTGACCCGGCTGCTGCCGGGTACGGCCCGGCCGGCGTTCCGGCGGATGGAGAAGGTGACCGGCCGCAGCGACGACATGATCATCCTGCGCGGGGTCAACCTCTACCCGACGCAGATCGAGGAGATCCTGCTCCGCACGCCCGCCCTGGCCCCGCACTTCCAGCTGCGGCTGACCCGGGAGGGCCGGATGGACGCGCTGACGGTCCGGGTGGAGGCGCGCCGGGAGGCGGATGCGGGCCGGCGGAAGGCCGCGGCCGCCGCCGTGGTCCGCGCGGTCAAGGACGGCATCGGGGTCTCGGTGGCCGTCGAGGTGGTCGACCCGGAGACCCTGGAGCGGTCGGTGGGCAAGATCAAGCGAGTGACGGACCTCAGGGAGGCGCGGTAGCGGAGCCACCCGGCGAAGCCACCCCTTCGGGCCTACTTCGGGGGAGCCTGCGAGAACCCGCGGGTCCGTCCGGGTAATCCATGAGGCGTGACCTCGTTCTTCCGCCGGCTCCACGAGCGGCTCCACGCCTCTTCGGCCGGGCTGGCGTGGAGCCGGGGGCGGGAGATGGAGCTCATGCACCGGGCCATGGGCTTCGCCGCACTCGGCTTCCTGACCCTGGTGCCGCTGCTGGTGGTCGTCGCGGCCGCCGCCCCCGGCAGCGGCTCCGGTTTCGGGCGCTGGCTCGGCCAGGCCCTCGGCGTCACCGAGTCCTCGCGGGCCCGGGTCGAGATGCTGTTCGGCGCGGCCGACCTGGCGCTGGAGCGGACCACCGCGTTCGGACTCGCGGCCCTCGCCGTCTTCGGCCTGACCTTCGGCTCGGCCGTGCAGACCGGGTACGAGAAGGTCTGGGACCTGCCCACCGCCCGCTGGCACACCATGTGGCGGCACGTCGTCTGGCTGGCCCTGCTGGTCTGCTACCTCGCGCTGCTCGTCGGGATCCCCGCCCCCTCGAACGACGCCGTCGGCACCGTCCTCGGCACCACCGGCGATCTGCTCGGCACCATGCTCTTCTTCTGGGGCTCCCAGCGGCTGCTGCTGGGCGGCCGGGTCCGCTGGCGGGCCCTGCTGCCGGGGGCGGTGGCCACCAGCCTGGGCCTGCTCGGCCTGCGGCTCTTCTCCCAGCTGGTGTTCTCCCCGCTGATCGCGTCCAACGCCGTCACCTACGGCCCCTTCGGCACGCTGCTGGTCGTCCAGTCCTGGCTGGTCGGCGTGGGCTTCGTGGTCTACGGCGGCGCCCTGGTCGGACGCCTGGTCCACGAGCACCTCACCCTCCGCCGCCTCCGGGCCGGCGGCGGCCCGGGCGAATGACCCGCGGGCCCGGGGGCGTCCTGCCGATCAGGCCGGCTGTTCCTCCTGCCCGAAGCGGTCCCGCAGTTCGCGCTTGAGGATCTTGCCGCTGGCGTTGCGCGGGAGGGCGTCCACGAACAGCACCCGCTTCGGCGCCTTGAAGTGGGCCAGCCTCTCCCGGGCGTACGCCAGCAGCTCCGCCTCCGTGACCTCCCCGCGCGGCACCACGATCGCCGTGACCGCCTCGATCCACCGCTCGTCGGGCAGACCCACCACCGCGGCCTCGGCCACTCCCGGGTGGGTGTACAGCGCGTCTTCGACCTGCCGGGAGGCCACCAGCACGCCGCCCGAGTTGATGACGTCCTTCACCCGGTCGACGACGGTGAAGTACCCCTGCTCGTCCCGCACCGCCAGGTCCCCGGAGCGGAACCAGCCGTCCCGGAAGGCCTTCTCCGTCGCCTCCGGGTCGTTCCAGTAGCCGAGGCACAGCTGGGGCGAGCGGTACACCACCTCGCCCGCCGTGCCGTCCGGCACGTCCGCGCCGTCCTCGTCGACGACCTTCGCCTCGACGTGGCGCACGGGCCGCCCGCAGGACTCCATCCGCCCCTCGTGCTCCTCCGGGCCCAGCACGGTGGCCAGCGGTCCGATCTCGCTCTGGCCGAAGCAGTTGTAGAACCCGAGGCCTGGCAGCCGCCCCCGCAGCCGCTCCAGCACGGGCACCGGCATGATCGAGGCCCCGTAGTACGCCTTGCGCAGCGCACCCAGTTCGCGGCGCCCGAATTCCGGGTGGTTCGCGAGCCCGATCCACACCGTGGGCGGCGCGAACAGGCTGTCCGCCCGGCCCGCCTCCACCAGGTCGAAGACCTCCTCGGCGGCCGGGGCGTCCAGGATCGTGTTCCGCGCGCCCACCGCCAGGTACGGCAGCAGGAAGACGTGCATCTGCGCCGAGTGGTAGAGCGGCAGCGAGTGCACCGGCCGGTCCGCTTCGGCCAGGTCCAGCGCCTCGATCGCGCTCTCGTACTCGTGCACCAACGCCTGGTGCGTCATCATCGCGCCCTTGGGCAGGGCGGTGGTACCCGAGGTGTAGAGCAGCTGCGCCAAGGCGCGGGGATCGCGGTCGGCTGCGAAGGGCAGCGGATCGGCCAGCTCCGCCAGGAACGAGCCGGGCGCGTCGCGCAGCGGCCGTACGGCATGGCCCTCGGGGATCCGCGCGGCCAGGTCCGGGTCGGCGAGGACCAGCGCGCTCGTGCAGTCGTCCAGGATGTGCGCGAGGTCCTCGCCGGTCAGGTTCTGGTTGACCGGGACGTGGGTGAGCCCGGCGCGGGCGCAGGCGAGGAAGGCCAGCAGATAGGCGTCCGAGTTGTGGGCGAAGGTCGCGACCCGGTCGCCGTCGGCCAGCCCGTACCGCTCCCGCAGGACGGCGGCCCCGGTGGAGACGGCGGCGTCGAGTTCCGCGTACGTCCACGTCCGTTCGCGGTAGGTGACGGCCTGCCGGTCCGGGACGCGCAGCGCGCTGTCGCGCACCAGCCCGTCGACCGTGTTCCGCCGTACCGCCCGCGCCGCTGTCATGGCGCGATCCTCGTCGCCGGGCACAGCCGCGGTCAATGACCCGGGCCGGCGGGATACCGAACGGCATGCACCGGCTGGTGCCGGGGGGATGGCGGCTCCGGTGCGGCCCCGGACGGCGGTGACACCGGCGGGATCGCGCCCGTCCCCGCCCGCGGGCAGGTGCGCTCCATCGCTACTGCCGACGGTCGATGAATGAGCGTCAATTGCCGTGTCTCCCGGCACAGTTCCCTACGGGGTTGTTTCGAATTCCCGTGCCATTTGTGTCGGCGTGTATCGGGATCTTGTCCTTCCCGTGAAGAGGTGGGCGGCGAATCCGACATGAGCGAACCAACCATCACTTACGCCGCGTGACATGTCCACGGCCGCCTGAGAGTCTCCCTGCTCATCAAGGCATTCCTCCTTGCAGAGGTGGACGGCGATCCCGTCCAACTCCCCACGACCCTCTGGAGAATCCGCATGTTCTCGATCACCACCGCCGGCAGCAGGGCGCGCCGCCTCGCCCTCGTGTCCGGCGCGGCCGTCCTCACCGGCACCCTCCTCGCCGCCGGCACCACCGCCGCTTCGGCGGGTGCCGTCCCGGCGGCCGCCGAAGCCGGCGCCGCTGCGGCCACCGCGGCCTCGCTCGGCCTCGGCGGCGAGGAGCAGTTGATCGTCAAGGACGTCATCAAGGACGCCGACGGCACGGTCCACACCCGCTACGAGCGCACGTACGCCGGCCTTCCCGTCCTCGGAGGCGACCTCGTCGTCCACCGCAACGCCGGCGGTGCCGTCACGTCGGTCACCAAGGCCACCGAGGCCGACATCAAGGTCGCCTCGGTGACCCCGAAGCTGGCCCCGGCCGCCGCCCATTCCGCCGCGGTCCAGGCCGCCGAAGCCGCGAACACCACCGGCGCCTCCGCCGGCGACTCCCCGCGCAAGGTCATCTGGGCCGCCGACGGCAAGCCCGTCCTCGCCTACGAGACCGTCGTCACGGGCGTCCAGCGCGACGGTGTCACCCCGAGCCGACTGCGCGTCATCACCGACGCCGACACCGGCCGGAAACTGCACGAGGCCCAGCTCATCCTCGACATAGCCGGCGGCATCACCGCGAAGAGCGGAGCCGCGGCCGCCAAGCCCAGCGCCGCCGCGCCCGCCGCGGTCGGTACCGGCGCCAGCCAGTACAGCGGCAGCGTCTCCCTCAACACCACCAAGACGTCGTCGGGTTTCTCCCTCGTCGACAGCGTGCGCGGCGGCTCCAGCACCGTCGACCTCAAGCACAAGACGAGCGGCAACGGCACGGTCTTCACCGACGCGGACAACAAGTGGGGGAACGGCCTGCCCGGCAACAACCAGACGGCCGCCGTGGACGCCGCCTACGGCGCCGCCCAGACCTGGGACTTCTACAAGAACGTCCTGCACCGCAACGGCATCAAGAACGACGGGCGGGCTCCGGTCTCCCGGGTCCACTACGGCAGCGCCTACCAGAACGCTTTCTGGGACGACCAGTCCTTCACCATCACCTACGGCGACGGCGCCGGCAACCAGCACGCCCTGACCCAGCTCGACGTGGCCGGCCACGAGTTCAGCCACGGCGTGACCTCGGCCACCGCGGACCTGCAGTACTCCGGTGAGTCCGGCGGCCTGAACGAGGCCACCTCGGACATCTTCGGCACCGCGGTGGAGTGGAACGCGAACAACGCCCAGGACAAGGGCGACTACCTGCTCGGCGAGAAGATCGACATCTTCGGCAACGGCAAGCCGCTGCGCTACCAGGACAAGCCGAGCAAGGACGGCCGGGGCTCGGCCGACTACTGGAGCGCCGGCGTGGGCAACCTCGACGTGCACTACTCCTCCGGCGTCGCCAACCACTTCTTCTACCTGCTGTCCGAGGGCAGCGGCGCGAAGGACATCAACGGCGTGCACTACGACAGCCCGACCGTGGACGGCTCGACGGTCACCGGTATCGGCCGGGACAAGGCGGTCCAGATCTGGTACAAGGCGCTGACCGCGTACTTCACGTCCACCACCGACTACCACGGTGCCCGCGAGGCCACCCTGAAGGCAGCGGCCGACCTGTACGGCGCGAACAGCGCCGAGGCCAAGGCCGTGGCCGCCGCCTGGGCCGGGGTGAACGTCAAGCCCTGACCCCCGCAGCACGCACGGGGCGCCGCACCGAGGTCGAACCGGTGCGGCGCCGCCGTGCCCCGCCGGCGCCGTGCCCCACGGCGCCGGGCCCGCACCCGCACCCGCACCCGCACCCGCACCCGCACCCGCACCCGCACCCGAGGAGCAGTCCCCCATGCCCAGCCGCCGTACCTTCCTGGCCGCTTCGACCGCCACCCTCGGTCTGACCGCCGGCGCCGCCACCGCCGCCGGGTCGGCACAGGCGGTGTCCGCGGTGACGGTCCCGGACACGGCGGACGGCTCCGGCGCCCGGCTGCCGAACTTCGTCGTCGTCCTCGCCGACGACCTCGGCTACGGCGAACTCGGCGCGTACGGGCAGAAACTGATCACCACCCCCCGCCTGGACCGGCTCGCCACCGAGGGGCTCCGCTTCACCGACGCCTACTCCACCGCGGCCGTCTGCGCACCCTCCCGCTGCTCCCTGCTGACCGGACTGCACACCGGCCACGCCACGGTCCGCGCCAACCCTTCCTCCGGCGGTCAGGGCTCGCTCACCGCCACCGACACCACCTTCGCGCAGGTGCTGCGGGCGCGCGGCTACCGGACCGCCGTGGTCGGCAAGTGGGGCTTCGGACCGGAGGCGGCCGGCCAGGACAGCCATCCGGCCGCCCGCGGCTTCGAGGAGTTCCACGGCTACATCGACCACACCCACGCCCACGAGTACTACCCCGAGTACCTCTGGCACAACGCGGTCAAGGAGCCCATCCCCGCCAACGCCGGCGGCGCCAAGGCCGTGTACGCCCCCGACCTCCTCGCACAGCGCGCCCTGGAGTTCATCGACGCCCACGCCGCCGAGCCGTTCCTCCTCCTGCTCACCCCGAACGTCCCGCACGCGCCCAGCGACATCCCCGACACGACGGCCTACGCCGACCGGAGCTGGACGGCCGCGAACAAGGGGCACGCGGCCCAGGTGTCCTACTTCGACTCACTGGTCGGCAAGGTGGTCGACCGGCTGCGCTCCCTCGGCCTGGAGCAGGACACCGTCGTCCTCGTCACCAGCGACAACGGCCCGCACGAGGAGGGCGGGGTGAACCCCGACCTGTTCGACGCCAACGGTCCGCTGCGCGGCTACAAGCGCAACCTCTACGAAGGCGGCGTACGCGTCCCTCTCATCGCCTGGGGTCCCGGCCGGGTCCGGCAGGGCACCAGCGACCGCCCCACCCCCCTGACCGACGTCCTGCCCACCCTCGCCGAGCTCGGCGGTGCCCCCGCCCCCACCGACGTGGACGGGCTCTCCGCCGCTCCCCTGCTCGCCGGCAGCCCCGACTCGGCGCGCCACGGACACCTGTACTGGTTCCGCGACGAGCTGGGGGTCACCAGCCGGGCCGATGCCCAGGACAACAAGCGCGCGACCTGGCTCGCCGAGGCGGTGCGCCGAGAGAATTGGAAGGCCGTGCGCTTCGCCCCCGAGCGCGACCACAACCTTCCCGACGACAAGTGGCAGGTGGAGCTGTACGACCTGGCGGCCGATCCCGGCGAGACCCGCAACGTCCTCGACAAGAACCCCTCCAAGGCCGCGGAACTGGTGGCGCTGATGCGCTCCTCTTGGCGGGACACCTTCGCGCGCACCCCTTTCGGGGCCCGCCTGACCCTGCCCCGCCTGGCCGTCCCCGGCCAGGCGTTCACCGTGACCGCCACCCTGGACAACGGTTCCGCGCGGCCCTGGACCACCGCGTCGCTCGGCCTGCGCGCCCCGGCCGGATGGACCGTGGTCTCCACCTCCCCGACCACGGCGCAGGAGCTCGCCGTCGGCGCCCGGCTCACCGCCTCCTGGCAGGTCACCCCGCCCGCGGACGCTGCCCCCGCCACCCCTTGGAAGCTCACGGCCGAGGGTAGCGCCCTCACTGCGGCCGGCCCGGTCCGCTACGCGGCGGCGGGCACCGTCCCGACCCCGCCCCCCGCCCCCACGCGCGACTCCTACCTTTCCGACCTCACCTGGATCAGTGCCGCCAACGGCTGGGGACCGGTGGAACGCGACGCCTCCAACGGCAAGAACGCCGCCGGTGACGGTCCGCTGATCTCCTTCGGCGGTACGACGTATCCCAAGGGTCTGGGCGTCCACGCTCCCAGTGACATCGCCTACCACCTCGGCGGTGCCGCCGTGCGCTTCACTTCCCTCGTCGGCATCGACGACTTCTCCGCCAGGCAGAGCACCCTCGGCGCCACCCGCGCCAAGGTCTACGGCGACGACCGCCTGATCCTCACCACCCCCACTCTCACGGCGGCCACCGGCCCGGTCCCGGTCGACGTGGACGTACGGGGCGTCCGCGTGCTGCGTCTGGTGGTCGAGGACGCCAACAACCGCACGTCCTTCGACCACACCTCCTGGGCCCTGGCCCGGGTCACCGTGTCCTGACCCGGTCACCGTGTCCTGACCTCCAGCGCCCGGACGACGGACCGAGCTACGGGAGGTCGGCGGCCACACGGAACCCGATGTTGCCGGTCGAGCTGTCGGGCGTGTTCGAGCTGCGGGCCGCGACGCGGTAGCGGTTGCAGTAGGAGTCGTGGCAGAGGTACGAGCCTCCGCGCATGGCGCGGGACGTCTCCTCGCCGGGCGTGAACCAGTCCGCACACCACTCCCAGACGTTGCCGACCGTGTTGTACAGGCCGAAGCTGTTGGGCCGGAAGGATTTCACCGGGGCGGTGGAGACGTAGCCGTCGGCACCGGTGTTGAGTGCGGGGAACTCGCCCTGCCAGATGTTGCACATGTGACGGCCGTCGGGCGTGAGCTCGTCGCCCCAGGGGTATCGGCGCTGCTCCAGGCCGCCGCGTGCCGCGTACTCCCACTCGGCCTCGGTGGGCAGGCGGGTGCCGGACCAGGCGCAGTACGCCTGGGCGTCGTTCCAGGACACATGGACGACGGGGTGGTTCTGCCGGTCGGTGACGTGCGAACCGGGTCCTTCGGGGTGGCGCCAGCAGGCGCCCTCCACCGCCCGCCACCACGGGACGGCCGCCACGGGCGCGGAGACCGCGGCGACCTCGTCGGCGAGGAAGGCACCGAAGGTGAACGAGAAGCCGAAGCGCTCGGCCTCCGTCGTATGGCCGGTGGCCTTGGCGAAGGTGGCGAACTGGGCATTGGTCACGGCCGCGGCCGCGATCCGGAAGGGCTCCACGGCCACCTCGCGAACCGGCCCCTCGGCGTCCGCCGGAAAGCCCTCCGGGTCGTCGGTGCCCATGAGGAACGCGCCACCGGGCAGGGTGATCAGCTGCCGGGCCACCCGGGAGGCCGCGGCCGCAGGGGCCGCCGGGGGCGGTGGCGCGAGGGTGAGCATCGGGGCATGGTCGTGGCCGGGGGTGCAGCAGTCCAACATGGCGGCTCCGTCGGGACGGTGGGCGGCCGGGCGCCCGTACCTCGCGGTGCGGGCGCCCGGCCGGCGGTTCTGTGGGGGTGGGTCAGGCCACGCGGTCGGCGGCGAGCCGGGCGGCCAGGGCGGGGATGCCGAGGGCCTGCTCGTCGGCCGGAGTCGCCTGGTGGAGCTTGTTGGCCAGCTGGTGCGGGTCGTGCACCAGGTCGTAGTACTCGCGGAACTTGACCTGGCCGGTGCCGGACACCGTGCCGTTCGCGTCGGTCGTCAGGTCGTAGTACTCCGTATATTGCTCGTCCTTGGCGACGTACGAGGACCAGGTCGGCACACCGCCGGTGGCCGTGCCCTGCTTCCACCACTCCACCAGCAGGTGGTCGCGGCTGTAGGCGGAGAGCAGGGACCGGCCGTCCTGCGCCGCGGACGGGGTGATGCCGGCCGCGTCGAGGATGGTCGGCGCGATGTCGATGTTCGCGACGATGCGGTGGTCCACGCTCCCCGCCCCACGCCCGCCGGCCGGCCAGGAGAGGTAGAACGGCACCTCGTGAGCCGGCCGGTAGGGCACCGACTTGGCGGTCCAGCCGTGGTCGCCCCAGCTGAAGCCGTTGTCGCCGATGTAGATGACGAGGGTGTTGTCCAGCTGGCCCAAGGCCTGGAGCTTGTCCTTGAATGCCTGCACCGCGTCGTCGACGGAGAGCAGCGTGCGCAGCTGCTCTGCGCGGATGGTCTGGCCGTCGGCGAGGGTGCCGGTGGCGTTCTTGATGTAGGCCGGCTTGTCGCTGCGGTCGTTCTCGGGGACCGAGGGCCGGCCGTTCCAGTCCGGGACGGGGGTGTCCGCGTACTTCGCCTCGGGGGTCCGCGGGCCGTGGGAGGCGTAGGGGGTGACGTACGCGAACCAGGGCCGGGTGTCGGTCGCGGCCTTCTGGAGGAAGTTCAGCGTGCGGTTCTTGATGATGGTGGTGGTGTAGCCGTTGATCGTCTGGACGGTGCCGTTGACGTTCCACTGGGCGTCGACGTATCCGGGCCGCAGGAGAGCGAATTCCTCGAAGTGCGGCGGGTTGTCGGCCAGGGCCCATGAGTTGAGGTACTTGCCGAACAGGCCGGTGCGGTAGCCCGCGTCCCCCAGGTACTTCTGCACGGTGGTGCTCTGGTCGAGCGCGTACGGGGACTGGTTGTTGCGCACGCCGTGGTTGTGGGCGTGCCGGCCGGAGAACACACTCGACCGCGAGGGGGCGCACAAGGGGGTGGCGACGTGGCCGTTCGTGAACTTCACGCCCTGGTCGGCGAGCCAGGCGAGGGTCTTGGGCAGGGCCCATTCGGTCTGCTTCGGCTGGTCGTCGGTGACGATCAGCAGGATGTTCGGGCGGCCCGCGGCAGCGGCGGGGGTGGCTGCTGCGGCCTGCGCGAGGACGGGTACGGCGGTGGCTGCTGCCACGGCTGCGGCGCCGCCGAGGAAGCCGCGGCGGCTCACGGGGTGGCGTCTGTTCTCGGTGTTCTCGCTCGTTTCGCTGTTCTCGCTCATGATGTCCATTCCTCCTGGGCGCGTCGGCGCACGAGGGCATGGCAGACGAGCCGCTTCGAGTCGCCTGCTGTGGTGTGAAAGGGGGAGGAGACGGGAGCCAGGCGGGGCGCCAGGTGGGGATCCCGTGCGGGAGAAAGGCGCGTTCAGCGCGCCGGGGCGACCGTACACAGGGCGCTCGCCATACGCCCTTGGTCGACGTGGCGGCGCGCGCTGAGGATTCCTGCTGCCATGGCGACGAGCGTAGGTGAGGCGGAACCGCCGTTCCATGTACGGCAGATGAAAATGCAGGCGCCCCGATGTCCCGCTGCGACCGCGGCCCCGTCCACCGCCGGTGTGCGCGCAAGCCGCCCCCGGGGCGTCCTCACCTCGCCGCAGCTGAGATGGTCTGGCCGCGCGGGCGCCGCTGAACCGCGCCCTTGCCCGGTGGGGCCGGAAGGGTCCGGCCCCACCGGGGGCGGCTCACGGGCTGACGGCGAGGAAGAGGTACGCGGCGAGCAGGACGAGGTGCACGCCGCCCTGGAGCAGGGTCGCCCGGCCGGGCGCGATGGTGAGGGCGCTGACCACGACGGTCAGGGCGAGCAGCACCATGTGGATCGGCCCGAGGCCGAGCAGGAGCGGACCGGAGAGCCAGACGGTGGCGAGGGCGATGGCCGGGATGGTCAGGCCGATGCTGGCGATGGCGGAGCCGTAGCCCAGGTTGAGGCTGGTCTGGACGCGGTCGCGGCGGGCGGCGCGTACGGCGGCGAGGGTCTCGGGGGCCAGGACCAGCAGGGCGATGATCACACCGACGACGGCGTTGGGCAGGCCGGCGCCGGCGACGGCCCTCTCGATGGTCGGCGAGACGGCCTTGGCGTCGCCGACGACGGCGACGAGCGCGACCAGCAGCAGGCCCAGGCTGACCAGGGCGGCCCGGGAGGTGGGCGGCGCGGCGTGCTCCCCGTCGCCGTCCCGAGCGGCCCCGTCCCCGTCCCCAGCGGCCACGCCGCCGTCGCCGGCGGCCGCACCGCCCCGCCCCGCGGCCCCGTCGCCGCTCCCCACCGCGCCGGCTGCGGCGCCGGCCGCCCGCTCCGTAGCGGCCCCGGTGTCCACCGGCAGGAAGTAGTCCCGGTGACGGACCGTCTGGACGGCGATGAACAGCCCGTACAGGGCGAGCGAGGCGACGGCGGCGAAGGTCAGCTGGGCGGTGGAGAACTCCGGTCCCGGCTTGCTGGTGGTGAACGTCGGCAGGACCAGGCTGAGGACGGCCAGCGTCGCCACGGTGGCCAGGGCCGCGCCGGAGCCCTCCGCGTTGAAGACGGCGACCCGGTTGCGCAGGGCCCCGACGAGCAGGGACAGGCCGACGATGCCGTTGCAGGTGATCATGACGGCGGCGAACACCGTGTCCCGGGCCAGGGAGGCCGTCTTGTCCCCGCCATCGGCCATCAGGGTGACGATGAGGGCCACTTCGATGACGGTGACGGCCACGGCCAGGACCAGCGAGCCGAAGGGCTCGCCCACCCGGTGGGCGACGACCTCGGCGTGGTGCACGGCGGCGAGCACCGCGCCGCCGAGGCAGAGGGCGACCAGGCCCACGGCGAATCCGGGCAGATCGCGCCCCCAGCTGAAGACGAGCGCGAGGAGCGCCACCACGGGGACCACGACGGTCCAGTCGGTCAGGGGGAATCTGCGGGTAGCCGTACTCATATCAGCCAACTTGCCAGAAGTGTCCCCGATGTGCGGCGCAAGGGGCGCATCCGGGGCTCTGACGTGGCACTTCTCACGGAATGTCGGGCGTGGCGGAGCGGGGGCGGCAGCTCGGACCGCGCCGCCCGGACCGCGGGCCCGGATCCCGGTCCGCCACGCCCGGCGCGCTCACACGGCGCGTTCGCGGCCCTCCCAGTACGGATCGCGCAGCCGCCGCTTGTACAGCTTGCCGTTCGGGTCGCGCGGCATCACCTCGATGAAGTCGACCGACTTGGGCCGCTTGAAACCGGCGAGCCGGCGCTCGCAGTGGTGCAGGATCTCCGCGGCGAGGGCGTCCCCGGCGACGAAGCCCTCGGCCGGTTCGACGACCGCCTTGACCTCCTCGCCCCAGTCGGCGTGCGGTATCCCGAAGGCGGCGGCGTCGGCGACCCCCGGATGGGTGAGCAGGGCCGACTCGATCTCCGCCGGGTAGATGTTCACCCCACCCGAGATGATCATGTCGATCTTGCGGTCGCGCAGGAAGAGGTACCCGTCCTCGTCGATCAGCCCGAGGTCGCCCACGGTGAAGAAGTCGCCGATGCGGTTCTTCTTCGTCTTGCCCTCGTCCTTGTGGTAGCTGAAGCCGCCGGTGTTCATCTTCAGGTAGACGGTGCCGAGTTCCCCGGGCGGCAGCCGGTTCCCGTCGTCGTCGAAGACGGCGAGCTCGCTGATCGGCCAGGCCTTGCCGACCGTTCCCGGCTTCTTCAGCCAGTCCTCGGCGGTGGCGAACGCGCCGCCGCCCTCGCTGGCCGCGTAGTACTCCTCCACGCACGTGCCCCACCAGTCGATCATCGCCCGCTTGACGTGGTCCGGGCAGGGCGCGGCCCCGTGGATCGCGTGCCGCATCGAGGAGACGTCGTACGCGTCCTTCGTCTCCTGCGGGAGGGCGAGGAGCCGGTGGAACTGCGTCGGGACCATGTGGGTGTGCGTGCAGGCGTGGTGGTCGATGAGCCGCAGCATCTCCTGCGGGGTCCAGCGGTCCATCAGGACCAACGGGTGCCCGATGTGCAGGGCCGCGCCCGCGAATTGGAGGACGGCCGTGTGGTAGAGCGGCGAACAGACCAGGTGGACGTTGTCGTCGAACGGCCGGATGCCGAAGATCCCGAGGAAGCCGCCGAGGTACGTCTCTTCCGGGAGCTTGCCGGGCAGCGGCCGCCGGATGCCGCGCGGGCGCCCGGTGGTGCCGGAGGTGTAGTTCATGACCCAGCCGAGGGTGCGCCCCTCGGGCGGGGTCGCGGGCCGCCGATCGAGGAGTGCGGCGTACGGAGAGAAGCCCGCGACCTCTCCGACGCAGTAGCGGTGGCTCACGGGCAGGCCGGCCTCGTCGGCCGCGGCGGTGGCGGCCTCGGCGAAGCGCTCGTGGGCGATGAGGACCTTGGCGCCGGAGTCGGAGACGATCCAGGCGATCTCGGGGCCGACGAGGTGGTGGTTGACCGGGACCAGGTAGAAGCCGGCCTGCGAGGCGGCGAGGTAGGCGGTGAGGAACTCGACGCCGTTCGGCAGGACGACGGCGAAGACGTCGCCCTCCTCCAGTCCGGCGGCGCGCAGTCCGTGGACGAGGCGGTTGACGTCGGCGTGCAGCCGCCCGGCGCTCCATTCCTCCCCGTCGGGGGTGATGAGGACGGTGCGCCCGGGGTCGGCTGCGGCCTGCGCCCAGAATCCGTTGGGTCGTTGCTCACTCATGCTGATCACACCTCTCAGGCGCGGCCGGCGATGCGGTTGATGCGGTCGATGGCGCGCTCGAAGCCGCTGGTGAGGTCGTCGAAGACGGCTTGGACGCTGCGTTCGGAGTTCATCCGGCCGACGATCTGGCCGACGGGGGTGCCGAGCAGCGGCTGGACCTCGTACTTCTGGATGCGCGAGACGGCCTCGGCGACGAGCAGGCCCTGGAGCGGCATCGGCAGGGCCCCGGGGCCGGCCGGGTCGTCCCAGGCGTCGGTCCACTCGGTGCGCAGCTGGCGGGCGGGCTTGCCGGTGAGGGCGCGGGAGCGGACGGTGTCGCCCGAGCCGGCGGCCAGCAGTTTGGCGGTGAGGGCGCGGGAGTGCAGGTCGGCCTCGGTGGTGGTGAGCCACAGGGAGCCGAGCCAGGCGCCTTGGGCGCCGAGGGCGAGGCCGGCGGCGATCTGCTCGCCGCTGCCGATTCCGCCGGCGGCGAGCACGGGCAGCGGGGCGACCGCCTCGGCGATCTCGGGGACCAGCACCATCGTGGCGATGTCGCCGGTGTGGCCGCCGGCCTCGTAGCCCTGGGCGACGACGATGTCGATGCCGGCTTCGGCGTGGCGGCGGGCGTGTTTCGCGCTGCCGGCGAGGGCGGCGACGAGGATCCCGTGGTCGTGGGCGCGCCCGATGACGTCGGCGGGCGGGGAACCGAGGGCGTTGGCCAGGAGTTTGATGGGGTAGTCGAAGGCGACGTCGAGCTGGCCGCGGGCGACCTGCTCCATCCACCCGGTGATCCTCCAGCCGGAGGCCTCGCCCTCGGCCAGCTCGGGTACGTGGTGCTTGGCGAGGGTCTCGCGGACGAAGGCGCGGTGGGCGGCCGGGATCATCGCCTCGATGTCGGCCTCGCTGATGCCGTCGACGGCCTTCTTGGCGGGCATGACGACGTCGAGGCCGTACGGCTTGCCGCCGGTGTGCTCCTGCATCCAGTCGAGGTCGCGCTTGAGGTCGTCGGGGGCGGTGTAGCGGACGGCGCCGAGGACGCCGAATCCGCCGGCGTGGGTGATGGCCGCGGCGACCGCCGGAAAGGGCGTGAAGCCGAAGATGGCGTGCTCGACTCCCAGTTTCCTGCTCAGCTCCGTCTCCATGGGCGCCAGCTTGCCGCAGCCCGGCGACCGAGGGAAGAGGTTTCTGATGACTCGTCAGATTCTTTGCGGGCCGGTCGGTGCGGGGCCCGCCGCGCGGGCGGGCAGATACTTCGGGAGGGCGCGGTTCGGCGAACAGGAGGCCGCTGGTGGAGGAGCACACGGGGGACGGCAAGGCGTCCGGCGGCAGCCGGGCCGGGTCGGCGAAGCCGACCGCAGGCGGGGCTTCCGGGGCCGGGCTGAGCCGGCGGCGGCTCGGGGGGCGGCTGCTGGCGTTGGGCGGGGTGCTGCTCCTGCACGCCGCGCTGCCCGGGGCCGCGGGGGCCGCCGGCCATCCGGCCGAACGGCGGGCGCTCCAGGGGCTGCGCCTGCGGTACGGGTCCGCGCGCCAGGCGGGGCTGGTGGACAGGCACCTGGAGGCGGCGGCCGACGAGGCCCGGCGCTTCCTCGGCCCCTCTCCCGAGCACCCCTATTACGCGGGCGCCGTGGTGCTCGCCGGCCGGGGCCGCACGATCGCCCTGCACCGTGCGATGGGCGAGGCCGTGCGGTACGCGGACTACGACGGCCGCACCGACCGGGTGCGGGAGTTCCCCGCGGCGCAGCGCATCCCGATGGCCGAGGACACCGTCTTCGACCTGGCCTCGCTGACCAAGCTGTTCACCTCGCTGCTGGCCGTGCAGCAGATGGAGCGCGGGCGCCTGGAGCTGGAGGCTCCGGTGGACCGGTACCTGCCCGAGTTCACGGGCGGGGGCAAAGAGCTGATCACGGTGCGCCAGCTGCTCACCCACACCTCCGGGCTGCGCTCCTGGGCCCCCTTCTACCAGCAGCCGACGCGCGCGGGGCAGTTGAGGCTGCTGTGCGGGGTGCGCCCGCAGGACACCCCCGGGACGGTGTACCGGTACTCGGACCTCAACCTCATCGCGCTACAACTGCTTCTGGAACGGATCACCGGCCACACTCTGGATCTCCTGCTCCACGACGAGATCACCGCTCCACTCGGGATGCACCGCACGCGGTACAACCCGCCGCGCTCCTGGCGCCGGGTCACCGCCGCCACCGAGATCCAGCGGCCGCCGTGGTCCGGCCTGGACCGCGGGCTGGTCTGGGGCGAGGTCCACGACGAGAACGCGTACGCCCTCGGCGGCGTCGCCGGCCACGCCGGCGTCTTCGGCACCGCGTTCGACCTGGCCGTCCTCGCCCGCACCCTCCTCGACGGCGGGGTCTACGCCGGCAGGCGCATCCTGCGCCCGGCCTCCGTCGAACTGCTCTTCACCGACTTCAACACCGCGTTCCCCGGCGACGACCACGGCCTGGGCTTCGAGCTCTACCAGCACTGGTACATGGGCGCCATGGCCACCCCGCACTCCGCCGGCCACACCGGCTTCACCGGCACCTCCCTCGTCCTGGACCCCTCCACCGACTCCTTCCTCGTCCTGCTCGGCAACTCCGTCCACCCCGTGCGCACCTGGCGGGCCGGCAGCGCGCCGCGCGTCGCCGTCGGCAACCGCTTCGCCCGCGCCGTCCCGGTCCGTACGAAGCACGGCGGCCCTGCCTGGTACTCCGGCATGGAGACCGCCGGCTCCGGCACCCTCACCCTGCCGTCGCTGACCCCGGCGACGGCCTCGGCCCGGCTGCGCTGCGCCCTGTGGTGGGACACGGTCCCCGGCGAAGGCGCCTTCCACCTGGAGGCATCGGCCGACGGGCAGACGTGGGAGCCGCTGCCGTTCAGCACGCTGCGCTCCACGGGGGGAACCCCCGAACAGTGGCCGCACGGCAGCGCCGGCGGCTGGTCCGGCCGCATATGGCACCACCTGGAGGCCCCCCTCACCTCCTGGGCGGGCCGCCCGGTCCACCTCCGCCTGCGCCACTCCGCGACCGGCCGCTACGTCGGCCGCGGGGTGTACGTGGACCTCATCCGCGTGTCGGAGCCCGCCCGGCTCCTCTTCACGGAGGACCGCCCGGCCGACGCCTCCCGCATCCAGGCCACGGGCTGGACCCGCTCTGCGGACTGAGCCGGCCCCGGGGTACGGCAGCGCCCAAGGTGGCAGCGGGCCCGCGTCAGCCCTCGCGGACCAGGCAGAAGGGGTGACCGGCCGGGTCCGCGTACACGCGCCAGTCGTCGGGGACGGCGCCGGTGCGGGCGTCCAGGAGGGTGGCTCCGACGGCCAGCACCTGCTCCTGGGCCCGGTCCGGGTCCGGCACGGCGAAGTCCAGGTGGAACTGCTGCGGATGGGCGGGGTCCGGCCAGCGCGGCGGCCGGTGGCCCGCCACCCGCTGGAACGCGAGCACCTGGCCCGACGGGAGGTGCAGCGTCGCCCAGTGCTCGTCGAGCGACCAGCGCGGGTCCGGCCGGTTGACGGTCCCGCCCACCACCTCCCGGTAGAACTCGGCGAGTCGCAGCGGATCCGGGCAGTCCAGCACCACACACTGAAGTTCGGCGATCATGGCCTGATCTTAGGGGCGTGCCGTCAAAGTCCCCTCCGGTCGGCGCCACTTCGACGGCACTTCCCCGAGCACCTCCCGGCCCGGCACCGGCGCCGGGGGCATAAAACCGTGCCCGCCGCTGTTGGCGCTCGTTGAGTTCCGTTGAGTGTTCAACTCCCTGTTCGTTTTCCCGTTCGACCCCCGGTTCAACTCCCCTCCGACAGCTCGACAGCGAAGGCAGGTACAGGCACATGGCGACCACCGACATCGACTGGGACCACCCGAAGGACCCCAAGCAGGGCACCTGGCAGCTCGACCACGTCAAGCAGTACGTCGCGACGAACGGGGCCGAGGGCCACCACTGGAACGGCACCCAGACCCTGCTGCTCACCACCGTGGGCCGCGTCTCCGGCAATGCCGTGCGCACCCCGCTCATCTACGGCGAGGCCGACGGCCGCTACCTGATCGTCGCCTCCAAGGGCGGCGACGACGAGCACCCGCTCTGGTACAAGAACCTGACGGCCCACCCCGAGGTCCGCATCCAGGTCGGCCCCGAGGTCCTCCAGGGCACGGCCCGCACCGCGACCCCCGAGGAGCGCGCCGCGTACTGGCCGGTCATGGTGGGGCACTGGGCCGACTACGACGAGTACCAGCGCAAGACCGACCGCGAGATCCCGATCGTCGTCATCGAGCCCGCCGGGGCCGCCGCGTAACCGCGGTCAGTGCCCCAGGACGGCCATCGCCGCGTTGTGGCCGGGGACCCCGCTCACGCCGCCTCCGCGCACGGCGCCCGCGCCGCACAGCAGGACGTTGGCGTACGGGGTCCCCACCCCCCAGCGGCCCGCCGCGCCCTGGTCCTGCGCGTACGGCCACGACAGGTCCCGGTGGAAGATGTGCCCGCCGGGCAACCGCAGTTCGCGCTCCAGGTCCAGTGGGGTCTTCGCCTCGATGCAGGGCCGCCCGTCCGCGTCGAAGGCCAGGCAGTCGGTGATCGGCTCGGCCAGGTGCGCGTCCAGCTGTGCAAGCGTCCCGGTCAGCAGCACCTCGCGCGCCCCCTGGTTGTCGTGTCCGAACAGCCGGGCCGGGGTGTGCAGGCCGAACAGGGTCAGCGTCTGGTACCCCTGCGCCACGAGTTCCGGCCCGAGGATCGTCGGATCGGTCAGCGAGTGGCAGTAGATCTCCGAGGGCGGTACGGACGGCAGTTCGCCCGTGGCCGCCTCCGCGTACGCCCGCGCCAGCTCCGCGTAACCCTCCGCGACGTGGAACGTGCCGCCGAAGGCCTCCCGCGGATCCACCGAGGTGTCCCGCAGCCGCGGCAGCCGCCGCAGCAGCATGTTGACCTTGAGCTGCGCGCCTTCGACCGGCGCCGCCGGCCCCGTCTCGCCCAGCAGTTCGCCCAGGGTCCGCGGCGAGGCGTTGACCAGCACCGTCCGCCCGACGACCCGTCCCTCCCCCGTCGCCGTACGAAAGGTCACCTCGGCCGGCGCCCGCCCGTCCGGTTCGATGCGCAGCACCTCGTGCCCGGTCGCGATCTCGGCCCCGGCCGCCCGGGCCGCGGTCGCCAGCGCGTCGGTGAGCGCGCCCATCCCGCCGACCGGAACGTCCCAGTCCCCCGTGCCGCCGCCGATGACGTGGTACAGGAAGCAGCGGTTCTGTACGAGCGAGGCGTCGTGCGCGTCCGCGAACGTGCCGATCAGGGCGTCGGTGAGCACCACGCCCCGCACCAGGTCGTCGGCGAAGTGCTCCTCGACGGCCCGCCCGAGCGGCTCCTCGAACAGCATCCGCCAGGCCGTCTCGTCGTCGATCCGGGCCCGCAGCTCCGCCCGCGTGGGCAGCGGCTCGGTGAGCGTGGGGAAGACCTTCTCGGCAAGGCGCCCGGTCCGCCCGTGGAAGGCGCGCCAGCTCTCGTACTCCCGCTCCGAGCCGGTCAGCCGCGCGAACGACTCACGGGTGCGGGACTCCCCGCCGCCGACGAGGAGCCCGCCGGCCCGCCCGTCGCGCTCGACCGGCGTGTACGAGGAGACCGTCCGCTTGCGGACGGCGAACTCCAGCCCCAGGTCCCGCACGATCTTCGCCGGGAGCAGGGAGACGAGGTACGAGTAGCGCGAGAGCCGGGCGTCGACGCCGACGAAGGGGCGGGTGGAGATCGCGGCTCCGCCGGTGTTCCCGAGCCGCTCCAGGACCAGCACCGAACGGCCCGCCCGGGCCAGGTACGCGGCGGCGACCAGTCCGTTGTGCCCGCCGCCCACGATCACGTCGTCGTATACATCGTGCCCGAAGCTCGTCATGGCTCTTGGTAACACACCTGCCCGAGCCGCTCCAGACAGTGTGCTTCGTCGGCGTGGGCCGCCACCGTGTCCGGATGGTCGTCGCCGAGCGAGCGCTCGCGGATGCCGGAGAGGTCCCGGTAGAGGGGCAGGGCCTCGTCCCAGCGGCCCAGCCGGCCGAGCCCCACCGCGAGTTCGCGGCGGCTGACGAGGGTGTCGGGGTGTTCGGCGCCGAGCGCCGCGGCCCGGGCCGCGGCCACCTGCCGGGCCTCGGCCACCGCCTCCTCCCAGCGCTCCAGCCGGCCCAGGTTGACGCCGAGGACGTGCCG
The DNA here is from genome assembly GCF_001044425.1 of Streptomyces roseus. GTDB lineage: Bacteria > Actinomycetota > Actinomycetes > Streptomycetales > Streptomycetaceae > Streptomyces > Streptomyces roseus. The sequence continues at coordinate 24,062 of NZ_LFML01000127.1, forward strand.
GGCGCGGAGCGTCTCGGGGTCGGCGGCGCCGTACGCGCGGGTGCGGTCGCGGACCAGGCCCCGGAACAGGTCCAGGGCCTGGGCTGCGTGGCCGGTCCGGCCGAGCGCGATGCCGGCCTCGTAGCGGGCGGCGAGGGTGTCCGGATGGTCCCGGCCCAGCACCCGTTCCCGTACGGCGGCGACGTGGCGGAACCCGTCCAGGGCCTCCTGCCAGCGGCCCAGGCGGCCCAGCGCGTACGCGACCTCGTAGCGGGTCAGGAGCGTGTCCGCGTGCTCGGCGCCCAGCACGGCCGCCCGGTCGGAGGCGACCTCGGCCGCCGTGCGGTGGGCTTCGGCGAACCGGCCCAGCGCGCCGAGGGCGCAGGCGAGGCTGTGCCGGCAGCGCAGGGTGCCGGGGTGGAGGGGGCCCGCGGCCCGCTCGCGGGCGACGAGCACCGCGCGGTAGACGTCGTGGGCCTCGCGGTGGCGTCCGAGCCGGCCCAGTTCGTACGCCGCCTCCTCACGGGCCGCGAGGGTGTCGGGGTGGTCGGCCCCGAGGACCCGGGTGCGCCCCTCGACGACGGCTTCGTACAGGGCCAGCGCTTCCTCGGGCCGGTCCGCGCGGCTGAGGGCGAGGGCCCGGGCGTGGTCGGCGGCGAGCGCTTCGGGGCCGGGATCCGTCGCGGGGCCGGGCGCGGCGGAGCGCGGGGCCGGGATCCCGTACGGCGCGGTCAGCCGGGGGTCCTCGGCGGGCGTGGGGCGCTGGATGCGGTGCTCGCCGCCGGGGCGCCCGGCGGTCCAGGAGCCGGTGAGCACGGCCCAGGCGCCGCTCGCGGGGCGGGCCACGGTGCCCGCCTTGCGGCCCGCGGTCATCCCGTGCGCCCACGCCGGGAGGGGCGCCTGGGCGCCGGGCAGGCCGCCGGGGCCGACGCGGCCCTCGACGAGCCGCCGGTGCAGGTGGCGGGCGTCGCCGGGGCGGTCCTCGGGGCGCTTGGCCAGCAGGTCCAGGACCACCCGCTCGAAGTACTCGGGCAGTTCGGGCCGGTGCTCGCGCAGCGGTACGGGCGCGTTGTCGCGATGGCCGACCAGTACCGACCAGGAGTCGCCGAGGTCGAAGGGCGGGGCGCCGGTGGCGATCTCGTAGAGGACGCAGCCGAGGGAGTAGAGGTCGCTGCGGTGGTCGACCTCGCCGCCCGCGATCTGCTCGGGCGACATGTAGTGCGGGGTGCCCATGGCCATGGCGCCGCCGGTGAGTTTGGCGGTGAAGCCGATGTCGTGGGCGAGGCGGGCGATGCCGAAGTCGCAGATCTTCACCGTGCCGTCGGTGAGCCGCATGATGTTGGCGGGTTTCAGATCGCGGTGGACCACGCCCTGGTCGTGGGTGTAGCCGAGGGCGGCGGCCAGTTGTTCGGCGGTGTCGACGACCACGTCCACGGGGAGCGGGCGCGTCTCGTTGTCGTCGAGGAGCTGGCTGAGGTTGCGGCCGTCGAGGAGCTCCATGACGAGGTAGAGGGGACCGCCCGCGGCGCTGTCGTCGCCGAAGTCGTGGACGACGGTGACCCCGCGGTGCTGGAGGGAAGCGGCGACGCGCGCCTCTCGGCGGAAGCGTTCGCGCAGGACCTGGGTGAAGTGGTTGTCCTGTTCGGGCCCGAGCGGTTTGAGGCATTTCACGGCGACCTGCCGGCCGAGCGACTCGTCCCGGGCGCGCCACACCTCGCCCATGCCGCCGCGCCCGATCAGATCGAGTGACCGGTAACGGCCCTGGATCAGTCTGGACTCCGCCATGTCTTAAAGCCGCCCCCGTTGTCGTACTCCGTCCTACGCCCTCCCCGGCCGGTCCAGTATGGCCGCTGGTGTACGCAGTGTGTACGCCGAGGGGCGGCTCCCGGGGCCCATGCGGCGCATCGCTTTCAAGATGTGACCTGGAGGCAGCTGCCACCGCAGACCTGCGGGAATGCTGCGCAGCAGGGTACCGGTGAGGCGCAGGCGACGGGTGATGACGGGCGCCGGCGGCGCCGGCCGCCCGTACAGCCGGTGCGCGTAGCCGGGGAGCGAACCGTAGGCCAGTTCCGCGATCGGGCGCCACAGCAGGTTTCGGCCAGGGACGAGGAGGGCGGGGGTGGGCGGGCTGCGCAGGAAGGCGACCACGGCGCGGGCGTCGGGTCCCGCGCAGAGCTCGGGGCGGACCTTCTCGAAGTACGCGGCGAGGGCGGCGGCGTCGGCCGGGACCTGCGCCGGGTCGAGCCCGACGAGGCGGGCGCCCGCCCGGTTCTCGTCGACGTAGCGGTCGGCCTGGGCGGCGGTGAGGCGGACCCCGGAGCGGCGCAGGACGTGCAGGAAGCTGTCGATCTGCGCGCAGTGCACCCAGAGCAGCAGCCCGGGGTCGTCGACGGGGAAACGTTCGCCGGTGGCGGGGTCGGTGGCGGACAGGGCCCGGTGGATGCGGCGGACGTGGGCGCCGGCGCGCTCGGCGGCCTCGGTGGTGCCGTAGGTGACGGTGCCGACGAAGTCGGCCGTGCGCAGGAGCCGGCCCCAGGCGTCGGAACGGAAGTCGCTGTTCTCCACGACCCCGCGGACCGCGCGGGGATGCAGGGCCTGGAGGTAGAGGGCGCGGACTCCGGCGATCCACATGATCGGGTCGCCGTGGCACTGCCAGGTGACGGAGGCGGGGCCGAAGAGTCCGGGGTCGGGGCCGGGCGGGGGCGGAACGGGTGCGGATGCGGTGTCTCGGGTCGCGGCCATTCCCGTACCTCCCGTAACTCCCCTACGGCTACCGGATCGCCCTCTGCTCCAGCCTACCGAGGGGCGGCGGGCCGGAGCAGGGGCGCGTGCCGGGTCAGCGGCAGCGGTCGACCTTGATCTGATTGGTGATCTTGTTGGCCGACACGAAGCCGCGGACGTAGGCCGGACGGCCCGAGAACGGGTTGTATCCGCCGCCCTCGACGTAGAACCAGCGGTTCGTGCCGTTGGCCCACGCCCCGTCGCGCCAGCAGCGCATGGTCACCGGCCAGCCGCCGAAGATGCCGCCGACGAGAGCCTGCGGGGCGAAGGGGCTGTCGTAGGCGGGCGTCAGGCTGGTGGTCTTGGGCGAGGCCGCGGCCCCGGCCGGAGTGGCGGCGGTCAGGGCCAGCAGGGCGCCGGCCGCGCCGACGGCCGCCGCGCGCCCCCAGCGCCGGAGCCGTCGCTCTTCGAGGATGGACTTCACGTGCGTGATTCCCCCTTGCCGTGGTGATGGTGCGGCGCAGGCCGAAAAGCGCCTGCGGGCGACCGATTCTGTCCTCCGGCCACCGGAGTGTCAGGGGGCCTGACCCCGGCGCGCGGAAGCGCGCCCGCCCCGCGCCGCACCACCGCGCGCGCCCCTCGGGGCGCGGCTACCCGGCCGCCGGCTTGCCGGGCTGGTCGTGCGTCGAGCAGTGGATGCCGCCGCCGCCGGATGCGATGGTGTCGATCTTCACGGGCACGATCTCCCGGTCGGGGAAGTGCTCCCGGAGGATCCCCTTCGCCCGGTCGTCCGCCCCGGCGTCCCCGAACCGCGGCATGAACACCGCGCCGTTGGCCACGTAGAAGTTGGCGTACGTGGACACGAACGCCTCCCCGCGGCCGGTGATCCTGTCGAGGTCGGGCTGGGGAAGGTCGATGACCTCCAGCCGCTTGCCGCGCGCGTCGGTCGCGTCCTTGAACACCGTCCTCGCCTGGTCGGCCGCGCGCGACCACACGTCGGGCGGCGAGCCGGGGAACGCCTGGTCCAGGAGGACGACACCGGGGGCGGCGAACCGCACGAGGCTGTCCACGTGCGCGTCGGTGATGTCCTGGCCGCGCACCCCGGCGAGCCAGATCACCTTCTTGACCCCGAGGGTGCTCTTCAGCTCCGCCTCGATCCGGTCCCGGCTCTTACCGGGGTTGCGGTTCTTGTTGACCACCGAGCTCTCCGTGACCAGCAAGGTGCCCTGGCCGTCAGTCTCGAAGGAGCCGCCCTCGGCGACGAGCGGTGCCTGCACGCGCTCGATGCCGTACCGGGCGAGCAGGACCCGGCCGACCTGGGCGTCGTTGCGGTGCTCCTGCTTGTTGCCCCACCCGCTGAAATTGAAGTCGATCCCGAGCGGCTTGTGCGGCTCCTCGACGAACACCGGCACGGTGTCGCGCGCCCACAGGTCGTCCACCGGGACCGCGATCACCTCGACCTCCGAGCCGCACGCCTTCTGCGCCGCCGCCTGCTGGTCGGGGCGGGCGAGCATCACGACGGGCTCGTACGCGGCGACCGCGCGGGCGACCCGCGCGATGTCCTCCCGTACCGCGGGCAGCTGCTCGTACCAGACCCGGTCCAGCGCGGGCCAGGACATGAAGGTGCGCGCGTGGCTCTCCCATTCGGCGGGGAACCTGCGCCCCGCGGCCGAGATCGTCCCGGGGCCGGGTGTCGTCGAGGCGTCGGTCCCGCCCTCGCCGGAATCGCCCGGGGCGCAGGCACCGGCTCCGAGGGCGAGCGCGCCGCCGATGCCGGCGAAGGTGCGCAGGGCGGTACGACGGGACAGGGAGGAAGAGGAGGTCATGGCTCCACTCTGGCACTGACTGAATATTCAGTCAATCCGCCGGGCGGGTCACCCGTCGCGCCGGTAGTAGTCCACCGACACCGTCACCGGGCCCTCGGCCGGGGCGGCCGTCAGCACGGTCATGATCCCGACGTCCCGGCCGTCCTGGCCGCGTACGCAGAAGGCCCGGCCCGCCCGCAGCGTGGTGAAGGGCAGTGCCGTGACGGGCCGGCTGTCGATGCCCTTGACGCAGTCGGCGAGCCCCCGCCGCCCGGTTGGCATGACGTAGGCGTCACTGCTCTCGGGGACGTAGAACTCGGTGGCGCTCCGGCCGACGTACCAGGAGACGGTCTCCCTGCGGGACGACCCGGCCCGCCTTGACGTCGAACTCGTAGCTCTGGTCGGGCGAGGTGAGTTCGGTGCCGGCGCGGACGGCGGTGTACGCCGGGGCCGCCTCGGACGGGGTCGGGGCCGACGCGGTCGCGGCGGTCGGGGTCGGCGTTGTCGGGGTGGGGGTCCCGGCGACGGCCCCGACCCGGTCGGCGGCGCCGTCGTCCCCTCCGCCGTCGGCGTACGGGTCGATCAGCGCGAGGCCCCCGGCGGCGCCGAGCAGCAGGGCGGCGGCGGCCACTGCCGCCGTACGGCCCCGCCGGCGCCCGGCCTCCGGAGCCCGTCTGCGCCCGCGCGGCCGCAGGTCCGGGGCCGGGCCGGGCGCGGGAACGGGTGCGGCACGCGGGGCGGTCACCGTGTCCGCCGCGTCGAGGGCGGTGGCGGGCGCGGCGCCCGCGCCGTCGGGCGGCGCCGCGGATGGGTAGGCACCGGCGTGGCGGCGGAGCTCGGTGGTGACCTGGTGCGGCAGCCAGTCGTCGCCGAAGCGCAGCTCCCCGCCGACCGCGGGGTGGGCGCGTACCGCCTCGATGACCTGGGCCGTGCTCGGCCGGTGCGCCGGGTCCTTGGCCAGGCAGTGCCACAGCAGCGGCCGCAGCTCGGCCGGGACCGCATCGAGGTCCGCCTCCTCGTGCACCACCCGGTACAGGGCCGCGGGCTCGGGGCCCGCGCCGAAGGGCGGCACGCCCCCGGCCACGTACGCGGCGAGCGCACCCAGTGCGAAGACGTCCGTGGCCGGGCCCGCCGGCCGGCCCAGCGCCTGCTCCGGGGCCATGAAGGCGGGCGTCCCCACGCGCAGTCCGGTGCCGGTCTGCGCGCCGGCGTCCGCGGCGCGCGCGATGCCGAAGTCGATGACGCGCGGTCCGTCCGCGGCGATCAGGACGTTGGCGGGCTTCAGGTCGCGGTGGACCACGCCCGCCCGGTGGATCTCCTGGAGCGCCTCGGCGATGCCGGCGACGAGCAGCAGCACGGTGCGCACGGGCAGCGGGCCGTACGCGTGCACCGCCTGCTGGAGCGAGGGGCCGGGGACGTACGCGGTGGCCAGCCACGGGGTGGGGGCGTCGGCGCCCGAGTCGAGGACCTGGGCGGTGAAGAGCCCGTGGATGCGCTGCGCGCTGGCCACCTCCCGGGCGAACCTGCGGCGGAACTCGGGGTTCCGCGAGTTCGGGCCGGACCACCTTCAGCGCCACCGGGCGGCCGCCGGGGGTGTGGGCGAGGTAGACGCGACCCATCCCGCCGACGCCGAGCCGCGCGACCACGCGGTAGCCGCCCACTTCCCGGGGATCGTCTTCGGCGGGCGCCCGGAGGTGACGCGGGGCGGTACCCGGGGGTGGTGTCGTCATGGTGGCTCTCCCGGGGACGGGGACGGGTGACGGGTGATGGATCGGCTGATGTGCGGTCGCCCGAACAGCCTCGGATGCTACCTGACTGTAATTTCCGTCAGGAATCGCGTCGTAGGTGTCATGCGCACCCAGGTAGGGTGTCGGCGTGGCGGACCGTCGAACAGCAATCATGGAAGGGGCCGCGCGGGTCATCGCCCGACGCGGCGTGCGCGGCCTGCGCGTGGAGGAGCTCGCCGCCGAGGCGGGCGTGTCCACGGCGTTGATCTACTACCACTTCAAGGACCGCGCCGGAATCCTGCGCGCGACCCTGGAGTTCATCAACGACCGGGCCGGACGCTACACCACGGAGCGGGAGCCCGACGCTCCCCCGCTGGACGCCCAGGGCGAGCTGGAGGAGACCCTCCTCCTCGAATTCCAGGACGGCCCCGAGGTACGGGAGAACAGCACGGCCTGGGGAGAGCTGCGGGCGACGGCCGTCTTCGATCCCGACCTGCGCGAGGACCTGGCCCGCGCCACGCTCGTCTGGGTACAGGAGGTGGGCGAGTTGCTGGGCCGGGTCCGGCCCATGGCGGGGGCCGCGGCGCTCGCCGGCGCAGCCGAGCGGCTGACGGCGCTGGTCGAGGGGCTGAGTTCGCGCTGGCTGAGCGGCAGCCTGCCCGTGGCGCACGCGCGCGAGCTGATGAGCACGGCCATCACGGCCGAGCTGCGGAACCTGGCGCAGCCGGGCGGGTGAGCCGCCCCGCCGTCCGAGCCGTCGAGCCCCCGCCTCCGGGCGGGGGCTTCTGTTCGCCCCGCGTCTTGACTGAATTTTCAGTCAATGACAGAGTCGGGCCATGAGCACCTCCCACGACCACAGCCGCTCCCTCCTCAGCCGCCTGTTCGGCTCCGCACAGCCCTCTCGCAGGCGCGTCCTCGGCGCCGCGGGCCTCGGAGCCGCGGGCGTGGCCCTGGGCTCCGTGGCGGCGGCCCCGCAGCGGGCGAGCGCGGCCACGCCGAGCCGCTGGGTGGACCGGGACGACGTACCGCACGCCCGTACCTGGATGTCCTGGCCGTCCCGGTCCTCCATCTGGGGCGGCCGGCGCCTGGCCGGGGTACAGCAGGACATCGCCCTGATCGCCCGGACCGTCGCCCGCTACGAGCCCGTGGTCCTGTGCGCCCCCGACGCGTACACCGCAGCCGGGGCCAGGTCCCTGTGCGGACCGGGGGTCACCGTGATCGACTCCATCCCCACGGACGACCTCTGGATGCGGGACATCGCACCGGTCTTCCGCCGTGACGGCCGCGGCGGGCTCGACGCCCTCGGCCTGGGCTTCAACGGGTGGGGCGGCAAGCAGACGCACGCCTACGACGCCGAGGTCGCCCGGCTCGTCGCCGACGACCTCGGCCTGCGCTTCAGCCGGGCGGAGTTCGTCGGCGAGGGCGGGGCGATCGAGACCGACGGCGACGGCACCGTCATGGCCACGGAGAGCAGCCTGGTCAACAAGAACCGCAACCGGGGCATGAGCAGGGCCGAGATCGAGGACGCCGTCCTGCACGCGTACGGCGCGGACAAGATGATCTGGGTCCCCGGCATAGAGGGCGAGGACATCACGGACGACCACATCGACGTGACCTCGCGCTTCGTGCGCCCGGGTGTGGTGATGGTGCAGGTTCCGCCCGCGGACCGCGACGACGTCTGGGCGCGGGACGCCCGCGAACAGTTCTCGATCCTCTCCCGCGCCACGGACGCCCGGGGGCGGCGGCTGCGGGTGATCCGGGTGGAGGGCCCCGACACGGTCCGCTCCAAGGACTCCCAGTTCGTGGACTCCTACCTCAACTTCCACGTGGTCAACGGAGCCGTCGTCGCGGCCCGGTTCGGTGACGCGGTGAAGGACGCGGCCGCCGTGCGCGCGCTGGCGGAGGCCTTTCCCGGGCGGGAGATCGTCCAGATCGACGTCGACCGGCTGATGGCGGGCGGCGGCGGGATCCACTGCTCCACGATGCACGAGCCGCTCCCGTAAGACCTCCGAGCACGGAAAGGGCGAGGCAGTATGCGACTGACACCGACCGAGCGGGACCGGCTGCTGATCTTCACCGCGGCGGAACCGGCCCGCGCCCGGCGCCGCCGGGGTGTGAAGCTCAACGTCCCCGAAGCGACCGCGCTCATCACGGACACCGTGTGCGAGGCGGCCCGGGACGGCCGCCGCCTCGCGGAGGCGATCGAGGCCGGGCGCGGTGTCCTCGATGCCGACGAGGTGCTGCCCGGCGTACCCGACGTGGTCACGGGCCTCCAGGTCGAGGCGGTGTTCGACGACGGGACGCGCCTGTGCGTCATCGACGACCCGTTCCGGCAGCGGGGTTCACTCGGCCTCGCCGCCCCCGGCGCGACCCTGCCCGGGGGCGGCGAGGGCTGCCGGGCCGCGGAACCGACGCTGCGCGTGCCGGTGCGCAACACCGCGACCGTGCCGATCAGCGTCTCCTCCCATTTCCACTCGCGGTGGAGCCCGCGGTCCTGGTGCTCGACGAGGCGGTGGCCGCGCTGGACGTCTCCGTACAGGCGCAGATCCTGAACCTGCTCGCCGACATCCGCGAACGGACGGGCATCGGCTACCTGTTCATCACGCACGACCTCGGGGTCGTGCGCTGCGTGACCGACGACGTCGTCGTCATGCGGCACGGCCGGATCGTCGAGGCGGGCCCGACCGCGCGGGTCCTGGCCTCGCCGGAGCATCCGTACACCCGGCTGCTGCTGGAGTCGGTGCCCCGGCCGGGCTGGGATCCGCGGGGCATCGCGGCGGCGCGCCGGGCGTTGTGAGGAGCCCGGTTCAGGGGTGGCGGCGTACGGCGGGCCCGGCGAGGCCCGCGACGAGGATGCGCACGGTCGCCTCCGGGTCGACTGCGGGGTCCAGGGACCGGAGCGCGGCGAGTCCGTCGGCGGCGGCCAGGGCCGTGCCCGGCGGGACGGGGTCGAAGGCCCCGGCGTGCTCGTCCGCCGGCACCTGGAACAGCCGTACGAAACACTGCCGCCGGCGCCGGTAGTCCCCGTCGACCGCGGCCCGGACCCGGTCGTCGTTCAGCGCGAACCAGTGGAGGGCGGAGTGCAGGCGTGAGAGGTCCTGGTCCTCGGGCTGCGTGAGGAGTCCGATCACGCGCTCGGCACGCTCGGCGAAGGAGCCGGGGCCGTCGACCGCGGCTTCCATCGGGCCGACCCACTCGGGGGCGATGTCCTCGACCACGCGCGCGCGGCGGGTCGCCGCCGCCCGCACCCTGCTCGCAGGCGAGGGTTTCGCCCGCTTCAGCACCTGCAACGTCAGCGCGCTCTGCGGGATCTCGCACGGAATGTGCCACTACCACTATCCACCCCTGGCCGATCGGAGAACGGTGATGAACGATCACGCTGCACCCAAGGCCCCTTCCCCCGGCAGAGCGCCGCGACGGACCCTGGACCGGCGCGGCTTCCTGACCGCGGCGGGCCTCGCGGCGGCGGGCGGCGAGGCCTTCGCGGCCGCTCGCCCCTCGGCACGGCCTGCGGCATCCGGCGGCTTCGCCGTCCCGCTCGACCCGGTCCGGCACACCCGTACATGGATGGCCTGGCCCGACGGCTCGGCCATCTGGGGACGGCAACTGGCGGGCGTTCAGGCCGACATCGCGCTCATCGCCAGGACCGTCGCCGCGTACGAGCCGGTGGTCGTCTGCGCCAACCCGGCGAGCGTCTCGAAGGCGAAGAGAGCCTGCGGGTCGGACGTCACGGTGATCGGCTCGATCCCCGTCGACGACTGCTGGATGCGCGACAGCGGGCCGGTGTTCCGTACGAACGGCGCGGGCCGACTCGACGCGGTCGGGCTGGGCTTCAACGGCTGGGGCAACCAGCAGACCCATGCGAAGGACGCCCTGGTCGCCTCGCGGATCGCGGCCTACGCCGGGGTCCCGTTCACCACCGCGTCCTTCGCGGGCGAGGGCGGCGCGGTGGAGACCGACGGTGCGGGACGCCAAGTCCACCCTCCAGCGGCTCTTTCCGGGGCGCACGGTCGAGCAGCTCGACATCGACCGCCTCGGCGGGGGCGGCGGCGGGCATCCACTGCGTGACCCAGCAACAGCCCGTGCCGTAACCCCGTCCAGGGCACGAGCCCGGGTGCCCCGGTCAAGAAATCACCGGGGCACCCCGCGGTGGGGCGCCGCACCGCGGCGACAAATCCACCTGCCGTCCCGCGCACCCCTTGTCATACTGCTCCGATGATCAACCTGCCTGCCGCCGCACTGGACTCGCTGTCCGGGCTCGCCTTCGGTGACGCCTTCGGGGACCGCTGGTTCGGGATCCTGCGGCGCGAGGGTCCGCAGGCGCTGGAGTCACGGATCCCGCCCCCGGAGCCGCTGTGGCGGTGGAGCGACGACACCGCTCAGGCGGTCGTCCTCGTACGGGAACTCGCCGAGGGCCGCGGCGCCGTCGACCAGGACCGCCTCGCCCTGCGCCTCGCCGAGGCCTACGCCGGCGACACCCACCGCGGCTACGGAGCCTCGATGCACGACGTGCTGCGCCGCATCGGCGCCGGCGAGCCCTGGCGGGAGGTGGTCGCCGGGCAGTTCGGGGGCCAGGGCTCCTGGGGCAACGGCGCGGCCATGCGCGTCGCCCCGCTCGGCGCCTGGCTCGCCGCCGACCTCGACGCCGTCGCCGAGCAGGCCGCCGCGCAGAGCGCGGTCTCGCACCACCACCCGGAAGCCGTCACCGGGGCCGTCGCGGTCGCCGTGGCCGCGGCACTGGCCGTCCGCAGCCGCGGCGGGGCCGCCCCGGCGCGACCGGAGTTCCTCGGGGCGGTCGCCGAGCGGCTCCCCGAGAGCGATGTCCGGTCCGGGGTGCGGATCGCCGCCCGGATGCGCCCGCACACCTCGGTCCGCCACGCCGCGCAGGTGCTGGGCTCCGGCTACCGGATGTCGGGGCCCGACACCGTCCCGTACGCCCTGTGGTGCGCGGCGGGGCACCTCGACGACCTGCGGGAGGGGCTGTGGCGTACCGTCGCCGGCCGCGGCGACATCGACACCACCTGCGCCATCGCGGGCGGGGTGATCGCCGCCCGCACGGGCGTCACCGGCCTCCCGCCCGCCTGGCGCGCCGCCCGCGAGCCCCTGCCCCCGGACATCCCGGAGCGGGAACCCGCCACGGGGCCGGCCGGCCTCCCGGGCGCGTAGGCCTGCGCCCCGGGGAGCCCGCGGTGCATTGCCCTTCATCCGGCGGGTGATGACCGCCTGCGCATCACCACGGCACCACGCCGGCGTCGTCGAAGAACGCGCCGGTCGGGCCGTCGTCGGGCAGGGTCGCCAGTTCGACGGCGATCGCCGCGCCCTGTTCGGGGGTGCGCACGCCCCGGAAGCCGTTGAGGTCGGTCGCGACGTAGCCGGGACAGGCGGCGTTGATCAGGATGTTCGTGCCGCTCAGCTCCAGGGCGTACTGGAGGGTGACGGCGTTCAGGAACGTCTTCGACGGCGCGTACGCCGCGGCCACCAGACCCGTCGTCCGCTCGGCATCGGCTCCCGACTGCCGGGCGAGGGAGCCGACGCTGCTGGACATGTTCACGATCCGCGGCGAGGCGGAGCGGCGCAGCAGCGGCAACATCGCGTTGGTGACGCGGATGACGCCGATCACGTTGGTCTCCACGACCGTCCGGATGACGGCGGGACCGACCCGGGTGGGGTCCTGCGGCATGGCGCCGGTGATGGCGGCGTTGTTGACGAGCACGTCGAGGCGCCCGGCCCGCTCCTCGACCAACCGTGCGGCGGCGGTGGCGCTCGCGTCGTCGGTCACGTCCAGCGGTACGCCGAACGCGTCGGCGCCGGCCGCGCGCAGTGCGTCCACCGCGGCCTCACGGCGCCGATCGTCGCGGGCGCCGACGCCGACGCTCCAGCCGAGGGCTCCCAGCCCCGCGGCGATCTCGTAGCCGATTCCCTTGTTCGCGCCGGTGACCAGCGCAATCGTCCGTTCGCTCATGGGGACGATGCTGCCCCGGGGACCGGTGGCGGGTCCAACACCCATCGGGTGGGCAGCGATACCGTCAGGGTATGGATCTGGAGTAGCGTGGCCGCATGGAGACGCGGGAACTGCGGTATTTCGTCGCCGTCGCCGAAGAGCTGCACTTCGGGCGCGCCGCGCAGCGGCTCGGGATCGCGCAGCCGCCGCTGTCCCGGGCGATCCGGCAACTCGAACGCCGGCTCAAGGCGGTGTTGCTGGATCGGACCAGCCGCACGGTCACGCTGACCGAGGCCGGCCGTGTGCTGTTGGTCGAGGGCCGGGCGGCCCTCGACGCGGTCGACGCCGCGGAGCGCCGCACCCGCCGCGCCGCCCTTTCCGCGACCGGCCGTCCCGGCCTGGTCCTGGTGACGAAGGCCAGCGCGTCCACGGAGCTGCTGGCGAAGCTGCTCGACGCGTACGCCGCCGAACCCGACGCGGTCCCCGTCGAGGTCATCCTGAGCGGCCCGGCCGAGCAGCGGCGCCTGCTGTGCGAGGGCCGGGCCGACGTGGCGCTGCTGCACCGGCCGTTCGACTCGGCGGCCGGCTTCCACACCGAAGAGCTCACAACGGAGGGCCAGGTCGTGGTCCTGCCGGCCGGGCATCCGCTCGCCGCCCGGGCCCATGTGCACATGGCGGACATCACCGGGCTGCCCGGCCTGCCCCTGCCCCGCTGGCCCGACCCCGACGGCACCTACCCGCCCGGCCCGGGCCCGCAGGTCCGCGATTTCGCCCAGTTGTTGCAGCTCGTCGCGCTCGGCCGTGCTTGCGCGGTCTCCCCGGAGTCGTGCCGGGCCCAACTGCACGGCGACCTCGCCGCCGTGCCCGTGCTGGACGCGCCGACCGTCACCACCGTGATCGCCTGGCCGCCGCACAGCCGGTCCAGAGCCGTAGCCGACCTCGTCCGGACCGCGACACGTCTCTCGTAGTCCCCACATCGAACGCCGGGCCGGGCAGGAGTGACGGTGACGTCGTCGGCCGCACGGTCCTCAGCGGCGGACCCGGGGCATTCCCAGGCCGATCCACGAGATGATCTCGCGCTGGATCTCGTTGTTGCCTCCGCCGAAGGTGAAGATGACCGCGCTGCGGTAGCCGCGTTCGAGTTCGCCGTGCAGGACCGCGCCCGCCGAGCCGTCCTTGAGGGAGCCGGCCGCGCCGACGACCTCCATCAGCCAGGCGTACGCGTCGCGGCGGGCCTCGGAGCCGTAGACCTTGACGGCGGAGGCGTCCTGCGGGGTGAGGGTGCCGTTCTGGACGGCGTTCACCATCTGCCAGTTGAGCAGCTTCATCGCGTCGAGGCGGGCGTGGGTGCGGGCCAGGCGGCCGCGGACCCAGCCGAGGTCGATGACCCGGCGGCCGTCGGCGAGCTTGGTCCGCGCGGCCCAGCGCTGGACGTCGTGCAGGGCCCGGATGGCCATGGTGCCGTGGGCGGCGAGGGTGACGCGCTCGTGGTTGAGCTGGTTGGTGATCAGGCGCCAGCCCTTGTTCTCCCGGCCGACGCGGCGGCTCGCCGGGACGCGGATGTCCTCGTAGTAGCTGGCGGTGGTGTCGTGCGAGGCGAGGGTGTTGATGAGGGTGCAGGAGTAGCCGGGGTCGTCGGTCGGCACGAGGAGCATGGTGATGCCCTTGTGCGCGGGGGCCTGCGGGTCGGTGCGGACGGCGAGCCAGACCCAGTCGGCGGTGTCCCCGTTGGTGGTCCAGATCTTCTGGCCGTTGACCACGTACGTGCCGGTCTCCTCGTCGCCCTCGCGGACGGCCTTGCACTTGAGGGCGGCGAGGTCGGTGCCCGCGTCCGGCTCGCTGTAGCCGATGGCGAAGTCGATCTCGCCGGAGAGGATGCGCGGGAGGAAGTACGCCTTCTGCTCGTCCGTGCCGAACTGCATGATGGTCGGCCCGACCGTGTTGAGCGCCATCAGCGGCAGCGGTACGACGGCCTGCGCGGCCTCGTCGAAGAAGATGAACTGGTCCATGGGCGACATCCCGCGGCCGCCGTACTCCTTCGGCCAGCCGACCCCGAGCCAGCCGTCCGAGCCCAGCTTGCGGATGGTCTCCCGGTAGAAGCGCTTCTGGGCGGCGGGGTCCTCGTAGCGGGCGTAGACGTCCTCCGGCACCAGCTCGGCGAAGTAGGCGCGCAGCTCGGTGCGCAACTGCTGCTGCTCAGGCGTGTATTCGAGGTGCACGGCCCCTCCGGGTGTCTCGCGGTCCAGCCGGTAGCTGTGGTGGCGGCGCACACAGTAGAACGTGTTCCAAGAAGGGGGAAGGGACCGCGGACGGGCGTTTGCGCCGACCGGCGGCGGGGCGGCGGTCCGCGACCCGCCCTCGGTGCGATGCCCTCGGTGCGATGCCCTCGGTCCGGCGCCGCCGTCCCGGCGCCCTCAGTCCAGCGCGGTGATCATCGCCGCGGCCGTCGCCGCCATCGCCGTGCGGGCCGCCGTCAGGTAGGGCCGGGGGTCGGCCGGGGTGAGGTGGGTGCGGATCGCCTCCGTCATGGCCACGTTCAGCGCCGTGCCGATGTTGACCTTGCGGATGCCGCCCGCCACCGCCGCCGCGAGCTCCGCGTCCGGCAGCCCCGAGGAGCCGTGCAGCACGAGCGGCACGTCCACGGTCTTGGCCAGCCTGGCCAGCAGGGCGTGGTCCAGCTCGGCGGTACGGCTGGTCATCGCGTGGCTGCTGCCGACCGCCACGGCCAGGGCGTCGACCCCCGAGTCGGCGACGAACCGCCGGGCCTCGTCCGGGTCCGTACGGGCCCCGGGCGCGTGCGGATCCAGCGGCGCGGCGCCGTTCTTCCCGCCCACCTCGCCGAGCTCCGCCTCGATCCACAGTCCGTTGGCGTGCGCCCAGTCGGCCGCGGAGCGGGTGGCCTCCAGGTTCTCCGCGTACGGGAGCTGTGCGGCGTCGTACATCACCGAGCTGAACCCGGCGTCCGCCGCCCGCCGGAGCAGGTCGGGGCTCTTGACGTGGTCCAGGTGCAGCCCGACCGGGACCGCGGCGGCCTCCGCGCACGCGGCGGCGGCCCGCGAGATGGGCAGCAGCTGCCCGCCGCGGAACTTCACCGCGTTCTCGCTGAGTTGGAGGATGACGGGCAGGCCCACCCGCTCCGCCCCGGCCACCACGGCCTCGGCGTGCTCCAGCGTGATGATGTTGAACGCGGCGACGGCGCGGCCCGCGGCGGCCGCGTCCAGCACGAGCGTGCCGGCGGAGACCAGGCTCATCGGACCGCCTCCTCGCCGGCGGTCAGGATCACCGAGCGGGTCAGGTTGCGCGGCTGGTCCGGATCGAGGTCCTGGTGCGCCGCGACCGCGATCGCCAGCCGGTGGACCCGTACGAGCTCGGCGAGCGGGTCGAGCCGCCCGGCCACCCACTGGCCTCCGGTGGCCCTCACCTGCTCCGCGAGTCCGGCGGGCGCCTCGCCCAGCGACCAGGTGAGGGTGCCGGGCCCGGTGACGCTGATCGGCCCGTGCCGGTACTCCATCGCCGGATACGACTCGGACCAGGACAGGGAGGCCTCGCGCATCTTCAGGGCGGCCTCGTGCGCGAGGCCCACGCTCCATCCCCGGCCCAGGAAGGTGAACTGGCCGCGGTTCGCCGACTGTTCGGGCAGCGGCTCGGTGAGCGCGGTCCGGGCGTCGGCGACGACGGCGGGGGTGTGCAGGCCGAAGTGGGCGCGCAGCAGGGTCAGGGCGGTGGTCGCGAAGCGCGTCTGCACGACGGACTGCTCGTCGGCGAAGTCGAGTACGACGAGTTCGTCGGCGAGGGTCATCACCGGGGTCGCCGGATCCCCGATGACGGCCGTCGTGCGCACCCCCGTGTCCCGCAGCCCTGACAGCAGGTCGAGCACCTCGGTGGTGGTGCCGGAGCGGGTGAGCGCGACGACCCGGTCGTAGCGGCGGTGCAGGGGGAACTCGGAGGCGGGGAAGGCGTCGGTCTCGCCCTGGCCCATCTCCTCGCGCAGGGCGGCGGCCGCCTGGGCCATGTAGTACGAGGTCCCGCACCCGACGATCGCGGTACGCTCCCCCGGCCGCGGCAGCGACGCCTTGTGGGCCGGGGCCAGTTCGGCGGCCCGCTCCCAGCACTCGGGCTGCGTGCCCAACTCGTACGCGACGTGGCTCATACCGGCTCCCTGGCGTGGTGGGTGCAGTTTCCTGCAAGGTATAGGCCCCTTTCACGCAACTTCAAGCACCCGGAGGGGTTGATCTCCTGGGCTAATGTCGACGCGTAGGCCGTTGGAGCACACCCGAGGGGGTCGATCGCCGTGGGGTCCATGACCCGCAAGGAGCGCTGGCAGACACTGCTGGACCTGCTGGTGGAGCGGGGCGAGCTGGAGGTGGAGCCGACGGCGGAGGCGCTCGGCGTGTCCGCCGCGACCATCCGCCGCGACCTCGACCAGCTGGCCGAGCAGCAGCTGCTGGTCCGCACGCGCGGCGGAGCGGTGGTGCACGGGGTCAGTTACGAACTCCCCCTGCGCTACCGCACCTCCCGCCGCGCCGCCGAGAAGCACCGGATCAGCGAGGCGGTGGCGCAGCTGATCGCCCCGGGCGAGGTGATCGGCCTGACGGGCGGTACGACGACCACGGAGGTGGCCCGGGCGCTGGCCGGCCGCCCGGACCTGGCGGCCGGCTCCCCGGCGCTGACGGTGGTCACCAATGCCCTCAACATCGCGGGTGAACTCGTCATCAGACCGCAGTTCAAGATCGTCCTGACGGGCGGGGTGGCCCGTCCCCAGTCGTACGAGCTGACGGGCCCGCTGGCGCAGCAGGTACTGGGACAGCTGACGATGGACACGGCGGTGGTCGGCGTGGACGCCTTCGACCCGGCGGACGGCGCGGCGACCCGCCACGAGGACGAGGCGGCGATGAACCGCCTGCTGTGCGAACGGGCCCGCCGGGGGGTGATCGCGGCGGACTCCAGCAAACTCGCGGTCCGTGCCTTCGCCCGCATCTGCCCGACCCGGTCGGTCGACGTCCTGGTCACGGACACGGGCCTGCCGGACCGGGTCGCGGCCGAGTTCGAGGCGGCAGGGGTGGAGGTACGGCGGGTCTGAGGGCCGGCCCTGGCCGCGTCCCTGCCCGAGACCGCGTCCCTGCCCGAGACCGCGTCCCTGCCCGTGACCGCGTCCCTGCCCGTGGCCGTGACCCCTCGGCCCGAGCCGCCCCTGGCCGTGCCCCTGGCCCTCAGTGCGTCGGAAGCCGCCCCGCCTCCCGCGCCAGGGCCGCCAGGATCGGTGCGATCAGGGGGTGGGACTCCGCCCCGCGGCGGGTGGCCGCGAAGACCCTGCGGGTGGGGGTCGCGCCCGACACCGGGCGGACCTGGACCTCCTTGAGGTCCATGCCGCGCAGCGCCGAACGCGGGACGAGGGCCACCCCCGCCCCGGCGCCCACGAGGGCCGTGACGGCGCGGAAATCGTCCGAGGAGTGCACGAACCGGGGCTGGAAGCCCGCCAGTTCGCAGGCGAGCAGGGTCACGTCGTGGCACGGGTTCCCGGGGTACTGCCCGACCCAGTCCGCGTCGCAGAGGTCCGCGAGCGGGACTTCGGGCAGGTCGGCCAGCGGGTGTCCCGAGGGGAGCACCGCGTCGAAGGGCTCCGCGTACAGCGGGAGCACCGACAGGCGGCCGTCGTCGGCGCCCGGGGCGCCGCGGTACTCGACGGCCAGCGCGAGGTCGGCCTCGCCGTCGAGCAGCAGCGGCAGGCTCTGGTCGCCCTCCGCGTCCCGTACGCGCAGGCGGATGCCGGGATGTTCACCGGCCAGCCGGGCGATCGCGGGGGCGAGCACCTCGGCGATGCCGGTCGCGAAGGCGGCCACCGTCACCTCGCCCGCCGCGCCTCCCGCGTAGGCGGCGAGTTCGGCCTCGGCGCGCTCCAGTTGGGCGAGGACCTCGTGGGCGTGGACGAGCAGGATCTCGCCGGCGGCCGTCAGCCGTACGCCGCGCCCGCTGCGGGTCAGCAGGGCGTGCCCGGTCTCCTGTTCCAGCGCCGCGAGCTGCTGGGAGACGGCGGAGGGGGTGAGGTACAGGGCTGCGGCCGCGGCGGTCACCGTACGGTGGTCCGCCACGGCCCGCAGGATGCGCAGCCGGCGGGGGTCGATCACCCCACCATTCTCGCAGGTGGAGTGAGTCGCCCCGGCCGCCCGGAGCCGCCGGGCGGCCGGGGCACGCCGGGTTCGGCGGCCCTCAGGCCTGCGTCGCCGCCAGGGCCGCACGGGCGTCGGCGAAGGCGGCCACCGCGCGCTCCACGTCCGCCGTCGAGTGGGCCGCCGAGAGCTGCACTCGGATGCGGGCCGCGCCCATCGGGACCACCGGGTAGGAGAAGCCGATCACGTAGACGCCGCGCTCCAGCAGCAGCTCCGCCATCTTCGCCGCCTCCGCCGCGTCGCCGATCATCACCGGGGCGATCGCGTGGTCGCCGGGGAGGATCTCGAAGCCGGCCTCGGTCATCTTCGTGCGGAAGAGCGCGGTGTTGGCGGCGAGCCGCTCGCGCAGGTCGCCCGCCGACTCCAGCAGGTCCAGGACCTTCAGGGAGGCGGCGGCGATGACCGGCGCGAGGGAGTTCGAGAAGAGGTACGGGCGCGAGCGCTGGCGCAGCAGCTCGACGATCTCGGCGCGGGCCGCGACGTAGCCGCCGGAGGCGCCGCCGAGGGCCTTGCCGAGGGTTCCGGTGATGATGTCGACGCGGTCCATGACCCCGTGCAGCTCCGGGGTGCCGCGGCCGCCGGGGCCGACGAAGCCCACCGCGTGCGAGTCGTCGACCATGACCATGGCGTCGTAGCGCTCGGCCAGGTCGCAGATCTCGGCCAGCGGGGCGACGTAGCCGTCCATGGAGAAGACGCCGTCGGTAACGATCAGCTTGCGCCGCGCGCCGCCCTCGGTGGCCTCCTTCAGACGGGCTTCGAGCTCGGCCATGTCGCGGTTGGCGTACCGGAAGCGGCGGGCCTTGCAGAGGCGGATGCCGTCGATGATCGAGGCGTGGTTGAGGGCGTCGGAGATCACCGCGTCCTCGGCGCCGAGCAGGGTCTCGAAGACGCCGCCGTTGGCGTCGAAGCAGGAGGAGTAGAGGATCGTGTCCTCCTGGCCGAGGAACGAGGACAGGCGCGCCTCCAGCTCCTTGTGCACCTCCTGCGTACCGCAGATGAAGCGTACCGAGGCCATGCCGTAGCCCCAGCGGTCGAGCGCGTCCTTCGCCGCGGCGACGACCTCGGGGTGGTCGGCCAGGCCCAGGTAGTTGTTGGCGCAGAAGTTGAGGACCTCACCGGGGGCGCCGCCCGCGGTGACCGCCACGGCCGCGTTCTGCGGGGTGCCGATGACGCGCTCGGGCTTGTGCAGGCCCGCGGCGCGGATCTCGTCGAGGGTGGTGCGGAGGTCTTCGCGTACGGACTCGAACATGGGGTTCGGCTTCTCCTTGTGCGGCGGAGTCGTGCGGCGGACGAAGGGGCCGGGCCCCGCGGAGGGGGGGGAGGGTGGGCGGGGCCCGGCCGGAGGGAGATGGTTCGGTGGGAGGGGGCGGGGGGCGGAGCGCCCTACGCCGTCCAGTCCAGGATGATCTTGCCGCTGCGGGCGGTGGCCGCCTCGTCGAACGCGGCCTCGAAGTCACGGTGCGAGTAGCGGCCGGTGATGACCGGGCTCAGGTCCAGCCCGCCCTCCAGCAGCACCGTCATCGCGTACCAGGTCTCGAACATCTCACGGCCGTAGATGCCCTTGATCGTGATCATCGAGGTGACGACCTTCGCCCAGTCCACCGGGAACTCCTGCGCCGGCAGGCCCAGCATGGCGATCCGCCCGCCGTGCGTCATGTTGTCGATCATGTCGCGCATGGCCTCGCCGCGGCCGGACATCTCCAGGCCGATGTCGAAGCCCTCGCGCAGGCCCAGCTGCGCCTGCGCGTCGGCGATCGTGGCCTTCGAGACGTCGAGTGCGAGCGTGGCGCCGGCCTTGCGGGCGATGTCCAGGCGCTCGGGGCTGACGTCGGTGATGACGACGTTGCGCGCGCCGGCGTGCTTGGCCACGGCCGCCGCCATGATGCCGATGGGGCCCGCGCCGGTGATCAGCACGTCCTCGCCGACCAGCGGGAACGACAGCGCCGTGTGCACGGCGTTGCCGAACGGGTCGAAGATCGCCGCGACGTCCAGGTCCACGGCGGTGCGGTGCACCCACACGTTCTGCGCGGGCAGGACCACGTACTCCGCGAAAGCGCCGTCGCGGCCGACGCCGAGGCCGACCGTGCTGCGGCACAGGTGGCGGCGTCCGGCCAGGCAGTTGCGGCACTTGCCGCACACCAGGTGGCCCTCGCCGCTGACCAGCGCGCCGAGCTCGATGTCCCGTACGTCGGCACCGACCGCGGCGACCTCGCCCACGAACTCGTGGCCGAGCACGAGCGGGGTCTTGACGGCGCCCTGCGCCCAGCCGTCCCAGGAGCGGATGTGCAGGTCAGTGCCGCAGATGCCGGTGCGCAGCACCTTGATCAGCACGTCGCCGGCGCCGTACTCGGGCTCGGGGACGTCCATGAGCCACAGCCCGGGCTCGGCCTTGTGCTTGACGAGTGCCTTCATGGGAGTGGCTCCAGGCATGCGGAGGGGACGCCGCAACCACGGATGCGGGTGCGACGGATCGACAGGCACCAATCTGCCGAGCGCGGAGGTGATCAGTCCATCGAGGATTTCTTAAGCGGGTCGACAGCCCAGCTTCACGCCTATGCTCCTCACGTGAAGGGCTGTGGCCTGGGCAGGGGCCCGCGGCCGGGGCAGGGAATGGGGAGGTGAGGGGCGTGCCGAGTCTGCGCAGCAGGGCGCTGTCGGTCGCGCTGGTCGCGGCGGGGCGGCGAAGACGGTTCGCGACGGCGGAGGCGGTGCGCGCACGGGTGGCGGAGACGGCCCGCCGGCCGGCCTCGCACCTGCCGCCGCGCTCGCTGGGCCGCGTCGCCGACGTCTCGCGCACCTTCGTCGGTGCCTGGCCGGTGTACGACGCCTCGCCGCGCGGGATCGAGCCCGCGGCCCAGGTGCTGTACGTGCACGGCGGCGGGTACATCAACGAACTGGTCCGGCCGCACTGGTCGATGATCCGGACCCTGGTGACGCAGGCGCGGGCCCGCGTCGTCGTACCGGCGTACATCCTGGCCCCGCGGGGAACCGCCGACCGGACGGTTCCGGTGGCCGCGGACCTGCTCAGCGGGCTGATCGCGAGCGGCGGAGCGGGCGGCACGGTCCTCGTCGGGGACGCCGCGGGCGCGGGGCTGGCGCTGGCCGCCGCCCAGCGCCTGCGCGACCGTACCGGGGACCAGCCCTCGCGGATCGTACTGATATCGCCCTGGCTGGACCTGACCATGAGCCACCCCGACCAGGCGGCGATCGAGGCGGCCGACCCGCTCCAGGCCCGGTCGGGGCTGCTGGAGGCGGGCCGCCTGTACGCGGGCACCCTGGCCACCGACGACCCGCGGGTGAGCCCCTTGCACGGATCGTTCGCGGCGCTGGCCCCGATGACCGTGTTCACGGGCACCCGGGACGTGCTGACCACCGACAGCCGGGAGCTGCTGCGCCGGGCCCGCGCGGACGGCGTCGAGGTGGAGTTCCACGAGGAGCCGGGGCTGCCGCACGGGTACCCGCTGCTGCCGGTGCCGGAGGGGCGGGCCGCCCGGGACCGGATCGTCGAGCTGATCAGGTCCGCCGCCGAGGAGTGACGCCGGGCCGCGGTGCCGGGGCGGACGCCGTCATGCCGTGCAGGTCATCAGCGAGCTGATCGGCCAGGCGCGGTACGCCGTCCAGTACGCCTCGTCGCGCGCGCCCTCCGCGGGCGGGGTCCGGTTCGGCTGCCAGCCGACCGTGGAGAACCCCGCCTCGACGGCGGCTTCGGCGAAGTCGGCGTGCGCCCACTCGCGGAACTCGAAGTCGGCCGGGGGCCGGGTCAGGAACTGCGCCTTGAGCAGCGGCGCATCGCCTTCCAGGACGCGGTCGACGATCCGGACCCCGTACGGCGACCAGTCGACGTGCGGGTACGCGCCGGCGTTCGGCACGATGGCCAGCAGCCGGCCGCCCTCGCGCAGGTTGGCGCGGATGGACCGGAACATGGCGTGCAGGACGGACCGGTCGGCGGCCTGGTTGAACAGGTAGACGGCGGTGGCCAGGTCGAAGGGGCCCATCTGCGGCAGCCGGGCCGCGTCGGCGACGACGTACTCGACGGCAGGGGCCGCCCCGGCGCCCTGACCGGCCCCTGATGCCGCGCCCCCGGCATCCCGCACGCCCTCCGTCACCGCCCCGCCCGCCGCACCGGCCGCGTCCGCCGCGCCCACCGGACGTACGGCGCCCACCGCGTCCTCCAGCGCGCCGACGCCGCCCCCGCCGATCACCCCGTGCGCGCGGGCCAGCCGGATCATCTCCTCCGACACGTCCACGCCGACGGCCCGGCGGGCCCCGCCGCGCGCCAGCAGCCGCGTGTTGTAGCCGTATCCGCAGGCCAGGTCGATGGTGTCGAGCCCGTGCACCCCGCCGAGCGCGTCGAGCGCTCCGAGCAGGGTGTGGGTGTCGGCCGCGGCGTAGGCCGCCGCGGTCCTCGCCTCCACGAAGCGCTCGCCGATGGTGTCGTAGTGGAACCGCATGCTCTGCCTTCCGTGGCGGGGTGGGACGCGTGCGTATCGTGCCCCGCACCGCCCCGGCCTGGGCAGGGTGGGACGGCCCGTCCCCCGGACGGGGGCGGCGTTCGGGTCAGTGCGTACGGCGTACGGGGTGCCCGGCGACCGGCGGGAGCAGCTCGCGGGCGCAGCCGCGCAGCCAGGCGTGCGCCGGGTCGGCGTCGTGGCGCGGGTGCCAGGCGAGGCCGAAGGACAGCGTCGGCAGGTCGAGCGGCACCTCGAAGGCCTCCAGCCCCAGCTCGGCGGCGAGCGGCCGCGCCTGGAAGGCGATCAGGCCGACGAGGTCGCTCTCGCGCAGGATGAAGAGGGAGGCGGGGTAGGAGCCGACGGTGCCCACGACCCGCCGGGACAGGCCCTGCCGGGCGAGGGCCGCGTCCACGGGGCCCTCCAGCCGGCCGCGGCGGGAGACGATGAGGTGCTCGGCGGCCGCGAATCGGCGGGCGGTCATCCGGCCGCGCAGCAGCGGGTGACCGGCCCGGGCCACGCCCACCATGCGCTCCTCGAAGAGGCTCTCGACGCGAACCTCGGGGGATCCGCCGTCCACCACGCCGACTTCGAGGTCGGCGACGCCCTCGCGCAGCGCCGGGGTGTCCACGTGGCTCTCCGACAGGAACCGCAGCCGTACGCCGGGCGCCTCCCGGGCGACCCGGGAGAAGAGGGTGGCCCCGAAGGTGGCGGCGAAGGAGTCGTGGGCCAGGACGGTGAAGGTGCGGGTGAGGGTGGGCAGGTCGACCTGGCCGCCGGTGAGGAACAGGGCCCGGGCCCGCTCCACGACGGCGCGGACCTCGCCGTGCACGGCGAGGGCGTGCGGGGTCGGGACCATGGTCCGTCCGGCGCGCACGAGCACGGGGTCGCCCAGAGCCTTGCGGATCCGGCCGAGGGTGCGGCTCATGGCGGGTTCGGAGAGGTGGAGCCGGGCGGCGGCGCGGGACACGCTCGCCTCCTCCAGGAGGACGTCGAGGGCGACGAGGAGATTGAGGTCCAGCCCGGATTGCGTCACACGCATTCATCCCTTGCACAACTTGCACTGGAAAGCAGGTCACCCCAACTCTACGGTGGAGCACGGGGGATGACGCCGACCCGGCCGGCCGACCGCGCTCCCGTCCCCCGTGGGTACCGGCATCACCGCCGGCACCGACACCGACACCCCCGCACCGTCACCGACTCCGAGGAGGAGCCGTGCTCCGCCATGCCCGCAAGCGGGATGCCACCCGGTCCGCCACCCGCCCCACCGACGATCTCGGCGGCGCCACCGCCACCGCCACCGCCACCGCAACCGCCACCGCGGCCCCTGCGCCCGCCGCCCTCACCCGGCCCGCGCTGCTCGTCCTGTGCGCCTGCGTGCTCGTCGCGCAGGCCATGGTGGCCGCCGTCAACCTGCTGATCCCGCAGCTCGCCGCCTCCACCCTGCACCCGACCGCCGGCCAGCTGGTCTGGGCGGTCGACGCCTACGTCATCGTCTTCGCCGCGCTGCTGATCCCGGCCGGGGCCCTCGGCGACCGGTACGGCCGCAAGGGCGCCCTGCTGGCCGGGCTCGGCCTGTTCGCCGCGGGCGCTACGGTCAGCGCGCTCGCCACGGCCCCGGCGGTCCTCATCGCCGGGCGGGGGCTGTGCGGGGCCGGCGCGGCCCTGATCATGCCCGCCACCATGTCCGTGCTCATCCACCTCACCCCGCCCGAGCGCCGCGGCCAGGCCCTGGCCACCTGGACGCTGTCCGCCGGCCTCGGGGGCCTGGCGGGCAACGTCGGGGGCGGTCTGGCCGGGGAGTTCCTGACCTGGCGGGCCCTGTTCTGGGCCGTCGTACCGCTCGGCGCGCTCCTCGCGCTCGCCGTCGCCCGTACGGTCCCCCGCACCGCGGCCCGCTCCGACGCCTCCGTCGACCCCCTGGGCGCGCTGCTGCTCGCCGGGGCACTGCTCGCGGTCGTGTACGGGATCATCGAGGGGCCCTCGTACGGCTGGACCTCGGCGGCGGTACTGACCGCCTTCGCCGCCGGAGCCGCGCTGCTCGCGGCCTTCACCGGTCACGCCCTGCGCGCCGCCCGCCCGCTGCTGGACCCGCGGATCTTCGCCTCGCGCAGGCTGCGGGCCGGCTCGCTCGGCATCGGCGCCGCCTTCTTCGGGCTCTTTTCCCTCTTCTTCGTCAACGCCCAGTACCTCCAGTACGCGAAGGGCTTCTCGCCCGCGCTCACCGGTCTGGCGATCGTCCCGCTGACCGTCGGCATGGCGCTCGTGCCGAAGCTGGGCGCCCGCCTGGCGGACCGGACGGGCCCGCGGCTGCCGGTCGGCGTCGGGCTCGGCCTGATCGGCGCCGGGCTGCTGCTGGTCTCCACCGTCGACGCGGGCACCCCGTACGCCCTGTACGCCTGCCATCTGCTCGTGCTGTCGGTCGGCACCGGCCTGTGCGCGCCCTCGCTGACCCTGACCGTGGTCGCCGAGCTGCCCGCGCACCAGGCCGGGCTGGGCTCCGGGCTGAACACCGCGGCCCGGGAGATCGGCGCCGCGCTGGGAGTGGCGGTGGTCGGCACGGTGCTGGCCTCCCGCTTCCACGGCGATCCGCGGGACGCGGCGCAGATCGGCGCCTTCACGGAGGCGATGGGGGTCGCGCTGCGCACGGTGGCCTCGGTGCTGCTGCTGGGGGCACTCGCGGTGGTGACCGGCTACCGGAAGGGCGCCGGAGCCCGGGATGCAGCGTCCGGCGTCGGCAGTGCATGCTGACTGTGTGACGGCGAGACCGGACAGCGGCTCCGCCACCGACGCCATGGCCCGGGTGCTCGCGCGGACCTGCGTCGATGCGGTGCAGGCCGTCGGTGGGTTTGCGGGCGGGATCTACCTGCGCTCGGGAGTCGAGGGGCTGCTGCTGCTGGCCGTGGTCTCGGGACTGCCCGGGCGGCTGTTCCGTCCCTGGTGGCGGATGCAGGTGAACCGCCCGTACCCGGTCGCCGAGGCCTTCCGCTCCGGACAGTCGGTGCACCTGCCGGACGCCGAGGTGGCCATGCGGCGCTTCCCGCAGCTGATGGCCGGGCTGCCCTTTCCCTTCGGGTCGTTCTACGAGCCGGTCATGGCCGGCCCGGAGCGGTTCGGGGTGCTGTTCGTCCTGCGCCCCGCCACCCCCGGAGTCCCCGTCGACGCCGCCGACCGGGAGCTGCTGCGCAGCGCCGCGGACGGGCTGGCCGGGGAGCTCGCCGCGCTGACCGGGGCCGGGGAGGCGGTGTCCTGGACGGGCGATCCGGTGGGCGTACCGCCCCCGGACACCGCGCAGGGCGCCCGCGAGGCGGTGGAGCGGCTGGCCCTCGCCCTCCTCTCCGTGGACCGCGGGGGCAGGATCCGCTACGTCAACCGGGCCGCCGCCGCGCTGCTGGGCATGGACGCGCCGGAGCTGCGCGGGCGGATGCTGTGGCAGGCCGTGCCCTGGCTCGGGCAGCCGGCGTACGAGGACCACTTCCGCGGGGCGTTCATGTCCGGGGAGCCGGTGCGCTTCCCGGCCCGTCTCGGCCGGCAGCCGGACGCGGGCTGGGTGGCGGTGGAGCTGTACCCGGGCCCGGACGGGGTGACCGTGACGATCGGCACCGCCGAGCCGCCCGGCTGCGCGCCGGAGACGGGGGCGCCCTCGCGGGCCGGGCCGGGCTCACCGGCCGACCGGGCCTCGGCGCTGTACCGGCCGGTGGCCCTGGCGATCGCGCTGACGGAGGCGGTCACGGCGCGGCAGGTGTCCGCGGTGGTCACGCAGGAGCTGCTTCCCGCCTTCGGTGGCCGTCAGCTGGCGATCTACCTGCTCAACGAGCGGCATCTGCACCTGGCGTGGGAGACCGGGTTCCCGCAGGGCTTCCTCGACCGCTTCGACGGGGTCGGGCTCGACGTGCGGCTGCCGGGTGTGGAGACGTTGACCAGCGGCCGGCCGATGTTCTTCGAGTCCATGGAGCACCTGGCCAAGGCCTATCCGGGGATCCCGCTGGACGCCCACGTCGGGGCCCGCGCCTTCCTGCCGCTGATCGCCTCGGGCCGGCCGGTGGGCTCCTGCATCCTCGGCTTCGACGCGCCGCGCGGGTTCAGCCCGGAGGAGCGCACGGTGCTGACCGCGCTGGCCGGGCTGATCGCGCAGGCGCTGGAGCGGGCGCAGCGCTACGACACCGAGGCGGCGCTCGCCCGCGGGCTGCAGGCGGCGCTGCTGCCGCACCGGCTGCCGGTGCGCGGGAACGTGGAGACGGTCGGCCGGTACCTGCCCGGCACCCAGGGCATGGACGTGGGGGGCGACTGGTACGACGTGGTCGAGACGGGCGACGGCTTGCTCGCGCTGGTGATCGGGGACGTCCAGGGCCACGGGGTGGCGGCCGCCGCCACGATGGGCCAACTGCGCAGCGCGGTACGGGCCTTCACGCTCGGCGGCAGTGCCCCGGAGCAGGTGGTGGCGGGCACCAACCGGCTGCTGATCGGCCTGGACCCCGGTCAGTTCGCCAGCTGCTGCTACGTACTGCTCGACCCGGTGTCGGGCCGGGCGCGGGCCGTCCGGGCGGGGCATCCCCAGCCTCTGCTGCGGCACGCGGACGGGCGGGCCGAGGTGCTGGACCTGCCGGGCGGGGTGGTGCTCGGCATCGACCCCGCGGCCACGTACCCGGTGACGGACCTGCGGCTGGCACCGGGTTCGGTGCTCGCCCTCTACACGGACGGGCTGGTCGAGCAGGCCGGGGAGGACATCGACCTCGGCGTGGAGCGGCTGCGTGCGGCGCTGGCCGCGGCCCGGCCCGCTCCGCTGACCGAGACGGCCGACCGGCTGATCGGCGGGGCCGGGGACAGCGCGGACCGGCCGGACGACATCGCCCTGCTGCTGGCCTCGCGCACCGGCGGCCGGGGCGCCGCGCAGACCTGAGGCCCCGCCCGGGGTGCCCACTCCGTGGGCAGCCGGTGTCGCTGCGGGCACATGTCGGCAAAGCGGAAGAAAATTTGCCCGCGCTCCGCTGCGGTTCCCGCACCCGCGCTCCGTGCAGCGTTTACGCGGTCTTAACGCTGCCGTGAGCCCGCCGCCGCGTCAGCCGACGATGGAATCCGCAGGAGAACTGCTCTTGACCTGCGAATCCCGCAGGGTTTCGATATCGGCCCGGGAGCCACCGAACCACCTTGCTCACCACCGCCCCGGAGGCGATACCGCTCCCGCACCTCAGTTCACCGCACCAGCCGATCGGAACCCCGCACCGATGTCTGAAACGATCAGTGCCCCTCAGGCCCTCGCCCCCGCCACCGGGCCCGTCCCCCAGAAGCTCAAGCGTTCCATCGGCGTCGTAGGCGGCACCTTGCTGACGCTCTCGTGCGTGACGCCCGCTTCGACCCTGTTCGTCGTCGTGCCCGACCTGTTCTCCAGCCTCGGCACGTGGACCGCCCTCACGATCGCCATCGGCTCGCTGCTCTGCATCGGCGTCGCGTTCTGCTACTCGGAGCTCGGCACCCTCATCCCCAGCGCCGGCGGCGAGTACGCGATGGTGTCGACCTTGTCGGGCCGGCTGGCCGGCTGGCTGGTGTTCGTCCTGTCCCTGCTGGTCGTGATGATCGTGCCGCCGGTGATCGCCATGGGCACGGCCGACTACCTCGCGCCGATCGTGCACATACCGGCCCCGGTCGCGGGCGGCGGCGTGATGCTGCTGGCCACCCTCGCCGGCCTCCTCGACCTGCGGGCCAACGCCTGGATCACCGGCATCTTCCTGGTGCTCGAAGTCGTCGCGGCCGCGCTGGTGGCCGTACTGGGCTTCGCCCACGGCGAGCGCGGCGCCGACGCGCTGGTGCACGGCACGGTCGCCGCCGAGGGCGGCGGCACGTCCACCGTGACCGCGATGATGGTGGTCTCCGGGCTCGCCATCGCCCTGTTCATCACCCAGGGCTTCTCGACCGCCGTCTACCTGTCGGAGGAGCTGGAGAACCCGCGGCGCAACGTCGCCCGCACGGTGCTCGCCACCCTCGCCATCTCCACGGCCGTCATCCTGATCCCGGTCGTCGCCATCACCGTCGGCGCCCCCGACCTCTCCGCGCTGGCCGAGGGCGACCTCGGCGGGATGGTCACCGCCTGGTCCAACTCGGCCGTCGGCACCTTCGTCAGCCTCTGCGTCGCGCTCGCCATCATCAACGCGGGCATCGTCATGGTGATCCAGAACTCGCGCGTGCTGTTCGCCTCCGCCCGCGACAAGGCCTGGCCCGAGCCGGTCAACCTCGCCCTGTCCAAGCTGGGCCGCTTCGGCTCCCCCTGGGTGGCCACGCTCCTCGTCGGCGTCCCGGGCGCGGCCCTGTGCTTCGTCAACCTCGACACCCTGTACGGGGTCACCGGCGTCTCGGTGACCGGCATGTACCTGCTGGTCGCGGTGGCCGCGCTGTTCGCCCGGCGCGGGGCGCACCGCGAGGTGGCCGCCTGGCGGATGCCGCTGTGGCCGGCCGTGCCGATCGGCCTGATCGCCGTACTCGCGTACATCCTGACGCAGCAGGAGACCCAGTACCTGCTGTGGACCGGCGGGATCGTGGCCGTGGCCACGCTGTACTGGGCGCTGTACCTGCGGCCGCGCCAGGACTCCCGCTGGCTGGTCAGCATCCCCGAGGACGACGAGCCCGCCGCCCTCTGATCCACGCTCCCCCGACGGGGCCGTACGGGTTCGCTCCCCGTCGGCCCCGTCCGTCGTGATGACGACCCTGCCGAAGGGGGCGTCCGCCGCGCACGCGTGACAGGCCCTGCGCGCCCGCTCGAAGGGGCGCACGCGACCGCCGACCACCCGCGACGCCGCGCGGCCACCGCGGCCCGAGCGGTCAGGGGGCGGGCGGGGCGACGGCGGTCGGATCGTGCGCGAGGCCCAGGGTGACGGCCGTGTTCACCAGGCCGACGTGGCTGAACGCCTGCGGGAAGTTGCCGAGTTGGCGGCCGGCCACCGGGTCGTACTCCTCGGCGAGCAGCCCCACGTCGTTGCGGACGGCCAGCAGCCGCTCGAACAGCTCCCGCGCCTCCTTGTCCCGGCCGGTCATGTGCAGCGCGTCGGCGAGCCAGAACGAGCAGGCCAGGAAGGCCCCTTCGCCGCCGGGCAGCCCGTCCACGGACGGCCCCTCGGTGCTGTAGCGGCGGACCAGGCCGCTGCTGCCCAGCTCGGCCCGGACCGCGTCGACGGTACCGATCACGCGCGGGTCCTCGGGCGGCAGGAAGCCGACCCGCGGGATGAGCAGGGTGGCCGCGTCGAGCTCATGGGAGCCGTAGTACTGCGTGAAGGTGCCGCGCACCGGGTCGAAGCCGTTGTCGATCACGTCCCGGTGGACCTCGTCCCGCATGGACCGCCACCGCTCCACCTCGCCCGGCAGAGAGGGGTCGCTCTCCATCGTGCGGACGGCCCGGTCCGCGGCGACCCAGGCCATGACCTTGGAGTGCACGAAGTGCCGGCGTGGACCGCGCACCTCCCACAGGCCCTCGTCCGGCCGCCGCCAGTTGCGCTCCAGGAAGTCCAGGAGGGCGAGCTGGATCCGCCACGCGTGCCGCTCCCCGGGCAGCCCGTTGGACCTGGCCAGGTAGAGGGAGTCGAGGACCTCCCCGTAGACGTCGAGCTGGAGCTGGTCCACGGCGGCGTTGCCGACCCGGACCGGGGCCGAGGAGGCGTAGCCGCGCAGCCACGGCAGGTCGAACTCGGGGATCCGCCGCTCGCCGCCGATGCCGTACATGATCTGGAGGTCGGCCGGGTCGCCCGCGATCGCGCGCAGCAGCCAGGCGCGCCAGGCACGGGCCTCCTCCAGGAAGCCGGTCTCCAGGAGGGAGCCGAGGGTCAGGGTGGAGTCGCGCAGCCAGCAGTAGCGGTAGTCCCAGTTGCGGACGCCTCCGATCTCCTCGGGCAGGGAGGTCGTGGCGGCGGCCGCGATGCCGCCGGTCGGGGCGTAGGTGAGGGCCTTGAGGGTGATCAGGGAGCGGGTGACGGCCTCCTCGTAGGGGCCCTCGTAAGTGCACTGGGCGGACCAGTCCCGCCAGTCGGCCAGGCTGGTGCGCAGTGCCTCGTACGGGTCGACGGGCTCGGGGCGCGGCTCGTGCGAGGCGTGCCAGGTGAGGACGAAGGCGACCCGCTCACCGGCGGTGAGGCTGAACTCGGAGCAGGTGCTGTTGGCCTCGCCCCAGGTGGGCACGGCCGGTTCACTGCGGAACCACGCGGAGTCGGGCCCGGCGACGGCGACCCGCTCACCGTCCACGCGCCGGACCCAGGGGACGACGTTCCCGTAGTCGAACCGCAGGCGCAGCACGCTGCGCACGGTGACCTCGCCGCTCAGGCACTCGACGACGCGCATCACGTCGGGGGCGTCGTCGCGCTGGGGCATGAAGTCGACGACCTTGAACGAGCCGCCGTCCGGGGTGTCCCAGTACGACTCCAGGACCAGTGAGCCGTCGACGTACGCGCGGCGGGTGCACTGCTCGTCATCGGGGGCCCCGGCGGGGGAGATGCGCCAGTGGCCGTTCTCCTTGTCACCGAGGAGCGCCGCGAAGCAGGCGGGCGAGTCGAAGCGCGGCAGGCACAGCCAGTCGAGGGACCCGTCGCGGCCGACGAGCCCGCTGGTCATGAGGTCGCCGATGAGTGCGTAGTCTTCGATGGGTTGTGTCATTTGTGCGCTGTTCCCGCGAATGCCCGGGCCCAATCAATCCGGGACCCGGGCACCCACGGACACCCTCGGAGACTCTTTCTCAGACGCCCTCGGGCGCGCGATCCGGGCGGGTGGATCAGTTGCGTACGAGGAGCAGCGCGCCCGCGATGACCACGGCGAGGGCGACGGCGAGGAGGCCGTGCGCGAGGCGGTGGGCGCGCACGACGGGCAGGAAGCGGTCGACGGCGTACTTGCCGGGGCCGGTCAGGGCCACGGCGGCCGCGGCGACGGTCAGCAGCAGCTCGTACTCGATGCCCTTGGGGGCGAAGAACGCGCCGGCGCCGTGGACGGCGATCGCGTTGATCATGGTGCCGACGACGGCGGCCCCGGCGAGCGGGGTGAGCAGTCCGAGGGCGAGGCCGAGGCCGCCGAGGGTCTCGGTGAGGCCGGCGACGACGGCCATGGCGTCGCCCGCGGGGTAGCCGCTGGCGGTGAAGAACTGGCCGGTGCCGCTGAGGCCGCCTCCGCCGAACCAGCCGAAGAGCTTCTGGGTGCCGTGGCCGGCCATGGTCAGTCCGAGGACGAGGCGCAGGAGGAGCAGGCCGGCGTCGTGGGCGGGGGTGGAGAAGGCGAGCGGGACGGCCGGGGCGGCTGCGGCCTGCGGCTTCGTCGTGGTGACGGAGGGGCTGGTCATGGGGGGATCCTTCCGGTCGGGCGGTCCGGGCGGGGACGAGGTTGCGGTGGAGCAGGTGGGGTGCAGGGTGCAGGGGTGGTGCAGGGATTGTTCAAATTCGAACCGCCAGCCCAGACCCTAACCACTGATTCAAATTGGAACAACCCGTGTAGGCTGGGCCCATGGCTGAAACGAGATGGCTGGACGAGCGCGAGATGCGCGCCTGGAGCGGCTTCCTGGCCGCTTCCGCTCTGGTGAACCGCCGTCTCGACCAGCAGCTCAAGGACGACTCCGGCCTCTCGCACCCGCAGTACGAGATCCTCGTGCGCCTCTCCGCGGCCCCGGACGGCGAGCTGCGGATGACGGAACTGGCCAATGGCCTGATCAATTCGAAGAGCGGACTGACCTACCAGGTCACCCAGCTGGAGAAGGCGGGCCTGGTCCGCCGCCGCAGCTGCCCCTCCGATGTGCGCGGGGTCTTCGCCGTCCTCACGGACGCCGGCCGGGCCCGCCTGGAGCGGGCCGCGCCGGGGCACGTGGCGATGGTCCGGGAGGCGCTGATCGACGTGCTCACGCCCGCACAGCTCGAAGCGCTGGCGGACGGACTGGGCGAGGTGAGCCGCCGGCTGCGCGAGCACGGCGGCTAGCGCGGATCGCGACAACCGGTCCGAACGGGGTATAGGGGTGGCATGGACTGGACGGTGTGGCTGACGATCGCCGCGGTCGTGGCCCTCGGGCTCGCGATCACGGCCGGTGTGCTCCTGGTACGGGTCTTCGCCGCCCGGCGGCTGCTGCTCGACGCGGGGATCCCGTTGCGCGACAAGGCCCTGTTCTGGGTAGCGGTGATCTACACCATCTCTCCGGTGGACCTGATCCCGGACCCGGTGTACCTCGACGACATCGGCGTACTGCTGCTGGCGCTGCGCTCGCTGCACGCGGCGGCCTCGGCGGTGCGGCAGCCGGGGGCGCTGAGCGCGCCGGGCGCGGCGAAGGCTCCGGAGCCCCGGTCGGCCAAGGAGCCGGACCCGGCCTGACGCACGTGTTCCGCTTTCACGGAGCTGGGCGTCGACGGCTGCCGAGGCGGGCGCGCGCCCGGGTTCAGCCGACCCCTCGGGGGCGGTACTGGATGCTGATGCGGGGGCCTACCGCGCGGCGGGACTTGGGGATCGCGTGCTCCATCGTCCGCTGGCAGGAGCCGCCCATCACGACGAGGTCGCCGTGCCCCAGGGGCAGCCGCAGCAGGGTGGGGCCGCCGCCGTGGGGGCGCAGGACGAGATCGCGGGGGTCGCCCACCGAGAGGATCGCGACCATCGTGTCCTCGGTGGCGGACCGGCCGATGCGGTCCCCGTGCCAGGCGACGCTGTCGCGGCCGTCGCGGTAGAGGCAGAGTCCCGCGGTGGTGAAGGGCTCCCCCAGCTCTGCGGCGTAGTGCCGGGTCAGCGCGGCGCGGGCCTCGACCAGCACCGGATGCGGCAGCGGCTCGCCCTCGCCGTAGAAGGCGAGCAGGCGGGGTACGTCGACTTCGCGCTCGTACATCTGGCGGCGCTCGGCGTGCCACGGCACGTCCTCGGCGAGGCGTTCGAACAGCAGGTCGGCGCCCGAGAGCCAGCCGGGCAGGTGATCGACCCAGGCGCCCGCTCCGAGCACGGTGCGGCGCAGCCCCGGGAGCGGGCCGAGGCCGATCTCGTCGCCCTGATCGAAGAGGGAGCCCTGAAGGCCGGGGATCGTGCTCATGGATCCATCATATCGCGCCACTCGAACATCCGATCGATTCACCGCTCCCCGGCGGTCTGCCCGCCCGGAAACCGGCCGTGGAGGTGGCGCCGGGGAGCGTGCGGAGGTCGCCGCGTCAGCGACGCGTCACGGCGGGGCGCGCAGCTGTGGGTGGTCCTGGCCTGGCAGCCGCCGGGCGGTGACCTGGGCAGCCGCGGTCCGGGCGGGGTCCCGACGGCGGCCGCCGTCAAAGCCGCCGCGGTGGAGCGGCTGCGGCTCGCCCTCGACACCGCGTTCGGCCCGGCCGGCCCGGGGGTGGCCCTCGCGGGCCGCGCCGTACGGGCCACGGCCGGCGCGGCCCTCGTCGACGCGGTGAGCGGCCCCGAGGACCTGCTGGTCGTGGGGACGGGCGCGCG
Source organism: Streptomyces roseus (assembly GCF_001044425.1). Lineage (GTDB taxonomy): Bacteria > Actinomycetota > Actinomycetes > Streptomycetales > Streptomycetaceae > Streptomyces > Streptomyces roseus. The sequence continues at coordinate 58,262 of NZ_LFML01000127.1, forward strand.
GGGCCTCGCACGCCGCCCGCTGCGGCCCTCGGTCGCCCGCCACTGCCTGGCGCACGCGCCGTGCCCCGTACTGACCGTGCCGCCGTCCCCGCTCCAGGCCGAACTCGACGCGGCCCACCGGCGCAACGCCTGGCGGCTGCCGCTGGACGCGCGCGAGCTCGCCGAATGAGGGCGGCGTGCCCCGCCGCGCTCCCACGGTGAAGGAGCCGCCCACTCAGCCGCTCGCTCCGCCGCTCACTCCCCGGGCCAGGGTGCGAGTCCCCATCGCAGCGTGTGCCGGGCTCCCGGTTCGAGGCGTACGCCCCGGGGGTCGCGGCGGAAGGCGTCGGGGCCGCAGCTCATCGGCTCCACGGCGACGCTCCGGCGCCGGTGCGGCTCGGGCAGGGTGTCCCCGGTGAACACCTGCACGTGGTCCGCCCCCTCACCGAGCCACAGGTCGGTGCCGTACGCCCCGGACGGCTCGGCGAGACGTACGACGGCCCGCCCGTCCGCCTCCCGCCGCAGGTCCGTGAAGGCCGTGTCCAGCCGCTGCGGGCCGATGGGACGCGGCGCGGCGAAGTCGAGGGGCGTTCCCGCGACCGGCTCGGCCGCGACGGGCAGGCCGCGGTCGTCGGTGCGCAGCCAGGTCCGGGCGGGGACGGTCAGCAGCATGTCGTCGACCGCGCGGTCCCCCACGGCCAGGTACGGGTGCTGGCCCACTCCGTACGGCGCGGGGGTGTCGCCGAGGTTCCTGGCGGTGATCTCGACTGTCAGGCCGTGGCGGTCGAGGGCGTACTGCACCCGCGCGACCAGGTGGAAGGGGTAGCCGGGCTGCGGCCAGAGCGTGGTCGCCAGCACCACGCGGCCGTCCGCCTGCTCCACCGCCTGCCACGAGGTCCAGCGCAGCAGTCCGTGGATGGCGTTGGCGTGTTCGACCTCGTTGACGGGCAGTTGCAGTTCCCGCCCCTGCCAGCGGTACCGGCCGTCTCCGATCCGGTTGGGCCACGGCACGAGGAGCTGCCCGCGTCCGCCCTCGATCGTGTCGTCGGCCTCGAAACCGTCGACGACCGGGCGCCCGCCGACGCGGTATTCACGCAGGGCGCCGCCCAACTCCACGACGACGACGGTCTGCTGACCGCAGGTCAGCCTGAACTGGGCGCCCGTTCGAAGCATGTTCGCCATCCTCGCCGGTGGCGGCCGGGGGTCGGGGTCCCGCACACCGGGTCGTTCCATTCCATCATTGCGGGGATCGCGTCGCACCTCGGCCGGGCCGCCCCCGGCGGGGCACGGATGCGCCGGCCGTCCTCCCGGACCCCCGTTGGGCCGTTCGGTTCGGGAGAGCACTCCAATGGGCCAGCGGCAGTCGTGCCACCGGGCCGCGGCAAGGTCGCGGTGCTCTCGTGGTGGCGCGGATTTCGTGTCCCCGTCAGCACCCAGGGAGCGTCTCATTGGAAGCCAGCAGCAGTGACCGCGGTCGAACGCTCCTCGTTCCCCAGGTCCTCAGGGGGCAGAAGGCCCTGGTGACAGGGGCGAACTCCGGCATCGGCAAGGCCACCGCGATCGGCCTCGGGCGGGCGGGCGCCGACGTGGTCGTGAACTACGTCGCCGGACAGGACGCCGCGCAGGAGGTGGTGCGGGAGATCGAGGGCTTCGGCGTCCGCGCCTACGCGCACGAGGGCGACGTGTCGCAGGAGGACCAGGTCGTCGACATGGTGGCCCGGATGGTCCGGGAGTTCGGGACCATCGACATCATGGTCGCGAATGCCGGTCTGCAGCGGGACGCCGCGCTCACCGACATGACCATGGCCCAGTGGAGCAAGGTGCTGGACGTCAACCTCACCGGCCAGTTCCTGTGCGCCCGTGAGGCGGCCAAGGAGTTCCTGCGCCGCGGCGTGGTGCCGGAGGTGTCCCGCTCCGCCGGGAAGATCATTTGCATGAGCTCGGTGCACCAGATCATCCCCTGGGCCGGGCACGTGAACTACGCCTCCTCCAAGGGCGGCGTACAGATGCTGATGGCCACGCTGGCGCAGGAGCTCGCCCAGCACCGGATCCGGGTGAACGCCGTCGCCCCGGGTGCGATCCGCACGCCCATCAACCGCAACGCCTGGGACACCCCCGAGGCCGAGGAGGACCTGCTGCGGCTCATCCCGTACCGCCGCGTCGGGGACCCCGAGGACATCGCGAACGCCGTCACCGTCCTCGCCTCCGACCTACTGGACTACGTCGTGGGGACGACGATCTACGTGGACGGTGGCATGACCCTGTTCCCCGGGTTCGCCACCGGTGGCTGAGGTCCCCGTCCTGCGGCCGTCCGGCACGAACTGCTAAGGCTCACATGAACACCGCGATCGCGATCATGGCGGACACCCCTCCGCAGCTGCTCCCTGCCCGCGAACTCATGGCCTTCACCCTGGCCTCCCACATCCTGCTCGTGCCCTTCGGCGTGGCCCTGCCCGCCATCACCCTCCTGATGCACTACCGCGGGCTGCGCAGGGGCGACGCGGTCGCCCTGCTGCTCGCGCGGCGCTGGTCGGCGGTCATGGCCGTGCAGTTCGCCATCGGCATCGTCACCGGGACCGTGCTCTCCTTCGAGTTCGGCCTGCTCTGGCCGGGGCTGATGGGCCGGTGGGGCGACGTCTTCGGCCTCGGGTTCGGCGTCGAGGCGTGGGCGTTCTTCCTGGAGGCGATCCTCATCGCCATCTACCTCTACGGCTGGCGGAGGCTGAAGCCGTGGACGCACTTCTGGCTGGGGCTGCCCCTGCCGCTGACGGCGCTGCTGGGGGCGTTCGGCATCATCGCCGCGAACTCCTGGATGAACACGCCGCGCGGCTTCTCGCTCGACGCGGACGGCAGCCCCGTGGACGTCGACGTCCGCGAGGCGATCTTCACACCGATGTTCGGCCCCGAGTACTGGCACTTCGTGGCAGGCGTGGTCCTGACGGCGGGCTACGTCGTGGCCGGGGTGTACGCGACCGGCTGGCTGCGCGGCCACCGTGACCACTACCACCGGCTCGGCTTCACCGTTCCGTTCACGGTCGCCGCGGTCCTGACCCCCGTGCAGTTCGTGCTCGGGGACTCCATCGCCCGCTCGGTCTTCCACCAGCAGCCGCTGAAGTTCGCTGCCACCGAGATGGTCTGGAAGACGGACACCCACGTGCCCGAGTACGTCTTCGGACGCCTGCATCCCGACGGGACGATCTCCGGCGGGATCAAGATCCCCCAACTGGACTCGATCCTCGCCGGTTTCAGCCCGGACACCCGGGTGACGGGCCTGTCCTCGGTCCCCGCGGACGACCGCCCCACCGCGACCCAGGCCACCATCGCCCACTGGGCGTTCGACATCATGGTGACGATCGGAAGCCTGCTCGTCCTGCTCGCGCTCTGGTATGGCTGGTGCCGGCTGCGCCACCGCGGCCTGCCGCGATCACCGTGGTTCTTCCGGTGCGCCGCCGTGGCCGGGGCGGCCTGCCTGCTGACGGTGGAATGCGGCTGGATCACCACCGAAGTCAGCCGCCAGCCCTGGATCGTCTACGAGAACATGCGCGTGTCCGAAGCCGTGACGGACACCCGGGCCCCGGCCCTGTGGGCGATGCTCGCCCTCGTCATCGTGGTCTACGCCCTGATCTTCGCCACCTTCCTGGCCATCCTGCTCAAGCTGCGCACCCGATGGCGGACCGCCGACGAACGCCACGGCGACGCCCGCGCCGCCGGAACCCCCGAAGGCGACACCCCCTACGGGCCCCGCCGGACGACCGCCGCGGCCGCGCCTGATCACGGCTCCGCACACGGCGACGGAGGAGGGCGATGATCCAGGACGTCGTGGCCTGGGTGCTGCTGGCCGCGGTCGCCGCCTACGCGTGCGCGGGCGGGACCGACTACGGGGCCGGGTTCTGGGACCTCTTCGCGGGCGGCGCCGAACGGGGCAGGCGGCCCCGGTGGCTGATCGACCACGCGATGGAGCCCGTCTGGGAGACGAACAACGTCTGGCTCATCTTCGTCCTCGTGTTCATGTGGACGGGCTTTCCGGTCCTGTTCCAGACGGTCTTCACGGCCATGTGGCTCCCCCTGGCGCTCGCGGCCGTGGGCCTTGTCCTGCGCGGAGCGGGCTTCGCACTGCGCAAGCCCATGACGCGCCTCTCGCGCCGCAGGATCTACGGCGCCGCCTTCGCCGTGTCCTCCCTCCTGGTGCCCTTCTTCCTCGGAGCGGTGGTCGGCGGCCTGGCCACGGGCCGGGTCACCCCGGGGACGAAGGCGTCCGCCGACGCCTGGTCCAACGGGACCTCCGTGCTCGCCGGGCTGCTCACCGTCGCCGCGACCGCCTTCCTGGGCGCGGTGTTCCTCACCGCCGACGCCCGCCGCTTCGACGCCCCCGACCTCGTCCGCTACTTCCGGCTGCGGGCCTGGTGCAGCCTCGCCGCTCTCGCCGTCCTGGCCGTCGCCGGCCTCGCCGTCACCCGCCATGACGCTCGCTACGTCCACGACGGCCTCACCGGCGGCGCCGGCCTCGCCGTCGTCCTGGCGGCCGTCGTCTGCGCCGTGGCCACCGCCGCCCTGCTGTACCGCACGGCCACGGGCTGGGCGAGGATCACGGCGGTCGCCGGCGTCGCCCTCGTCGTGATCGCCTGGGGGCTGGCCCAGCGGCCCTATCTCATCCCCACCTCGCTCACCGTCGACCAAGCCGCCGGAGCCCCGACGACACTGCGCTGGCTGCTCCTGGTCACCGTCATCGCGATCGTGCTCGTGGGACCCCCGCTGGTCCTGCTCTACCGGCTGGACACCAGCGGCGCCCTCCAGCCCCTCGCCGAGAACGACCTGCGGAGCACCTCCGCGAACCGGGATCCCGGCCCGGACCGGTGAACCGCGGGGGTGGCGCCGGGCGTCTTCAACCGCCCAGGAGGACGGCGACGTCCCCGGCCCGGGCCGCAGGAGCGCCGGCCCGGGTGACGGGCGCCAGCGTTCCGTCCGCGCGCACCAGGAACAGCAGGTGGTGTCCGGCCGGTACGGGCCCCTCGAAGCGGCGCGTGACGAGGCGGGCGCCCCGGTCGTAGCGGCGGGACAGCTCGGCCGCCGTCAGCGCGCCGTCGAAGAGCACCTCGCCGCCGGTGTACGGGGCGACGACGCCCTGGGTGTCGGTCTCCGGCCCCAGGCGGTACACCGGCCCCTCCACGCTGCCCTGGAGGTTCACGGAGGCCAGGGCATTGAAGTCGCTCTCGCCGGTGAGCAGCAGGACGCCGGTGAGGCCCTCCAGCTCGGCGCCCGAGCCGGTGGCCGCGGCGAACAGCTCCCCCGGGGCCAGTTCGAGCCCGGCGGCCCTGATCCTGTCCCGCTGCGCCTCGTGCCCCGCCCACATGACGACCTCCAGCCCGGCCGACCGCAGGGCCAGTCCCAGATCGACCACCCAGGGATCACCGCCCACGAGCAGCGGCCGGGAGCGCGAGGGGCGCACGACGCCCAGCCGTTTCGCGACCGGCCCGGCGGTGAGCCCGTAGAGGGTGACCGTCACCACGATCACCACGAACGTCGCGGGAAGGATCTTCGACGCGCCGCCCACGCCCTGGGCGGCCAGCGTGGCGGAGAAGGTCGAGGCGGTGGCCGCAGCGACGATCCCGCGCGGCGCCATCCACCCCAGGAACGCGCGCTCCCCGCGCGTCAGATCCGTACGCAGCGAGGCGCAGACCGCCACGAGCGGTCTGGTCACCAGGACGAGGACCGCCACGAGCGCGAGCGTCGGCAGCACCACGTGGCGCAGCGAACGGGGGCTGACGGTGGCCGAGATGGAGATGAACAGCAGCCCGATGACCAGGTGCACCAGGGTCTCGAAGAACGGATTGCGGGCGCCCGTCCCGGCGCCGGGCAGGTTCGCCGCCGCCAGCCCCATCAGAACGGCGGCGATCAGGCCCGTGTCGTCCCGGACCACGTCGCAGGCCGCCGCCACACCGACCACCGCGGCCAGCTGGACCGTGGTCCCCAGCACCTCCCCCGGCCGCAGCCTGCGCACCAGCACGAGCACCACGGTCCCCGCGACGCCGCCGGCCAGGCCCACGGCGGCACTGGTGGTGAACTGCACCGCCTTGCCCATGATGCCGCTGCTGTTGCCGGCCACCACCCCGTGGAAGACGAGGGCGCCCAGGATGGCCCCCACCGGGTCGATGAGCGTGCCCTCCCAGATGAGGACGTGCTGGAGGCGCTCCGTGGGACGTACGAAATGCAGCAGCGGCCCGACGACGGTCGGGCCGGACACGATCAGGATCGCCCCCAGCATCACGGCGGAGCCTGCCGACATCCCCAGCAGGACGCCGGCGAGGAGCGCCGCCGACCCCGCGGTGAGCAGCGCGCCGAGCCAGATCAGCCGCACCACGACCCGGCGGGTGTGCGCCCTGAACCGCTTGAGGTCGAGGCCGAGCCCGGCGTCGTAGAGGATCACCGCGACGGCCAGCGAGACCAGGGGGGAGAACGCGGCTCCGAGCAGCTTCTCGGGGTTCACGTCACCGGTCAGCGCGCCGGCGGCGAACCCGACCGGGAGCAGGACGATCAGCGCGGGGACGCGCAGCCGGCTCGCCAGCAGTTGGGAGCCCACGGCCAGGACGACGATCAGCGCGAGGCCGGTGAACACCTGGTCCTCCGACAGTGCGGCGGCCGTGTTCACCGCCCGGTCCGCCGGGTGCGGTGCGCGCCGGCCCGCCTCCACCGGGCCGTGCCGCGTCCCGCGAGGTCCGGCGGGCTCACGGCCCCGACGTGCGGCGTGTCCAAGCGAGCCTCCGCGTGTGAGAGGGCGGCGCACGGGTGCGTCGGGCCGGGACGAGGCCGCTCGTCCACGCGGCGGCCCCGGAGCTCGGCACATCGGATGCGTCCGCCGGGCCTCGCGGGTCGCCGGCTCGCTGGTCACCCCCTGCGGAGCTACGTTGTAGAGGCGGTACGGACCCCACAACGCGGTCTCGACCTCTGCGGGGTCGGCACGAGCTTCTTCCCCGCGCATCGGCGCGGTCGACTCCACCGCGCTCACGGCCGCCGGCAACGACCCGCGCGTCGGCGGCCACCTCGCCGAGCGGCTGCGCCGACCGCTGGCCGCTGCCCCGGACGCGGGCGGAGCACCGTCGAGCCGTCCCGAGGAGGAGAGACATGGACCGCTACCCGCCCATCGCCGACCACGGACTCGTGGGGGACCTGCAGACCGCGGCTCTGGTGTCGTCCAGGGGCGTGATCGACTGGTTCGCGGCCCCGCGGTTCGACTCCCCCAGCATCTTCGCTGCGCTGCTCGACCACGACAAGGGCGGTCACTTCCTGCTCGCCCCGGACCACGAAGAGGGGACGTGGAAGCAGCTCTACTACCCGGACACGGCGGTCGTGGTGACCCGCTTCATGTCCCCCGACGGGGTGGGCGAGACCGTCGACTACATGCCGGTCCACCAGGGCCTCACGCCCTCCGACCGGCACACCCTGGTACGCGTGATCCGCGCCGTGCGCGGCACGGTGCGCTTCTCCCTCGAATGCCGCCCCCGCTTCGACTACGCGCGCACGCCCCACGAACTCGACCTGACGGACCACCGGGCCACCTTCCGGGCACCCGGTGCGGCCGCGTTCCTGCAGGCCACCTTTCCGCTCGAACGGGACGGCCAAGACGTCCGGGCCTCGATCACGCTGACCGCGGGCGAGGCGGAGGCGGCGGTGTTCACCACCGGCGCGCCGGGCAGTGCGCCGCCGCCGCCTCCGGAGCGCGACAGGATCACCGAGGAGCTGTGGGAGCAGGTCGACTACTGGCAGAGGTGGGTGCGCACCTCGCACTACCATGGGCGCTGGGCCGAGATGGTGTACCGCTCGGCCATCACGCTCAAGCTGCTCACGTACGCCCCCTCCGGTGCTCCCGTCGCCGCCGCCACCATGGGACTTCCCGAGCAGGTGGGCGGCGAGCGCAACTGGGACTACCGCTACACCTGGGTGCGGGACGGATCGCTGTCGGTACGGGCCCTGCTCGACCTCGGCTTCGCCGAGGAGGCGGCCCGGTTCACCCACTGGCTCGGCGACCGCCTCCGCGCCCACGAGGGTCCGGACGGGGAGCCCCTGCAGATCATGTACCGGGTCGACGGCGACCCGCACCTGACCGAGGAAGTCCTCGAACACTTCGAGGGCTACCGGGGCTCGTACCCCGTGCGGGCCGGGAACGCGGCCATGGACCAGTTGCAACTCGACATCTACGGCGAGGCGATGTACGCCCTGTCCGAGGGCCACGCGGTCGCCGTCCAGGGCGACTACCACGGCTGGAAGGCGCTCGCCCGCACGCTGGACTGGCTCGCCGACTCCTGGGACCGGCCCGACGAGGGCATCTGGGAGACCCGCGGCGGCCGGCAGGACTTCACCTACAGCCGCGTGATGTGCTGGGCGGCGTTCGACCGCGGCCTGAAGGTCGCCGCCGAGTTCAGCCGTCCGGCCGCGACCGCCCTGTGGACCAAGGCCCGCGACGACATCCTCGAACAGGTCATGGAACGCGGCTGGAGCGACCGGGAGCAATCCCTGGTCCAGCACTACGGCAGCCACGTCCTGGACGCCTCGCTGCTGCTCATCCCCCGGGTCGGATTCCTCGCGCCGAGGAGCGCCAGCTGGCTGTCCACTCTCGATGCCATGGACCGCGTCCTGGTGTCCGACAGCCTCGTCTACCGGTACGACCCCGCGGCCTCTCCCGACGGACTCCGCGGCTCGGAGGGAACGTTCAGCCTCTGCACGTTCCTCTACGTCGACGCCCTCGCCCGGGCCGGGCGGCTGCCGCAGGCCCGCTACACCTTCGAGAAGATGCACACGTACGCCAACCACATCGGCCTGTTCGCCGAGGAGATCGGCCCCAGCGGCGAGCAACTCGGCAACTTCCCACAGGCCTTCACCCACCTGTCGCTCATCATGGCCGCGACCACGCTGAACCAGGCGCTCGACGCCCTCCGGCGCTGACCCGCCTCCTTCCGGGCCCGGTGCGGCGGCCTGTTCCCGGGCGGCGGGCTGCTCTACCGTCACCATGGGCCCACCGCCCACAGGTTCACCGGTCGACCCGGTCAGGAGACACGCATGCGGATGCTGATCAACAGTCCCGAGACCGTCGTCGCCGACGCCCTGCGCGGGATGGCGGCCGCCCATCCCGAGCTGGACGTCGACGTGGAGCGGCGGGTCGTCGTACGGCGCGACGCCCGGGACGGGGGCCGGGTCGGGCTGGTGTCCGGGGGCGGGTCGGGGCACGAGCCGCTGCACGCCGGGTTCGTCGGGTACGGGATGCTGTCGGCCGCGTGCCCCGGAGAGGTGTTCACCTCGCCCGTGCCCGACCAGGTGCTGCGGGCGGCCGCGGCCGTGGACTCCGGTCAGGGGGTGCTCTTCATCGTCAAGAACTACACCGGGGACGTGCTGAACTTCGAGATGGCCGCCGAACTCGCCGAGGAGGACGGCCTGCGGGTGGAGCGCGTGCTCGTCGACGACGACGTGGCCGTCACCGACAGCCTGTACACGGCGGGGCGGCGCGGCACCGGGGCGACCCTGTTCGTCGAGAGGATCGCCGGCGCCGCCGCCGAGGAGGGCGCCCCGCTGGAACGGGTCGCGGAGCTCGCCCGGCGCGTCAACGCGGCCTCGCGGAGCTTCGGGGTGGCGCTCGGCGCGTGCACGACTCCGGCGAAGGGCAGTGCGACCTTCGAGCTGCCCGACGGTGAGCTGGAGCTGGGCGTCGGCATCCACGGCGAGCCGGGCCGGGAGCGGCGGGCCATGATGCCGGCGCGCGAGATCGCCGAGGTGGCGGTGGGCGCCGTACTGGAGGACCTGGCGCAGGTGGGCCCGGCGGACGGGCCGGTGCTGGCGCTGGTCAACGGGATGGGGGCGACGCCGCTGCTGGAGCTGTACGGCTTCCACGCGGAGGTGGCGCGCGTGCTGGCGGAACGCGGTGTGCCGGTGGCGCGGACGCTGGTCGGCAACTACGTCACGTCGCTGGACATGGCCGGCTGTTCGGTGACGCTGTGCCGCGCGGACGGGGAATTGCTGCGGCTGTGGGACACGCCGGTGCGGACGGCGGCGCTGCGGTGGGGTTGCTGAGAAGGTGGGCGGACACGGTGAGGAGGCTCCATTGCGTGACGCGGAATTCTTCGGGCGCTGGATGAGTGCGGCCGCGGCGGCGGTGGAGCGCGAGGCGGACCGGCTGACCGAGCTGGACTCCCCCATCGGGGACGCCGACCACGGGAGCAATCTGCTGCGCGGGTTCACGGCCGTACGGGCGGCCCTGGAGGCCGAGCCCCCCGCAGCCCCGGGGGCGGTGCTGGCGCTGGCCGGGCGGACGCTGATCTCGACGGTCGGCGGGGCCTCGGGCCCGCTGTACGGAACGCTGCTGCGGCGTACCGGCAAGGAGCTCGGGGACGCCGCCGAGGTCTCCGACGAGGCGCTGCGCAAGGCCCTGTACACGGGGGTGGGCGCGGTGGCCCAGCTGGGCGGGGCGGCTCCGGGGGACAAGACCATGCTGGACGCGCTGGTCCCGGGGGTGGCGGCGCTCACCACCTCCTACCGGGCGGCGGCGGACGCGGCGGAGAACGGGGCGCTCGCGACGGTGCCGATGCAGGCCCGCAAGGGGCGCGCGAGCTACCTCGGGGAGCGGAGCATCGGGCACCAGGATCCGGGGGCCACCTCGTCGGCCCTGCTGCTGGGCGCGCTCGCGGACGTGGCCGAGGCCCAGGACGGGGCGGAGGCCCGGTGAGCGGGCCGGCGGTCGGGATCGTCCTGGTGTCGCACAGCGCGGTGGTCGCGGAGTCCGTGGCGGAGATGGCGCGGGGCCTTGCGGCGGGCGGACCGGTCGTCGCGGTGGCCGCGGCGGGCGGCACCCCGGACGGCGGCCTGGGCACCGACGCGGACCGCATCGCGGCGGCCGCCCGCGAGGTGGACTCCGGCGCGGGGGTCGTGCTCCTGGCGGACCTGGGCAGTTCGGTGCTGACGGTGAAGTCGCTGCTGGTGGAGGACGAGCTCCCGCCGGGGTCACGGCTGCTGGACGCGCCGTTCCTGGAGGGGGCGGTGGCCGCGGTGGTGGCCGCCTCCGCGGGCGCTCCCTTGGACGCGGTGGCGGCGGCGGCCGAGGAGGCGTACACGTACCGCAAGGTCTGACCACCGGCGGGTCGGGGGTCAGGGCAATGCCTGGCGGTACCGGCCCGTCAGCGGCACCGGCCCGTCAGCGGCACCGGCCCGTCAGCGGCACCGGCCCGTCAGCGGCCGCGGCTGCCGCCGCGGAGGGATTCGATCTCGCGGCGGTCGCGCTTCGTCGGACGGCCCGTGCCGCGGTCCCGGACGCCGACCACCTCGGCCTCGATGCGCGTCGGCGCGGGCGGGCTGTTGTCGACGAAGCATTCGGCGGCGACCGGAGCGCCCACCCGCTTCGTCACCGGCCGCTTGACCACGACGATGCGCTCGCGCCCCGCGTGGAACAGCCGTACCTCGTCCCCCGCCCGCACCACCTGCGCCGGCTTCGCGCGCTCCCCGTTGACCTTCACATGGCCCGCCCGGCAGGCGGTCGCCGCGACCGAGCGGGTCTTCGTCAGCCGGACCGACCAGATCCAGACGTCCACCCGGGCGGATCCCGTGGCTCCCGTGGCTCCTGAGGTCCCCGTGGCCCCCGTGGTACCCGCGCCCGTTCCCGTTGCTTCATCAGCCATGCAGAAACTCTAGCCAGCCGGCCCGCCCCGGGCGGAACGTTTATTGGCGGAACCACCAAGGGGCATGGCATCTGCCATGTGTATCAGCCCAAGAGAATTGCAAATGCGGGACATGTGCCCCTACCTTGTCGCTCATGCAGTCCTACACCATCGGACAGGCGGCGCGCCTGCTGGGCGTCAGCCCGGACACCGCCCGCCGCTGGGCCGACGCCGGCCGTGTCGCGACCCACCGCGACGACACCGGCCGGCGACTGATCGACGGCCGCGACCTGGCCGCGTTCTCCGTCGCCGTGGGACAAGGTGCCCACGCCGAGGACGAGGAGCCGTACACCTCGGCCCGCAACGCGTTCCCCGGCATCGTCACCGCCGTCAAGCTCGGAGACGTGGCCGCCCAGGTCGAGATCCAGGCAGGTCCGCACCGCCTGGTCTCCCTGCTCACCCGTGAGGCCGTCGAGGAGCTCGGACTGGAGGTGGGCATGCGGGCCACCGCTCGCGTGAAGTCCACCAGCGTGCACATCGACCGCACCTGACACCCACTCCGGCACCAGCGCACGTCCCCACCCGCTCCGCCCGTCCCGGCGCGGGTCATCACCGCGCGGAACCGGCACCCGGCCGGCCGCCGACCCGACCGAGGAGCACCTGCTCATGTCCCCGATCCTCAGCGGCCGCACCGCCTTCGCCGCCGCGCTGACCGCCGCCCTCCTCGTACCCGCGCTGGCCGCTTGCGGCAGCGACGAGAAGGACACCGGCGCCGCGGAATCCCCCTCGGCGAGCGCCTCCGCCCCGGCCGGGCCCAAGGCCGCGAACCTCACCGTCCTCGCCGCGTCCTCGCTGACCGACGTCTTCAAGACCGCCGGTGCCGCCTACGAGAAGGCGCACCCCGGCACGAAGGTCACCTTCTCCTTCGCCGGCTCCCAGGAACTCGCCGCCCAGGTGAAGCAGGGCGCCCCGGCCGACGCGCTGGTCACCGCCGACACCAAGACCATGGACGGTCTGAAGGCCGAGACCGGCGACCCGGCGGTCATCGCCAAGAACCGTCTGGTCATCGCCGCCGGCAAGGGCAACCCGTTCAAGGTCGACGAGCTGAAGGACCTGGCCGACACCAAGATCAAGGTCGTGCTCGCCGCGCCCGAGGTCCCCGTCGGCCGGTACAGCAAGCAGATCCTCGACGCCCAGAAGATCGAGGTGAAGCCGGTCTCCCAGGAGGCCAACGTGCGCGCCGTGCTGAGCAAGGTCGAGCTCGGCGAGGCCGACGCCGGTCTCGTCTACAAGACCGACACCGTCAAGTCCGGTGACAAGGTCTCCGTCGTGGAGATCCCGGACGCCCAGAACGCCGTGGCCTCCTACCCGGCCGCCACCCTCAAGTCGTCCAAGAACGCCGAGGCCGCCGCCGCCTTCGTGGCCTGGCTGAGCACCCCGGAGGCGCAGAAGATCCTCCAGGACGCGGGCTTCCAGAAGGCGTAACCGGCGCCGCGGCCGACAGGAACGAAGGGACTGCCCGGTCCGGGGGGACGGGCAGTCCCTTTCGCCGTGTCACCCGCGGAAAGCCGCGCGCCGGTCGCGCTCCTGGTAGTTCTCGTACTCCCTCGTACCGCCGTCCCCTTACGCGCACCGCCGTCCCCGTACGCTCCAGCCAGGAACCCACATGAGCAGACACCGCACCCGCACCCGGCCGCCCCTGACCCTGGCGCTGCCCGCGCTGCTCGCCGTCGCGTTCCTGCTGCTGCCCCTCGCCGGCATCCTCGGCCGCACCGAGTGGGGTGAGGTCGGAACCCACCTCACGAGCCCGGGCGTGGTCGAGGCGCTGCGCCTCTCGCTCTTCGTGTCCCTGTGGGCGCTCGGCCTCTCGCTGCTCCTCGGCGTACCACTGGCCTGGCTGCTGGCCCGGGTCCCGTTCAAGGGGAAGGCGTTCGTCCGCTCGCTGGTGCTGCTGCCGATGGTCCTGCCGCCGACCGTCGGCGGCGTCGCGCTGCTGCTGGGCTTCGGCCGGCGCGGACTCCTCGGGCCCTGGCTGGAGGGCACCTTCGGGATCACGCTGCCGTTCCACACGTCAGGGGCCGTCGTCGCGGCCACCTTCGTCGCCATGCCCTTCCTCGTCATCAGTCTGGAAGGTGCGCTCGGCGGCCTCAAGCAGAGCTACGAGGAGACCGCGGCCTCCCTCGGCGCCTCGCCGGTCCGGGTGTTCTTCACCGTGACCCTGCCGATGGTGGCGCCCGGCCTGATCGCGGGCGCCGCGCTGACCTGGGCCCGCGCGCTCGGCGAGTTCGGCGCGACCATCACCTTCGCGGGCAACCTGCCCGGCACCACGCAGACCCTGCCGCTCCAGGTGTACCTGCTGCTCCAGGACGAGCCGGAGGCCGCCACCTCCGTCTCGCTGCTGCTGCTCGTGATCGCCATGGCCGTACTGATCGCCCTGCGCGGCCGCTGGACCGGCACCCCGGCCGCCGCGCGACCCGCCGAGGTGCGGGCGACGGGTCCGGGGCCGGCGTCGGCGGACGAGGCGGCGGCCGCGGTCGCGGACGAGGCGGCGGAGACCGAGCGGACGCCGGCCGGCGCGCTGTCCGCCGACGGCGGCGCAGGCGCTCCGGCCCGAGCCGCGGCCGACCCGCACGACGGCGGCCGCTGGCCGCTCCACGCCGACGTCACCGGCTTCAACGAGCTCACCCTGGACGCCGAGCCCGGCACCACCATCGCCGTCGTCGGCGAGAACGGCGCCGGGAAGACCACCCTGCTGCGCGCCCTGCTCGGACTCACCCCGCGGGCCCACGCCCAACTCCGGCTCGGCGACACCGACGTCACCGCGCTGCCCCCGCACCAGCGCCAGGTGGCCTGGGTCCCGCAGGACGGCGCCCTCTTCCCGCATCTGAGCGCGCTGGCCAACACCGCGTACGGACTGCGCGCCCGCCGGGTGCCGCGCGCCGAGGCCCGCCGCGAGGCGCGGCTGTGGCTGGAACGGCTCGGCGTCGGCCACCTCGCCGCCCGCAAGCCCGCGCAGCTGTCGGGCGGCCAGGCCCAGCGCGTCGCCCTGGCCCGCGCGCTGGCCGCCCGGCCCCGCCTGCTGCTGCTCGACGAACCGCTCGCCGCCCTCGACCAGACCACCCGGGCCCGCGTCCGGCACACCCTGCGCACCCACCTGGCCGGCTTCGGCGGGGTCTGCCTGATCGTCACGCACGACCCGGTCGAGGCGGTCTCGCTGGCCGACCGGGTCCTCGTACTCGCCGACGGACGCACCCTTCAGGACGCCCCGCCGACCGAGGTGACCCGCCACCCCCGCTCCCCCTGGGTGGCCCGGATGCTCGGCCGCAACGCCTGGCCCGGCACCGCCTCGGCCGACGGCCTGGTGCTCCCCACCGGCGGCCGGCTGGTGGTGGCGGAGGCGCTGCCCGAGGGGTCCCAGGCGCTGGCGATCATCGGCCCGGAGGCGGTGTCCGTGCACCGCGACCGCCCGGCCGGCAGTCCGCGCAACGTCTGGGAGGGCTCCGTACGGGAGATCACCGCCGTCGGCAGCCGACTGCGCGTGCTCGTCGCCTCGGCGCAGGCCCCCGATCTGGTGGCGGAGATCACCCCGGAGGCGGCGGCCGAACTGGGCCTGGTCGACGGCTCGAAGGTGTGGACCAGCGTGAAGGCGACCGAGGTCACGCTGGTCGAGCTCTAGAACTCCTCACGACACGTGCCGGACGGCGAGCCAGTCGCCGGGGGCGAAGGCGTCCACTCCGACCAGGGTGCGGCCGGTGCGGGGGGCCGCGACGGACAGGACGCCCTCCGAGCGGGTCGCCGCGAACTCCGGGGCGGCGAGGGTCAGGACGGCGGCGCGTTTGCCGGTGGTGCGGCGGAACTCCGCGAGCAGCCGGTCCGTCAGGGCCGATTCCTTGGCGTCCACGGTGCCCGGCGCATCCGTCCGTACGACGGCCAGCGCGCCCGTCGCCGGCTCCCGGGCGGCCGCGGCCAGGGCCTCGCGCAAGGCCCGCAGCCGGGACAGGCCGCCTCCCGCCAAGGTGGGCACGGCGGTGTCGAGCGCCACGAACCGTACGCCGCGGTGCACGAACGCGAGCCGGTCGGCGCCGGTCAGTACGAAGTCGGCGCCGGGATCGCCCTCCCCGACGGCGAACCGCCAGGGCCGCGCCCGGACCCCGGCCTCGCCGGCCACGATCGGATCCAGGACCACGGGCACCGCGGCGGGTCCAGTGGGCGGGGTCAGGGCGCCGAGCGT
>NZ_LFML01000127.1:74530-75908 GCF_001044425.1 Streptomyces roseus
CGCGAGGGTGACCTCCCGCCAGCCGCTCCAGTCCACGGCGGGCCCGGCCACCTCGACGGCGGCCCCGTCGGCGTCGGCCAGTGCGACGGCGGGCCGGGCCCCTGAACCGTCGCCGCCCACCCAGAGCGTCAGCGAACGGGCCAGCTCCGGCACGGGCAGGGGCCGCGGCGGGGCGGCGCTGCCCCGGGCCCGGGCCGCGGGCAGCTCCAGCGCGAGGCCCGCCCCCGGATGCCCCTCGGCCACGGAGGCACCCGGTCCGGTCCACTCCCCGGCATCGGCCAGATCGGTGACCGGCAGCGTCTCCAGCCCGACGCCGAGGGGGATCTCCACCCGGGCGGCCCCGACCGCGGCACGGAGGTGGCCCGTGGCCCGGGGGACGAGGGCGGTGACGGTGAAGCCGCCCCGTCCGTCGTCGGCGACGTCCCACCGTGACCGGTCGAACTCCAGGGCCACGTCACGGGGTTCCACGACCGCGGCCCTCCCCTGCGCGTCGAACCCGGTCAGCCGGAACCCCGCCTTCTCCCCCCGCTCCGCGAGCCCGATCCGGGGCTGCGTGGGCCGGATGCGGGTCAGCGGGCCGAGCACCGTGACCGGGAGCGCGCCGTGCGCCGTCGCGCGCCGGGCGTGCGCCGTCGCAGAGCCGGGGCGCACGGCGTGGAACACCCCGCCCGCATCGACCGTGCCCGCCCCCTGCGCGAACCACTCCGGAGCGCCCGGGGCCGGACCCAGCAGCGCGTCGTACCCGGTGGCGGTGAGGGTCCGGGTGAGCCCGGGGAAGACCCGGGTGGGTTCCCCGGCGGCGGCGCCGACGGATTCGACCCGGTACCCGGCGGTCCGCCCGGAGCCCACCGGGGCCGTGAGGACCAGCCCGTTCGCGACGGGCCGCAGCGCTCCGTCCGAAGGGGAGTTCTCCAGCGCCAGGGCCGTCGCCCCGCTCAGCCCGGCGAGCAGGGTGGTGGAGCCGCCGCCGTCGAGGTTCAGGGCCTCGTACGAGCCCAGTTGGTGCATCAGCGCGCCCAGCGCGGTCAGGGTGAGGCCGCCGCTGTCGCGCTGGCGGCCGTCCACGGCGAGGATCCGCATCCGCCGTCCGTCCCGCGAGAACCCGACGGCCGTGCGCGGGGCGGCGGTGTTGTTGGGTTCGCCGTCGTGGTCCTGCGGGACGCCGGCCACGACGAGGGCCTCCCGCCCGCCGACGGCCGCCACCGGGACCGGCCCGCCATCCGGGACGGGCCGGGCGGTGACGGTCACGGGGTCCCCCGGCCGCAGGGCGGCGAGTTCGGCCGTGGCGGCCTTGTCCCCCGCGGCCGCCGCCAGCAGGGTCGTACCGGGCTCGGGACGCTCCGGACGATGCGCCCGCGAGCCCGGCGCACCCGCGCCC
>NZ_LFML01000128.1 GCF_001044425.1 Streptomyces roseus
CCGTACCCCCGCCGATCTGACCGGGCGGGCCCTCGGTGTGGCCCGGGCCGCCGCCGGGCACCGGCCTGACGCGCTGATCGTGGCCTGCAACACCGCCACCGTGCACGCCCTGCCCGCCCTCCGCGCCGCGCTCGAGCCCGCCATCCCGGTGGTCGGGACCGTTCCGGCGATCAAGCCGGCGGCCGCCCCCGGCGGGCGCGTGGCCATCTGGGCCACCCCCGCCACCACCGGCAGCCCCTACCAGCGCGGACTGATCCGCGACTTCGCCACCGGGGCCCGGGTCACCGAGGTGCCCTGCCCGGGACTGGCCGACGCCGTCGAGAGGGGGGACGCCGCCGCCATCGCCGCGACCGTGGCCGCGGCGGCCGCGCTGACCCCGGCCGACGTCACCGACGTCGTCCTCGGGTGCACCCACTACGAGCTCGTCGAGACGGCCATCCGTGCAGCCCTCGCCGAACGGACCGGTGGCGCCGAGCTCCGCTACCACGGCTCCGCCGAGCCCGTGGCCGTACAGGCGCTGCGCCGCCTCGGCGCACTTCCCGAGCCGGGCCTGCCCCGTACCGGAACCCTGACCGTCCTGCTCAGCGGCGAGGAGGGCGCGCTCCCCGCCGCCGCGCTCGGCTACGCCGAAGGGCGGCTGCTGGCCGGCGAGGGTGCCCCCGTCGGGAGCTGACCGCGCCTGATCCCGTCCCCGCGCGCTACGCCCGGCCGCCCGCCAGCGACCGGGCGAGCGTGCGCAGCCCCTCCGCGTCGAGTACGCGGTCCCCGTACCCGGGCAGCGGTACGTGAAGCGGGGCCGTCCACTCCGGGGGGATCGCAGCCTGGCCGTAGAGGGCCCCGGCCAGCGTGCCGGTGACGGCCGCCACGGTGTCGGTGTCCCCGCCCAGGTCCACAGCGGCCCGTACGGCCCCGGCGAACCCGGTGGTGGTCCGCAGTGCCCACACCGCCGAACCCAGGCAGGGCCAGACCGCCCCGTTGAACTCGGTGGCCAGCCCCGGATGCCAGTCGGGGCCGAGGACGACCCCGTACCGCGCGCGGTGATCCGGGTGCACCGCGCCGAGCACCTCGGGGAGGGCGGCCAGCGGATCGCCCCCGTCGAGTGTCACCCGTACGAGCTCGTGCAGTACGGCCGTCCCCTCCCACGCCGCCCGGTCGCCGTGCGTCAGGGCGGCGATGCGCCGGGCGGCGTCCATGGTCCCCTCCCGTCCGGCGGCGGCGAAGTACACGGCCGAGGTGGAGGCCCGCATCAGGGAACCGTTGCCCGCCGCCCGCGCGTTGATCTGGAAGTGCAGTGCGGCGGCCAGGTCCCAGGCCTCGCCGCTGGTCAGCACGTCCTCGGTCTGGAGGCCGATGTCCTTGGGCGCGGCGGCCGCCCACCGCTGGAACCGCCCGAAGACGTCGGCGAGTTCGAGGCCGTCGTGTTCCAGCAGGGACTCTCCGACCAGGACGGCCATCTGCGTGTCGTCGGTCGCCTCACCCGGATCCCAGCCGCCGCACCCGCGCATCTCCTCGCCGCGTGCGGTCAGTTCACCGGCGGGACCGAACTCGTACGGCGCGCCGAGTGCGTCGCCGGCGGCCGAGCCCAGAACCGCTCCGATGGCGCGGTCGAGTCGAGTGATCACGAGTCCTCCTCGGGCGGTTCGGGCATACGCGGGCCGGTATACCGCCACCCCGCGTGCGAAGCCGTCGAGGCCCGGTGGCGGCGAGGGTACCCGGTGGGCGGGGTGGGCCGTCGCGGCGGCGGGTCCCGGCCTAGACGAGTAAGTCCGAAGTGCTCGGGTCAGTGGTCGTAGGCGATCAGCGAGCGGGTGGTGGGTGTTCCCGTGTGCCGGTTGT
>NZ_LFML01000129.1 GCF_001044425.1 Streptomyces roseus
GGGCGGGCTGCGGCGCGGGGGCGGGGGCCGGCTGCGTGGGCTCGGGCGTCGGCCCGGGCTCCGGGGCCGCGGCGGGCTGCGGTTCGGGTGCCGGTGCCGGTGCCGCTGCCGGTTCGGGTGCCGGTTCGGGCACGGCTTCCGGCTGCGGGGTCTTCTGGAGGGAGAGCGGCTGCGCCGGCTCGGCGGCCGGCTCCGGTATGGGCGTGCCCGCGGGCTCCGTCGGCGTACCGGACGGGGTCTCGGGCTGGTTCGGGGGCGTGCTCATACCTGGCAGGAGTCCTCACGGTGGTGGCGTACGCGGTGATCGCCAAGCCTGCCATGCGCCCCTGACGGCTCCAAGGGGATTCCGCCCCCGGTCCGTCTCCGGTCCGTCCCCGGTCCGCACGCGGGCGGACCGGGGGCGAACCCCTCCTCAGGGGGCTACCGCTGGTAGCCGAGCACCGTCATCATCCCGGCCTCCGCGTGGTACACGTTGTGGCAATGGGCCATCCACAGCCCGGGGTTGTCCGCGTCGAAGTCCACCGTCAGCTTCGAGTTCGCCAGGATCAGGGCGGTGTCCTTGCGCGCGCCGCCCGCGCCCCCGGCGAGGGCGAATGTGTGCCCGTGCAGGTGCAGCGGGTGCCACATCGTTGTGGAGTTGTTGAACTCCAGCCGGACCCGCTCACCCGCCTTCACCGGGTGCCGCTGGTCCGGGGTGTACGGCTTGCCGTCGAAGGCCCAGTCGTACTTCTCCATCCCGCCGGTCAGTTCGATGCGGATCGTGCGGTCCGGCGTACGGGTCGGCAGTACGGCGGGCTCCGCCGCCCGCAGCGCGTCCGCCGTCAGCGGCTTCCCGGCCAGCTCGGCGGGCCGGGTCGCGGCCGTGGGCGCCGTACCGGACCCCGTGCGCAGCAGGGCGAGGGCCGAGGCCGAGGCGCCCTTGCCCTCGGCGAGCGCGGTCAGCGGGAACACCCCGTCCTGCGCGGTCACCAGTACGTCGTACCGCTCACCCATGCCGAGCAGCAGGGAGTCGGTCTTCGCGTGCTCGACCGGGTACCCGTCGGTGTGGGTGACCGTCAGTTCGTGGCCGCCGAGGGCGATGCGGAAGGCGGTGTCCGCGCCCGCGTTGACGATCCGGATCCGGATCCGGGCGCCGGGCTTGGCGGTGAAGACCGAGGGGTCCTGCGCCGTCCGGCCGTTGACCAGGTAGTGCGGGTACGCCACGTCGCCCGGGTCCTTGCCGAGGACGTCGCTCGCGCCGCCCATGAGCAGCCGCGAGGGCGGGGCGCCGGCCGCCGGGGTCTTCGGGGCGGCGCCGCCGTGGCCCGCGTGGCCGCCGCCCGCCCTCATGTCCATGCCCTTGCGGAGTTCGGCGAGGACCGCGTCCGGAGTGGAGCCGTCCACCCCGTCGATCCAGTCGTCCAGCACCACCACCCACTCCTCGTCGTAGGAGAGGGGCTCCTCGGGGTCCTCGACGATGAGCGGCGCGTACAGGCCGCGGTCCTGCTGGACGCCCGAGTGCGGGTGGAACCAGTACGTCCCCGGGTTCGGGACGGCGAAGCGGTACGCGACGGACCCGCCCGCGGGGATGGCCCGCTGGGTCAGGCCCGGGACCCCGTCCATGTCGTTGCGCAGGGCGAGGCCGTGCCAGTGCAGGGAGGTGGCCTCGGGGAGGTTGTTGGCCAGGGTCAGGGCGAGGGTGCCGCCGGCGGTGACCCGGACCGCCTGGCCGGGCAGCCGGTCCCCGTACGCCCAGGAGCGGACGGTGAGCCCGGCGCCGAGGTCGAGGGGGGTCGCGGTGGCGGTCAGCTTGACCTCGGAGACCGGTCCGGTGGCCTTGCGGGCGGCCTCGGCCGCCTGCACCT
>NZ_LFML01000130.1 GCF_001044425.1 Streptomyces roseus
CGTCGACGGGCGGCGCCGGCTGGCGCAGGCCGAGGCGGCGGGGCGGGCGGAGCTGATCCCGCCCCCGTACGGTCCTCTCGTACCCGACAACACGGTGCGGGTGGAACCGGTGGACCGGTCCTCGCTGACCGCGCTGATCGGCCCGGACGGGGTGCGGCTGCGCGAGGACCTGCTGGCCCTCGGCCTGCCCGCCCTCGACGCGGGCGCCGCGTTCCTCGCGGAGCGGGCGAACACCTCCACCGCCCGCGTGGAACTCGTGGTGGCGGCGCTCGCGGCCCACGCGGCCGCACACCCCGAAGGACTGGTCGGCGGGCACTACTCGTACGTCTCCCACCTGGAGGACTTCCTCGCCCAGGAAGACCACGACGGCCGTATCCGGGCCGCCTTCGACCGCCGCTGGGACGCCGTGGGCGGGCGGATCGCCGCGCTGGTGGGCCGCATCGCGAGCGGTGGCGAGACCGGCTGGGAGGGGGCCTGGGCCGACTGGTCCACCGATGCCTGGCGGATCGCGGAGCAGCGGTTCGAAGCGGGCGCGGACTTCACCGGCGTACGAGCGGAGTACGTGGACCGGGCCGCGGCACTGGGCGACCCGGCCACCGCCGAGCGCTGGGACCGGGGCGCACGGACCCGGTACAGCGACTTCCACCGGCTGCTGCACCGCTCGGACCCGCAGGGCACCATGTGGAGCCGCCCCGACTACCTGGTCTACCGGGCCTGCACCAACGGGCTGTACCGGCTCCTCACCATCTGCGACGTCCGGCCCGTCGAGCGCTACCTCGCCGCCCACCTCCTCGTGCGCAGCGTGCCGGAACTCACCGGGCACCGGTGGCAGGCACGCGTCGGCGAGGTCATCTCCGCCGTGGAGGGCACGCGGTGAGCGCCACCGTACCGCCCAGCCCGCGGCTGCGGCTGCGACCCGGGGTGGCGGTCACCCCGCTGCGCGACGGCCTGCACCTGCGCGGCCGCGAGGCGAGCGTGACGCTCGAAGGCAGCAGGGCGCTGCCGGCCCTGTGGGAGCTGCTGCGCGAGCGGCTCGGCAACGACAGGGGCCACGCCCTCGGCGCGCGGGAACACCTCGACCCGGAGTCCGCTCCGCCGCGCCTCGACCCGGAGTCCGCTCCGCCTCGCCTCGATCCGGCAGATCCCCGGGTCGGGTCCGCGCTGGACGCGCTGACCGCGCAGCTGCGCGCGCACGATCTGCTCATCGAACAGCCGGCGGGGGCCGCGGAGCCGGCCGCCTGGCTGGGGTCCTGCGCGCCGCGACCCGCACGCGCGGCCGCGGCCCTGGCCGCCGCACGGCCCGTGGTCGCGGCGGCCGATCCCGAGGGCCCGCTCGCCTCGGCGCTGATGGGCGCGCTGGACCGGGCGGGGGCCCCGCCGGAGCCGCGCCGGGACGCGGGGCTGGCCGCCGACCGCGTGGTCGTGGTCGCGGGGACCCCGCCCGTGGCCGTGGCCGTGGCCCGTACGGCCGCAGGCGGCTTCGTCACGGCCCCGGCCGAGCCGGAACGGGCGCGTACGGATGCCGAGTCGATCGCCGTGCGCATGGCCCGCGATACCGGCGCCGGGTCCGGGTCCGGGTCCGCAGGCGGTTCGACCGAGAAGTCGCACGGCGAGAGGGGCCAGGAGACGGACTGGGTGCGGGAGGGGTCGGCCGCGGCGGTGACGGCCCTGCTGGCCGGAGCCGCGGCACAGCGGCTGCTGTGCGCCGTGGCCGGCCTGCCCGATCCGGCCGGGCCGGAGGAGGACCCGCGACTGCTGCCCGGACATCCGGCCGTACTGGTCGCTTCGGCCCGGCCGCCGCACGCGTCGTACCGCCCCTGGGTCGGCGGCCCGGCCGCGCCCGCGTCCCCCTCCCCCGCCCCCGCCGGGGACCTGGCCGGAGCCCTGCGGCGGATCGAGGCCCTGACCGACCCCTTCCTGGGCGTGCTCGACGCGCCGCTGCCGGGCGGTCTGCCCCAGTTGCCCGCCGCGCTCGCGAGCTGTGCCTCGGTGGCCGGTCCCCTGGTGGCCGGGGCTCCGAGGACGGACCTCGCCCGGCTCACGGCAGTGTGCCGGGCGGCTGAACTGTGCCTGGGGGACGGGATGCCGGTCGCGGTCGGCGCGGGTCCCAAGCACGCCCTCGGACGGGCCTTGCGCCGGGCCGCCCTCGCCACCGCCGGTGACCGCGGCACCGGCCGGGCCCTGGGAGAGGAGGAGTGGCGCGGGCATCCCCAAGCCCGTCACTGGTGGACGGTGCTGACCCGCCATCTGGGGCTGCCGATGCGGATGACGGTCCACCGGTTGGCGGCGGAGCAGGCCTACTTGGCCGTCGTACGGGACCCGGCCGGCCGGACCGGAACCGCTGGAGTCGCCGCCCGCGCGGTGGAGGCGACGGCCGCCGACGCCGCTGCCCTGGCCGCGCTCGGCGCGGTGACGCGGGCCATGACCGCCGAGGCAGCCCCGGCCGGGGCCGTGCACACCGCGTTCAGCGGGGCCGAGGCGCAGCTCGCCGTCGCCGGATCCGAGCCCGCGGTATGGACGGACGAGGGCTGGACCGACCGCTGGCTGGCCGCTATCGCGGGGCGGGAGCCGCAGCTGTGCGCCGCGCTGACCCGGCTGACCGGGCTGCGCCCCGAACCCTGGAAGCCGGGCGGGAGCGATCTCACCGGCGCGGGAGCAGCCGGATCGGCCGGATCGGCCGGGCCCCTCCTGACCGCCCTGCACGCGTGCGGGTTCACCGTTCTGGCCGGGCGGGAAGGAACGCGATGAGCGCCACCACGATGACGAGGTACGGGACGGCCGCCGACGGGACGGCGGCGGCCCCCTTCGCCGGCTCCGTACCCGTCCTGGATCCGGCCGCGGCCCTGGAGACCACCGCCGGCGTGGCCGTCGTCCATCTCACCGCGTGGACGCTGGAGCTCGCCGAGCGCCTCAGCCGCCACGCGCTGGCCCACCCCGTCCGCCTGGTGCCGGTGCGCGAGGACGGCGCGCTGACCGTGATCGGCCCCGTACTGGAGCCCTCGGCGCGGGCGTGTCTGTCGTGCGTGGAGTACCGGCGACTGGCCACCGCGGGCGGCCGGGTGCCCTGGCAGAGCCCCCGCCTCGCGCTCGGCGGCACCGGCACCCCGGCCATGGCGGAGGCCGTCCTGCTGCTCGCCGCCGCCCTCCTGGAACCCGCGCCGGGCATTGCGGAATCCGGCCCGGTCGCGGGGGCGGGGGCGGAGTCACCGGAGACGTCGGCCACCGTCCACGTCGTCCAGGGCCACCGGGCCACCTGGTCCACCCACCGCGTGCGCCCGATCGGCGGCTGCCCGGTGTGCCGCCCGCTGCCGGCCGACTCCCCCGCCGCGGCGGCGTTCGCGGACACCCCGCGGCCGCTGTCCGACCCGTCCGTGCTGCGCGGCCCCAACGACCGTACGGGGGCGGAGTGGTTGCGGACCGAGCTGTTCGACGAGCGGTTCGGCCCGGTGCGCCGGCTGTTCCGTACCGAGGACTCGGCCTTCGCCCTCACCACGGCCTGGGTGGCCGACGGCCGTCCGGTCGACGACGGCGGGTACGGCCGCTCCGCCGATTTCCGCTCCAGTGAACGGGTTGCGCTGTTCGAGGCCGTGGAGCGGCTGGCCGGCATGCGCCCGCTGGGCCGCCGTACGGTCCTGCGCGCCTCCTTCGCCGAACTGGGTCCGCAGGCCGCCGTGGATCCCGCCCGGCTCGGTCTGCCCGACCCGGCCCACCGGGGGCACCCCGCCTCCCTTTCCGTCCCGTACGACGCGGATCTGCAACTGGACTGGGTGTACGGCTGGTCGCTGACCGAGGGCCGGGCCCGTGCGGTGCCCGAGCACGTGGCGTACTGGGACCTCGGGCAGGGCCCCGGCCGGGCGCGGGTCGTCTACGAGTCCTCGAACGGCTGCGGACTCGGGAACAGCCCCCAGGAGGCCGCACTCTACGGGCTGTTCGAGGTGGCGGAGCGGGACGCGTTCCTGATGGCGTGGTACGCGCGCACACCGCTGCCCGGCATCGCGCTGCCCACGGACGACCCGCTGGTGACCGCCCTGGCCTCGCGCGCCGCGCTGCTGGGCTACCGGCTGAGCCTGCTGGACGCCACCAACGACCTCGGCATCCCCGCGGTGGTCTCGCTCTGCCGCTACGAGGGTGCTCACCCCGACGCTCCCCGCGCCTTCCTGGCCGCCGGGGCCCACCACGATCCGCGCGCCGCGATCCGCGCGGCGGTGGCGGAGGTCGTCACCAACGTCCAGGACGCGGTGCACCGGCCGGCCGGTCCGGGCGGGGCGCGCGACCCGGAGCGGCTGCGCCCCATGCTGCTGCGACCCGAGCTGGTGGTCGGCCTCGACGACCACGTGGGAGTGAACACGCTGCCGCAGGCGCAGGACCGGCTGAGGTTCCTGTTCGGCGACGTCCCGGAGGTTCCCTGGCAGGAGCGGTGGCCGGGTGCGCCCACACCGGTGCCCGACCTCACCGGGCTGCTGAGGGAGACGGTCGCGCGGCTGGCCGCCGAGGGGCTGGAGGTGCTCGTCGTCACGCAGGACGAGCCCGGGATCAGGGACCGGCTGGGGCTGCACTGCGCCAAGGTGATCGTGCCCGGCACCCTCCCGATGACCTTCGGCCACGTCAACCGCCGCACGCTCGGGCTGACCCGGCTGCTGGAGGTCCCCCACCGGCTGGGGCGCACCGCGCGTCCGCTGCGCGACGACGAACTCCCCTTGTACCCGCACCCGTTCCCGTGAGGCGATCCGATCCCATGACAGATGACCCGTACGCGTCCCGCTCCGCGCCGCCCGCCGCCACGGCGACCCTGGCAACGGCTCCGGCGGCAGGCTGGCAGAGCCTGCACCTGACCCTGCACACCGACGGCGCCGCCACCGACGCCTTCGTCACCGGCTCCCTCGCCCCTCTGATGGACGGCCGTTACGGACCGGGGGCGGGTGACTGGTTCTTCATCCGCTACCACGAGGGCGGGCCCCACCTGCGGATCAGGTTCCGGGGTGCGGGATCCGGCGGGGACGCGGCGCGGCACGCTGCCGCGCTCGCGGCGGAACTGGCCCTGGCGGCCGCCGGCACCACCCCCGCCACGGGCACCTGGCCCGGGCGGCACGGGGAGGTGCGCGTGGTGGCGTACGAGCCGGAGACCGAGCGCTACGGCGGGCCGGCCGCGCTGCCCGTGGCCGAGGAGCTGTTCGTGCACTCGACGCGCGCCGCGGTCGCCGCCCTGCGCGCCGTACCAGGGCGGGCCGAGCGGCTGCGGCTCGCCCTGGACCTCGCCCA
>NZ_LFML01000163.1:0-75477 GCF_001044425.1 Streptomyces roseus
CCCGCCCCCGGCTCCGCTTCTGCCTCCGCCCCCGCCCCGCCCGCCGTGATCGGCGGCGCACCGGCCACCCCCGACGGCCCGGCCAGCTACGTCAACGCCGTCGCCTGCAGCCCCGACGGGCAGTGGCTGGCGACCGGCAGCGCGGACAACCAGGTGCGCCTGTACGACGCCAGGACGCGCGTCCTCGCCGGCGTGTTCCCGCACCCCGGCCCCGTCACCTCGCTCTCCTTCCATCCCGGCGGCCGACAGCTGGTGTCGGCCGCCGCCGACGGGACCGTACGCCTGTGGCAGCTGCCTCCCCGCCCGCTCCGCGGCTTCCAGGGCACGGTCAACGCGATCGGCTACGCGCCGGACGGGAAGCTGCTCGCCGTCGCGGGGCGCGACGTACAGCTGTGGGACCTCTCCGACCCCTGGAGCCCGCGCCCGGTCGGGCAGCCCCTCACCAATCCCACGGGGTACTCGGCGACGGTCTCCTTCACCCCGGACGGCCGCACCCTCGCGGTGGGAGGCCGGGAGGGCAAGCTGTGGCTGTGGGACCTCTCCCGCCCCGACCGCGCCGTGCCCTACGGAGAACCCCTGCCGGGCGGCACCGGAACCATCCAGTCCGCCGCCTTCGACCGGACGGGCCGGATCCTGGCCGTGGGCAGCGAGGGCCGGACCGTACGCCTGTGGAACACGGCGGACCCGGCGCACCCGCAGTTCTCGGCGGAACTGTCCGAGCCGACGAACTACGTCTATTCGGTGGCGTTCAGCCCGGACGGGCGGTGGCTCGCCGCCGGCACGGTCGACAAGCAGGTGCTGCTGTGGCGGCTCCCGCGGGGCGGCGGCCGCCCGGTGCCGGAGTCCACCCTGCGGGGGCCGGGCAGCTACGTCATGTCCGTCGCGTTCAGCCCCGACAGCAAGATCCTGGCGGCCGGCACCGCCGACCGCGACGTGTGGCTGTGGGACGTGAGCGGGGACCACCCGCGCACCGCCGGGCCGACCCTGACGGGCCCGAGCAGCTACGTGTACGCCCTGTCCTTCGCCCCGGAGGGCGGCACCCTCGCCGCGGCCAGTACGGACGGCACCGTCTGGCTGTGGGACACCGGTGATCCGCGGCGGACGCGGCCCCGCACCGTACTGAGCGGGCTCGGCGGGAAGGCGTACGCCGTCGCGTACAGCCCGGACGGCCGCTCCCTCGCGGCCGGCGGCGCGGGCCCGGCCGCCCTGCTGTGGTCCCGCGACGAGGAGGAGATCGCCCGGAGGCTGTGCGAGCGCGCGGGGACGGTCATCACCGCTCAGGAGTGGGCCCAGCTCGTCCCCGGACTGCCGTACGCGCCGCCGTGCAGGTGAAGGGCCAGGCGGCCGGCCTGTACGGAGTTGTACGGACCACCGTACGGGTCTGGTCGAGCCGCGCTCGATTCCTTCCCCCGGCCGCCGTCGGGATGGCTCCCTGGTGGAGCGCCGCCGGATCGGCCGGGGCGCTCCACACCACCGCGAGTCTCCGAGGAGAACGACGATGCGCAAGACGTCCACCACCCTGCGGTCCCGAGCCGGACTCGCCGCCGCCGCGGCCGCCGTCGCCCTGACCGGTCTGCTCGCCGGCGCCGGCGGCGCCGACGCGGCCGGCAGTTACATCTCGTCCAACAGCGGCGGGGCGAACGAACGCACCTGCGCCAACACCGGGTGCGGTTCGCTCGGTTACCTGTCCAACGGGACCGGCGTCACGATGCTGTGCTGGACCGACAGCCAGTGGGTCTACCCGCCGAGCTCGAACTACGCCTCGAACCGCTGGTTCCGCGTCTCCAGCTACGTGGGGACCGGCTACGTCCACTCGTCGCTGGTGGCCGGCCAGACCAGCGTCGGCCACTGCTGACGGTCCCACCGGCTCGCCTCCCGCCTCCCGGCTCCCGGTCCCCGACTCCGGGGGCCGGGAGCCGGCGCGTGCGGCCACCGCTCCGCGGACGAGGCCTCCGCACTCCGGGGGCTCTGGACGCCGATGGTGACCGCCTCTTGGCCGCGACCCGCCCGACCGCGGAGCAGTTCGCCGGACGACACCTGGGATCGGCTCGCGTGTTTGCGACCGGAAGTGCCCAGGGCTCTGAGAGTGTTGAGGTGAGTTGCCGCAATACCGCAGCCGCGTGCCGCGTAACGCCTTTGTCGACCGGGAGAGAAGTGTGACCATCAAGGACATCGGGCCGGAACCGCAAAGCTTCGACCTTGAGAAGGCGACGCTCGAGAACTCGAACTACCGCGCGGTCGCCTGGTCCGGGAAGTACCTCCAGCTGACCCTCATGTCGATCCCGGCGGGCGAGGACATCGGCCTGGAGGCGCACCCGGAGACAGACCAGTTCCTACGTCTGGACGCGGGCCGGGGCCGCGTTCAGATGGGCCGCACGAAGGACCAACTCGACTTCGACCGGGAGGTCGAGGACGGATGGGCGATCTTCGTGCCCGCCGGCACCTGGCACAACGTCACCAACATCGGTGACGAGCCCCTACAGCTCTACGCCGTTTACGCGCCGGTCCACCACGCGCCGGGCAAGGTCCATGAGACGGCCGCCGACGCCGAGCGCGACGAGGACTCGGGCGACGACGAACCGCCGAGCTGGTCGGTGCAGCCCGTACGGCAGCCGTCGGACAAGCACGCCTGACCAGCGAACGCAGGCGATAGCGAACCTCCGGCCCCTACCCGGGGGTTCCGCTTGGGCGTTGAACAGCGTCTTGCGGGTTCCTGCCCGACCGGCACAGCCAGGAGCCGTGCTCCGGGGCCGCAAGAGGGGCGGGCCCGGAGTCGAACGTGCAGTTCGAGTATCGAGCCCACGGGCCGGTACGACGCACCTACAATCGGCCCGTGAGCGAAGTCAAGTGCACGTACTGCGGAACCATCGGCATCGAGCAGGGCTTCGTCGAGGACAGCGGCGACGGCTCCCGCGGCTATGCGCGCTGGATAGCCGGGCCGCTAGAGCGAGGTCTGCTGGGCGGCGCCAAGAGGATGGGCCGCCCCCGCCGCCAGATCGACGCGTACCGCTGCCCGAACTGCGGCCACCTGGAGCTCTTCGCCACACAGCCCGTCTGAGCGCGAGGCGCATACGGCGCCCGTACGACCCGCACACCGCGCCCGTACGACCCGTACACCGCGCCCGTACGGCGCCCGCGCGGCCGTGCCCGGCTCCGGTCCGCTCGGCACGGGGCAGGCACGGCCGAGTGGTCAGCGGCCCCAGCGCAGCGCAGCCGTCTGCACCGGCGCGTCCCACAGCCGCAGCATCTCCTCGTCGGCCCGGCACAGCGTGACGGAGCACCCGGCCATGTCCAGCGAGGTGACGTAGTTCCCCACGAGGGCCCGGGCCACCGGGACGCCCCGAGCGGCCAGCACCCGGGCCACCTCCGCGTGGAAGCCGTACAGCTCCAGCAGCGGCGTCGCGCCCATCCCGTTCACCAGGGCCAGCACCGGTCCGTCGCCCGGGGCGGAGGTTGCCAGGTCGTCCAGTACCGCGCCGACGGCGAACTCCGCGATCTCGCCGGCCGGCATCATCGGACGGCGCTCCCGGCCCGGCTCGCCGTGGATGCCGATGCCCAGCTCCAGCTCGCCGTCGGGCAGGTCGAAGGTGGGGGTGCCCTTCGAGGGGGTGGTGCAGGCGCTCAGCGCCACGCCGAAGCTGCCCGAGGCCTCGTTGACCCGCCGGGCGACCGCCGCGACCTGCGCCAGCGACGCGCCTTCCTCCGCCGCCGCACCGGCGATCTTCTCGACGAAGAGCGTGGCTCCCGTACCGCGACGCCCGGCGGTGTACAGGCTGTCGGTGACCGCCACGTCGTCGTTGACCAGCACCCGATCGACCTGGATGCCGTCCTCCTCGGCGAGCTCGGCGGCCATGTCGAAGTTCAGCACGTCCCCGGTGTAGTTCTTGACGACGAACAGCACCCCTTGGCCGGAGTCCACGGCCTTGGCCGCCCGCAGCATCTGGTCGGGAACCGGGGAGGTGAACACCTCGCCCGGGCAAGCCGCCGACAGCATGCCGGGTCCGACGAATCCGGCGTGCAGCGGCTCGTGCCCGGAGCCGCCACCGGAGACGAGTCCGACCCGCCCGCCCTGGCGCGCGTCCCGCCGTACGACGACCCGCGCTTCGGCGTCCACGTCCAGTTCCGGATGGGCCGCGGCCAGTCCTCGCAGGGCGTCCGCGACCACGGTCTGCGGACTGTTGATCAACATCTTCATCGTGTGCCTCCCGGTCGGAGCCGGCGGTGAGCGGCCCGGGCGCCCTCCCGGATCGGGATCGCGACCAGGATCAGGATCAGGATCAGGATCAGGATCAGGATCAGGATCACCGAGCGCTGCGTGCCGGGCAGGCGCGTCCGCGCGGGCACGCCCTACGAACAGTGTGCTGCCGGGCCCCGGAGATCCGCGAGAGCTCGGACGACGCCCCGCCGGGGACCCCGGCCGCCGCACCCGCGGACTACTCCATCAGAGGGACGGGACCAGCCCGCTTTCCGGGACGGGTGAGCCGCCTTACGCTGATCCCGGGGGGCTCGGGGCAGTCGAATGCCGGTCTTCGGACGGGCGGGAAGCGGGCACCCATGAAAGAGCGCCTCAAAGCGTCAGGGCTGATCGGCGAACTCTCGGCTGAATTCGCCGGCACCATGATCCTCATACTCTTCGGCTGTGGTGTGGTGGCCCAGGTCGTCGCCGGCGGAGCCCTCACGGACCCCCCTGGCGGCCTCGGAAACCACGACAGCATCGCCTGGGCCTGGGGTCTCGGCGTGACCCTGGGCGTCTACGTCGCGGCGAGGCTGAGCGGCGCCCACCTCAACCCGGCGGTGACCCTCGCCCTCGCCGCCTTCAAGGGCTTCCCGTGGAAGCGGGTGGCCCCCTACGCGCTGGCCCAGCTCGCCGGGGCCTTCGTCGCGGCACTGATCGTCCGCTGGAACTATTCCGAGGCGCTGGCCAAGGCAGACCCCGGCCACACCATCAAGACGCAGGGCGTCTTCTCCACGCTCCCGGCCAACGGCAACCCGAACCTGCCGGTGCACGAGTGGGGCGCCCTGCGCGACCAGATCATCGGCACCGCGATCCTGCTCCTGCTGATCTTCGCGGTCACCGACCTGCTGGGCACGCCTCCCGGGGCCAACCTCGCCCCGTTCATCGTCGGCCTGATCGTCGTGGCGATCGGCATGGCCTGGGGCACCAACGCCGGGTACGCGATCAACCCGGCCCGTGACCTCGGCCCCCGCCTGGCCAGCTTCTTCACCGGATACGGCACGGCATGGCGAGATCAATACGGCAACCTCTACTTCTGGGTGCCGATCATCGGACCGTTCATCGGAGGTCTGCTCGGAGCGGGCATCTACAAGCTGCTCATCGGCAGGTTCCTGCCGACCGCGGAACCGGAACCTCCCGGACGCGTACCGGCACCGGACGAGAGCTGACCGGATCCGGGACGGGCGGACACCGCCCGTCCCGTCCCGGACGCCGGCCCCCACGCACGGCATCCCAAAGGAAGGCGGCACCCCATGGCTGACTTCGTCGGCGCAGTGGACCAGGGGACCACGAGCACCCGTTTCATGATCTTCGACCACGCCGGCAACGAGGTGGCGCGGCACCAGCTGGAGCACAACCAGATCCTTCCGCGCTCGGGGTGGGTCGAACACGACCCGGTGGAGATCTGGGAGCGCACCAACTCGGTGATTCAGAACGCCCTCCGGCACGGAAACCTGGAGGCCTCCGACCTGGCGGCCGTAGGCATCACCAACCAGCGCGAGACGACCGTCGTCTGGGACCCCCGCACGGGACGCCCCTACTACAACGCCATCGTCTGGCAGGACACCCGTACCGACTCCATCGCCGCCGCACTGGAGCGCGGTGGCCAGGGCGAGATCATCCGCCGCAAGGCGGGACTGCCCCCGGCCACGTACTTCTCCGGCGGCAAGATCCAGTGGATCCTGGAGAACGTCGACGGCGTCCGGGAGGCCGCCGAGCAGGGCCACGCCCTCTTCGGCAACACCGACTGCTGGGTGCTGTGGAACCTCACCGGCGGTCCCGACGGCGGCGTCCACGCCACCGACGTCACGAACGCCAGCCGCACCATGCTCATGGACCTGGAAACCCTCGACTGGGACGACGAACTGCTGGGCTTCTTCAACATCCCCCGCTCCATGCTGCCCACCATCAACCCGTCGTCCCACCCGGAGGCCTACGGCAAGACCCGCACCTCCCGGCCGCTGCGCGGGGCCATCCCCATCACCGGCGTCCTCGGCGACCAGCAGGCGGCCACGGTCGGGCAGGTCTGCTACGCGCCCGGCGAGGCGAAGAACACGTACGGGACCGGCAACTTCCTCGTGCTCAACACCGGCACGGAACTGGTCCGCTCGCAGCACGGCCTGTTGACCACGGTGGCGTACCAGTTCGGCGACAGCCCCGCCATCTACGCCCTCGAAGGATCCATCGCGGTCACCGGATCCGCCGTGCAGTGGCTGCGCGACCAGTTGAAGATCATCAGTAACGCCGCCGAGAGCGAGCGGCTGGCGAAAACCGTCGAGGACAGCGGCGGCATCTACTTCGTCCCCGCCTTCTCCGGCCTGTTCGCCCCGTACTGGCGCTCCGACGCCCGCGGCGCGATCGTCGGGCTCGCCCGCTACCACGACAACGGACACTTGGCGCGGGCCACCCTGGAGGCCATCTGCTACCAGACCCGGGACGTGGTGGAAGCCATGGAGCAGGACTCCGGCGTCCACCTCGACGTGCTCAAGGTCGACGGCGGAGTCACCGCCAACGACCTGTGCATGCAGACCCAGGCCGACGTCCTCGGCGTACCGGTCAGCCGCCCCGTCGTCGCCGAGACGACCGCGCTCGGCGCCGCCTACGCGGCCGGGCTCGCCACCGGCTTCTGGCGGGACACGGACGAACTGCGCACCCACTGGCAGGAGTCCAAGCGCTGGGAGCCCGCGTGGTCCGAGGAACGGCGCACCGAGGGCTACGAGGGCTGGAAGCGTGCGGTGGAGCGCACGCTCGACTGGGCCAAGGTCGAGTAGGTTCCGGCCGCGGGCCCGAGACACCGAGGAGGAGACCATGGTCGATCCGGTAGCCCTCTCACCCCGGGCCCGCACCCAGGCCCTCGCCGCGATGGGACGGGGCGAACTCGACGTCCTCGTCGTCGGGGGCGGAGTCGTCGGCTGCGGGGCCGCCCTGGACGCCGCCACCCGGGGCCTGAGCGTCGGGCTCGTCGAAGCCCGCGACTGGGCCTCGGGTACGTCCAGCCGCTCCAGCAAACTCATCCACGGAGGCCTGCGCTACCTGGAGATGCTCGACTTCCGCCTCGTCGCCGAGGCGCTGAGGGAACGCGGTCTCCTGCTCCGGTACCTCGCACCCCACCTGGTGCGCCCGGTGCCGTTCCTCTACCCCTTGCAACACCGCGTCACCGAACGTCCTTACGTCGGCAGCGGGGTCCTGCTCTACGACGCGATGGCGCGGGCCTCCGGCACCTCCGGAGGCCTGCCCCTCCACCGCCACCTGAGCAGGCACCGGGCCCTGCGCGAGGCGCCCGCCCTGCGCTCCGACGCCCTGGTGGGCGCCATCCAGTACTGGGACGCCCAGGTCGACGACGCCCGGCACACCCTCTTCCTCGCCCGTACGGCCGCTGCGTACGGCGCACTGACCGCCAACCGCACCCGTGTCAGCCGCTTCCTGCGGCAGGGCGAGCGGGTGGTCGGGGCCGTCATCACCGACCTGGAGAGCGGCGACGAGACGGAGGTGCGGGCCAAGCAGGTCATCAATGCGACCGGGGTGTGGACGGATGACACCCAGGCCATGGCCGGCACCCGCGGCCAGTTCCACGTCCGCGCCTCGAAGGGCGTGCACCTGCTCGTCCCCCGTGACCGCATCAACTCCCGGACCGGTCTGATCCTGCGCACCGAGAAGAGCGTGCTGTTCGTCATCCCGTGGGGCCGGCACTGGATCATCGGGACCACCGACACCGACTGGACGCTCGACAAGGCGCACCCCGCCCTCAGCTCCAAGGACGTCACCTACCTGCTGGAACACGTCAACAGCGTCCTGGCCACCCCGCTGGTCCCCGAGGACGTCGAGGGCGTGTACGCGGGCCTGCGCCCCCTGTTGTCGGGGGAGGCGGCCGAGACCAGCAAGCTGTCCCGGGAGCACCTCGTCGCCCATCCGGTGCCCGGGCTGGTCGTGGTGGCGGGCGGCAAGTACACCACGTACCGGGTGATGGCGAAGGACGCGGTCGACGAGGCCGTTCGCGGCCTGGACGAGAAGATCCCGGACTGCGTGACGCACCGGGTTCCGCTGCTGGGCGCCGACGGCTATCCGGCACTGTGGAACGCGCGGCACCGACTCGCCGAGCGCTCGGGGCTCCACGTCGCCCGTATCGAACACCTCCTGAACCGCTACGGCTCCCTCGCGCCTGAACTGCTCGCCCTGGTGGCGGAAGACCCCTCGCTCGGTGAGGCGCTGCCGAGTTCGGACGACTACCTGAGGGTCGAGGCCGTGTACGCGGTGACCCACGAGGCGGCCCGCCACCTTGAGGATGTCCTCGCCCGGCGCACCCGTATCTCCATCGAGTCCTGGGACCGCGGGGTGGACGCGGCGCGGACGGTGGCCGAGCTGATGGCGCCCCACCTGGGATGGGACGGGGCGCACCAGGACCGCGAGGTCGACCACTACCTCAAGCGCGTGGCCGCGGAGCGCGAGGCCCAACAGCAGCCGGACGACCGGACGGCCGACGCCGTGCGGCTGGGGGCGCCGGACATCATCCCGGTGAACTGAACTGAACTGAACTGAACTGAACTGAACGGTGGTATCGATGCTCCTCGCCGTCAGGACACCTACGCGTACAGCGCCCCGAGGCCGAACCCGAGCCCGAGCACGGTGAAGAGCGCTCCGAGTGCGACGAACACCCACCACAGGCCGTTGCCTCCGGCTGGAAGAACCCACTTGGAGGGGTCCGCGGGGTCGTAGCGGACCTCGACCCGGGTCCCGGCGGCAGGAGTCCTGGCGAGCGGGCGGGCCAGGCTCGCCGTGGTCTCCATGGCGCGGCCGTCCGCCGTGTTCCAGGCGACGACCGGGGCGTACGCCGTGGTCCCGGTGCTCCGGATGGTGATCGAGTCGTCAGAGCCCGCGCCCTGCATCCGCATGGTCGCAAGGCGGATCACCACCCCCTGGGCCCGCGCGCCATCGCGCAGCAGGCGCCGGGTCGTACGGACTTTGCAGTAGGACGCCGTACCGAGCACGGCACCCGGCACGGCAAAGGCGAGGGAAAGGATCCCCAGATCAGAAGAAGACGACATGACACCTGTTTTGGTTCGAAAGCGAGCGTATGGGACTGGTGCGCGACGAACTCACGCAACGCGCCAGCCTCGCACCCCGGTTCGAGTACTACCAGTCAGGACGCTCGTCACACCAGTGCCGGTTTCCCGGTCCGGATTCTGCCGTCTGCGCCGATATGCGTGGTCGTCCGGTTGTGGGCGGCTCCGTTGACGAGCGTGGCTGCCCTGCGTGCGGCGAGGTCGTGGACGGTTGGGCGGCTGCGGTCGGCCGGGACGTGTGGGAGGTCCCGCCGGGGAGCATCGCGACGAGGCCACGGCTCGGCGCCGGTGTGAGGCGGCTCACCGAGCTGTGCCGCCCTCGATCGGGGCGCGCAGGGTTCGGCACGCGGCGGTGTACTGGCGGCGGCCGAAGGCCCGCCACATCAGGCGGCCGATCAGGGGTGCCCGCTCCAGGAAGTAGGCCCGCTCCTGCGCGTCCGCGTCCTCGAGGAGGGCGCCGAGGGCGAGCAGGAGCTTGTCCTTGGGAACCGTTTCCATGCCCCGGCGGCCCACCGCGTCCCACTCGGCGACCGTCAGGTGCTCCGCCACCAGGGGCAGGACCAGGCGTTCCTCGTCGTCGAGGTGTTCCAGGAGCGCGTGCCGGTGCTGCTCCAGAGCCCCTGCGAGCTCCTCGGTGGTCGCCCGGTCGGGGCTCCGCTGCCAGGCGGGCGCGCGGTCGGTGACCTCGGCCAGGCTCCGGTCGATCCGAGCGTGCTGCTCCTCCATGCGCACGACGATGTCCGCGCCCTCGGCGACGGCCTCGGCCCGCTCGCGCAGCAGCGGCCAGATCGTCTCGTCCTCGACGGTGTGGTGGTGGTGCAGCCCCGTGACGTACTCGGCCAGGTGCTCGCCGACGACCTCTGCCCGCCCCGTCGCGCCTTCGGGTACGGCCCGCACCAGGCGGGGCAGCAGGGCCGACTCGCGCCTGAAGACGCGGTGCACGACGACCATCTCGTGGGTGTACGGGCGGCCGGGCGAGGGACTGGGGGTGGTGCTGTGGGACACGCTCGATGCTCCGGGTGATCGATGGCGGAACGGGCGGGAGCAGCGTACGGAGCGCCGCTTGGCGTCCACTGCGCTCCACTTGGCGCTGGCTTGGCCGTGGCCTCCGCCCCCCGCGAAACCCCTCTGAGCAGGTGCGTTTAACCGTCGTCCAGTGATCGTCCCGGTCTTCTCCGGTAGATTCGCCGACGTGTTGCGCATACGAGTGCTGGGCCCCCTGGAAGCCGAGACGGAAGGCATGCCGGTCCCCCTGGGAGCTCCCCGGCAGCGGGCCGTGCTCGCCGGGCTGCTCGCCGCCCGGGGCGCCGTGGTCTCGGTCGACCGGCTCGCCGAGGACCTGTGGCGCGGCACCCCGCCCGCGAAGGCCAGCGCCTCCCTGCAGGCCTACGTTTCCAACCTGCGCCGCCTCCTGGAACCGGAACGGGCGCCGCGCGCCCCCGCCGGCGTGCTCGTCACCCGTGCGCCGGGATATGCCCTGCGCCTGCCGGACGAGGCCGTGGACGCCTGGCACTTCGAAGCCCGGCTGGAGCAGGCCCGGCGGGCAGCCGCCCCGCGCTCGCGGGAGCTGCTGGCCGAGGCGCTGTCCTGGTGGCGGGGCCCGGCCTTCCAGGAACACGTCGACGAGGAGTGGGCCGCACCCGAAGCGGCCCGGCTGACGGCCCTGTTGGCGGATGCCCGCGAGCTCGCCGTCGCGGCCGACTTGCGCAGCGGGCCCCCCGCCGAGGCCGCGCGGGCGGCCGCCGCACTCGTGGAGGCGGAGCCGCTGCGCGAGGAGGGGTGGCGGCTGCTCGCGCTCGCGCACTGGGCCTGCGGACGCCAGGCGGACGCGTTGACCGCGCTGCGCCGCGCGCGGGCCGTGCTGCGGGAGGAGCTGGGCTGCGATCCGTCGCCCGTCCTGACCCGCGTCGAACAAGCCGTCCTGGAGCAGCGCCTGGACCTCCTGCGCGCCGAGGTGTCACCGGGCATCGACCCGGCGGGCGGCCTCGACGCGTCGCATGCGGCCGGTGTCCCTGTAACCGCGGCCCCCGCGGCCGCTGTCCTTGCCCGTATCCCTGCCCCTGCCCCTGCCCGTACCCCGGGCCCCGCCCTCGCCGTCGTACGGACGCCACCGGCGCCGGCCGGGTCCGAGGCGGCGCGGCCGTTCCTCGGGCGGGCCGGGGAACTGCGCACCGCCGAGGCCGCCGCGCGTGCCGCACGGGCGGGCGGAGGACTGCTGCTGGTCACGGGGGAGGCGGGGGCCGGGAAGTCGGCCTTCCTCGCCCGGTTCGCCGACCGGCTGGCCGGTGACGGCTGGACGGTGGTGGTCGGACGCTGCCCCGAATACGAGGGTGCGCCCCCGGCCTGGGCCTGGGTCGAGGCGCTCGGCGCTCTCGCCCGCCAGGGACCCCCCGCCGCCCCGGCCGAACTGGCGGTCCTGCTGCACGAACCGGACGCGGCCCCCGCCGCCACCCGGGACGAGGCCACGGCCGGCCGCTTCCGCATGCACCGGGCGTTCGCCGCATGGCTCTCCGCCGCGGCCGACGGCAGGCCGCTCGCCGTGCTCCTGGAGGACCTGCACCGGGCCGACGGGGAGACGCTGGCGCTGCTGGAGGCAGCCGCCGCGGTCACCGGCGTCCCGCTCCTCACCGTCGCCTGTTACCGCCCGGCCGAGGTCGGCGACCGCCTGGCGAAGACCCTCGCCCAGCTCGCCCCCCGGACCCCGCACCGGATCGCGCTGGGCGGGCTTGCGGCCGACGCCGTCGCCACCGTCGTCGCCGCGGTCTGCCGCACCCCCGCTTCCCCGGACACCGTGGCCGCGATCACCGCGCGCACCGGCGGCAACCCGTTCTACGTGTGGGAGAGCGCCCGCCTCCTGGACAGCGAAGGCGCCCTGGTCGCCCTGTCCGAGGTCCCCCAGGGCGTACGGGACGTCCTGCGCCGGCGGCTCGCCCTCCTGCCCGACGCCGCGCTCGCCGCCCTGCGCCTGGTGGCCGTCATGGGCGCGGACACGGACGCGGCGCTGCTCGTGGAGGCGGCCGACACGGACGAGGAAACGGTCCTCGAAGGGCTCGACGCCGCGCTCGCCGCCGACCTGCTCACCGAGCCGGGACCGGGCCGGGTCGGCTTCGTACACGCCTTGGTGCGCGACACCGTCTACACCGACCTGACCGGCGTGCGCCGCGCCCGGCTGCACGACCGCGTCGCCGCGGTCCTGCGGCGCCACCGCCCCGACGATCTGGCGGCGCTGGCCCACCACTTCGCCCGCTCCGGCCGGTCCGCGAACGCCCCCCTCGCCGTGGACTACGCCCTGCGCGCGGCCGAGCAGGCGGAACGCAGGTACGCGCACGACGTGGCCGTGGGGCTGCTCGCGCAGGCATTCGACGTACACGCGGCGGCCACCGCGGACCCGTACGCCGATCCCGACGCGAGCATCGCCCTGCTGGTGCGCCTGCTCGGCGCCCAGGTCCGCGCCGGCGCCACCGACGCGGCGCGCCGCACCCGGCAGCGGGCCGCGGACCTGGCGGTACGGGCCAACCGTGACGACCTGGTCGCCGCGGTCTACGGGGCGTGGACCGAGCCCTCGCCCTGGCGCAGCCGACTGGAGGGCCTCTTCGACCGGACGGCGCTGGCCCGGCTGGAGCGGCTCGCCGGCGACCGGGCACTGGACGGGGCGACCCGGGCCCGGGTGCTCCAGGTACTGGCGGACGCGGTGGCCGGTGAGGACGCCGCGCGCGCCCGTGAGGCGGCCGACGCGCAGCTGGCGCTCGCCGGCTCCTCCGGGGAGCCCCGGCTCCTGGCCTCCGCCCTGATGACCTCGGCCAAACTGCTGCCGTACGAACGGCAGGCCGGGGCACGTGACGCTCTCGTGGCCCGACTCCGCCTCCTCGCCGCCGAGCACGACCTGCCCGCGTACCAGTGGGTGTGCGAGCACTTGGACGCCATGACGGCCGCCACGCGCAACGACCCGGCGGGCGTCCGCCGGCACACGACGGAGGGGCTGCACCTCGCCGACCGGTACGGCATGCTCTGGGCGCGCGGCCTCAACGCCACCACCCGGGCCATGCTCGCCGCCGTCGAGGGACGGTTCACCGAGGCGGAGGAGCGGTACGCCCAGGCCGAGGAGCTGTTCCGGCGGGTGGGCGCGCACCTTGCGACCGGTCCGCGCACGCTGGGTCTGTGGACGATTCGGTTCACCCAGGGGCGGACGGCGGACATCGAGCGCAGCGTACGCGAGGTGCACGAGGAGGTCGGCGCGCCGGTGGCCGTGGCGCACGCCCTCCTCCTGGCCCGTCAGGGGCGGCTGGACGAAGCCCGCGAGATCCGGTTCCCGGCCCTGCCGGTGACGGACCACCTGTACGGCATCGAACTGGACTACCGCAGCGAACTGGCCGTCCTCTGGAGGGACACCACCACGGCGGCCTTGCTGGTCGGGCATCTGCTGCCGCTGCGGGACCAGTTCGGGGGCGCGGCGGGCGTGGCCTACGCCACCCGGCCGCTCGCGCACCCGCTGGGGGACCTGTACTGCCTGCTCGGCGAGAAGGAGGCGGCGGCCGACGCGTACGCGCGCGCCGAACGCGTCGCGCTGGCCTGGAACTCCCCCCTGCACGCGGCGTCGGCCCGCCGCGCCGCCGCGGAACTGGCCGCGGCACGGGGGCGACGCCGCGTCTTCGTGCCCTGACGAGCCGCTGGGACGCGGCCGTCACGCACGCCGTCGACGTGTCACGCATACCGTCGACGTCTCGTAGGACGCTGCCGCTGAGGCGGCGTGCGGCGTGGCCTTGAAGCGCCCTGCGCCCCCTGGTCGCGCTGATGCCGGCGCGGGCCGCGAGACCATTTCGACGCTACCCGCGTGCCGTGCACGCCCACGTCGCCCATCCGGTGGCGGGCGGGCGGGTGCCGGGGTCAGATCTGGGTGATGGAGAACAGGCCTTCGGCTCCGGTGAGTTTGAGTAACCGCCGGAACTGGGGTGTGGGGTTGCGCAGGCTGATGCTGCGGCCGTGCTCACCCGCGGTGCGCCGGGCGCTGATGAACGCGTTGAGGCCCGCCGAGTCGCAGAAGGACAGGGCGGCGACGTCCACGACGATCTCGGCCGGTCCGCCCTCCTGGGTGATCGCGGCGTGCAGGGCGGCGCGCAGCATCGGAGCCCGGTCGATGTCCATCTC
The DNA here is from genome assembly GCF_001044425.1 of Streptomyces roseus. Taxonomy (GTDB): domain Bacteria; phylum Actinomycetota; class Actinomycetes; order Streptomycetales; family Streptomycetaceae; genus Streptomyces; species Streptomyces roseus. The sequence goes on from NZ_LFML01000163.1 coordinate 14,440, forward strand.
ACCGCCGACGCGCACCACAACCCGCCGGCCACGGGCCTCCAGCCGCATGCCGGGGTCGTTGTCTTCTTGATCTCCCATGCCGTCCACTATGCGACGGGCAGGGCCGCGGAGGCAGGAGCGGATCAAGTCCTTGGAACATCTGTGTGTGTAGTGCGGTCGGTTGATCATGTCGGGTCAGCGACCGTACGTCTGGTGACACAGGCTGGCGATTGGGGAGTTGGTCACGCCGTGCTCGCGGCGTGGCGCAGCTCTGTCATGCCGGCTCCGAGCCGGTCGGCGCTGTCGGCACATGCCCGACGGGCTGCCGTCCGTCGTTGCCCTGGTCGGCGTGAGCGCATGGTGGCGCGTGCTCGCCGGCGGACGTGGCTGGGCCCCGACCCGGGGGAGGGGTCGGGGCCCAGCGGGTGCCGCGGCCGCTTGTCGTAGCCGCTGGCGGGTGGTCAGTGGCGGAAGGAGTCCTTGACGTTCTCCTTGGCCTGCCGGGCGTTGCCCTTGGCCTGGTCGGCGTGGCCTTCGGCAGTCATCCGCTGGTTGCCGAGGGCCCGGCCGAGGGCTTCCTTGGCCTTGCCCTTGGCCTGTTCGGTGTGTGCCTTGGTCTTCTCGGTGCCCGACATGGGGACCTCCTCGTGATGTACCGGATTTGGTCGTGACACTCCCGTGCTCGCGATGGCCGGCTTCAAACCTCTTGGCGGCGTGCGGGTGTCTCGTGGCGACCTCTGGTGGGTCGCGATCGGGGTGCTGGTGCCGGCGCTGTGGCTGATCGAGCTCGTTGCCCGTCCGAAGGGCGGCAATGGCCGCTCGTACCGCGGGTAGCCGTACAGACCCCAGGCCGTACGCCTGTGGCCCGCCCCCTCGGGGTCGGCTCGTCTCGCCACCGCTGCCCTTCCCCCGTGAACGTACGCGGCAAGGGCTCGTTGTCGTCGTATGGCGCTGAGGTTCCGAACGGATGTCGCGGTGGTCCAAGTGCGCGCCGTGGCGGCTTCCTAAGCTCGACGGCAGAGGGAAACCCGGGCTGAGCCCGGACGGGGCAGCCAGAGGGGCGCGTGAAGAGACCGTCCCCACTTTTCGCCCCCTTCAGTGCATGAACGTAGGCAGCTCTTCGATCGTCCGAGAGCTGCTTTCTGAAGCCCGGCAGTCGGACAGTGCTGCCGTGGGAAGCGGAGACATGATGGGCAAGAGGCTTTACGACCATGTCGTGGTGGGAGCGGGTACAGCGGGGTGCGTGATCGCCTCCCGGCTCTCGGAACGCCCCGATGTACGGGTGCTGTTGCTGGAAGCGGGCGCACGCGACGCGACCGACGCGATGGCATCTCCCTGGGGATTCCTGGGGTTCGACCCGTCATCCCTCTGGCTGAGCGCCTCGACCGTACAGGCCGGTACGGGCAGGGCCGCTGACGTGCTGCGCGGCAAGGCGCTCGGCGGATCGTCGAGCATCAACGGCCTATACCACCTGCGCGGACACCGCTCCGGATACGACGAATGGCCCGGACTCGGCGCACCGGGCTGGGCTTTCGACGATCTGCTGCCCTACTTCCGCCGCAGCGAGAACACTCGCAATCGTGACGCTTCCCTCCGGGGCACGGACGGGCCGGTCGTGGTCGCCCCGGTGCCGGAACCCCACCCCCTGGCCATGGCCGGCATCGACGCAGCGGCCCAGGCCGGGTTCCCACGCGCGGATGACATCGGCGGCGGGCTGGAGACCGGATTCGGGTGGAGCGACATGAACCTGCCCGGCGGCGCCCGACAGAGCGCCGCCGACGCCTACATCCGTCCGTACTTCGACCGCCCGAACCTCGACGTCGTCACCGACGCGACCGTGCAGCGGCTGCGCACCGCCGCGGGCCGCTGCACGGGCGTCGAGTACGTCAAGGGCGGCCGGCAAGTGTCCGTCGAGAGTGCCGAGGTGGTACTGACCGCGGGGGCCATAGGTTCCGCACACCTTCTGATGCTGTCCGGGATCGGCCCCGCCCGCCACCTCGACGAACACGGCATCGACGTCGTCGCTGACCTGCCGGGAGTGGGCTCGCACCTGCAGGACCATCCCTTGGCGGGCGTGGTGTACGAGGCCATGCGGCCCGTACCGTTCGTTCCAGGAAATCCGCCGGCCGAGATGATGGGCCTGCTGTACAGCGATGCCGCCGCGGCCCGCCCGGACCTTCAGGTCTACGTCGTCGCCGCACCGCTCCCCTCGCCTTGGGGCCGGGCGCCGGCCAACGGCTACTCCATCGCCTTCTCCGCGATGGCGCCGCACAGCAGCGGCACCGTGCGCCTCGCGGACGCCGACCCCGCCGGCGCGCCCGTAGTCGATCCCGGATACCTGAGTGATGACCGCGATCTGGCGGTCATGCGCAAGGGCCTGGCCCTGGCACGCCGCATCGGGGAGGCCGACGCGTTCGCCGACTGGCGCAAGCAGGAAGCGGTGCCGGGCTCCGCGACGAGCGGCGAATCCGTGGACGAGTTCATCCGCAAGGCCACCGGCCCCTACTTCCACTTCACAGGCACCTGCCGCATGGGAACCGACGCCGACGCCGTCGTCGACCCTGCCACCCTTCGCGTCCATGGGCTGGAGGGACTGCGGGTCGCCGATGCCTCGGTGATGCCGTCCATCCCGTCGGCCAACGCCAACGCGACCGTCTACGCCATCGCCGAACGGGCCGCCGAGCTGCTCGCCTGAGCCCTCGTCAGCGCCCACTGCGCTTCCCCAAGCCCTCACCCCCCCGGTCAAACGGAGTACCACCATGCCCGAAACACTTCAGACCACTGATGTCGCCAAGTCCGACGCCGACCTGCTGGACCACACCGCGATCGCCGTGCGCGCAGCGGGTTCGGCGCTGCGCGAGCGCTTCGGCGACGTCGTCCGCTACGAGACGCGCGAGGAGCTGATGAGCGCGCTCGCCGTCAACGACGACACGGCCCTCGACATCCTGCGCCCTCGGCTCGCGCAGCTGCGCCCGGACGCCGGCTGGGTGGAGGACGAACTCGACGGCGGGGCGCTGCCGCCCGGCGAGTGGTGGGTGGTGGATCCGGCCGAGGGCAATGTCAACCACCTGCACGCGCTGCCGGAATGGGCGGTCACCGCCACCCTCGTACGGGAGAACCGGCCCGTCCTGACCGTGGTCCACCTGCCGCTGACCGGCGAGACCTACACCGCGCTCGCCGGAGCCGGCGCCCACCTCGATGGCCGCCCCTTGCACGTCTCGCAGACCGCGGATCTCGGCCTGAGCATCGTCGCCACCAGCCAGGCCCGGCCCGACGAGAACGAGGAGGTCGTACGGCGCGTCGGCGCTTCGATCACCGCGATGCTCTTCGACGCCCTCGTCGTCCGCACCTCCGTCCCCGCCACCCTGCACCTGGCGAACGTGGCCGCCGGCAGGACCGACGCCTTCTGGCAGTTCGCCGGGGCTCGCGCGGACCTGCTCCCCGGGGCGCTGCTCGTCACCGAGGCCGGCGGACGGATCTCCGACGCCGAAGGCCGCCCCTGGACCCCCGAGAGCAACAGCTTCCTGGCCGCCGCACCCGGCGTCCACGCCGAGGCCGTCGCCACCCTCTCAGGCTGACCCACACACGCCGACCCGCACCCGCTGACACGCACCACCCCATGCACGAACGGAAAGACCGGATCACCATGACCACAATCGCAGTTCTCGGAAACGGCCGCGTCGGCGGCAACCTGGCCACAGCCCTCAGCCGGGCAGGGCACGAGGTGACGGTGGTGGACCGCGCGCCGGGCGCCGCCGCGCACGCGGCCCGGGAAGCTCGGATCGTCATCAACGCCACTCCGGGCGCGGGCTCCCTGGAACGCCTCGCCGCCCTGCGTGAGGAACTGCACGGCAAAATCCTCGTCGACGTCTCCAACGCCACCACCGACGGTACGGACGGCCTGCCCGAAGACCTGATCTACCACGGCTCCAGCCTTGCCGAGCGGCTCCAGGAAGCCCTCCCCGAAACGCACGTCGTCAAGACCCTCAACACCATGCTCTTCCCGGTGATGACTGCCCCGACCACGCTCACGCAGCCACCCACCGCGTTCCTCTCCGGCGAGGACGCGCACGCCAAGCAGACCGTCCGCGAAATGCTCATCGACCTTGGATGGCAGAAGGATTGGATCACCGACCTCGGAGGAATTCGGACCGCCCGCGCCACGGAAGCCGCGATCCTGTTCGTACCGCACGTCATCCGCGCCACCGGATTCACCCCCTTCGCGATCTCGATCGCCCGCTGACTGCCGAGCCGCGCCGGCCCAGGGGTGACCGGAGCAGGCGCCGGCATCGACGCATTTCCGCCGGCGCGCTCGGTGGATCATCGGACGGTCAGCCCATCTCGCCGGTCCGGCAGCATCAGCTCCGCCCCTCGACCGCATCCCTGTGCGCAGCCCGTAGGAAGATTGGCACGGTGCTCCCATGAGCCGTGGCGACGTCCTACGGAACACGATCACCACTGGTCGGCGTGCAAGCAAGGATGACGGGGGATCGGACAGGGATGCGCAGTACTGGAGCGGGAGGCGACAGCGCGCGCGGGGTGTTCGCGGTGGACTCGACCGGCCCGGGCGCCGCACGGCGGGGCCTCGACGCCTTCCGGCGCGGGTGGCAGACGCAGATCGGCGACGACGTCTTCCAACTGCCGGCCTTCAGCCCGGACACGATCGGCGACTTCCGGGTCAAGGGCAACGTGACCAAGGTGCACGGCGCGGCGATCGCCGATCTTCACGCCGCGTCGGCAACCCGGACCGCGGACGTTCCGGGCGGCGACCAGGACCTGGTGGCCATGTACGTAGTGCGGCGCGGGGCGTGGACTCTGGGCAGCGCGCCCGGGTACGGCGACCAGACGGTGTCGGCCGGGCAGTTCCTCGTCCGGCACCTCGGGCGCCTGACCGCCTTCGAGACGTCGGCGGATCTCACGGCGAAGTTCCTTGTCCTGCCGCCCGGCGAGCTCAAACCCCTCCTCGGGAACCGGGCCGTCACCGGGCCGGCGGCCTCGGCCGAGATGCGCTTGCTGACGGCCCTTACGGACATGATCCACAAAACCGTGGCCGACCTCGGCCCGGCCGGTGTGGAAGCTGCCCAGGGCACCTTGATCGAGTTGGCCAAGGCGGTGGCGAAGGGCCGGTTCGACGATGTGGAACCCCGGCTGGCTCCCGCCCTCGCTCAGGCGGCCAAGGACCTCGCGGACCGTCGGCTCGCCGATGCCGAACTCTCGCCGGCGATGCTCGCGCGTGAGCTCAACGTCTCCGTCCGTACGCTGCACCGGGCATTCGCCGCGGTGGGCGAGCAGGTGGGCACCTACATCCGCCACCGGCGACTGCATGAGGCCCGGCTCGCCCTCAGCGCGCCGTCGGGTCGCCTGAGCATCTCGGAACTCGCCGCACACTGGCAGTTCGCGGACGGCAGCCACTTCACCCGCGCCTTCAAGAAGCACTTCGGTCAGACTCCCACCGAGTACGCCCGCTCGACCGAAGGGGCCGCCCACGGCACCGGGCGCCCCGGTTCCGACCGACTTCACTCAGTTGGCCCCGGTGGGACCCCGCTTCGCAGGTCGAACGGGGGGTAGACGCGGCAGCACGAGCGCCCCCCTGCGCCCTACGCCCCACCCCCCCCAACAGGAGTCGATGACGTGCAGACCACTTCCAGCTCCGACGCCGCGCGCCGCTGGTGCACCGTCGCCCGCCAATACGACCCCCGTGGCCACCGGCCCACACCGGTTCCCGTCACCTTCCTCTACCGCCGCGAAGACCCGCTGTGCGTCGAAGCCACCTTTCACAGCCCCACGAACGGCGACGTCGTCTGGAAGCTGGGCCGGGACGTGCTGATCGCCGGCACCCGCGCCCCGGCGGGCTCAGGAGACGTGACCGTCTGGCCCGCTTCCGCTGCCACCCCCGACGGTGTCGTGTGGCTGCGCTTGGGACCCGAGGGCGAAGACGCCCTCCTCAGTCTGGATCGGATGCAGATGTCCGCCTGGCTGATGACCACCTGCCTCCTGGTCCCGCCCGGGACCGAAGAAGACCACCTGGACTGGACGCTTCTGGACCAGCTACTGGCCGACCGCTGACGGAGGGCTGGAACCCGCCCCCGAAACGCGCGCCGGAACACGGCCCGGCCGGCCGGGCGGGGGAGGGTTGACTTTCGTTCTCGGGGCAGGTTCGGGCGTGACGACGGGCAGCGAGGGCTGGGGAGCAGGTCATGGCGGGTGCGCTGATTGCCGGTGGGTGGGGGCTGTTTGCGGGAGCGGCCCTACTGGTGGGCGCGGCCGTCGGGACGTTGTTCCGGGTCCCCGCTCAGTGGATCGCGCTGGTCATGGCCTTTGGCAGTGGCGTGCTCATCTCGGCCGTTTCGTTCGAGCTGGTCGACGAGGCGTACCGGCAGGGCGGCGTCCTGCCGACCGCCGCCGGGGCGGTGGCCGGCGCGAGCGCGTACACCGTGGCCAACGTGTACCTGGCCCGCCGCGGAGCCCGGCACCGCAAACGGTCGGGCGCCCGCCAGCCCTCGGAAGCCGCGCAGCCCGGATCCGGCAACGCCATCGCGCTCGGCGCCCTGCTCGACGGCATCCCGGAGTCGGTGGTCATCGGTACCAGCCTGCTGGGTGGGGGAAACGTCGGCCTGGCCACCGTTGTGGCCGTCTTCATCAGCAACGTGCCGGAGGGGATGGCCAGCGCGGCCGGAATGAAGCGCGCGGGCCGCAGCCGCGCGTACGTCTTCACGCTCTGGTCGGTCATCGCAGGAGTGTCCGGGCTCGCGGCGCTGGCCGGTTACGCCTTCCTCGGCGGAGTCTCCGGCACGTGGATGGCAGCCATCACCGCCGTGGCCGCCGGGGCGATCCTCGCGATGGTCGCGGACACCATGATCCCGGAGGCCTTCGAGGAGGCGCACCTCCTCGCGGGGCTCACCACGGTCCTGGGCTTCCTGACGGCCTTCGTCCTGTCCCGTGCCGCGGCGTAGAAGGAAGACGGCGATGACGATCACGGCCGACGCCGTGAAGAGCCGGGCCGTGTGCTGGCTCCCACGGGCTCCGGCCTCGCGTGCCGGGATGCCCCGAGGTCGGGTTCGCGTCGAACGCCCTGCGGAGTCGGCCAGACGGAAGCTTCAAACGGGCCAGGTCCCCGGCGGCGTCGCAGACAAGCCCGGAACACGCTGACGGAAGAACACACCAGGTGGGGGAGTCGAACGAGGCCATATGCCACCTGACCGACCATGCGCAGGCGTGCGCGTTCACCTTGCGTCGGCCCCAACTCGCGCAGGCGTGCCTGCGCTCCTGCGGAACCGTCCGAATAATCCTGATCTGCGAACGCGCCGACGAGTACAAGAGGCGGCACCAGGTGGAGCTCACCGCGCGATGCGGGGCGGTTGGCCGGTTCTGGAGATCGACTTCGAGCGGGATGAGGGAACGGCCTACGGGGTGGAGCGGTACGTGATCGATTTCTGGCCAATGGCCGGATAATAGCGTGGGCCCGGTCCGTACGGTCCTGTGCTCACCGCTCCCTCGTCGGCGGGCCGCCGACCGCGGTGTCCAGCCTGCGGGATCGCGGCGAATCTCCCGGCGTCCAGGGGGTAGGCGGCATCAGCGCATGAGCGCACTGTCGGGCGGCGAGCCGTTGCGGCCGCTCGATCGCCGTACCGTCAACGGCAGTGGGGGCGCACCCCGCCGCACTCGAAACACATACAGGTGGAGCATGACTCAGACAATCGAAGGTACGGCGGCCCTGGACGGTCAGAACGGGCCGGACACGGACCTCTGCGAGGAGCGTGCACTGCGGCTCAGACGCAGACTGGAGCGGCTCATCGGCATCGCGGCGACCGAGGGGAACACCCTGGTTCCGCTGCGCAACGGCGACGAGATCTTCGACGCGATGCTCGCTGCGATCCGGCAGGCGCGGCACACCGTGGACATGATGACGTTCGTCTACTGGCGCGGTGACATCGCGCACAAGTTCGCCGCGGCGCTCGCCGAGCGCGCCCGCGCCGGAGTGCGGGTGCGCCTCATGCTGGACGGCTTCGGCAGCCGGCTCATCGAGAAGGACGAGCTGGACCTGATGGACGAGGCCGGCGTGGACGTGGCCTGGTTCCGCAAACCGCTCTACCTCTCACCCTTCAAGCAGAACCACCGCTGCCACCGCAAGGTCCTCGTCGTCGACGAGCGAACCGCGTTCACCGGCGGCGTCGGCATAGCGCAGGAGTGGTGCGGCAACGCCCGCAACGAGAACGAGTGGCGCGACACCCACGTCCAGGTCACCGGGCCCGCCGTCGACGGCCTGGCCGCCGCCTTCGCCCAGAACTGGGCCGAGTGCCACGCGGAACTCTTCGACGACCGCGACCGTTTCGTCAGCAGCGAGCAGCACGGCACATCGGTCGTCCAGGTCGTCCGCGGCTCCGCCTCCTTCGGCTGGCAGGACATGCAGACCCTGATCCGTGTCGTCCTGGAGTCAGCCGAGGAGCGTGTCCGTCTCACCACCGCCTACTTCGCCCCCGACGCCTACTTCACCGGGCTGCTCTGCGACACCGCCCGCCGCGGGGTGGAGGTGGAAATCCTGCTGCCCGGACCACACACCGACAAGCGGGTCTGCCAGCTGGCGGGGCAGCGCTACTACGAGGACCTGACCGCTTGCGGTGTGAAGATCTACCAGTACCAGCCGACGATGATGCACGCGAAGACGCTCACGATCGACAGGGTCGCCTCGCTGGTGGGCTCCACCAACTTCAATCGGCGCTCGCTCGATCACGACGAGGAAGTGATGCTCGCCGTTCTCGACCGCGACTTCACGGCCACTCTCGATGGTCACTTCGATGAGGATCGAGAGAAGAGCGTGCTGATCGAGCCCGGGCGCTGGAAGCGTCGGGACCTCCTGCAGAGGTCCCGGGAAGCGGCCGTCCTCCCGATCCGCCGCTTCCTGTGAGGACCGCGCGCAGCTCGCACTGCCGCTCTTGACCACCTGTCCTGGTCCGGCACTCCCATGCCATCATCGCCCGGCCGGCGATCACCATCATGACGCGCCGTATCAGATGTAGTACGAGAGTCCGGACCGAGGCCGGACCAGCAGTGATCGATCCCGTCCAGGCTGCCTGATCCGGAGCCCGTAGGTCTACAGGCCGGCGCGGGCGAGCAGGTCTTCCGCTTGCCCTCGCGTGAGCATGGGTGGAGCCGGTGCGGGTGGCGGGCTTGTGTGGGTGCTTCTTTGGAAGGACATAATCCATTCAGCCACGGGGTCGTCAGTCGCCAGGGTGGCCACGAGACTTTCACGCAGCGCCGAGGGGATGTCCGGGCGGGCCGCGATGGTGTTACGGACGCCGACGTCCGCGTCTGCGATGAGCACGTTTCTCAGCTCACCGGGCAGATTCGGATGGGCAGCCACGGCTGCGCGCACGCCGGGATCCGGGTCAGCGGCCAGTTGTGGGGACGGGTCGACGTACTGGACGGTGCTCGCCCGGGTCTCCGGATCGGCGAGGAGAACGGGCACCAGGTCTGTCGGCGGTGAGTATGCCGAGGCGGCAGACCGGCGGATATGCGGATCAGGATCTGTCAGCAGAGCCCGTCGTACCGGCTCCGGTGCATCCTTCCAGTTCTCGATGACGGACGACCGCACACTCGGCTCGGAATCCGCGGCCAGCGCGGCCAGGAGCTCAGGGGGCAGATGCTCGTTCATCGCGAGGAACCCGCGAACGAGGGGGTCCTGATCATCCGCAAGGCGCGCCAGAAGCCCGGGCGGTTCGTCCGTGACGCTCGCCGCAACCGCGGCCCGGACCGACGGCTGCGGATGCTCCGCCAAGCGGGCCCTAACCCGCGCAGGCACGGAGGAGTTGGCGGCGAGACTGCGTGCGGAGCCGAGCCTGATGATCTCCTCCATCAACTTCGGCGTCAGGTCCCTGCGTAGGAGCGCCGCCGAGCGGCGTGCCTGCGGATGCCGAAGCAAGCGCCACACAAGGCCCGCGGGAAGGTCCTCTTGGGCAGCAAGAGCGCCCAGTTCGGCATCCAGGTTCATGAAGCGCAGGCTAAGCCGGTGCACAAAAAATCGTCAGCCCCCAGCCCGCCATGCCGTGAACGGCTCGGACGCCGGCACTGAATGGTTGCGCCGGCCCCTCATCGCGCGGCCCGCGTATCGCCGCACCGGTTGAGTGCGCCGCTCGGTCTCGGCCCGCCCGAACGCCTGATGGCAGTCGTCGAGGGCGGGGTCCCTTCCCTCGGCTGAGCGAGTGGCGGGGAGGCGTCCGTTTGCCAGACGCCTCCGCCGTGAGAGATTGTTGCCTTCAAGCAACGTTCCGTCGAGTTGAAGAGGTGAGGGGTTCGCGTAGCGGATCCTCCTTATTTGGATCACACCCGAGCACGCACCATCGCGAAGCCGGATGCTGAATTCCCCTGGGGCACGGCTCCCTACCCCGTCCTGGTCGTCGACATCGACGGCGCCCTCGTGCAGCGCAACGAAGCGGCTGCCGTGCTCCTGCCACACGCCGCGCCCGGGACGACTCTCGTGGACGTGGCCCCCGCTTGGCTCGCCGCAGCGCACCGTACTGTGCTCCGCTTCGGCCCGCACGGCGCGCCGGAGGCGGATCCAGGCCCGTCCGGGGTGATCGGTGGGCGCCGTTTCGAGGCGCACCCCAGCGTGCGGGACGACGGCGCGGTGGCCTGGTGGCTGGTCGACGACACCGACCACCAGCTCGTTCGGGACGCCCTGCACATGGAGCGGAAGCGGACCGCTTTCCTCGCCGAGGCCTCCAGCGCCCTGCTCTCCACCCTCAATGTGGGGCGCTGCATGGACGTGACCGCGCAGATGGCCGTGGAGTGCCTCGCGGACGCGGCGCTCGCGATCGCCCCGGCCCATGGGCGCAGGCTTTCGGTGGTGACCTGCCTGCGCGGCGGCGTGCCCGAGCTTTCGCACCATTCGGTGGACCCGGACGACGTACCGGGCCTGGGTGAGGCGCTGCGCGGGTTTCCGCCGGTGCCCGCCCGGTGGATCGATCCGTCGACGGCGCCGCAGTGGCTGGTGCCCGAGGGCTTCGGGCCGGTCGGCTCGATAGTGATCACCCCCTTGCCCGGGCACGGGGTCCCCGCCGGGGCGCTGGTCCTGCTGCGCAGGGCCAAGACCGACTCCTTCAGCGACGAGGAAGAGGTCTTCGCCCGCCTGTTCGCCGCGCGAGCCGGGGCGGCGCTGTCGGCCGCCCGCCTCTACGCGGAGCAGAGCGCCATCACCGAGGTGCTGATGAGGGAGCTGCTGCCCCCGACCCTCCGCCAGGTCGCCGGTGTGGACTTCGCCGGCCGCTACCGGCCGTCGGCCGATCACGAGCGCATCGGCGGAGATTTCTACGACGTGCACCCCGCCACCGAGGGCGATGCCGCCTTGGTCACTCTCGGGGACGTGTGCGGCAAGGGCCTGGAGGCCGCTGTCCTCACGGGCAAGGTCCGCAGTACGTTGCATGCCCTGTTGCCGTTGGCGGACGACCACCAGCGGATGCTCTCGCTGCTGAACACCGCTCTCCTCAACTCCCATCACGCCCGGTTCGCGACGCTGGTCCTGGCCTCGGCCGAACTCCGGGGCAACGAGGTGGACCTCAAACTGACCAGCGCAGGCCACCCGCCGCCGCTGATCATCCGGGGGGACGGCACGGTCGAAGAGGCCGACACCCGCGGCACCCTGGTCGGAGCCATCCCCGAGATCTCCGCCCGTACCGCCGCCGTCACCCTCGCGCCGGGGGAGTGCTGCGTCCTCTACACCGACGGAATCACCGAAGCCAGGGGCGGGCCCATGGGCGACGTCCTGTTCGGCGACGAGCGCCTCAAGCGCGCCCTTTCCGCCTGTGCGGGCATGACCGCCGAAGGCATCGTCGACCACGTGCAGATGCTGGCTGCCCAGTGGCTCGGCGATCGGCGTCACGACGACATGGCCGTCGTCGTGATCGCAGCGCCCCGCACCCACCACCTGAGCGCGGTGAACGGGCACACCCGGGGCAGATTCACAGGATGAGCGTCAGCACCCCGCCCGCCCTTCCACGCGGCGGCCGACAGATGTCCCGCCCACGCCCAGGGGGCGTCCGCAACGTCCGGGACCGCACTGTCGGGCCGCCGCCGCTACGTTGCGGACACCCCCTGGGCCATCAGCCGATCGAAGACGACCTGCCCCACCGGGCGGTCAGGGATACCGCATCCTCCACCGTAGCGACGCGAACGGTCGCCACCCGTCACCCCTCCGAGGCAGGGAAAACCATATGACCACACCGCCCCCCGACCATCTGCGGCTGACGAGGGTCGACACCGGGGACCGGGTCCGCATAGAGCTCGACGGCGATCTCGACCACGACACGGCGGACCTCCTCGTGAACGAGGCCACGGCGCAGCTCTCGACCCGGCCCGGACTGGGTCACCTGCACCTGCACTGCGGAGGACTCGGCACGATCGACTCCATGGGCCTGTCTGCTCTGCTGATGATCAGCCGCCGTACCGCCGCAGCCGAGGTACGTTTGCATTTGGAGGACCGGCCCGCGAACCTGGACCAGCTCCTGCGCCTGACTGGTACCTTCGACCACCTCACGGCACCTTCCCCCACCGGCGCCGCCGAGGACTCGACGCACGAGGAAGAGGCCACGGTGTTCCGTCCCCACCGGCCGGACGCCGGCACCTGAGCCACTGCCCGGCCGTTCACCGGACAGAAGCACACACTGACGGGCAGTGATGAACGCACCAGACGCCGCATCCGGCGGGATAGTTCACGAGGCGACTCAGTCGGCCAGCTCCATCACCGAACTCCTGGACGTGATGTGGGAGTACGCCAGGAATTCCACTGCCGAGGCCACCGTGCCGGGCTCGGCGTCCCAACTGCGCCTGATGTACGTCGTCGACCGGCAGGACGGCATTCGCATGCGGACGGTGTGCCAGCAGCTCGCCTCCGCACCGCCGACCGTCACCCGCATGTGCGATCGCCTGCAAGCCATAGGCTTTCTCGAACGCATGGCGTCGCCCGACAGCGGTCGCGAGGTTGCCCTGCGGCTGACGCCCGCGGGGAAACGCCATCTGCAACGCATCCGGGAGCAGCGCGACAGCATGCTGCACCGGGCCATCAACAACATGCCCCCCTCCGAACGCCGGGCATTGGCCAAAGGTCTCGCGGGTCTCACCGCCCAGCTCGACGCCACCGACGAGGAGGACCAGAGACCCTGTGGTCACTCCGTGGGATGAGCCGCTCCGAGGCTCGTGAATACCGAGAGAATCTGGCAGCCGAGCGGGCGGTGTCCGCGTCGGCCGTGGTCACTGCGAGGGCGCGGTGCTGCGGCCGAACCAGTCGAGGCAGACGACCAGGGCGTCATCGTCGGGATCCGCTTCGCGGTACGCCCTCAGCTCCTCCAGCATCGCCCCGGGGACTGCGGCGGCGGGCAGGAAACTGACGGCTTGGATGGCTCGTGCGAGCGCCCGGTCCTCGTACGCTTCCCCCGCTCCGGAGAGCGCGCCGTAGACCCCGTCGCTGACGAAGACCAGGCGGTCTCCTGGCAGAGCTTGGAATTCCTGTGCCTCGTAGAGGGTCTCGTCGAACATGCCGAGCGGATGCTGTGCCTCGAAGGCGACGCGCTCCACGCTCCTGTCGCGCTGACGCCACAGCTGGGGCGAGCCGGCGTCCACCACCTGCACGCGACCTGTGGCGATTTCGAAGAACAGCAGCAGGGTCGATACGTATTGCGCGCCCTGGTACTGGGCATAGATGGCCTGATCGGCGAGAGCAGCCTGGTCGGCGATTCCGATTCCGGCCCTGCGGGCGTTCCGGAGCGCATTGACGGCAAGATTCGTCAGCAGAGATGCGTGAATTCCCTCGCCCATTCCGTTGGTGACGGTGAGGGTGAGGGTATCGGCCGTGGTGGACCAGTCGAAATTGTCGCCGTGAATATCGTAAGCGGGTTCCAGTTGTCCCCCGATGGCGTATTCCTGGCGCGCGCAGGAACGGGCGGGCAGCAGCTGCCACTGCATTTCCGCAGCCAGCGTGAGTCGCTGGCTGCGGCGGGCCTGCAGATAGAGATCGGTGTCACGCTCGGCCACCACGATTTCGTGACCCAGGACCTCGGCGAGTCCCGTCATTTCCTCGACCGCCTCAGGAGTGCACCGGTCCTCGGGAAGGCGCACGGTCAGGATCCCGAGCCTGTCGCCGCGCACGGTCACCGGCAGATGCAGCTCGATCGCCCCGTCCTCGGAAAGGTGTTTTCCGTAAGGCTCCTGGCTGATGAAGGCGCGCCCCTCGGGGGTGGCCTGTACTGCCAAAGGCCGGTCCTTATGCGGAAGATCGGTCACCGGCTGCAGGACGGTGGAACTGTAGTCCGCCACAAGCAGGTCGACTCCGGTGGCACCGAAATGCTGCACAAAGCCGGCACGGAGCGTGCCGAGAAGCTCATGCGGAGCGCCTGCGCGTAGAGCGCGCTCGATGGTCTGGATATGCGTCACTGTGGGCGCCATTCTGCGAAAACGGTCAGGAGTGGTTCGGCGCGCAAGGCGGTCAAACGTGCTTATGTCAAGCCATGTCACTGCAGAGCCCCGTGAGGGAGTGAAAAATCCTGCAAAAGCGATTGTTTTCGTGCTGGGAAAACTGCCCGGGAACGGCCTCCCATCATATCGTGCGCTACGGGCACCAGCGATCTGCCTGGACGATCCGCCGACGCAGCCCCAGCGCCAGCCGTAGGCCGTCGGCGGACGTGTCGTCTCCCGGAGCGGTCCGCAGTTCGAGCTGTGTGATGCGCTGCTGTACGGCGAGGGACCGGTCCGCACGCTCGCGGACCGCGCGCGCGTGCCGATACCGGCAGTGATCGCCGGGCCTTGTACTCCCGGCTGAACCGGGGGCGGATCGACGCCACCTGGCCGCGGTCACTGCCGACCAAGTCCGAGATGTCGTCGAACGCCTCACGGAAGCCGTCCAGTGACGGGAGGGTGACCCGAACGTCCTGGTGGACTCAGTCGTAGAAGAAGAGCGCAAGGTCCTCGATGGACCCCGGGCCGGTGAGGAAGGCCTCAACCTGAGCGATCTCGCCTTCTGGTGGCAGTTCGCCCCTCTGGAGCTGCCGCATCCAGATTTCTCCCTGCTCGACGACCGCGTAGATGCCAGACAGCAACTCGGCCTCGCCCGCAGGGTACGGAGGGAAACGCCCGGCTACCGGTTGGAGCACCCAGCCGACTGACCGGGCCGCGAGCCTCAGCCCCCGCCCAGTTCGGGATCCTCCCGACGCGTTCGTGCCAGAGGTCTTCGGTGAACGGGGCCGTTCGCCCGCCATGAAGAGGCTACGGGTGGTGGCGGCGCGCAGTGTCCTCGATCACCTGCCGTTCCACGAGGTCACGGACCCAACGACCCGCCTGCGTTTCTTCGAGGGCGGTCTCCCACCGCCTCAACGCTCCGTCGAGCCGGTCGGGCAGCAAGGAGACTGGCTGTAGTCCGCCTGCGGCGTCGGCGGCCGTACCCAGGGAGCGAAGCGCTGAGCAGGGGCTACGTCGTCGCGCCAGTTCTCTCGCACTCCGAAACGCCACCATGCGCTGAACGGGACGGGACAGCACGCCGGATCCCTCCGGACCGCAGGGATTCGGCCGTGGCCATACATCCGTACGCCATCGGAACGAGGAGAGCGGCCGTGCGCGAGTCGGCCGTGGGGTCTACGGGACCGCCCCGCGCCGGCCACCCGCCGCTGGCGCTATTCCCGCCGACCAAACCCACACCCTAGACTGCGACCGCTTCAGGACTTGGCGATCATCGGGAGGGCGTGCGAGATGGAACGGGCACTGATCAGCGCATTCGCGGCCGTGGCGTTAGTCGTCTCCGGGGGGAGTGCCGCGAGCGCATCCGACGGCGCTCCGCCGCGCACCACCCACGGCCCTTGCCAGTACACGCAGACCCCGGACGAGCCGCCGGCGCGTCCCGTTCCGCTGCCGCCCGACCCGCGGCGCACCCCCAGTCATGGCACGGTGGACATGGCCGTTCCGACCAGCCAGGGCCCGCTCCCGCTGCACTTGGACCGGGCCAAGGCACCGTGCACGGTCCAGAGTTTCCTGCACCTGGCGCGGCACGGGTTCTACGACCGCACGGTGTGCCACCGTCTGACGGCGTATCCGACGCTGAAGGTCCTCCAGTGCGGCGACCCGACCGGTACCGGTGAAGGCGGCCCGGGCTACAAGTACAAGGACGAGCTCCCGGTGGACCTGC
The DNA here is from genome assembly GCF_001044425.1 of Streptomyces roseus. GTDB lineage: Bacteria > Actinomycetota > Actinomycetes > Streptomycetales > Streptomycetaceae > Streptomyces > Streptomyces roseus. Next base: position 30,581 of record NZ_LFML01000163.1, read on the forward strand.
CGCCCGCACCCACCGATCCCACCGGCGCGCGCCGCCTCTACGGACGCGGCCTGCTGGCGATGGCCAACGCCGGCCCGAACACGAACGGCTCACAGTTCTTCGTCGTCTACGGAGACTCGGCACTGCGACCGAACTACACGGTGTTCGGCACGGTCGACGCCGACGGCCTGACGACACTCGACAAGGTCGCCGCCGGGGGCATCACGCCGACCGCGGAGAACCCGGCACCGGTCGACGGCACCCCCGTGCTGCGGACCGAACTGTTCCGCGTCCGGCCGTCCTGCGAGCATTGACGCACCGTGACGTGGCCACGCCCAGGATGAGCGTGCCCGGCTCCGGTGGCCGGCCATCCGCTCTTTCGTCCTGTTCGTGGTGGCGGAGGAGATCACCGCAGTCCTCGACGTGATACGCGGCCTGGTGGCCCAAGCGCGCAGCCACCGGGCCGCTCAACTCCTCCGAACGGACACCGGCCATACGGCGGTCCGCCGCATCAGCGCCGCGGCGGACTGGAAGAACGCAGGCCCGGAGATCTGGGCTCCGCGCTGCCCCGGAGCGTATGATCTGGCGATGTCTGACATGATCCAAACCACGCCCGGCTGGCTGACCCAGGACGAGCTCGACGCCGCCCGGGCCCGCATGCCCATCCTGTACGTCGAGGCCGTTCCCGTACGCGTGGACGACTCCGGCGAAGTCACCAGCGTCGGACTCCTCCTGCGGATCGACGCTGAAGGAACGATCAGCCGCACCCTGGTGTCCGGCCGCGTCATGCACCACGAGCGGGTCCGCGACGCGCTGCTGCGCCACCTGGAAAAGGACCTGGGCCCGGTGGCCTTGCCCCGTGTCCCCACCTCCCTGCAGCCGTTCACGGTCGCCGAGTACTTCCCCACCGCCGGTGTCACCGCCTACCACGACCCCCGCCAGCACGCGGTGTCACTCGCGTACGTCGTGCCCGTGGCGGGTGACTGCCGCCCCCGACAGGACGCTCTGGACCTGGTCTGGTTCAGCCCGCAGGAGGCGGTCTCACCGGCCGTGCAGAGCGAGATGCCGGGCGGGCACGCGGTGTTGCTGAAACAGGCCCTCGCGCACGTCGGACACGTCTACTGACGATACGGCCGCAGGCCTGCGCCGAGCCCCGGCGGAGGCACCCCGTGCAGGCGCGATCCATGGCTTCGAGCGCCTGCACGCCGCGCGCCGACGGTGCGGCTCTTCACGAGGCCACCGTCAGTACGATCTTGCCCTGGATGTGGCCCTGCGCAGCCCGCACGTGTGCGCCGGCCGCATCGGGCAGCGGGTAGGTGGCGTCCACTGCGACCTGGAGCTTGCCCTCGTCGAAGAGGCGCCCGATCTCGGCGAGTTGCGGGCCGCTGGAACGTACCTGGATGTTAGACACCGCGATGCCCAGACGCGCCGTCTCATCCGGGTCGTACTGGGCGAAGAACACCGGCAGCATGGTGCCGCCGCGCTTGAGCACGGTCAGGAAGCGTGAGCCGTCCGGGCCGCCGACGGCGTCGATCACCAGGTCGACACCGCTGACCACGTCCGCGGCCCGCGTCCTGGTGTAGTCGATGAACTCATCGGCGCCGAGCTTGCGCAGGAACTGCTCGTGCCGGCCCGAGGCCACCGCGATCACGCGCGCCCCCTTCCATTTCGCCAGCTGCACCGCGAAATGGCCCACTCCGCCGGCGGCTCCGTTGACCAGCACGGTCATCCCCGGCGTGATCGGCACCGGCCGGTGCACCCGGCCGGTGAAAGGCGACGGCACGTCGTGGCCGAGGTCGACCAGGTACTGCCAGGCCGTCAGCACGGCCATCGGCGCCCCAGCCGCCTGTACGTGGTCGATGCGGGCCGGCTTGTGAGCCAGGTCCGAAGCCGGCGCGGCCACGTACTCGGCGTACGTCCGGCCGTCGAATCCGGGGAAGCGCAGCATGCCGAAGACCTCGTCGCCGACGGCGAACCCCTGCACGTCGGGGGCGACCGCCTCGACCACACCGGACATGTCCGTTCCGGGGATCAGGGGGAACTCCAGCACCGGCCTCATCTCGGGCGGCATGATCTTCATCCCCTCGCGCAGGTACCAGTCCGGCGGGTTGATGCCCGCCGCGTGCACCCGTACGAGCACCTCGCCCGGGCCGATCGCGGGAACCGGCACTTCTTCGTACCGCAAAACTTCCGGGCCGCCCGCTTCGTGGAACCGGATCGCCTTCATCGCGCCTGTCGCTTTCTCGGGGAGACGTTTACTCCTTCATCCAAGGCTCTCGACGGCGCGGCCGTCCAACACCGGTTCGGCAACGTCGTCATTCCGAAACAGCATGACGCGTACGCTGGAACGGTGAACGATCTCGGACAGGACCTGGAACTGCGGTTGGTGCGCTACTTCACCGTGGTGGCGGCGCACCAGCACTTCGGCCGGGCCGCCGCCGAGCTGCACGTGGCCCAGCCGGCACTGAGCCGCCAGATCCAACGGCTGGAGAAGTACCTCGGCGCACGACTGCTGGACCGCGTACCTCAAGGCGCCCGGCTCACGGCGGCCGGCCAAAGGTTCCTGCCCCGGGCCCAAGCCCTCCTGCAGGACGCCCGCCAAGCCGAGCTGACCGTGCGGGAACAAGCCGAGACCGAACGAATCACCATCGGCTACGTCGAAGACCTGGTGATCACCGCCGCCGTACGGGAACTGCGCCGCCGTTGCCCGGACGCCGAGATCACCACCCGGTACCTGAGCTGCCGCGACATCGGGGCGCTCTCCGACAAGCGCGTCGACGCTCTGATCGCCCGGGCCCCGCTGCCGCTCGCCGCCGATGACGTGCTCACCACCCCGCTCTACCGCGAACCCCGGATGCTCGTGGTCCCGCGTGGCCATCGCCTGGCCGACCGCGCGTCGGTGACCGCGGAAGAACTGGCCGGCGAAGAACCAGCACCGTGCGCGTTCGAAACCGAGGACTGGACTTCCTACCGGATCCTCGGGGCCGGGGTGCCGCCGATCGAAAGCTATGAGGACAAACTCGAACTCGTCGCGGATGGCAGGGCGATCGCGGTCCTGCCGGCCGGCGATCGGCGCAGCTCGCTGCGTCCCAACCTCGTCACCATCCCGATCGAGGGCGCTCCCCCCAGCCAGGTCGTCCTGGTCAGCCGTAAGGGCGACACCAATCCGATGATCAGGAATCTGAGGCTGGCAGCCAAGGCCGCGCTGACGGCCCCGGCAGCCTGACCGGGACGGGCGGTGCCCGCCCGGGACCTGCACCAGGAGATGACACTCGCCCCAAAAGGAATCACTTTGACATATCCGATTACATGGCGATTAATCAGTCCGAGGTAAATCAGCGGCGATACCCTATGCCTTCGACATGCTGCGCCGTCATATTCGTGCCAGGTTGCCCCGCTCATCTCGTTCCACCCATGAGGGGAAGGCAGGAACATGGGCAAATTCAGGTATCGAGCCGCCGCGTCGGCCGTCGTACTGGCCGCGTTGGGGTCGCTCGCGACCGCGGGAGGCACGGCTCACGCGGAGGCGGGTCAGGACACCATCACCATGCTGAAGCAGGAGAAGACCCAGTGGTGCTGGGTCGCCTCCGGGCTGACGATCGCCAAGTTCCAGGGCTTCGGTTCCACGCAGACGGATTTCTGCAACAGGGCCCAGCCCTACTACGGCTGCAACAACCAGCCCGCCACGCTCGACGACATGGCCAGGGGCTGGAGCAGCCTCGGCATGACCCACACCGGATCCGGTCTCAGCACCGCGGCCACGTTCAACCAGGTGTACACGGACGTGAAGGCGGCCCGGCCGATCGGCGCCCGCATCGGGTGGGCCTCCGGCGGCGGCCACATGAACGTCGTCTACGGCTTCGACACGTCGAACAGCACGATCGCAGTGGCCGACCCCTGGCCGGACACCACCACGTACACCTGGTGGAACTACAACGACTACGTGAGCAACAGCTCGTCCAAGTGGACCCACTCCCGCATCGGCATCTCCCGCTAAGGCAGGCGACATGCGCGACACCGAAATGTTCGGCAAGCGGACGGGCTCTCGCTCCTCCCGCCTGTCCATCGTCATCGCACTGAGTGCGTCCGCTCTGCTGTCCGTCGTGGGCCCGGCCCATGCGGCCCCGGCCAGGGACCCCCTCCCCGCCGACATCCCCGACTACCAGTCCGCCCTCGACGCGGTGAAGTCCACCTCCGTCCGCGACGCCGTCTGCCGGTTCCTGCGCACTCCGGTGCCTTCCGGCAGCGCCGGCGAGCCGGTGCAGACGATCCCCGACACCGCCGAGCCCTGCCGAGACCTCCCGGCCTTCACGATCAAGGACCCGCTGGCACGGAACGAGATCGCCCCCGGCTTCGTCGCGGGCACCGCCAAGCCACTGCCCACCGAGGCGGTCAAGCTGACGCAGCTGGTCTCCTCGCTCAGCGCACCGGTCAACGGCCGCACCGCGACCGTCATGCTCGCCCCCACTCAAGGCGGCGGCTGGCACCTGGCAGCCATCCGCGACGGCGACAGCGACGCCGTGTATGCGGGGAAGGCCGCCCTGGGCACGCTGGTCTTCACCGAGCCGCAGATCCGCGGTTGGTACCAGCTCAAGCTCACCACCGTCGAGCCACTCAACGACCAGGCCAGGCAAGGACTCGGCGGCCAGGGCTCGGTGTCGCTCAGCGACTACCAGAAACTGGTCAAGGCCCGCTACGCGGACAAGCTGCCCGGCTCGGAGTACGACACCAACGGCTACTCCAGCGGATACAGCACCCTGAGCAAGGCGGATGATGCCTCGTCCTCCGCCTTGCTTCTTGCCGGCGGTTCCAGTGCGGCTCTCGCCCTCGCGTGTGGAGCCGCCGTCCTCCGCCGACGCCGGCGCGCAAGCACCGGCTGAACCCGACTCGTACGCCCCGCTCCGTCCCGGCAGCAGGCCGGGACGGAGCGACCCTGCCGGGGGGCGGACGGGCTCGAAGAATTCGGGCCACATATCGTGCTCAGTCACAGCCGGGAGGGCGCAGCTCTCCTGTCCGGGCAACGCGCGAGTACCAGTGCGCGCTCGATTTGGGGGTGCGCTTCAGGGTGTCGTAGTCGACGTGGACGGCGCCGAACCGCTTGGCGTAGCCGTAGGACCACTCGAAGTTGTCGAGCAGCGACCAGAGGAAGTAGCCGCGCACGTCCGCCCCGTCCGTGATCGCCCGGTGCACCGCGTCGAGGTGGGCGTGGACGTAGGCGGCACGCTCCGGGTCGTGGACCGTGCCGTCGGGGCCGATCTCGTCCTCGTACGCCGCGCCGTTCTCGCTGACCACGAGCGGAAGCCCGGGGTACCGGGCGGCGGTCCGGGTCAGCAGGTCGTACAGGGCGTCGGCGTCGACCGCCCAGTTCATCGCCGTACGTTCCCCCGGCGCCCGGTGGAAGGCCACGCCCTCCGAGCCCGCCCACGGCGAGTGCTCGCTGTGGCCGTGCCCGTCCTCCTGCGGCACCGCGTCGCCCTCCGCCGCGTGCGCGACGACCGTCGGGGTGTAGTAGTTGACGGCCAGCAGGTCCAGGGGCTGGTGCACCGTGGCGGTGTCGCCGTCCCGGACGAAGGACCAGTCGGTCAGGTGTGCGGTGTCCGCGAACAGGTCCTCGGGGTAGGCGCCCTCCAGCATCGGGCCGAGCCAGATCCGGTTCCCGACGGCGTCGATGCGCCGGGCCGCCTCCCGGTCCTCGACCGAGGAGGTCAGCGGGCGCACCTCGTGGAGGTTGAGGGAGACCGTGACCTGAGCGTCCCCGGGCAGCGCCGCCCGCAGGGCCTGGACGGCGAGGCCGTGACCGACGTTCAGGTGGTGGGCGGCTTGCAGGGCGGCGACCGGGTTCGTACGGCCGGGGGCGTGGACGCCGGAGGCGTAGCCGAGGAACGCGCTGCACCAGGGCTCGTTGAGGGTGATCCAGTGCTTCACCCGGTCTCCGAGGGCGTCGGCCACCAGAGCCGCGTACTCGGCGAACCGCCCCGCGGTCGCGCGCTCGGGCCAGCCGCCCGCGTCCTCCAGGTCCTGGGGGAGGTCCCAGTGGTAGAGGGTGAGGGCGGGCGTGATGCCGGCGGCGAGCAGTTCGTCGACGAGCCGGCGGTAGAAGTCCAGGCCCTGCTGGACGGCGGGGCCCCGGCCGGTCGGTTGAACGCGGGACCAGGAGACGGAGAACCGGTAGGCGCCGAGGCCGAGTTCCGACATGAGACGGACGTCCTCGGGGAACCGGTGGTAGTGGTCCACGGCCACGTCACCGGTATGGCCTTCGAAGACCTTGCCGGGGGTGTGGGAGAAGGTGTCCCAGATGGACGGGGTCCGGCCGCCCTCTCGGGCGGCGCCCTCGATCTGGTACGCGGCCGTGGCCGTGCCCCACAGGAAGTCGGGCGGGAAGGTGCGGGTGGCCGTGAGCGGCCGGTTCTCGGACGCGGTCATAGGAGAGCGCTCCCAACGCAGGTTCGGACGAGGGTGAGGATGAGGCTGAAGCCGTGCCGGATGGCGCCGCCGGTGTCAGTTCTTGACGGCGCCGGCGGTGATGCCGCCCACGATGTGCTTGCCGAGGACGGCGAAGACCAGCAGCAGCGGCAGGGTGGATATGAGCGCCCCGGTCAGTACGACGGCCTGGTCGACGGTGTGGTTTCCCGAGCCGAGGCCGGCCAGGGCGACCTGGAGGGTGGGGTTCCCGTCGGGGGTCAGCGCGATGAAGGGCCAGAAGAAGTCGTTCCACGCCTGCACGAAGACGAGCATCCCGAGGACCGCCATCGCGGGTCGTGCCACCGGGAAGACCACGTGCCAGATGATGCGCATGCTGTGCGCGCCGTCCATCCGCGCGGCCTCCACCAGCTCCACGGGCAGGGCTTCGATGAGGTACTGGCGCATGAAGAACACGCCGAATGCGGCGACCAGCGAGGGCAGCACGACCGACTGCAGCTGATCGACCCAGCCGAGGTCGGTGATGATCTGGTAGAGCGGGATCACACTGAGCTGCGGCGGGATCGTCATGGTGGCCACCACGAGCGCCAGCAGCGCGCCCTTGCCCCTGAACGCCAGTTTGGCGAACGCGAAGCCGGCCAGGGTGGAGAACAGGACGGTGGACAGGGCCACGAGCCCCGCCACGACCGTCGTGTTGACCAGAGCCTCGCCCATGTCGACCTGGTTCCAGGCGAAGGAGAGGTTGTCGAACAGCCGGGGGCCCGGCAGGAGCGGGGCCGGAGCCTTGACGACGCGCTCGCCCGTATGGGAGGCGGCGACGAGGTTCCAGTACAGGGGGAAGAGAGAGACCAGGGCGGCGAGGCCGAGGAGGACATAGGTCAGCGGGCCGGCGTGGTGCTGGCGGCCGGCCGACGGGCGCAAGCGCCCGGCGCGCGGCGCCCGGGCAGTGGTCGTGTCGCGTGTGAGGCCCATGGGTTCAGCTCCCCGCCTTCGTGCGCATGCGGCCTGCGCGGACGCGGCCGCTGCCGCTGCCGCGACGGTGGTTCGAATGGGAGACCAGAGCCTGGAAGCCGCCGATGAGCAGGAGCAGCAGGAGCATGACCCAGGCGATGGCGGACGCCTGCCCCAGCGCGCCGGTCACCCAGCCCTTCTCGTACATGAGCAGGCTCAGCGTCTGGAACTGGTTGCCGCTGCCCCCGCTGATGCCGACACTGCCGCCGAAGAGCATCGGTTCACCGAAGAGTTGGGTGGCCCCGATGGTCGAGACGATGAGGGTGAACAGGATCGTCGGCCGGATCGAGGGAATGGTCACGCTGAGGAACTGGCGCCGGCGCGAAGCACCGTCCAGTGCCGCGGCCTCGTACAGGTCCTGTGGTACGGCCTGCATCGCGGCCAGGTAGATGAGTGCGTTGTAGCCGGTCCAGCGCCACGTGACGATCACCGAAATGGCGATCTGCGCGGGCCACTTGGAGGATTCCCAGGCGACCGGCTCGAAACCGGCCCAGCCCAGCACGGTGTTGATCAGCCCGTAGTCGGTGTTGAACAGCTGCGCGAAGACGAGCGTCGCCGCCGCGATCGAGGTGGCGTACGGGGCGAGCACCGCCACGCGGAAGAAACCGCGGCCACGGAGTTTGTAGTTGAGCAGGTGGGCCAGGCCGAGGGCCATCAGCAGCTGGGGCACGGTGGAGATCACGCCGATGGTGAAGGTGTTGGCGAGGGCGTTCCAGAAGAACGCGCTGCCCGCCAGGGAGGTGTAGTTCTCCAGTCCCTTCCACTGCGCGCTGCCGCCGAGTTCCACCCGGTGGAGCGAGAGCCAGCCCGTGTAGATCAGGGGGAAGAGCCCGAAGGCCGCGAAGGTGAGGAAGAAGGGGGCGAGGAAGACGTAGGGGACCGCCTTCAGGTCCAGGCGGTAGAGCGTGCTGCGCAGTCCGCCCCGGCCGGAGGGCCGCTGCTCGCGGGAGTCGGTGCCGGGGGTCGATGGCTGTACGGCGGGCGGCGGGGAGCCGCCACTGGTCGCCCGTACGGAGGTGGCCACGGGGGCGTCCTTCCAGGTCGATGCGTGCGCTGGTGCGGCGATGGGGAGGTGGCGGCGCGGTCCGCCGCCCTCCCGCGGGGAGGCGGGCGGCGGCGGGAGGCTGGCGGAGGCGGCCCGCCGGATGCCCGGCTACTTGTCGATCTTGTCCGCGACCAGCTTCCTGACGTTCTCCCAGGCCTTCGCCGGGTCGGTGCCGCGCTGCTCGATGTCGAGGATGCCGTTGTCGGTGAGGAAGGTCTTCACCTGTCCGTCCCAGCGGCTGATCGGGGCGGGCGTGATGCCGGCCGCGGCCTCCGAGTAGATCTTGCCGACCGGGGTGTCACCGAAGTACGGCAGCTTCGCGCCCTGCACCGCCGGAGAGCTCAGGGTGTCCTTGGAGGAGGGGATGTTGCCGTTCACGCCGAAGACCTTGGCGTGCTGGGCCGGAGCGGTGAGCCAGGCGGCGAGTTCGGCCGCCTCCTTGGTGTGCTTGCCCGACTTCGGGACGGCGAGGAACGAGCCGCCCCAGTTCCCGGCCACGGGCGGTGCGGCGATGTCCCACTTACCCTGGTTCTCCGGGCCCGCCTGCTCCTTGATGATCCCCGTCATCCAGCTCGGGCAGGCCACGGTGGCGAACTTCGCGTTCTTGAACGCTGCGTTCCAGGTTCCCTTCTCGTCGAACTGGCGGAGTTTTGCGGTCAGTCCACCCGTGGCCGCCGACACGGCGGTCTCCCAGGCCTTCTTCACGCCCGGACTGTTCTCGTAGTCCAGATCGCCCTTGGCGTTGGCGTACTGCACCGGCTCACTGGAGATCACGGCGTTGAACAGACCGCTCGCGGAATCGTGGAAGGAGGTCCCCTCCGGGGCGCTCTTCTTGTACGCCTCTCCGGTCTGGATGAACTTCGCCCAGTCGCCCGCCCAGAGCTTGGCGACCTCGGTGCGATCGGTCGGCAGCCCGGCCTTGGCGAAGAGGTCCTTGTTGTAGCAGATGGCCATCGGGCCGATGTCCGTGCCGAGGCCGATCACCTTGCCGTCGCCCGTCGTGGCCTGCTTGACCTTCCAGTCCAGGAACGCGCCGAGGTCCGCGCCGCCCGACGTGCCGAGGTCGGCCCACTTGTCGGCCATGGCGGGGCCGGTCGCCTCCGCGATGTAGCCGACCTCCAGGGCCTGGATGTCCGCGAGGCCGCTGGCGCGGGACAGGCGCAGCTTGAGCGTGTCCCAGTACTTCTGGGCGTCCGCGACGTTCGACTCTTCGATCTTGATGTTCGGGTGGGCCTTCGTGTACTCGGCGTAGAGCTTGGCCCCGGTCGCGTCGTCGTAGCCGAAGGAACCGAAGGTGCCGATCCGCAGAGTGATCTGCCCGCGGTCGGCCGCGCCGCCGCCCTTGCCCTCGTCGCCGTCGCCGCCGCAGCCGGTGAGCAGGGCCGCACCGATCGCCATGACGGCGACGGCGGCGACCGGATTCTTCGCGGTGCGGCGTCCGCGTCCGTGCGTGCTGCTGGAAGTACGCATTCCACTCTCCTCGTCCAGGGTGCTGCTCGATGGGTGCCGTGGGGGCCCGGCGGGCTGCGCGCGGTTCGGTCGGGAGCCCAGCCGGGGCCTGATGTGAAAGCCGTAGTCGCACCCTGCATGGGAGCGCTCCCACCAATTGCCGGAAGGTTGCTGCCTGACGGGTGTGAGTGTCAAGAGATGAAGGCGAATTCATTACGCGCAAGCTTCCGGAGGTAACCGGCTCCGCCTTGGGGTGCAGTGCCCCTGCCGGATCGTGTACGCGACCATGGCGGCGGGAGGGGATCGGAAGTATCGTGGGAGCGCTCCCACTCCCGTGCGGCGTAACGTATCCCCACGGCCAGGAGTCGGGTGTACCGTCCTGCCTTGCCGATCGGCGGACCGGGCCCGCGCCCGAGCGGAGTGCGCCCAAGTGGAGGGCGACGGCACACGAGGGGAGTCCAAGAGCGTGAGCGGACGGCAGAGCGGCCGCAGGCCCACTCTGGAAGAGGTCGCGGCCCTGGCCGGTGTCGGCCGGGGCACGGTCTCCCGGGTCATCAACGGTGCGCCGCGGGTGAGCGAGCGCGCCAAGGACGCGGTGGCCCGGGCGGTCGCGGAGCTGGGGTACCTGCCCAATCAGGCGGCCAGGGCGCTGGCCGGCAGTCGGACCGACGCGGTGGCCCTGGTCATTCCGGAGACCGAGGCGCGGGTGTTCTCGGAGCCGTACTTCCTCGACCTGATCCGCGGGGTCAGCGCCGAGCTGGCCGCTGCGGACAGGCAGCTGCTGCTCACGCTCGTCCGCACCGAGGCCGAGCGGCAACGGTTCGAGCACTACCTGGCGGCCCAGCGAGTGGACGGCGTACTGCTGGCATCCGTCCACGGGGACGACCCGCTGCCCGACCGGATCGCGCGGCTGGGCCTGCCGGTCGTCATGAACGGGCGGCGTTCGGAGGCCGAGCCGGTGGCCTACGTGGACTCCGACAACATCGGTGCGGGCCGGGCCGCCGTCGCCCACCTCGTCGGGCGCGGCCGGTCCAGGATCGCGACCATCAGCGGGCCGCTGGACATGTACGTGGCCCGCGCCCGTCTGGGCGGCTACCGCGCGGGTCTTGCCGAGGCCGGGATCCAGCCCGACGAGTCGCTCGAGGCGACCGCGGACTTCACGGAGGAGGGCGGCCGGCTGGCGATGCGCGAGCTCCTGGAACGGGCCCCCGGCCTGGACGCGGTCTTCGCCGCCTCCGACGTGATGGCCGCCGGCGCACGCGGCGTACTGCGCGAGGCCGGCCGGCGGGTCCCCGAGGACGTCGCGCTCGTGGGGGTGGACGACTCCACGGTGGCCCGATTGATGGACCCGCCCCTGACCAGCGTGCGCCAGCCCATCGAGGAGATGGGCCGCACGATGACCCGGCTCCTGCTGCAGAAGATCGCGGAGGAGTCCGGAGCCGACGAAGCCCCGGAACAGGGGGTGGGCGGGCAGCCGCGCCAGGTGCTCCCGACGGAACTGGTCGTACGCGATTCCTCCTGAGGCACTTCGGCGACCCCCCAGCCGCCCGCCACACCGAGCGTGCCGAGGGCCGGAACCCTACGTGCCGGTCCTCCCTTCCCGAGCGGCTGTGCGCAGTGCTGCGATGACGGCGGTGGTTGTCGGGTTCGGGCTGTCGCCGTGTCGGGTCGCGGCGAACAGGAGCCGTTGGATCGGGTGGTCCGCGATGGGGGACGTGCGGATTCCGGGGGTGGTCGGGTCGATGGCCATGCGGGGGACGAGCGCGGTGGCGAGGCCGGCCCGTGCGAGGGTGACCTGGGCGGCGATGTCGGCGGTGATGTAGCGGGGCGTGAGCGTGAAGCCGGCCTGACGAAAGCCTTGGAGGACGGCTTGTCCGCAGTCCGTGGCCGGCGGCGGTACGGCGAGATCGAGCGCGGCCAGATCGCCCAGCAAGACGGGCTGCTCGCCACCCTGGTCGGCTGCGGTGACGACCACCAGGGGGTCGTCGAGCAGTGGCGAGACGTTGACGCCCCGGGGCGCCGCGGCGGGCAGGTGGTGATAGCGCTGCCCCAGCACCACGTCGACGCTGCCGAGGGTGAGTTCGCGTAGTTGCGCCTGGTCGGTGATGAGACAGGTCACGGCGAGCTGCGGATGGCGGGAAGCGAGGGTGGCGAGCGCGGGGGCCACCATCCTGGCGACGGTGGACGGCAACGCGGCGAGCGTGGCGGTGGCGCCTACCGTGCCCTTGACCGCCTCGACGGCGTTTTCCGCCTCCTTCACGGCGGCGAGGATCCGGTCGGCGTGTTCGAGGAGGACACGGCCGGCCTCCGTCAGCGCGACGGTTCGCCCGTCGGGCCGTAGCAGGTCGACTCCCACGTCCTTTCTCAGTGCGGCCAGTTGCTGGGACACGGCGCCGGCTGTCAGCTCCAGTGAGCGGGCGGCCGCGGTGATGGAGCCCCGGGTGGCGACGGTCTTGAGCATGTGCAGGCGGCGGATATCGAGCATGACTCGATAGCTTAGCTAAAGGATCGCAGCAGAAAAGCTCCTCTTGACCTACCGGATTGCGGTGGGTGATCTTCAAGGCCATGGAAATCTTCCCGTGCATCGCCGCCGTGGCCAGCCCCCTCCATGACTTCGGTGACGAGTTCATGTCCGACGAGGCGACCGCCGAGACAGGTCTGCGCGCCGGGTTCGCCCCGGGCCGCGGCTTCTACTGCCGCGGTCGCTTCGGAGTGCTCGGCGAGGCGCCGGTCGCGGTGGTCCAAGCGGTACAGGGCTTCCTCGGCCCCGGGCTGGTGACCGGCGGCTGGCTGGCGGGGCAGCACGTGATGCCGGCGCTGGAGGCCGCCGCCTGCTACGCGCAGGCCGTCCGCGCCTGGGGGCGGGCGCACATCCCCGCCGACGTCGACGTGGAGCACTTCAACCACCTGGCACGACAACTCATCGAGGCAGCCGACACCACCGCACTGCCCCTGTTCGCCGGCTGGCGCGCGCAACCGTGCCCCGACGGCGACCCGGTGGGAGCGGCCATGCAGCGCGTACACGTACTGCGCGAACACCGCGGCGCCTGCCACCTGGCCGCGGTGCGCGGGGTCGGGCTGAGCGCCGAAGCCGCCATGGTCATCAACCTGGGGGTCGAGCAGGCAGCCCACTACGGCTGGCCCCGGCCGCAGCCCGCCGAAGCGGCCGACATCCCCCGACTGCAACGGGCGGAGCGAATCACCGACGAGATGCAGGCACCGCTCTATGCCCAACTGACCCACCGGCAGCGCACCGAGTTCGCTCGACTCGTCGAGGCACTGACCGCCCCCTGAACGGGCCGAGCACCAAGGCGCCAGAGCGTTCGTGCCCGCGTCCGCCACCACGGCGCCGATCCGGCGGCCACGGGGAGGCCCGTGCCCGATCTCCACCCCCCTTTCCACCCTCGGGTCCAGGCGTGGCGAAGGGCGCCGCAGCAGTCTGGAGGACATGACAACAACCGAGTGGATCACCGACATCGCCCTCGTCCTGATCGTCTTCCGGCAGCTGCGGGAGGGCCGTCTCGACCACAAGACCTTCCTGGTCCCGCTGGCGATCGTGGCCTTGACGGCCTATTCGTACCTGGACTCCGTCCCCACCGCCGGCAACGACCTCGTCCTGATCGGGGCCCTGACGGCGGTGGGCGCCGCGCTCGGCATCGCCGGCGGGGTCTACACCCGCATCCGCACCCTCGACGGGGACCTCCTGATCAAGGCGGGCGCCGTGTCGGCGGTCCTGTGGATCGCGGGCATGGGGGCCCGAATGGGCTTCCAGATCTGGGTGGAGCACGGCGGCGGCGCCGACGACGTCGCCCGCTTCAGCCTCGCGCACCACATCACCAGCGGGCAGGCGTGGGTCGCGGCCTTCGTCCTCATGGCACTCACCGAGGTCGTCACCCGGGTGGCCACGATCTACGTACGCAGCCGGGCGGTGCGGACGGCCCCGACCCGGCCCGTGCTCGGCACCACGGTCTGACCGTGCCGTATCTTCGGCCTGTGCCCGCAGACCAGAGCGCCCCGCACCCCGGCGACGACATCGGCCGGGGTGCGGGCACGCGTCCCGTACCCGGGCACGACCCGCGCCTGCAATGGGTGGTCTCCCTCGCGGTCGTCGCGGTGGGAGTCCTGACGATCCGGCCCGTGGGGCTGAGCGGCCGGGGCCTGGCCGTAGCCGCACTCGTCGTGGTCAACTCCGCGGCGCTGCTGGCCCGTCGGCTGCCCGAGCACAAGGTCCCGCCGCGCCTCGCCCTCATCTGGCTCACGCTCGGGGTCGTCGCAGCTGCTGCCTTGATCGGCCTGAGCAGCAGCGGAACGGGCTACCTCTTCGCTTTCATACTCGCCGGCCACATCGGATACCGGCTGGACACCCGGCAGGCCCTCGTCCTGGCGGGGTTCTGCAGCCTGCTCTGCGGTGCCGTGCTGTACCTGCGCCTGGGACCGGGGCACGAGGTGCTGCCGTGGGTGTTCGGCCTCACCGCCGGCGCCCCGGTCCTCATCGGCATCGCCAACCGCAGTCAGCGGCAGGCCGTACGGGCGGCGATCGACGCCGCCGAGTCGGCCGAACGCGCCGCCCGCGCCGAGGCGCGCACCGCCGTGCTCACCGAACGGGGCCGGATCGCCCGGGACGTGCACGACGTCCTGGCGCACTCCCTCGCCGGGATCAACATGCAGTTGGAGCTCGCGGACGCGCTGATCGACACGGGGGACCTGGAGAAGGTCCGAGAGGCCCACGCCAAGGCACACGGCCTCGTCAAGGAGAGCCTGAAGCAAGCGCAGTGGACCGTGCACGCCCTGCGGGAGGACGCGCTGCCGCTGCGGGAGACCCTCGCCTCGATGCTCGCGTCCTCGGGCCACCGGGACGCACTCACCGTCACCGGGGCCGTGCGCGAGTTGCCCGCCGATGTGGTCCGGTGCCTGTTGCGGATCGCCCAGGAAGCCCTGACCAACGCGGCCCGGCACGCGCCCGGGGGAGCCGTCTCGGTCGAGCTGGCGTTCACCCCGGCATCGACCGTGCTGGGAATCCGCAACCGCCCCGCCACCCGACCTGTGCTCCCGGGTGAGGGCAGCGGGATGGGACTGATCGGCATGCGTGAACGTGTCGCCCAGCTGGGGGGAACGCTCACAGCGGGCCTGGCCACCGAGGGCCCGCACCGAGGCGACTGGCAAGTGGAGGCAGTGATCCCGCAATGACCGGAGACGCAGTGCAGGAGCAGCAGTTGAAGGTGGTGGTCGCCGACGACCAGGCCGCGGTCCGCGAACCGCTGGCCGCGGTCCTCGCCCTGGCCGAGGGCATCGAGGTCGTCGCGGCCGCGGCGAACGGCACCGAGGTACTGGCGGCCGTCGCCGCCGGCCCGGTGGACGTGGTGCTGATGGACTTGCGGATGCCCGTCATGGACGGCATCGAGACGACCCGCCGACTGGCCGTCGAGGCCCCGCAGGTCGCGGTGGTCGTCCTGACCACCTTCGCCGACGACGACTCGATTCTCGGCGCGCTGGGCGCGGGAGCCCGGGGCTACCTGACCAAGAACGCCGGACGCCAGGACATCACCCGCGCGATCCGGGCTGCGGCCGCCGGTCAGTCCGTACTCGACCGCGAGGTCCAGGAACGCCTCCTCGCCACCGCCAGGACCAAGGCGCCCCCGCTCGAAGGGCCCCTGCCCGAGGACCTCACCCCCCGCGAACGCGAGGTCCTCGCGCTGATCGGCGAGGGCCTGCCCAACCGGGGCATCGCCGAGCGGCTCTTCATCAGCGAGGCCACGGTCAAGACGCACATCAACAACCTGTTCGCCAAGGCCGGGATCCGTGACCGCGCGGACGCCGTCCGCCGCGCCATCGCATCGGGCCTGGCCTGACCCGAACCGACCCGCCCCGGCCTGCGGCCTCACGCGCCGGTGGCGCGGCCTGCCGTGTGGTCAGGTGGCGTTCTTGCGGTGGCCGTCAGGCCCCGACAGGTCTTGCCGGGCCGCCTGCTCGCGCAGGGCCCGCAGGAACGCCGCAACGTGCGGGCGTTCGCCGTGCCGGCCGATCGTGGCCACGCCGATGTACCGGGTCGGAGCGGGCGCCTTGACCGGGACGACGCGCACGCCCGGCACGCTCGGGTGGAGTGCGATGGAGGGGATGAGGGAGACGCCCATGCCCGCGGCGACGAGCGAGCGGGCGAAGAAGTAGTCGGTGGTGCTCCCGCGGACTTCCGGTGTGAAGCCCGCTCGCTCGGCGTAGCGGTGCAGGTACGCCTCGGTCTTGAGACAGCCGAGGATCCAGGGCTCGGCCGCCAGTTCGGCGATGTCCAGCGATTCGCGGGTGGCGAGCGGGTGCGCCTGCGGAAGTACGACGTGCAGCGCGTCCTCCAGCAGCGCGGTCCAGGTCAGGCCGGTGTTCGGGCCGGGCCCGAGGGGCAGGGGGCCGTCGAAGTGATAGGCGAGGGCCAAGTCCACGGCGCCTTGGCGGACCAGGGGCAGGGTGGTCTCGGGCTCGCCTTCCCGGACGTGGAGGAGGGTACGGGGACGGACCGCCGTGAACCGGGTCAGCGCGCCGGGCAGCAGGTGCCGGCCGCCGGTGCTGAACGTGGCCACGGTCAGCTGCGTGCGGCCCGAGCCGAGCTGCTCCACCCGCTGCCTGGCATGTGCGAGTTCGGCCGCCACGGACTCGGCGGCACCGACCATGATGCGGCCGGCCTCGGTGAGGGTGACCCCGCGCGTGCTCCGTACCACGACCTCGACTCCGAGGCTGCGTTCCAGCAGCGCCACGTGCTGGGAGACGGCGGAGGGCGTGAGGCGGAGCGCCGCGGCAGCCTTGGTGAAGCTGCCCTGCTCCGCCACGGCGCGCAGTACGCGCAGCCGCTGCACATCGATCAACAGTTTTCCTTAAAGCGCTTCCAGTAGGTGATCACTTCTGCTGATCACGATAGGCGCCCAGAGTGAAGGCATGCAAAGGATTCTCGTCATCGGCGGAAGCCGGTACTTCGGAAAGCTCCTGGTCGAGCGTCTTCAGGCGGCAGGGCACGAGGTCACGGTGATGAACCGGGGCTCCGGCCGGCCGCCCGCCGGCGTCGAGCACCTCCTCATCGACCGCGACGACGAGGAGGCGCTCGTCGCGGCCCTCGGCTCCCGCACCTTCGACGTGGTCGTCGACCAGGTCTGCTACACGCCCGTTCAGGCGGCGATCGCCGCCAAGGTCTTCGCGGGCCGCACGCGCCGCTACGTCATGACCTCCACGATCGAGGTGTACGACCCCGCGACCGCTGCGCTGCCCGCCGTGCCACCGGGCCACGGGGCGCCGGAGGAGACCGTGGACCCGGCCGCCTGGCTCGTGGCCATGGACCTGCCCTGGCACGAGGCGGCCTACCTCGCGGGACACTACGCGGAGGGCAAGCGGCAGGCGGAGGCCGTCCTGGCCCGGGCCGGTGGCTTCACGTTCGCCTGCGTGCGCAGTGCGCACGTACTCGGCGGCGGCGTACGGGAGTTCACCGGCCGGTTGGCCCACTACACCGAGCGCATTCGCCGAGGCGAAGCCGTCGAGGTGCACGAGGACCCGCTGCCCACGGTGTTCATCCACCACGCCGAACTGGCGGCCGTACTGCTCTGGGCGGCCACCGGCAGTGACTTCGCCGGGCCGGTCAACGCCTGCTCCGACGGGCTGCTGGACGTGCGCGACCTCGCCGCGACGGTTGCCGCCGCCGTCGGCCGCGAACCCGTCTACCGGATGGTCGCCGCCGGCGCGCCGGCCTCGCCGTTCTCCTTCGACCGCTCCTACGCAATGAGCAACGCCCGCGCGAAAAGCCTGGGTTACCTGTTCTCCCGCACCGCCGACTGGCTTCCCGGCGCCGTCGCCGAGGCCCTCGCCGCATCCCCCGCCATCCCCACCACCGACTGAGGAGCACCCCACCATGCAGTACCGCGCCATCGGAGACACCACCGTCAGCGCCATCGGGCTGGGCGCCATGCCGCTGTCCATCGAACACCGCCCTGACGAGGGCCGGGCATGGCCATAGCCACCGTCCACGCCGCACTCGACGCCGGCGTCACACTCGTCGCGGGCCCTGGCCCGTTACGGCGGCGACACCTCCCACGTCCTGGCCGCCACCAAGGGTGGGCGCGCTCGACCCGGGGACGGGAGCTGGACCGTCAACGGCGACCCGGACCACCTCAAGCGCGCCGCCGAAGCCTCCGCGAAACGGCTGGGCGTCGAGGCGATCGGCCTGTACCAGCCAGCCCCTTCCCGAACCTTGAAGGACCACATCTGCCCGGCCTGGTCGCCTGCCACGGCGCTCCGAATTCCCGCACAGTCCGACCGGGACGCGGCGCAGGCGCGATGATGGAAGCATGCTCTGGTCACCTCCAGCACTCACCGAGCTCCGGACCCGGGCAGGGGAGGAGCTCCTACGCCGAGTGGCGGGCCCCTCGGCGCACGACAAGCGTGCGCGCATCCACGGCGCTCCCGGTCCGCGCTGGTTCGAGCCCGGCAGTCCGATCAGACTCGTGCACGCGGACGCGTCGATGTACGTCGGCGGACTGGCCGCGCTGCTGCTGCAGTCCCTGCACCCGCATGCGATGGCGGCCGTCTGGGCGCACTCCGGATTCAGGGGAGACCCCTGGGGCCGGCTCCAGCGGACCAGTACGTTCCTGGCTGTCACGACGTTCGGTACGGACCAGGACGCTGCTCAGGCGGTACGTCGGGTGCGTGGCGTCCACGACCGGATCAGCGGGGTCACGTCGCAGGGCGAGCCCTACCGCGCCTCCGACCCGCATCTCCTGGCCTGGGTACACGCCGCCGAGGCGGAGTGCTTCCTGCGGGCCTACCAGCGCTACGGGCGCCGGCCCCTGAACCGGGCCGGGCAGGACGCGTACGTGCGCGACATGGCGCTGGTCGCCGCCCGCCTGGGCGCCGAGGACCCGCCCGCCACCCGCGCGGAGCTGTCCGCCCGCCTCGCCCGGTACCGCGGAGAGCTCCGCTCCACCGCGGAGTCGCGCGAGACGACCGAGTACCTGCTGTCGCATCCTCCGCTGCCGAGGGCCGTACGGGTTCCGTACGCCCTCCTGGCCGCCGCCGCCGTGGACCTCCTGCCCCCATGGGCGAGACGGCAGCTGTCCCTTCCCCTCTCGGCACGGCTCCTGCGGCCCTTGGCCGGGGTCGGAGGCCGTGCGGTGATCGCCGGGATCCGGTGGGCCACGCCGCCGGTACCCGCGGCCGCGGCCCCGGACGCCGGTAGCGCTCTGCCGTAATCCGGACCGGGCGGCGCGGTGGGGAGAGGATGCTCAGGCACGCGCTTCCCGGCGATCGAGCAGGTGACACCCGCCAGGGACGGCTCCGCACAGACCGTGTAGACGCCAATTCGGTGCAGAACCGCTGCGACTTTCGCTAACGTCTCATTTCGGTCATTCTCGACTCGTCGGTGCTGTACAAGCGACTGATCCCAGGAGTGGCCATGGACCTTCGTGATGAACTGCCGGTCGATCATCCCCTCAGCCGCGTCTACCGGGTCGGCGCTGCGCTGTGCGGGCTCCTCCTCCTCGTCTTCGGATGCCTCGGCTTCGCCGGCAGCCTCTCCTCCTTCGACACCGCCGGGCAGCGCATCGCGGGGATGTCCACGAACGGGCTGCTGAGCACCATCTCCGTGGTCTTCGGCTTGCTCCTCTTCGTCGCGGCTCTGATCGGCGGCAACGTCGCTTCGAGCGTCAACATCGCAGTCGGGGTGCTGTTCGTGCTGAGTGGCTTCGTCCACTTGTTTCTCATCGGGCGGCCGGGCAACATCCTCGACTTCGGTATGACGAACGTGATCTTCAGCTTCCTCATGGGCCTGCTGATCATGACCTTCGGCATGTACGGCCGAGTCAGCGGCGGTCTCCCTCACGACAACCCCTACTGGCAGCGTCGCCACCGTGGCGACACGACGCCGGAAGCCGAAGCCACCCAGAGCGTCCTGGCGGGCGGCACCGCGCAGCCCCAACTGCCGAGGCGGTAGCTCGTGGACGGCGAGGCGCCCCGCGTGCTGGTGGTCGGTGCCACGGGCGAGCTCGGCACTCACGCGGTCCACGGCCTGCTGGCCCGCGGGGCTCAGCCCGCCGTGGCCGGGCGTGACACCGCCCGACTGGACGCTCTGGCGATCCGGACCGGCTGCCCGGCCTTTCCCATCGATGCCTACGACCTGGACGGCTGCGCCCGAGCGGCACCTCGGGCGGCCGCCGCTCTCGGCGGACTCGACGGAGTTCTGGTGGCCGTCGGCGTTCCCGCGTTCGGCAGTGCGGACTCCGTACCGGACGCGGTCGCTGAACACCTGATGACCGTCAACGCGCTGTGCCCCATGGCTGTGCTCCGCGGAGCGGTCCCCGTGGTGCGCGACGGCGGGTTCCTCGCCGCGATCACGGGCGCCATCGTCGAAACGCCGCTCATGGGAACCGCTGACTACGCGGCCGCGAAATCGGCGCTTTCCGTCTGGCTCGGAGTGGTCTCCCGCGAAGTACGCCGCCGTGGCGTGGACGTCGTCGACGCACGACTGCCCCATATGGATACGGGGTTCACCACGCGCGCCATCGCAGGGAGCCCACCGCGTCTCCCGGCCGGCGCGGATCCGGCCACAGAAATGGCGGCACTGCTCGACCGCCTCCTTAGACATCTCGCATCCGCTCGCCGGTAATCCCCGAACGGCCCCGAGAACCGCTCGTGTACTCGCGGCGGGTTCCACCCCCGCCCGGGCCGCCGCGGCGTGCGCCTCGTTCAGGGCCGGCCCTCCGCACGCGTGGTGAGGCGGCCGGCCGCTTCGAGCCGGGCCAGGCGATGGTGTTCGCGCCGCGCCCACCGCCGGACCCGGTCGGGGCGCAGGGGGGCGCCGTGGCCCACGTGCAGGGCGGTGGGGTCGAGGTCGAGCATCGCCTGGAGACTGGCGAGATTGCCGACCGGGTCGTCGTGGAAGGGCGGGTTGGCGGGCCTTCCGGGGATGAGGCCCATGAAGGAGTTGGCGACCAAGTCGCCGGCGACGAGGTCGCCCTCGTCGGTGAGGACGGAGACGGAGCCCGCGGTGTGCCCGGGGGTGGGCATGACGCGTCCCGCGACACCGAAGTCCTCCAGGCTGGTCGCGGCGCTGATCAGCACGTCGGGCTCGAACGGTTCGGCCTGGACGTGGAGCTCCTTGCGGCGGGCCATCGCGCGGCCCATCGGTCCGGTCGGCAGGTATGGCGCGCGGGCCCGGCCGCCTCGGTACGGTCCGAGGTCGGCGACGTGGGCCGCGACGGGCGCGCCGGTGAGGCGGTGCAGCTCGGCGGCGGAACCGAAGTGGTCGATGTGGCCGTGGGTGATGACGATCAGCGAGACGTCGGCCGGGTCCACCCCGTACTCGGTGATCCGGTCGATGATCCGCCGGCCGCTGCCGGGCGTCCCCGAGTCGACGATCACCGGCCGACTGCCCAACAGCAGGTAGGCGTTGACCGCGTGCCGGCCCAGGACCGGGATCGGGAGGACCTTCGTACGGGACATGGTGTGCTCCAGTGTGTCGCGGCAGCCCGTGTGCGGGCATGCTTGAGATCCGCCGGGCGGCGATCGAGAGTGCGCGGTACGTCCGGCCGGGGGGCGGGGGAGTGGATGGCTACCGGAAGCGGCGCCGGTACTCCGCGGGGGTCGTTCCCAGCCTGCGCTGGAAGGAGCGGTGCAAGGTGTCCACCGAGCCCAGACCGCTGACCGCGGCGGTCTCCGGCAGGCTGTGGTCGCTCTCCTCCAACAATCGCCGGGCGGCCTCCAGTCGAGCGGCCTCCACGTAGGCGGCAGGCGTGGTGCCGGTGCGCTGACGGAACACGCGCGTGAAGTGCCGCACGCTCAAGTGCAGGCGCTCGGCGAGGACTTCGGCCGACAGGTCCTCGGCGAGGTGGTCGGCGATCCACCGCCGCAGGTCGTCGATCCGGTCGTCGGCGGGAGCCTCGTCCTGTACGGAGAGCGGCACGCTGAACTGGCTCTGCCCGCCGGAGCGCTTGACGTACATGACCATCATCCGGGCGGCGGCCAGGGCCACTGCCCCGCCGTGGTCCTCGGCGACCATCGCGAGCGCCATGTCCATCCCCGAGGTGACACCGGCGCAGGTCCATACGGGTCCGGAGCGGATGAAGATCGGGTCCGGGTCGACGGTGACCTGCGGATGCTCCGCGGCCAGCCGGGCAGCGGTCAGCCAGTGCGTCGTCGCGCGCCTCCCGTCGAGCAGCCCGGCAGCGGCAAGGAGGTGGGCGCCGGCGCAGATCGAACCCGTCCTGCCGGCCCGCGGAGCCGCCCGCCGCAACCATGCGGTGACCTGGGCGTCGACCACCGGCTCCACCGCGCCGTCGGCCAGGTCGATGGCACCGGCGACGAGCAGGGTGTCGACCCGGCCGTCCACCTCGTCGAGGGCCAGGTCGGCCAGCAGCCGGACCCCACTACCCGTCGGCAGTTCGCCACCATCGGCCGTCGCGATCCGTACCTGGTAGGCGGGCCGGTCGCCGCCGAGGACCCGGGAGGCGACGGAGAACACCTCGGCCGGGCCGGTGACGTCCAGCAGCTCCACCCCGGGAAAGGCGGCGATGACGACTCTGTGCGTTTCGGGCATGACCTGATCATCACGTCCCTCCCCGATGGCTGCAATGACGAGGATGCGGCACATCCGGCCATCCCGAGCCCCATCCGCCCAGCTGGCCGAGACTGTTCTTCACGTGTCTCCACGTGTCTCCGCGTGTCTCCCCGTGTCTTCACGCGCCAGTGCCGGGATGCATGATTCAGCCGTAGCGAGATCGCCCCGTCACGGCGCAGTAGTCTGATCCATGCATGGGGTCGGACGGCCGAGAAGGGGGCGAGGTGAGAGCGGCACGGGCTTTGGCGACGCTGGACGAGGTGGACGTCGGTGACCACGTCTGCTGGCGCGTCGACGCGGCTGCTCCCTTTCCTGGTACGGCACGGGCGTACGTGGCCGACGGGGCCCTGTACGGGGACAAGATCGTGGTGGTCGGGGCGGTCGGCGGCGTTGCCGGGGACACGTTCCGGGCCTCGGCCGCGGTGGTGCTCGATCTGCCCGACCCGGGGGATGCCGACTCGGTTCTGGCGGCGGTGAAGCGCGAAGCCCGTACCGCAGCCCGAGAGGGTTACCGTTCGGTACGGGTGCTTGCCGAGCGGATGCCGGTGACGGAGCCCGGTGCGGCGCACGACCTCATGGCCCAGGAGCTCAGGCTCGACGAGTTCGCCTCGGAGTGCGGCGCGATGGTGGTGTGCGCGTTCCGTCCGTCCCAGTGGCAGGCGGATACGCTGGAGTACGTGGCGAGTGTGCACCCGCATGAGATGGGCACACGTGCAGAGCGTCCGGCCTTCCGGATGTTCAGTACGGGCGTCGGCAGCTGGAGCGTGGACGGGGTGATCGATTCACAGGGGGCGGCGGCGTTCAATGCCGCGCTTCGCGCGGCGTTGCGGTACACGCCGAGGATGAGGCTGTGTTTCGGGCGTCTGCAGATGATCGACGCCGCCGGAATGGGAGCCTTGGTCGAGGCGGCGAACCACCTTCCCGGACGGCACGTCGTCGTGGAGGGTGCCAACGAGACCGTGCGGCTGTGTTGGGAACTCGCGGGGTACGCCGCGCCTGGTGTGCCGGTGGTGATGGCCGTATGAGCACCACCCAGCCGCCCGGGGCTCCCGAGTCGGCAGCCCGTAGCGAGGCCCGTTTCCGCCACGAGCTGTACCCGTACCGGGGTCAGGACCAGTTCATGACCGGCACCCTCGGCTACATCCGTGAGGCGCTGGAGGCCGACGAGGCGGTGGTCGTCGCCGTCCCCGAGGCCAGGGCAGCACTGCTGCGGGGCGAGCTGGCCGGCGAGCCCGCCGTAACCTTCGTCGACACCGCAACGGCCGGACCCAATCCGGGGCGGCTCGTCGCCGCCTGGACCGCCTGGCTGGAGGGGAGCGGCGAGGGAGGCCGGCCGGTACGGGGTGTCGGCGAGACCGCTTGGAGCCAGGCCCGCAACGCCGCCCACCTCTCGGAGCTGCGCCAGCACGAGTGGCTGCTGAACCAGGCCTTCGCGCGCAGCTCCGCGTGGTCGATGCTGTGCCCCTACGACGCCACGGACGGGGACCAGGCCGCGCTGAGGTCCGTCTCCCGCTGCCACCCGCTGATCCACGAAGACGGCCGGAACACACCCAACGGTGACTTCCTGGACGCCGGACCCTACCCGTTCGAGGTACTGCCCGCCCCGTGCGATCCGTACCAGGAGGTCAGCTACACGTACGGGGACCTGGCCGCGGTCCGCTCGAAGGTCGCCCAGTGCGCGTCCGACGCGGGCGTCTCCCAGGAGCAGCAGGCGAAGCTCGCCGTCGCCGCCACCGAGATCGCCACGAACAGCATCCGCCACGGCGGGGGCTCCGGAACCCTGCGTACGTGGGCCCAGGACTCGGTGTTCCTGTGCGAGTTCCGGGACGCCGGATACATTGCCGACCCGATGGCCGGCCGCATCCGGCCGTCGGCCCGACAGCTCGGCGGCCGCGGCCTGTGGCTCGCGCACCAGCTCTGCGACCTGGTCGAAATCCGTTCCACCCCCGAACAGGGCACCACCGTACGCCTCCACATGGACGTCCAGGCGCGCTGACGCCCCGGAGACGAAGGCCGTGCCAGAGAGTCTCCGGGGGCCCGGCCAATTCGAGCCCCACGGCGGGCGCGATATCAACCCGAAGGACCATCCGCATGACCGTCAACGCGACGTTCCTCTCCGACGGCGTCCGCCGCGAAGTCACCCTCGCCCAGGTCCAGCGGGCAGCCGCCGAGCTGGTGCCCGCGCACAGCTCCACCTTCAGCAAGAACCAAGCGTGGTTCGCGCTCGTGGGAGGCGGCCTGCACTACGTGGTCGCCCTCCTGAAGGAGGCCACCGGCCATGAGCCGTCCACCGCGGAGACGGCCCGCCTGGCGCTGCACTACCTCGGCTTCCCCGTGCTGGCTCTGGCGTACGGGAGCCTCCTCGCCGACGGGCACCCCGCTCACCGCGAGTGACGCGGCCCGAACGCCCAGGGGCCGCCCGGCCCGGTTGGCTGTTTACGTTGAGGGCTGCCGTCTGGTGAGGGGCGGCAGCCCTCAGGTGAGAGCCGGGCGGCGGGGCGTCAGCAGGTGACGGTGACCTCGTGCACGACCGGGCGGGGGGTCCAGGGGAAGGAGGCCACGCCGAACGTGCCGCGGACCGTGGTGCCACAGGGGACGGTGCTCGCCGGGCCGCGCACTTCGAGCGTCGTGGTGGTGAAGAGGACAGGCTTGTCCTGCGTGAGGGGCGGGGCGCCGGCGCCTACGACCTCGGAAGACAGCGTGGTGGACAGCTCCTTCGGAGCCGGCGCCGGGCTGCCGGGGGAGGGCGGCCCGGCGAGGCTTACCTTGCCGTAGAACTGCACCGTAGTACCGGTGACCTCCGCGCACAGGCGGGTGAGCAGGCCGGCCTGGAGGCCCGAGTTCCCGCAGGTGGTCACGGTCTGGTCGGCGGCGGCCGCAGGGGTCGCGGATGCGGGGCCGGCGGCCAGAACGGTCAGACCGGCGACGCCGACTGCGAGAAGGGCTAAGCGGTTCATGGGGACGTGCTCTCCTTCGTGTCCTTGGTTGATGCGTGACGGATCATCGACCCGCCTTATGTCATGTGATATTTCACATGACATAAGAATGGCGGGTGATCACGTCCTGAACTCCGCCTGTCAGAGGGGTGAAAACTCCGAAGACCCACGCGTCGCCGGGGACCGGGCCGTCTTCCGCGCCGAGGTCAGCGGCCGCCACCATGACGTCTGAATCCAACAAGGAGGGAGCAACACAGGTGCTGCTACGTGATGTCGAGTACGGGGACGTCGACGCCTACGTCCGGATGCGATGCGACCCGGTCATGATGGCCGAGCTCGGCGGCCCGCTGCCTCGCGAAGGCATGGAGGCGAAGGTCCGACGTGATGTTCTACGAGTGGCAGCGGACTCCGACTGGACGAAGATGATCGTGCCCGATGAGGCGGAGCCCGACGTGGTAGCGGGAACCGTGACCTTGTGGCCCCACGAGGCGGACGGCGAGCGCATCTCCGAGATCGGCTGGATGGTGCTGCCGGAGTACCAGGGGCAGGGACTCGGGAAGCAGGGCGTCCGCAAGGTGCTTGAGTTGGCACTCGACGATGGCCGGTGGGGGGTGATACACGCATTCCCCGCAACGACCAACGCCCCGTCCAACAGCATCTGCCGCACGCTCGGCTTCCGGTTCCTGGGTAAGCAGGACGTGCCCTTCGCCGGTCGAGTCCTGCATACCAATCACTGGGCCATCGACCCTCGCACCGACCTGATCTGACCTGACAGCGGGTGCGGGGGACGCGGCGGCCTCAGCGGGTACTGGGCACGGCGCGCACAAGAAACGGGGCCGGGACCGCTCCTGCGGTCCCGGCCCCGTCGCCTGGGGCGGGAAGTCTCAGTGCTTGAAGGTGTCCTTGACCTTCTCCTTGGCCTCGCGGGCATCGCCCTTGGCCTGATCCGCACGGCCCTCGGCGGTCAGCCGCTCATTGCCCGTCAGGCGGCCAGCGGTCTCCTTGAGCTTGCCCTTGGCCTGCTCGCCCTTTGCCTCGGCCTTCTGCTCACCAGACACAGCTGATCACTCCCTCTTCGATGGAACGCCTTACAACGCCCGTATGACCGCTGGATGCTTTCCCAAACAGCTGCGCTCCTCGGAGAGTCGGCGGGGCCGGTCCGCGGGTATGAGCGCGTGACGGCTGCCCGCGGACGGTGCACGCCGATGCTCCGTCGGGACAGGTCGTCTTCCTCGGATCGGCGAGCCGGACGAGCCGGCCGGGGTCCGCACGTGGCTGGGGACGGGTCAGGGTTCGTCGTCGTAGGCGATGGCGGGGTCGAGGGCGTGGGGCCGGTGGTGGGCAGGCCTTGTCGCATCGCCGCCTGTGACGTTGTGGCGCCCGTCGTGGGGATCTGGCGGATGTGCGGCTGGGGTGTGGATGGTGAAGACGGGGGCGGTGCCGGTGAAGTCGAGGAGTCGGGTGAACTGCGGGCGGGGCTCGTGGAGGACGAGGGTTTTGCCGGAGGTGGTGGCGGCGTGGTGGAGGTCGAGGAGGAGGTGCAGGGCGGAGCTGTCGCAGAAGGTCAGGGCCGAGAGGCCGACGTCGAGGCCGGTCGTACTGGCGTCGAGGGCTGCGCTCAGGGCTTCCCGCACCTCGCCACAGTTGTCCGCGTCGATCTCGCCGCTGACCTCGGCTCGCGTCCGTTGCGGCCCGGGGCGGACGGCGACGGAGACCATGGGTACGGCGGGGTCGCGCTCGCGGTCGGAGTAGGTCATGGCCTTGCTCCTTTCAGCAACCGGGTCGACTTGTGCGGGGCGGACGGCATGGGTTCAGCGAGGCTCGCGCGGTCATGGCCGTGAGGGCTCCAGATCTGCGAGGAGCCTGATCAGGTGCGCGATCTCGTGCGGTCCTTCGGCCGGGTGGCGGAAGAGGGTGCCGTCGGCGACCTGGTAGTGGTTGCGGCGGCCGTTCCGGGCACGGGTGAGATACCCGGCCGTCTCCAGATCGGTGATCACGGCCCGGACGGCCCGCTCGGTGATCCGGCAGGCCTCGGCCATGTCCCGCATCCGTACCTCGGGATCCCGCAGCAGCATCGCGAGGACCCGTGCATGGTTGGTGACGAACGTCCAGCTCGTCCGTGACTCCATCGTCTCCATGCCCGCAATTATAGGAACTGGGAAACCGGTTTTTCCAGACCTCCTTCTCGCCCGGCTCCCTTCTCGTCCAGGAGCGCCGCGACTACGTCCGGGACAACCGAGCCGACACCGCCACAGCGCGCCCGAAGCCGGGGCAGGGGCCGTGCGCGCTGGTGCACCCTGCTCCGCTGGACCGGTGCTGCACCGTTGTTGCAGGGACGGTCGACTGTGGCCATGTCGGAGGGGTGGGGCCCGGGAGCCAGGGGGGTAGGCCGTCCGCCCACCGGAAGGGGACGACGAGGAGCCGAATGGTCCGATCCAGCTGGTGCAAACAAGTGCAGGCCGGGTGTGCGAGAGCGTCGCGATCATCTCCCCACCGTGTGCAGACCCCGATCGGCGCCGACGCCGGTCACCCCCACGATGTCGAGTAGGACGGACTTCCCAGTGGCCGCTTTCCCTGGAGTGTTTGGTGTTCCCACCGGAGAGTTGTCTCCGGTGGGGCAGAGGCTGCGCGTCTTGCTGAGTTCCGATCGCGTCGTCGGCGACCTGCGGTCCTACTTCGGTATCGGTTTGCCACCCGACGCAGCGCCGTTCACAGGCGGCCGGTTTGAGCATCTGGCGGGTGGGGGAGACCGGTCGGAGATCGCCGACCGGGTCACCGCGGAGGATCTCGTCGCGGTGCAGACCCTGTCGGTCACCGTTCCGGCACCCGTTGCTCTGGACGTCCTTGAGGGCCGCCTCGGCGTGCAGCTGTCCGGTCTGCTGCGCGCCGTGCCCACGGGCATCGACATGGTCGACGCCGACGCATCGGTCCTGGCGGACGGCTCTCCGGCAGATCAGGCATGGAGGCTGCTCTGCGAGCAGCGCGGGGTCAACTGGGTCATCGCGGGCAAAGTCCTGGCCAGAAAGCGCCCCCGACTGCTCCCGGTCTACGACCGAATCGTCCGCTGCGCCGTCGGTCGGCCGCCGTCCTTCTGGCTCGCTCTCCACACCGCCCTGCGTGGCGCGGTCTGGCGCCACCCGTCGACCCCGACCCCACCGAAGCCCCCGGCGTGATGGCTGATGTCGAGGCGGCGTGGCCGGGCTTGCTCAAAAGCATGAGGCGTGCCGCGAGCCCGTCTCGTACCATCGGCCTGCACCGATCCGTCGAGTATCTCCAAGGACTCTGTGAATCACTCCGATCTCCGTTCCAAGGCTCCCTCCCTGGCCGCTGGCATGGCAGCCTCCGATCACAGCCCGGACATTCAGCTGTCCCAGACTCGCCACCGCGCCACGGTGGTGGCGAGCTGGCAAATCGCGCCTGGCACAACTGTCTTGGAACTGGGTTGCGGGCAGGGCGACATGACCGCTGTCCTTGCGGAGGCGGTGGGACCCGAGGGGCGTGTGGTGGCCGTCGACGTGGCCGCACCCTCCTACGGGTCGCCGGTCACGCTCGGGGAATCGGCGGCCCGGCTCGCAGCGGGCCCCCTCGGGCCTCGCATCGACTTCCGGTTCGGCACCGATGTCCTCGACCCGGCAGTCGACTTCCCTGAATGTACTTTCGACCACGTGGTGCTCGCGCATTGCTCCTGGTACTTCGCATCGGTGGCGCAACTGCGGGACACTCTGGCCCGGGTACGGCCGTGGGCGCGGCGGCTGTGCTTCACCGAGTGGGATGTGACGCCCGCATCCGGCGATCAGCTGGCGCACCTTCTTGCCGTGCTGATCCAAGGACAGTGCGAGGCCGCAGGATCGCATGGTCAGGGCAACGTCCGCACGCCCTTCTCCCGTGAAGCGCTGCTGCGGCTCCTGCCCGGGACGGGCTGGACGGCCGACGGCAGCCGGTCGGTCGATACGGAAGGGCTTCAGGACGGCGACTGGGAAATCGCTGCCGGTCTCAGCCTGGCCGAAACGCAGGAGCGACTGGCAGTGCTGCCCGAGCCGGTGCGACAGCTCCTTCTGACCCAGGTCGACGTCCTGCGGGCCATCGCCAAACCGCACGGCAATCGCCCCCTTGCCGCGTACTCGGTCACCGCGCGCTGATTAAACGTCCCGGCGGCAGGCCCTCCGGACCGAAGCACCCCAAGGGTGTCGGGGACGGGCTCGGACCGCGCTCGCCTTCCCCGTACGCCCCGTTCGCCGCGAACTCGGCGACGTCGACCACCCGTAGGGTTACGCCGCCCCGCCCCCGCCTCGCTCAGGGTCCTCCGGGCTTACGCCGACGGGCCGGATCCGGGGCGGAGCCTTCCGACGGCCCTGCAGCCGCCCCACCAGCCGGTGCCGGAGCCGGTGCCTTCGGAGCCTTCCGAGCCATCAGCGCGTGCAGCAGGGCCGCCGCCAGGACCAGTACGGAGATCCCGCCCAGCAGGACCCGCGGCGGCGAGGCCGCGGCGAAGCCCACGAGGGCGGCCCCCAGTGAGGCGGCCGTCAGCTTGAGCCCCGCCCCGAGTGTGAACACCTGGGTCCGCACGGCGTCGGGTGCGTACTCGGAGCGGATCCGGAGAGTGGCCGTCAGCAGGGGCCCGTCGCACACGCCCGCGACGGTGAACAGCACCGCCGCGACGGCGACCGACGGCGCGAACGCGGCCGCCGCGAGGGCCACTCCGGTGCCGGCCATGGCCCATCGCGCCAGCACTCCAGGCTCGACGGCCGTGATCCGGCCCAGTGTCAGGGAGCCGGCCAGCGCACCCACCGCGAAGGCCGTCATCAGCACGCCCCCGGCGCCCGGGCTGCCGAGCCTGGAGGCCAGCAGCACCGAGGTGGTGGTGAGCGTGCCGATGCCGACGAATGCCAGCGTCGTGGCCGAGGTGATCGCCCGCAGCTCCCGGATCTGCCACAGGGCCGACAGCCCGGCACCCAGACCGGCCGGAGCACTTCCGGGCACGGCGCGGTCCGGCCGCGGTGTCTCGTACGGGAGGGTCGCGGCGAGTGCCGCCGCCAGCGCGCCGGCCAGTGCCAGGACCGCCATGGCGGAGGCGGCCGAGCCCAGCGCGGCGGCCAGGCCCACCACGGCCGGAGCGGTGACCGCCGCGGCGTTGTAGGTGGACGCGTCCCACGCGTACGCGCGGTCCCGCCCGGCACCCGCCGGCACGAGAGCGGCGACCAGGCTGGACATCCCACCCGTCACCATCGGCCCGCAGCTGCCGCCCAGCAGTGCGACCACGAGGACCAGCGGCGCCGGGGCCCGGCCCAGCAGCACGGACAGCGCCGCCACCGCACAGCCGAACCCCGCCAGCGCCCCCACGTGGAGCAGCCTCGGCCGCCGGGTCCGCGCCGCGACCGCTCCGGCGAGCGGAGCGGCGAGTACGTGCGGCGCGAGCCAGGCGGTCAGGACGAAGGCCCCGTGCGCGGCACTGCCCGTGCGCTCCAGCGCGAGCAGGACCAGCGCGAGGCTCGTCCCCTCGGAGGCGAACCGCGCGGCCAGCGCGGCGGCCAAGTACCGCCCGAACGCGTGCATTTCGTGGCCCCCAGCCATGTGTACGTGATACCGGCACACGACGTTACGCGTGCTGACCGTGGCGCGGCCGACCGGTGCCTGATGCCGGGGCGCCTTTGTGATCAGACCGCGGGTGGGTCGAGAAGGCGTCTCCGGCGTTTCCGGCATCCATCGCCGCACGCCGGCCATGGGGGCGCATACCGGAGGCGCGCGCGGTCCGGAGCCCGGCCCTGCTCCGGCGCCTTGTCCGGTAGGTCTTTGTCGTGCAACTGACCGCATCTCGAACGGGGTAGCGGAACGGGTCTTCGTCGTCCCGCAGGGGAGCCCGACCGCAGCCGTGCGAACCCTGCGCCGGGGACCGCGGTCACAGCGAGGCACGCGGCGGCAGCCGAGTCGACCCGAGTGCCTCCAAGCACAGGAGTTCCGCCTGCCCCGGGCCCCAAGGCCCGGCCGCCGGCGCCCGAAGGCCGCCGGGCAGTTCCCGCGCCGCCCGTACCCAGCGCACGGTGAGACCCTCGCACGCCCTCCGCGTGACACCGGCCCGCTCCGGCTCGGGGAGGCCGCCTTCACCCCCCTGACGCACGCCGGTCGCATTACCTCGGAGGCGTGTGCTGCCCGCGCCCCGTTGCGCGCAAGCCGGGTCGCCCAGAAGCTTTGGGATGTCGCACGGCGCCCGCCGATCGGGTTACGCCCCCGGCCGCCGACCGTGGACCTTCTCTTCTTCTCCTCCCCGAGGCCTCGGCCGGCGTGCCCGCCAACACCTGCGCCTGCCCGGCTTCGTGTACGTCTGCGCTGCACATCGAGGAGCCCCGATGGACA
This sequence comes from Streptomyces roseus, assembly GCF_001044425.1. Taxonomy (GTDB): domain Bacteria; phylum Actinomycetota; class Actinomycetes; order Streptomycetales; family Streptomycetaceae; genus Streptomyces; species Streptomyces roseus. Next base: position 62,352 of record NZ_LFML01000163.1, read on the forward strand.
ACCAGTACGAGGCTTACACCTTCGCCGACCCCCTCTTCTACGAATCCCCGAGGGCCTGGGGAGCACGGGAAGAGTTCGCCGCCGCCACCCGCCCGCTGCCCACGGGCTGGGAACGCGGCGACCTGGAGATCTGGTCCGTGGCCCACCCCGTGGACGTCGTCCTGCCGGACCAGGGGTGGAAGATCCACGTGTCCTCGTGCGCGGCGGACGCCGAGGAGGTACTGGAAGCCCTCCACGCCTGGTGCCTGAAGGAGCACGTCACCTTCAAGTTCCTGCGCGGACTGCCCATCCTCCAGGTCCAGAACTCCAAGTACGCCCCGCGCGGCGCCAGCGGGAAGTTCTGTACCGTCTACCCCCGGGACGAGGACGAACTGGAGCGATGTCTCGACGGCCTCGGCACCCTCCTCGCCGGCCGGCGCGGCCCGTACATCCTGAGCGACGCGCGCTGGCAGGAAGGGCCCCTCTACCTGCGCTACGGCGGATTCGCCGAACGCCACTGCCGCAATGCCGCCGGCGAACGTGTCCTGGCCCTCGCCGGCCCCGACGGCCGCCTCATACCCGATGTGCGGGGCCCCGGATTCTCCATACCCGACTGGGTTCCGGTCCCGCGGTGCATCGCCCACGCCGTCGAGGCCCGCCGCGCCGCCCGCGGGCCGGACCTGCCGTACACGGTCGAACGCGTCCTGCACTTCTCCAACGCCGGCGGTGTCTACCTCGCCCGCCCCGCACCGGGGGAGCCGCAGGTCGTCCTCAAAGAGGCGCGGCCGTACGCGGGCCTGGACCAGCGGGGGGTTGACGCCGTGACGCGGCTCCGCCACGAGCACGGCATTCTGACGCTCCTGGCCGGCATCCCCGGCGTCCCCCGCATCCCCGCGACGCCGGCCGCGACCCCCGGTGCCGTTCCCGGACGGCAGGGCCTGTTCACCGTGTGGGAGCACGAATTCCTCGCGCAGGAGTACGTGGAGGGCGAATCCCTCAGCCAGTGGCTGACCGGCCGCTACCCCCTGATCCACCCCGCCCCCACCCCCGGTGCCGTGGCCGCGTACACCCGCGAAGCCCTCACCCTGCTGAAGGGGGTGGAGGACACGCTGGCCGCGATCCACGCCCGCGGGATCGTCTTCGGCGACCTCCATCCGCGCAACCTGATCGTCAGGCCCGACGGCGGGATCTGCTTCATCGACTTCGAACTGGCCAGCCCGCAGGAATCGTTCGTCCGGCCCGCGCTCGGCGCCGCGGGCTTCACCGCGCCGGCCGGGCTCAGCGGAACCGCGATCGACCACTACGCCCTGGCCGCCATCCGCCTCTGGCTCTTCCTCCCCCTGGTCCAGCTGACCGCCCTCGATCCGGCCAAGGCAGGCGAACTCGCCGACGTCATCGAGCACCGCTTCCCCGTACCCGAGGGCTATACCGCACCCATCCGCACGATGATGGCCCACGCGACGGAGCGCCCCGCCCCGGCCGGCCCGCCCCGTCCCGGCATCGGCCGCAACAGGGCCGCGGCCCGCTCCCTGCTGACCGCCACCCCCGCCGACTGGCCGCAGTTGCGCGATTCCCTGGCGGCGGGCATCACGGCCATGGCCACTCCGGACCGCACGGACCGGCTGTTCCCCGGCGACGTCGCCCAGTTCCGCCACGGAGGACTCGGCCTCGCCCACGGCGCGGCAGGAGTGCTCTACGCCCTGCACACCACGGGCGCCGGCGTCCGCGAGGAACACGTGCACTGGTTGGTCAGGGCGTCCCGTACGGGCGTCACCGCCCCCGGTCTGTACTTCGGCGGCCATGGCGTGGCCTACGTACTGGACCTGCTCGGCGAGCACGAGGCGGCCCTCGACCTGCTCGTGAGCCTGGAGGCAGCACGGGAGGACACCACCGGTCCGTCCCTGGCCACCGGCGCCGCCGGCATCGGCCTCACCCTGCTGCACTTCGCCCGTGCCACGGGGGACCACCGGATGCTGGCCCAGGCCCAGGCCCTGATCCTGGAGGCCGCCGACACCCTGGACAAGCGCGGCCGCGACGACGCGCGCCGACCGGCCGGACTCCTGGCCGGAGCCAGCGGCGCCGCCCTCGCCCTGATCCGCCTCCACGAGCACACGACCGACGACACCCTCCTCGAACGGGCCGCCGCCCTCCTCGACCTCGACCTCGACCGCTGCCTCACGGTGGCCGACGGCACCACCCAGGTCGTCGACGGCCGTCGCGTCCTCCCGTACATCGAGACCGGCAGTGCGGGCATCGGCCTCGCTCTTCACGCCCTCCTCGCGCACCGACCCGAGAGCGCGGCCTCCTCGTACGAGGAGGGCATCCGCAGGGCGGCGGAGCCGGAGTTCATCATCCAGCCGGGACTCTTCAACGGCCGGGCCGGGCTGATCGGCTACCTGGCCCTCACGGCCGCCCGTGCCGACGTGCGAGCCGACAGCCCCGGAGGCACCGCTGCCCTCCTCGACCGCCACCGGGCACTGTTGACCCTCCACCACGTCACCTACGCAGGTCACCTCGCCTTCCCGGGCGATCAACTCCTGCGCCTCTCGGCCGACCTGGCGACCGGCTCCGCCGGAGTCCTGCTCGCCCTGGGCACGGCCCTGTACACCACCCCCTTCCTCCCCTGGACGGGGTGACGGGCGCCGCGAGCGTCCCCCACAGACCCCGGCCCCAGGCCGGGTGCACGACCGGATCCACCGGATCCGGGCATCCACCGCTCACTCAAGGAGAACAGTCATGGCCATCCTCGACCTCCAGACCCTGGAACTCCCCGAGACGGACGCCCACCCGATCGACGACACCCTCGCGAGCGTCAGCTCCCTGAGCGCGCTCAACTGCGGCACCAGCACGGTCAGCACGCTCGTCTGCCTCTGACCGGTACCGCCGCCGCTCCCGACAAGGACGGCAACCGCAACAACGCATGAAGCCGGCCGGGCCGTAGCCGCACCACGGCCCGGCCGGCGCCCGGGCCGGAGCGCACGCCGCTTCGGCCCGGGCCCCGTACCGGCCCGCACCGACGACCGTCCCGCACCAGCAGGAGGGGGCCTCCCGTGGCCGACCAGACCGCAGACCCCGAACTCCCGCCGCCATCCCCACCCCCACACCCGTCGCCTTCGCCCCCGCTTCCTTCGGAACCGAAGGCACAGCCGGCACGGCCACCGCAGACCCCCGCTACAGCACCCGACATCGTGAGTCTGCGCCGGGAGCTGACCGCCGACCCCGTGCGGCTGATCGCGGCCCTCCTGCTCGCCCTCACCGCCACCGCGGCCACGCTCGCTCTTCCCCTGTTCGTCCAGGAAGTGGTCACCGACCTCATGGGCGGCCGGGCGCCGCGCGCCCACGCCGCGCTGATGTGCGCGGCCGCCTCCGTAGGAGCCCTGGCCCAAGCCCTTTCGGGCTTCCTCCTCGCCCGCATCGGCGAACGCCTCGCCTACCGGATCCGCGTCCGGATCATGGATCACAGCCTTCGTCTGACCCTGGGCGTGGTGAAGGCCCGGGGGACGGGCGAACTCGCCGCCCGCATCACCTCCGACGCCCTCCTGCTACGCCAAGTCGTCGACGTCGCCACCCAACTGCCCCTGGCAGCCCTCACCGTGGCGGCCACACTGGTCGTGATGGTGTGGATCGACTGGGTCCTCACCCTCGTCACCGTCGGGGCCCTCGCCCTGCTGACGCTCCTCGTCCTGCTGGTGCTGCGCCAGATGAAGGAGAACGTCGGCAAACAGCAGAACGCCGTCGGCCGCATCGCCCAGCGCTTCACCGCGGACCTGGACGCGCTGACGACGATCAAAGCCCACCGGGCCGAGGCCGCCACGGCCGAGGCCCTGGCGGCAGACGCGGAACGGCTTCGGACCATCTCCCTGGAGGGCGCACGGCTCGCTGCGCTGATCCCGGCCGCCCTCTCCCTGGGCAACCAACTCGCGATGATCGCGGTGATCCTCACGGGCGGCGCCCGGCTGGCCGCCGGCGACCTCGGGATCGCGGCGTTCACGGCCTTCCTCCTCTACCTCCTCCAGACCATCCCCTACGTCAGCACGCTGGCCACCGGCTCCGGCAGGCTCCAAGCGGGCCTGGCGGCCCGGGACCGCTGCAACGAACTGCTGAGCCTGCCCCCGGAGACGGACGCGCGCGAATCCCATCGGACCGCTCCCGCAGCCCTCCCCGACGCCCCGGCCGTGATGTTCCGCTCCGTGTCCTACACCCACCCCGGTGCGCGCGATGCCGCCCTGCGGGCGGTCTCCTTCGCGACCGCGCGTACCGGACTGACCGCCGTGGTAGGACCCTCGGGTGCGGGGAAGACCACCGTGCTGGCCCTCATAGACCGCTTCGTCAGGCCCGCCTCCGGTTCCGTCCGCGTGCTCGGCCACGACACCGCCGACTGGCCCCTGGACGCACTCCGAGCCCGTATCGCCTACGTGGACCAGAGGTTCACCCTGTTGGAGGCCACCGCCCGGGAGAACCTCCAGCTCGGCCGGTCCCGACCGGCCACCGACCCCGAACTCGACGCGGCCCTCGAAGCAGTGGGCCTGGCCCAGGACATCACACGGCTCCCGCAGGGCCTCGACACGCTACTCGGCCGGGAATCCGACCTGTCCGGCGGCCAGCGCCAGAGGATGGCACTGGCCCGCGCCCTGCTCTCCGACGCGGACATCGTCCTCCTCGACGAACCCACCAGCCAGCTCGACGGCCTCAACGAAGAACGCCTGCGCGCCGTGATCGCGGACCTCGCGGCCAGCCGCGCGGTGATCGTCGTCGCACACCGGCTGTCCACGGTGCGCGATGCCCGCCACGTCATCATGATGAACGCCGGCACCGTCCTGGACGCCGCGGACCACGACACCCTCCTCCACCGCTGCGCCCCTTACCGGGCCCTGGTGGCGAGCCAGACCACCAAACCGCCCCCGGCGCCGCCCGCCGCCCACCCCGCGCTGCGCGACAACGACTCGGCGCACGTCGGGCCGTGAAGCGACGCGGGCGGCCTTGACGCGGACAGAGGGGGACGCCTGGCAAGCCGTGGGCGTCTTCGGCGCTTCAGGGCGCTCTCGGGGGTTGCGACCGCCCCGCTCACCTACGTCGTCGGCAGGCGTTTGAGCGGGGGCCAGGGGGTGCCACGGCTCATGACGTTCGAGCACATCCCGCCAGGGAGCCGCGGACGGCCCGGCTTGACGCCTCGCGGCGGCCCTAGTGGACGCAGAACTCGTTGCCGGCCGGGTCCTGCAGCACAGTCCAGGTGAGGCCCGGAACGGCGTGCTCGCCGACGACGCTCGCTCCCAGGGCGACCAGCCGCTCCACCTGCCCGGCCATGTCCGTACCGGGCGCAGCGGCGAAGTCGACGTGTACGCGGTTCTTGTCCCGTCGCTCCTCGGCCACCCGCTGGAAACCCAGTGCCAGAGGCTTCGCTCTGACGATGACGAAGTCGCCGTGCTCCTGGGCGATCTCGCCTCCCAGCGCGGTGGCCCACCACTGGGCCAGCTCCTGCGGTTCCGCGCAATCCATCGTGATCATCACTGCTGTCAGACTCATGATCGTCACCCTAACCACGACCACTGACAAGCATCGGCACGAGCCGTTCGCAGAACTGCGCGATCTCGTGCGGTCCTTCGGCAGGCAGGGTGGCGGAAGAGGGTGCCTCCTGGGACGGCCTCGTCGCTACGGGCGCGGTCTGGGGGATGGCGTAGACGCCGGTGTGCGGGGCGCAGGACTCGATCTGCATGTACCCGACCTGCCCCGTCCGTCCCGGCTGTACGGGCGGCGCTCTACACGGCTGCGCCCCTGGACCTCAGCCCGGAGCGCCGGCCGCCGCTTGTCCGACCGCTCCCGCGCGGGGCGCGCGTATCGTCGCCATCGTCCTGGCCGTCGGCGCCGTCGGGTCAGGTTCGCTTCCACGTCCGCCACCCCGACCGGCGACGTGCCCTGCGTGAGTGGGATCACGGTGTCGGTCTCGCGTCTCTCGCGCAGGGCCCGGAGCGCCGGACCGGGTGGCCGTCCGAGGGTCAGCGGCCGAGGGCGGTCTTGAGCTGCTGCTTGGTCATGGTGGAGCGGCCCTCGATGCCGCGCTTTTGTGCCTCTTTGTAGAGGTCGTCCTTGGTCCGTTCGGACGAGCTCCCGCCGCCGCCGGACTTCTGGCCACCGCGCTGCGACGGGGACTTGCCCTGGGTGGAGCTGCGGCTGGCAGTTTTACTCTCGCCGGATTGGGCGCGTTCCTTGTTGACGGTGCGGGCGGCCATTTCCTTGGCACGCCCTTCGGACATCCCGCGTTCCTTGCCGGACTCTTTGATGTGCTCGTACTGACGCTCGCGCTTGGAGCTGGACCCTCTGGGCATGACGCAACCCTTCATCGGTCGGGTATGACAACAAGGTCATGGTGCGTGTGCCCTGATTTGTTCGCATCTCACATCGGCCATGCGGACCAGCAGCCCACTGCATGGCGGCGGTGCCCGCGAGAACCGGAACACGTAGGCGGCGAAGAGCGCATGTTGCACAAGGCGCCGATGATCATTACGGTGCTCCGTGTGACTGCCGGGTCGGCCTTGAGCCATACACGAGCAGGGTTCCCGGCCTCGGCGTGAACCCGAGGCGGGCCAGAGGCCCGCCCTTCCTCCGCGTTTCCCGACTCCCCGGCGCCATGTGGCGCCTTTCAGTGGATCCTGGAACCGGAGAGAACCCCTTTCATGTCGCACTCTCGGCACACTCAGCAGTACCCGAACGATGTCATCCAGCTGAACCACACCGTCGTGCATGCCCGGGACCGGCGGCTGTCGGCAGAGTTCCTCGCGGTGGTCCTGGGGCTGGAAGTAGGCGCGCCGTTCGGGCCGTTCCTGCCCGTCGACCTCGGCAACGGCGTCACGCTCGACTATTACGAGACGGCTGACGGGCCGATCCAGTCGCAGCACTACGCGTTCCTCGTGCCCGACCATCGGTTCGACGCCATGATCGACCGCCTGGAGGCGGTCGGTGTCACCTACTTCGCCGACCCGCACCACAACGAACCGGGGCAGACCAACCGCCTGTTCGGCGGTCGCGGCGCATACTTCACCGACCCGGCCGGCCACAACATGGAGATCATGACTCGCCCCTACCTCCGCCCCTAGCAGCTTGGCCCCGCCCCGCCCCGCCCGGCCCACCCGTCTCGGGCCGGGCCGGGCCGTGCCGGGAGCAGGCGTCTGGTTCGCGGCGTCCCGGAGTTCGCCGGGGCTGTCGCTCCCCGGGCGCTCGTCGAGGACCGACCCTCCGGCTGCGTACTCCATCGAGGTCCGGGAAAGTCCGGTGCGGCCGCGCCGCTGCGGGTACGCCGACAGCGGTCCGCACCATGACGGCATGGCCCTCATCGACCTGCGGAGCGCGGACGCGGTCGACGGGTTCCTGTCGGGCAACGCAGTCGTCCTGCTGTTCGTCGGCTCCAGCCGCCCCGACCCGGCGGCGGCGGTGCTCGCCTCGCTGTGCGCGCTCGCTCCCGCCGGACGCGTCGCGAAGACGGAGCCGGACGCCGGGGAAGCCGAAGGGCGAGCCCGGGAGTTCCTCGCCCGCTTTCCCCTGACGGATCGGGCCTCGCTCGTCCTCATGCACGGCTCGACGGTGCTCGACGTACTGCGCTGCACGGACGTGGAGGCGCACGGATCGCTCGCTCTGGGCCGCGGCCCGGTACGCCGAGCGGTTCCTCATCCGCCTGGCGGACGACCGACGCGCCGTCTCTTGAGCCCCAGCCACCCCCCGCCGCACCCCCGGGCCCCGCGCGGACTCGTCCGGAGTCCGGCAGGCCTCGGCTGCACCGGGTGCGAGGCAGGTCCGCGCCGCACAGAATGAGCGGGCCGAGGACGCTCTGTCCCCGACCGCCGCCTCGACCCCGAGGAGCAGAAGTGACCGCATATCCGCTGCCGGACGTCGGGGCCCGCGACATCCGGATCGCGTCGGTGCCCGCGGGCCACGTCTACGTCCGGCACTGCTCCTCGCCGGAACCCGACGGCGTCAGGCGTCTGAAGGACCCCCGTCCCAACGGCGCGCCCAGCACCTCGCAGCGCTGGTGGCCGCCGGTCATGCTCGACCCCCGGTGGGTGAGCGCCCACCACGCCGACTTCGACGTCTTCCACTTGCACTTCGGATTCGACGCCCAAAGTCCCGAGCAGCTCACCGACCTCGTCACCACCCTGAAGCGCCACGGCAAGCCCCTCGTCTACACCGTGCACGACCTGCGCAACCCCCACCAGCCCGATCCCGCCGCTCACGCTGCCGCACTCGACATCGTCGTTCCCGCCGCCGACCAGCTGATCACACTGACACCGGGAGCGGCCCAGAGCATTCGCAGCCGGTGGAACCGCACAGCGGCCGTCCTGCCCCATCCCCATGTGGTGGACCTGCCCCTCCTGGGCCGGGCGAGGCCTGCCCGCGAACGGTTCCGGGTCGGCGTGCACGCCAAGAGCCTGCGCCCCAACATGTCCGTCCTGCCCGTCGTAAGGGTCCTCGCGGACGTGGTGGGCGAGCTCCCGGACGCCGAACTCCTGGTCAACATCCACCGCGAGGTCGCCGATCCCGCATCCCGGGGATACGCCCCGCAGGTGATGCGGGCACTGGTGGAACTGGCGGACCGCGGCCTTCTCGAGCTCACGGTCCACGACTACTTCGACGACGACCAGCTCTGGGATTACCTCGCTTCGCTGGACCTGTCCGTGCTGCCCTACCTTTTCGGCACGCACTCCGGCTGGCTGGAGGCATGCCACGACCTGGGCACGGCCGTCGCCGCTCCCGACTGCGGCTTCTATGCCGAGCAGCGCCCGTGCCTGACGTACGGACACAGCCAACAGGGGGGTCTGGACGAGGAGTCGCTGCGCGAGGCCGTGCGGACGGCGTACGAGGAGAGGCCGGCACCCCGGGCCACCACGACGCACCGCGCCCGCGAGCGGGCGGAACTCGCAGCCGCCCACCGCGCCCTGTATGCGGGCGTCCTGCAGTGAACAGCCTGCGGATCGCCCTCATCGCGTCCGCGCGATATCCGATCATGGAGCCCTTCGCGGGAGGTTTGGAAGCACACACCTGGGCACTCGCGCACGCCCTCCACCGTCGTGGTCACGACGTCCAGCTGTTCGCGGCGCCCGGCTCCGACCCGGCGCTCGGAGCGCGGGAGCTGCCGGTGCGCAAGGTGGTACTGAGCCGGGAAGCCCGTGCGGACAGCAGCATGCCCAGCGGTACCTGGATGCAGGAGCACCACGCCTATCTCGGTCTCATGCTGGACCTGGCACGTCACGGTGAGCACCGGTTCGACGTCGTGCACAACAACAGCCTGCACTACCTTCCCGTCGCGATGGCGTCGGCGCTGCGCGTGCCGATCGTCACCACCCTCCACACCCCGCCCACGCCGTGGCTGGAGTCCGCGATCCAGACGCCCGAGATCTGCCCGGTGACCTTCACCGCCGTCAGCGAATTCACCGCCTCCGCATGGAAGGCCACCGTGCCGGCCGCACGGGTCGTGCACAACGGTATCGACACCGACTTCTGGCGCCCGGGACCCGGTGGGGACGACCTCGTCTGGTTCGGCCGCATGGTCCCGGAGAAGGGGCCCCATCTGGCGATCCAGGCAGCTCGGACCGCGGGAGTACCCCTCAGACTGGCCGGCCCGGTGGCCGACCGGGCGTACTTCGAGAAACGGGTGGAGCCCCTGCTCGGCGAGGACGCCCAGTACGTCGGCCACCTGGACCGGCGACGGCTCGTGGAACTGGTGGGTGCGGCCGGAGCCGCCCTCGTGACGCCCTGTTGGGACGAACCGTACGGTCTGGTGGTGGCCGAGGCGCTGGCCTGCGGCACCCCGGTGTGCGGATTCGACCGGGGCGCACTTGCCGAAATCCTCACCCCGGACTGCGGTGTACTGGCTCCGCCCGGGGACGTAGAAGCCTTGGCACGGCTCGTCCCCGTGGCCGCGGGGCTCGATCGGCGGGCCGCACGTCGGCGGGCGGAGGAGTTCTGCTCCTTCGACCGCACGGCTGACGCGTACACCGACCTGTACGAGGAGCTCATGCGGTGATCGGCTACTACGTTCACCACCAGGGGCGCGGACATCTGCACCGGGCCATGTCCATCTGCGCTCACGTCCGGGAGCCGGTCACGGTCCTGTCCTCCCTGCCCCGCCCCGCCGACTGGGCCGAAGGGTGGATCGCCCTGCCCCCCGACACCGTCGACTCGCCCGCCGACCCCACGGCCGGGGGCCGGCTGCACTGGGTGCCGCTCCACCACGCGGGTCTGCGTGAGCGCATGGGGATCATCGCCGAGTGGATCCGCAGGGCGGAGCCCCGGCTGTTCGTCAGCGACGTGTCGGTCGAGGCCGCCACCCTCGCCCGGCTCATGGGCACCCCCGTCGTCGTCGCCGCCATGCGCGGCGACCGGAGCGACGAAGCCCACCGCCTCGCCTACGACTTCTCGGACGCCCTCCTCGCGCCGTGGCCACGGTCCTGCCCCGAGCCGGGCTGGCCCCCTCACTGGCAGGCCAAAGCCCTGTACACCGGGAGCATCTCCCGTTACGACGGCCGTCCCCGCCGTGCCCCCGGAAACGGCTGCGAGAACGCCGGCAGGGAAGTGGTGGTGATGCTGGGCGGCGGCGGTACGGACCTCAGCGGCGCACAGCTGCGGAACGCGGCCGAGGCCACCCCGGGCTGGACGTGGACCGCCCTCGCAGGACCCGGAACCGACTGGGTCGAGGACCCCTGGCCGATCCTGTGCCGGGCGGACGTGGTCGTCACCCACGCGGGACAGAACGCCATCGCCGAGTGTGCCGCCGCCCGTGTCCCCACCATCGTCATTCCGCAGGACCGGCCCCATGGCGAGCAGCACGCCACCGCCCGGGCGCTGCGGAGCGCCGACTTGGCCACCGTGCTGGACGCGTGGCCCGCGTCCGGGGAATGGCCCGCGTTGCTTGAGGACGCGGCGGTCCGCGTCCGGGACCGATGGGAGCTCTGGTCTCCCGGCGACGGCGCCCAGCGGGCGGCGCGCCTGCTGAGCGGACTCGCTCTCGGCGCACCGGAGCGGATCGCGTGCGGACCGCGGTGATCTCCCTCGCCTCGGGCAGGCATCCGCACCTGCTCAGGCAGCAGGACGGCCTCGCCCGAAGCGCCCGCGCCCCCGACCACTACGTGATCGCGGCCATCGGCGACCCCGGGATCCAAACCCTCACCGCCGGGCGGCAGCCGTCCGCGGACGTCGTCGCACTTGACCTGAACGACGGACGACTGCCGTTGGCCGCCGCCCGCAACGCGGGTGCTGCCCGAGCCCTCGCCGCCGGTGCGGACCTGCTGGTCTTCCTCGACGTGGACTGCATCCCCGGGCCCACCCTGCTGGGCGGATACACACGCGCCGCCCAGGACGGCGTCCTGCTCTGCGGCACCGTCGCCTACCTGCCGCCCCCGCCCCCGGGCGGCTACGACCTCGACGGGCTGGCCCGCCTGGCTCCGCCACACCCTGCCCGCCCCGTCCCCGCCGAAGGCGAGATCCTGCGCGGGGGCGATCACCGGCTGTTCTGGTCACTGTCGTTCGCTCTCACGGCCGACACCTGGAAGCGCATCGGCGGGTTCCACGAGAGGTACACCGGATACGGGGGCGAGGACACCGACTTCGCCGCGACCGCGGCCCATCGCGGCGTTGACCTGTGGTGGGTGGGTGGGGCCCCGGCCTACCACCAGCATCATCCGACCGAGCAGCCGCCGGTGCAGCACATCGACGACATCCTCCGCAACGGGGCGCTCTACAAGGAGCGGTGGGGCAGCTGGCCGATGCAAGGGTGGCTGCGCGCGTTCGAGGCACGGGGGCTGGTCCAGTACGTTCCCGCCACTGACAGCTGGCGCAGAAGGTAAGGCACTTACCGCTCACGCACCGCCCTGAAGACGAATCCGCTGCGCGGGCGGGTGGGGACCCGGGACAGCGGAATCGTCAGGTCCTGGTCGGGAACCTCGAAGTCGAGGTCGGCGAGCTGCGTGACGAGCGTCGACAGCACGGCGACGGTGATGTCCTCGCCGGGGCAGCGGTGACCCCGGGCCGGGTCACCGCCACCCTGCGGGATGAGCTCGTCGGCGCCGGGTTCCCGGTCGGTGAAACGCTGCGGGTCGAAGCGGTACGGAGAGTCCCAGAGGCCGGGGTCGTGGTCGTGGCCGTACAGGTCGAGCAGGACCAGGGTGTCCTTGGCGATGTTCTCGCCCCGCCAGGTCAGATCGGAGACGGCGAGACCACCGACGAAGGGGGCGAAGGGGTAGAAGCGCCGCACCTCGTGGGCGAAAGCCCTCGCGTAGCGGCTGCCCGTGTCCTTGCGCAGCGGTTCCCGGTGGGCCGGCCAGCGGTGCAGGGCGTGGGCGGCGAAGGCGGCGAACCAGGCGATGGCGACGGTGGGCCGGATGATGTTGAGCAGCTCGACGGCCGCCGTGTGCGGATCGAGGAGCCGCCCGTCCGCGTCGCGGTGCCAGGCCACGACCTCCAGGGCGGTGCCGCTGTCGCTCACCAGTTCCCCGCCCTCGCGGATGGTACAGATCTCGGCGACGAGCGCCTCTTCCTGGCGCTTGCGGGCGGCGCGGGCGCGCCAGTGCCGGGGGCCCGGGGTGGCGAAGCCGTCGACCATCGCGACGCAGTCCTCGGCCACCCGGCGGTAGGCCTCGTCGGACCGTTCGACGCCCACCCACGCGCAGACGGCGCGGGCCAGGATCACGGCCGCCTCGTCGAAGAGCACGACGTCCCGGCCGTCCTGCCACTCGGTCGAGGCCTTGGCCCACTGCTGGGCGACGTGCTCGGCCAGCGCGGAGACGCCCGCGCCGTCCTTGAGGAGTGCGAGGAACATGGCCTTGCGGACGCGGTGGGCATCTCCGTCCAGGGTGTGCACGGCGCCTCGGCCGAACAGGGTGTCGAGCACGGGCCCGGGCAGGGCTGCGGTGCGCTTGACGTGCCGTTCGTCGTAGAAGAAGCCGATGGCCTCCGGGCCGCGCAGCGCGATCACCGGGCGCCCCAGCAGCCTGGTCCGCACCGGCTCGCCGTCCGTGGCGCGCATCCTGTCGGGCAGCCACGCGTATCCGGCGGCGAGGAGGGGGAGAGTGCTGTCGGTCCAGGGGGCGGAAGCCGTCTTGATGGGGTGCATACGGGTCGGCTACCCGCCCGTCCCGCCCGCACACCCCGGCCCCCGGGCGAC
>NZ_LFML01000163.1:75783-213395 GCF_001044425.1 Streptomyces roseus
GTGGGGAGTCGGCCCGGCGGGGCATACGGGGTCCCATGGGTGACATCAGGGTGGGCGCGTGTTCGTGGACGGATCCGGCACTGGTCGCCAGCGGGTGGTACCCCGCCGGGCGGCGGGACGCGGAGGGGCGGCTGAGGCACTACGCCGCCCGCTTCCCGGTCGTGGAGGTCGACTCCACCTACTACGGGCTGCCGAGTGCCCGCAACAGCCGGCTGTGGACCGAGCGGACCCCGCCGGACTTCCGGTTCGACGTCAAGGCGTTCTCGCTGCTCACCGGCCAGCCGACCCGCACGGCCGCCCTCCCCGCCGATCTACGACCTGTGGGAGGCGGCTCCGCCTGGGTGCGGGCCGACGGCGGACTCCGCAAGGAAGTGTGGGAGCGCTTCAGTGGAGCGCTCGTGCCCCTGCGCGAGGCCGGACGGCTCGGGACGCTGCTGTTCCAGTTCCCGGCCTCGCTCGCCCCAGGGGCGCGCGCCGAGGCGGTACTGGAGGAGTGCGCCGAACGGGCGGCCGGCTGGCCGCTTGCCGTGGAGTTGCGCCATCCGGGGTGGTGGGCGGAGGGGCGTCGGACGGCCACCGCCGCCCTCCTGGCGCGGCACGGCATCGCGGCCGTGGCCGTCGACACGGCCCAGGGGCTGCCCACCTCCGTCCCTCCGGTCGTGTGCGTCACCTCTCCTGACCTCGCCATGGTGCGTTTCCACGGGCGGAGCCTCGCGTGGGGTTCCAGCGGCCCCGGCAGCAAGGAGGCGAAGTACCGCCACACCTATACCGAGGCGGAGCTGGCCGAATGGCTGCCGCGCCTGCGGGACATGGCGGAGCGGGCCGCCTCCGTCCACGTGCTGTTCAACAACTGCTGTGCCGACGCCTCGGTTCGGGCGGCGGAGACGATGCGCCGGATGCTGGAGGGTGATGCGGCCGCTCACGGGCGCGGACCGGTCCCCGTCGGCGCGGCGGGCCGGGAGCACATCATGGATGACGCCCGAGCCGGTGAGGGGTGGACGCGGACAGGGCCACAGGAAGGCGAGGCGAGCTGATCGGCCGGCGGCCGGCTCGTGCGGACGCCGATGGATCGGTGCCGCGTACGTGCCCGCTTCGGATCGGTCGTGGTCTCCTCGGTGGACACCGCCGACACGCCGAGTCCTGCGGCTTGGGCGACGCGGGAGGGACGGTCGAGGACGGCTCCGGGAGCGCGTTGGGCTGCTTAGAAAGGGACCAGACGTGCTTGGGTGACACGATCTTGGTGATCCTGTTGGCGATGAGGGAACTCAGATTGCCGAACTTCCCGTCGACGTCGGAGTTGACGATGATCACCAAGGTGGCTCGGTCCTGCGGGAGGCGGACGGTGATGCGGTCGCCGCCCGGCACCCCGTCGAGGTACGTCGAGATCGGCGCGTCGAGCCGTACCTTCCCGTCGTCGACGAGTTGCAGGACGCCCGTGATGGTGAAGGTCTTGGTGACGCTGCCGATACGGGTGTGCATGTCGGTCTTGACGGGGGTGCCGGTCGTCTTGTCGGAGGTGCCGAAGGCGCGTACGTACGAACCGTCACCGTCGACCCACAGGCCGACGCCCACACCGGGGATGCCGGCCTCGCGCATGGCCGCGGTGATCGCGTCGTCGAGCTTCTCGGCGGTCACGTCGTCGATGCCTATCCGGCCCGGCGGGGCGGCGGCGGGGGCCTGGCCCGCGCACAGCGCGGTCAGCAGGAGGCAGGCAGCGGCCACGGCGGTGGGCGTGCGGTACCGGCCCATGCAGGATCACCACTGAGGCACGTCCCCGAGCCGACCTTCCCATGGTAGGAAACCGGGTCCACCACGGCGACCGGGGCCGCGGGGGCGGCCGGGCCACGGGCTGCTTGCCCGTGGCCCAGCCGTGACGTGACAGACAGCTTCTGGTCATCCGAGCTGCGCTCGGTCGGGGAGGGGGCCTCAGCCGTGAGCGCCGAGACCCGCTGCGGGACGTGCGATCACTTGTCGACGGCGTCGGTCACGCGATTCCAGTTGTCCAGGTCTGCGGTACGGGCCGCCAAGGCGGCGCGCATGCCGGTGGCGCTGGAGGTGCCGAGTGCCAGGCGCAGCGGGGGGTTCGGGCTGTCGACCGCGGTTCGGATGCCTTCGGCGATCCGGGCTGCGGAGGAGAACGCGGATGGGGGCAGTTCTCCGATGCCCTTCTGGACCTCGTGCACGGTCTGGTCGTAATCGTCTATGCCGGCCGCGACGTCGAGGTTGGAGAGGAAGGGGGTGGCGGTCATTCCGGGCTGGACGATCGTGACCTTGATTCCCAGCGGCGCGACCTCGGCAGCCAGCGCGTCCGACAGCCCTTCGACCGCGTACTTCGTCGCGGCCAGAAGCCCCACGCCGGGGTGGGCGGACTGCCCGTAGATCGAGGAGCCCTGGAGGATGTGCCCGGATCGCTGGACGCGGAGTACCGGGAGCGTCGCGCGGAGCACGTTGAGCACGCCGAAGACGTTGGTGTCGAACACGGCGCGGGCTTGAGCGTCGGAGGCTTCCTCGACGGCTCCGAAGAGTCCGTAGCCGGCGTTGTTGGCCACCACGTCGATGCGGCCGAACCGCGAGAGCGTGCGCGTCACCGCTTCCCGGACGGCCTCCTCGTCACGCACGTCCGCCCGGATGAGCAACAGACGCTCCCCGTGCGCTTCGGCCAGTTCGTCCAGGGAAGCGGTGTCCCGGGCGATGGCCGAGACGACTTCGCCGTTCCCCAGTGCCTGGAGGGTCAGTTCGCGGCCGATGCCGGACGTCGCACCGGTGATGAGCCACGAGCGGGGACTGGTCTGCTGGTGTGAAGTCGCATTCATGTTGCGACCGTAAGTCGTTAGCTCATAACGAGTCAAGCGCGTGTGTGCTGTGCGTTGCGCGTTAGGTCAGCTAGTGCCTCGCCTCGCTGATGTAGGGTGGAGCGATGAGCAGTGCTGCAGCCGGATCTGCCCAAACCGACCCCCGCGCCGCCACGCCCGTGGTGGAGACCGTGCTCTCGTTCGTGAACACGCGCGCGAACGGCGGCGGGGAGCAAGAGCTGTTCGGGGACGGGCGCTCGTTCGCCGCGTGGCTCGCGGAGCGCGACGAGTTCGGAGGGGAGACCGTGGCGACCGACGCCGACGCCGCTGCCGCGCGCGAGCTGCGTGACGCCTTGGTGACCCTGCTGCTCGCGCACTCGGGCGACGAGGAGAGCATGGGCGAGCCGCTCCAGCACGCCGAGGAACACCTGAGGCGGGCGGGTGCGCTCTACCCGCTGGCGACGGTGGTCACAGCCCGCGGCGTCGAGCTGGCGTCGCCGCAGGCAGGGGTGCCGCGCGTGTTCGGGACCGTACTGGCCGCGGTGACGACCGTCGCCCAGACCGGCGACTGGGGCCGCATCAAGGCGTGCCGCAACCCCCCGTGCCATTTCGGCTTCTTCGACCGCACTCGCAACGGGGGAGGGCTGTACTGCAGTACCGGCTGCGGCTCTCAGGTGTCCATGCGCAATTACCGCGAGCGGCAGCGCCGGGGGAGCGAGGCACCGCCCGAGGCGTGAGGAAGCCGGCGGGAATCACGGACAGCGGGCCGACGTTGTCGCACTCATGAGCGATTCGCCCCGGCATGACCCTAAGGAGCACAGCGGGTCGACGTCCGCCGGCGTTCGTGAGCGGCTCGCAGCCGACCGTGCCGACACGCTCGCGCGGATGGCGGCGCTCGGCCGCGACTTCGACGGGATCGTCGCGGCGAACGCCTTGGTGGCGGTGGACGACGAGCACGACCCCGAAGGAGGCACCACCGCTTTCGAGCGGGCGCATGTCACCTCCTTGCTGATGCAGGCGCGCGGGCACCTGGAAGAACTGGACCGCGCCTTGGAACGGCTGGCACACGGCGAGTACGGGACGTGCGAAAGCTGCGGCGCGGCGATCCCGCCCGAGCGCCTGGAGATCCGTCCGGCGGCGACCACCTGCGTGGCCTGCGCCCGGCGGGGAACCGCCGACAGGACCTGAAGCCGACAGGACCTAAAGCGACAGGACCTAAAGTGGACCGTCCTCGTAGCCGCCGGGCCGAGCGGCCCCCTCAGCGCGGGGATCGGTTCGGCTCTAGACCTGGGAGTGCACCATGGGCCAGTTCCCGCCCGCCGGCGCCCGCCGGTCGCCCGGGCCCCCCTCTCCAGGCCAGGCTGATGCCCTGTTCGGCCTGGAGGAACTGAGCGCAGGCACCTCCTCGGCCGCGCCGGCCCGGTCCGGACCGCTCGTCGGGCCCTCCTTCCGCGACTCGCCCGCCGCCCGCCGCATGCTTTCCGTACGCGAGATCCACGCGGAGCCCGCGGCAGCGGCCTCACCACGCGGGCAGGAGATCCTCGCGCGCTTTCCCGGGGCGCGGGTCATCGACGTGGACTCCCACTGGCGCGTTCCGGACCTCCATGGCAACGAGGGCAACCTCGAACGCTGGGTCCGCGTCAAGAGCGAGGTACTCGTCCTGGGCGAGAAGAAGGCACTCACCACACGGCCGAACGGAAGATCGGCCGACTGGATCGCTCCGGGCGCTGCCAACGGATGCGCCATGGCGTGCGCCTACTGCTACGTGCCGCGCCGCAAGGGCTACGCCAATCCCATCACCGTGTTCACCAACATCGAGCAGATCATCGCCCACCTCGGCCGGCACGTCGCGCGGCAGGGCCACAAGCCGGAGCCCAACCAATGCGACGAGACCGCCTGGGTCTACGACATCGGTGAGAACAACGACTGCTCGGTGGACGCCCTCGTCTGCGAGAACACCGCGGACCTGGTACGCGCGTTCTCCCGCTGGCCCACGGCCAAGGCCTCCTTCGCCACGAAGTTCGTCAACCCCGATCTGCTGCTGCTCGACCCGCGCGGCCGCACCCGGGTGCGCTTCTCGGTCATGCCGCCTCAGGACTCCCGGCTGCTGGACATCCGCACCAGCCCGGTGGAACAGCGCATCGCGGCGGCCGCGGACTTCCTCGAGGCGGGGTACGAGGTGCATTTCAACCTGTCGCCGGTGGTCGTCCGGCCCGGTTGGGAAGAGGACTGGGGGCAGCTGCTGAGGCACATGGACGACGTCCTGCCCACGGCCGTGAAGGAGCAGGCCGCGGCGGAGGTCATCATGCTCACGCACAACAAGGACCTGCACGAGCTGAACCTCGCCTGGCACCCGCGAGCCGAGGAGGTGCTGTGGCGCCCCGACCTCCAACAGGCCAAACGTTCCGAGAACGGCAGCCTGAACGTGCGGTACCGCAATCTCGACAAGGCCGCGGCTGTCGACTCCGTCCGCCGCCTGGTGGCGTCGAACGCTCCCTGGCTGCGTATCCGGTACGCCTTCTGAATCCGGGGGCCCCGTACGCCGCCGTTCTTCGCTGTACGCATCGCCCGGATGCCCGCAGGGCCGATCACGCCGCGGCGTCCGCTTCCCTGTCGGACGGTGGCCATACGTAGGGCAGGTCGTCCGGGACACCTGGGAAGCGCTCCCGGTAGAAGGCCGGGTCCTTGCGCACCAGCGCGGACTGGTGACTCTGATGGAAGTCCGGTGCGCCCAGCCACGGCGGGAGGTCGCCGTCGGCGGCCAGCTGCTCCTGCGTCCGCGGGGCCGCCGCCATGTGCAGCTCCCCGAACTCCCGAACCAGGGTGCCGGCGCAGGTGTCGGCCCGCCCCGCGGCGGTCCAGGCTGCGCAGATCTCCAACCCGTAGCGGACGAGGGCCTCCTCGTAACCGCTCCACATCCGCACCGCCGGATGTCGGCGCCATCCGTAGCCCGGAACGATCAGGCCGCGCAGCACTTGCACCGCCTCGACCCGCTGTTTGCCGAGCCTTCGCACGTCCAGCACGGCCGCCGAGGCGTCGAACGACGGGAAGGGAAGGAACGTCTGCACGGGGGTCTCCCTCCGGGGCGATGGCACGGGGCGATGCGGATACGGGAACACACATGCGACCGGTGGCTCGGGGTAGGCGCCTGCCGGGGGTGCGGCCTGGGCCATCAGGGCCCGCGACGGGGGCCGCACCCCCGCACCGCCTTCGCTGGTCGGGCCTGTCATCGGCATCCTCTGTGGCGCGTGACTCAGTCAGACGGGGCGGCGCCCGTCAAGAGATCGATCAACCCCTGCAGCCCGCCCTCGGCGAGAGCACGGCGCTGGCTGTCGGCGGCCGTGCCGTTCTGCAGGAGACGGTGCACGAGCGCACTCACCGCCCGGAGATCGCCGGCCTCCTCCAGGGCCGGTGTGATGTGGTCCAGAAGGGCGTACAGGACGTCGCCACTGCTGTGCGGGCGCCCGAGAGGATCCAGAAGGGTGCCGTTCAGGCCGTGCCGCGCCGCATGCCAGTTGGCGAGCTGCAACAGCTCCGGCGGCGTGACGGACAGACGCGCACCCGCCTTCTCCTCGGTGATCGCCGTGGCGACCAGCGCTCGGACGATGCCGGCGAACATGACGGCGTCGTCGGCTCTGATCTGGACGTCCGGGCAGCGCACCTCGACGGTGGGGTAGCGGTCGGACAGCCGCGCCTGCCAGTAGAACTGGCCCCGGTCGGCGATCACGCCGGTGGCCACCGACGCCTCCAGCCGCTGTTCGTAATCGGCGAGCCCCTCGAAGTGCGGCGGCGGCCCGCTGACGGGCCACCGGCCGAAGACGAGGGTGCGCCAGCTCGCGAATCCGGTGTCGCGGCCGTCCCAGAAGGGCGAGTTGGCGGACATGGCCAGCAGTGTCGGCAGCCAGGGCCGGATCCGGTTCAGCACCGCCACGCCCGTCTCCCGATCCGGGACTCCTGCGTGGATGTGCATGCCGCAGATCAGATGTTCGTCGACGAGTTGCCGCGCGTCGCCTTCCATCCTCAGGTAGCGGGGAGTCCGGGTGACGGGTACGGGCCGGACGCCGCGCAGCGGCGCCGCTCCCGTGGCGGCGATGCGGCAGCCGTTGGCCTCGGCCGCCGACCCCACGGCGTGACGCAGGCGCAGCAGGTGGCCGCCCACTTCCTCCAGATTCCAGCACACGGGAGTGGCGACCTCGATCTGGGCCTGGAGGAGCTCGTCCTGGACCTCGTCGCCTTCCGCGAAAGGCCCGAGACCGGCCGTACGCAGAACCTCCTCCGCGACGGCGGCCGGCTCCGCCGTCGCCGGATCCACCAGCAAGTACTCTTCTTCCACTCCTACGGTGATCACGTCGTGCGGCTACCCCCCTTCGGCATGATCACCCACATGGGCGAGCGCCGGCACCTGGCGAGCGGACATGGTCGGGGCGCAGCCGGGTAGGGGTGCGGCATGAGCAAGACAGATCGACGCAAACCAGGCGAAACAAGCCACCGGTTCCCCGCCTCGGCTCACGAGCGCCCGGAACAGCACCGTCCGCCGCGGCCCGCGCGCACCCCGGATTGACGGGCTCCTCGTGCGACTGCGTACCAGCGACGTGGCAGGGCCGGGATGGCGCAGGCTGCGCCACGGCCGCGGCTTCCGCTACCTGGACACGGACGGACGGCCGCTGGCCCCGGCGGACCGGGACCGGGTGCGGGCCCTCGCGGTCCCGCCGGCGTGGAGGGACGTCTGGATCTGTCCCTGGCCGAACGGCCACATCCAGGCGGTCGGCACCGACGAAGCCGGCCGACGCCAGTACACCTACCACCCGGCGTTCCGCGCGCAGCAGGACGCCGCCAAACACGCGCACGTCCAGGACGTGGCGCGTGTGCTGCCCGCACTGCGGGTACAGGTGGAACGCGACCTCTCCGGCCGGGGCCTCACCCGTGTGCGCGTCCTCGCCTGCCTGACCCGGCTGCTCGATCTGGGATTCCTGCGGATCGGAGGTGAGCGCTACACCCGGGACAACGGCAGCTTCGGACTGACCACCCTGCTCCGGGACCACGCGCGGTGCCGCGACGGCGAGGTCCGCCTGCACTTCCCCGCCAAGTCGGGGAAGACCGTGACCCGCGCGCTGGTGGACGAACAGGCGTACGCCGTCGTGCGGGCGCTGCTCAGACGCAAGGATCCGGGGCCGCGGCTGTTCGCGTACTGGGAGCGGGGGGCCTGGCACGAGGTCCGGGCCGAGGAGCTGAACGCCTACCTGCGGGAACGGGCGGGCCGGGACGTAACGGCGAAGGACTTCAGGACGTGGTACGCGACGGTCCTGGCTGCGGTGGCCCTGGGGGTGTCGGACGGCACGTCGGATGCTTCCCGCGGGCGGCGCAGCACCGTCGTGGCGCGCGCCGTGCGCGAGGTGAGCGGTTACCTGGGGAACACGCCCGCGGTGTGCCGCGCCTCCTACATCGACCCGCGCGTCATCGAGCTCTACGAAGACGGCAAGACCGTCGCGCCCGCTCTGGGCTCACTGGGCGAGGACGGCCTGTTCGGCCGTCCGGCGACGCACGGCCCGGTCGAGGAAGCCGTCCTGGAACTCCTGCGGGACGGCCGGGTGGGAACGGTCAGCTCCTCGGGGGCAGCCGGTGCAGCGTCACGTCGTGCACCGTCCCGTCCTCGACCGTCAGGGTCATGAACGTGCAGTAGGGCTGCCGCCTCCGGTCCGTCGGGGAACCCGGATTGAGCAGGCGCAGGCCCACCGTCGTGGAATCCCAGGGGATGTGGCTGTGGCCGAACACCAGGACGTCGACATCGGGGAACCGTTCGGCGCACCGGCCCTCCCGCCCCTTGGCCGTACCCGTCTCGTGCACGACCGCGAAGCGCACCCCTGCCAGCTCGGCGCGGGCCACCTCGGGGAGTCTGCGGCGCAACGGGGGACCGTCGTTGTTGCCGTGGACGCCGAGCAGGAGACGCGACCGGGATTCCAGCAGGTCGAGGGTGGCCTCGTCGACCCAGTCCCCGGCATGGAGGACGGCATCGGCGACGTCGACGGCCGCCAGGAGGGGCGCCGGGAGCGACCGGGCGCGGGTGGGGACGTGCGTGTCGGACATCAGCAGAAGCCGCATACGCCAACGGTAGGACCCCGCCACGGCGTACGGGCGTACCGGCGTGACCGGTCAGCGCATGGGCAGCGGCGTCGTCGTCGGCGGGTACGACGTCGGTTCCACCCGTTCCAGTCGTATGGGAGGCCGGCCTCGCCCGGCTCCCGGACTCCGGGCCTTGGGGGTCAGTTTTCGGTGCCGTGGCCGCGTTCCGTGGCCAGGATGAGCTGGTCCACTACGGTCCGCAGTCCGTCGTCCGGGGTGGCCCAGGCGCGTTGCCCGGTGGCCGGGTCGCCGCGTTCGGCCAGCCGCAGGAACAGTGCCTGGACCTCCCGCGTGTCCCCGGATGCTTCGAGGGCCGGCCGCAGGAGGGCAACCGTATCGGCGGCGATGTCGACGACGGGCCGGTAGCGGCCGGTGGCGGGGTCGAAGCAGGCGGTCGACCATCCGTCGCGGGCGGCGCGCCAGCACGCGGCCCGCAGCACCTCCGCCTCCCACGCCGGGCCTGGACCGTGTTCGGATGCCCGGCCGGCCAGCGTGGTGACCAGGGCCCGCAGCAGCAGGGCCACGGCAACCGTGTCCCGCACGTCCGGCAGGACGTCCATGACGCGGATTTCCAGGGTGGGCAGACGGGGGTGGGGCCGCAGGTCCCAGTAGGCGGTGGCCGGATCAAGCATGGCCTCGCTGTCGCTGATGGCTGTGGCGAGGCGTTCGTGCTCCTGGAGGGTGCGAGCGTAGGGCGGGGGTCCCAGGCAGGGGAAACGGCTGCGGAGCACGGTCCGGTAGCCGGCGTAGCCGGTGTCCATGCCGCGGTGGAACGGCGAGTTGGCGCTCACGGCGATCAGCAGAGGCAGCCACGGCCGCATCCGGTTGACCGTCCACACGGCCAGCTCACGATCGGGGAGGTGGACGTGGACGTGGAGTGCACTGACAGCGAAGTCGTCCATCATGCTCCGGTACTGCAGGTTCGCGGCCCGGTAGCGGGGATGATCGGCCACTTGGACCGGACCGGGATCCTGTAGCACCGGCGTGCCCGACGCACACACACGTACGCCCTCCGCGCGGGCCGCGCCCACCAGCGCAGCCCGTACCCGTTCCAGATGGCCGTACAGCTCTGCCCCGGTCCGGCAGGGCGGCGTGCGTGCTTCCACCTGGCACAACGCGAATTCCTTGGCCACCAGATCCCCCACCCGCTCGGCCGCCCGTTCGGCGACCGCGGGCCCGGCGGGAACAACCAGGCGGGTGTGGGGGTCGATGAGGAAGAACTCCTCCTCCACACCGACCGTGACCATCGCGTCGTATCGGGTTCGGGTTTCTGGTGCGAGGGCAGTCATGCCACCAGCATCACCCCGCCGAGCGGCGCCCGAACCCTCGCGGCTCGACGGATATCCGCGCGTCCGCATGATCCGCCGAGTCGTCCGCGCGCGGCCGACCGCTCCCGTACGCGGCGCAGCCCGGGCTCCGGCGCCCGCCGAGCTCGACACCGGGGCGGGCGTCCCCGCGCCCGGCCCTGCCTGCGGGCTCCCGGACCGACCGGTGGCCCGGGAGCCGGGGGCGACGTGTCGGGGGCCGTCACAGCCCCTGGGACTGGAACCTCGCCGTATCCCCTCGGCGGTCGCCTGGGCCACCCAGGTCCCGGCGTTCCCGCCCCCGCATGGCCTGGCCCGCGTCGCCCGATTACGCAGAGGCTTCGGCTCCCGCGCTGGGGGCGAACCCGCTCCCCTGTTCGGCGAACACCTTGATCGCGGCGCCCATGAACTCCACCATCCCGGGGTGGTAGGAATCGTGGAACGCCCTCATGGCCTCGTCCTCGGCGTAGAAGAGCGACATGCCGACGTACGCCTCCCTGGAGGGGATGTAGAACCGGCAGACGATGTCGAAGTGCCTGCGGACGAGCTCCTGGATCCGCTGGTCTCCGGGCAAGGAGCCGCCGTCGAGGAGAGCCGCGATCTCCCGGTACAGGACGTCCCAGTCCTGGTGGACCCGCTCCCTGTCCACGTGCTCCCAGTCGTTGGTCTCGGCAAGGCTCTTGGCCTGCTCCTCGGCCAACGACCGGCGACACTCGTCCTCGTACATGTTCCCCACGGCACCGATCCCCATCGTTTCGTCGCCTCTCCGGTGGATCCCCGAGAGGCCGTCGACATGTCGACTTCGACCGGCCGCTGATGATCAACTTCCGGTCCCGGCCGAACGTTGACACACGGCCACCGGGTCGGCAAACCAATTATCGGATCTTCCGACGCTCCGTCCCTGCGCGCCGCGCTCCACTGAGCCAGGAGCCACGCCGGCCGGCGGCGCTGCCGACACGGTTCCACGAACCGATTTCGAGTACTTCGGCGTCTTCGAGCCTGGCGAGTACACTCTGTCCGCCCTGGAGACGATGCTTGACCTTGCCGCCCGCCCGCCTGGAGCGTCCCCGGTCGCACCGCTGCGCATGGCCTCGGCCTTCGCAGCCCAGCGCAGTGCAGCGCATGTTTGCCTCTACTGATCACCCCTCCCGGCGGATCAGCCGGACCGTGAACGACAGGAGTTCGACATGAGCGAAGCAGTCGACCGGAACGCGCAAGTCATCGCGGAGTTCCGTGCGAACGAGGGCCGGGTCGGTGGGGCCTTCGAAGGCGCCCCGCTGGTCCTCCTCCATCACCGCGGCCGCAAGAGCGGGCGGGAGCACGTCAGCCCGATGATGTACCTCCCGCACGACGCCGAGCCGGACACCGTCTATGTCTTCGCGTCCAAGGGCGGAGCGCCCACCGACCCGGAGTGGTACCGCAATCTGATGGCCCACGGTGAGGGCACCATCGAGCGGGGCACAGCGACCTACCAGGTGACCGTCCGCGAACTGACCGGTGACGAACGCGACCGCATTTTCGCCGAACAAGCGCGGCGTTACCCCGGCTTCGCCGAGTACGCACGCAAGACGGCGGGAATCCGCACCATTCCCGTCCTCGAACTCCGGCGGGCGTAGCCACGTCACGCCCATTCGGCTTCGGAGACGAAGGGCAGGTCGTCGTCGCTGCCTTGTCCGATGTCGCATTCAGGCGGGCGGCCAGGCCTGCGGCCCTGACCGGCGCAGGAGGGCTGCCCCCGCTACCGGACGTTCGGGGTCGGGCCAGACTTCCGCTCCTGCGTGAACGGGGCCCGAGGGACGGGGGATCAGGCGGTCGACTGCCCCTCCCGGTCGGCTTCTGTTTGCAGCTTGCGGGCTCGCTCGGCCGGGTCGTAGTCCGGCCTGACGCCCTCGATGAGCAGCAAGTCGCCGTCGATGTGATCGGTACGCAGGCGCAGGATGGACCGGTAGGCCGGAGAGTCGTACCAGGCGCGGGCTTCGGCCAGGCCGGGGAACTCGATCAGCACCATGCTGCCGGGCCACGTCCCCTCGACGACTTCGGCCGGCGGGCCGTGGATGACGAAGCGGCCTGCGAAGGGGTCGAGGGTTTCCTGGATGCGCTCCAGGTACTCGATGACGTCGGAGTGATTCCGGCGGCTGCGGAGATGGGCGAAACCGTAAGCGGGCACCTCGGGGCTCCTTCCTTCCGGGGGTGAGCGATGACCGCGAACGTAGCTGTGGGAGGTTGGGCGGGGCGATTACCCCGGAGGTAATTGCCGCCCCCTCAGGACACCACCAGGGCGCCGAGGGGCTGCGTGCCCTCCATGGCCGTGTCGGTGGCGCCCCGCCCCCGGCATCTCGCTCGCGCAACGGCAGACCGACATGTCGCCCTCGCGGGGTGGCGCCCGGCCCGCGACTGCCGAGGGCCGTCCGGTACGACAAGGCGGCTCGTTCGGGGCGTCTCCCACCGCACTGCCTGGGCGAGTGGGCGCGGGGCGCGACCGGATTGGCCGCATGTGCCGGGCCGGCAGGTTTCTTCTCGCGACAACTCGTCGCCCCTACAGGGGAATTACCGGACCGCATGCCGATTGTGGGACAGGTCACGCGAGGAGAGAGTGAGCGCCCTCACGACAGGAACGAGGAGCCATGAGCACGGATACCGGCACCGCTGGCGGCGCACCGCAGGTCCAGCGACTGAAGGCCAATTCGGTGGGCCTGGTGGGCGTCGTCTTCATGGCCGTCGCCACCGCCGCCCCGATCACCGCGATGACCGGAAACCTCCCCATCGCCGTCGGCTTCGGCAACGGCATCGGCGCTCCCGCCGGGTACCTCTTCGCGACTGCCGTCCTCACCGTCTTCGCCGTGGGCTACGTGGCCATGGCCAAGCGGATCACCGCGGCCGGTGCCTTCTACGGGTACATCTCGCACGGCCTCGGCCGGATCGCCGGCATGGCCTCCGGCATGCTCGCGGTCCTCGCGTACATCGTCTTCGAGGCCTCGATCGTGGGCGTGTTCTCCTACTTCACGCAAACCACCGTCCACGACCAACTCGGCATCGACCTGCCCTGGATCGTGTACGCGACCGCCATGCTCGCCATCACCGCCGCCCTCGCGCACTTCGACATCAACCTCACCGCCAAAGCGCTCGGCGCGATGCTCGTCGCCGAGATCGCCGTCCTCTTCGCCGTCGCGACCGCCGTGCTGATCGCGGGCGGCGGTCCGGACGGGATCCCGCTCGAACCCGTCAACCCGAAGAACGCCTTCACCGGAACCTCCGCCGGCCTGGGCCTGTTCTTCGCCTTCTGGTCCTGGGTCGGATTCGAATCCACCGCCATGTACGGAGAGGAGTCCCGCGACCCCAAGCGGGTCATCCCCAAGGCGACCTTGGTGTCCGTCGTCGGCGTCGGCCTCTTCTACATCTACGTCTCCTGGATGACCATCGCCGGCAACGGACTCGCGAAGTCCGTGGAACTGTCCGCCTCCACGAGCCCGCTCGACCTCTTCTTCGCGCCCACCCGGACCTTCATCGGCTCCTGGGCCGTGGACGCCTTCCAGTGGCTGCTCCTCACCGGCTCCTTCGCCTGCGGCATGGCCTTCCACCAGTGCGCCGCCCGCTACCTCTACGCCATCGGTCGCGAGGGCTTCCTCCACCCCGGCCTCGGCCGTACGCACGCCAGGCACGGATCCCCGTACATCTCCTCCCTGGTGCAGACGGCCATCGCCACCGCCCTGGTCGCGCTGTTCTGGCTGACCGGGCAGGATCCGTACATCCACCTCTACACCCTGCTCGCGATCCTCGGCACGATGGCGATCCTCATCGTGCAGACCCTGTGCTCCTTCGCCGTGATCGGCTACTTCCGCAAGAACCACCCCGAGGACCGGCACTGGTTCCGCACCTTCACCGCCCCGCTGGTCGGCGGCATCGCCATGGCCGCCGTGGTCGTCCTGCTGCTGCTGAACATGAAGACGGCGGCCGGGCTGGCCGCCGACTCGGTCTTCTTCACGCTGATCCCCTGGATCGTCGGCGTGGTGTTCTTCGGCGGCCTGGGACTGGGCCTGTGGCTCAAGTTCAAGGCTCCCGAGCGCTACGAGATCATCGGCCGGGTCGTCCTGGAGGACGCCGCCGAACGCACCGACGAGCCCGCCCCCGACGAGCCCGCCCCCTCCGCCGCGAACATCTGACGAGGAGCCACCGCCATGGCACGTACCCCCCTGATGCACGCGCTCCGTCGGCTCGCCGCCGATCACGCCGCAGCCCGCCGGCTCGGCCTGCCCGTCGCCGACGTCCGCGGTTCCACCAGACGCCAGCTCCTGGGACGCGCCGCCGCGCTGGGACTCGGCACCGCCCTCGCCTCGGGAGCGGGTGCCTCCGCCAGAGCCCAGGCCGCGGAAGCCCTCCCCGAGAAGAAGCCCGTCACCCCCGCCCGGGTGGCCGTCGTCGGCGCGGGCATCTCGGGGCTGACCGCCGCCCTCACGCTCAAGGACGCGGGAGTCGGCTGCACACTGTACGAGGCCAATCCGAGCCGCGTCGGCGGCCGGATGTGGAGCCAGCGCTCCCTCTGGGCCTACGGCCAGACGTCCGAGATCGGCGGTGAGCTGATCGACACCAGCCACAAGAAGATCCTGGAGCTGTGCCGCCGCTTCGACCTGCCGACCGAGGACTTCCTCGGCGGGGGACCGAACGGCGCCGAGGAAGTCCTCTGGTTCGGCGGCACCTACTACTCGCGCACCCAAGCCGACGCGGACTTCAACGCCGTCTACCAGGCACTGCACCGCGACCTCCAGAACGCCGGCGAGGTCTCCTGGAACGCGACCACCCCTGCGGGCACCGCCCTCGACAACATGACCCTGTACGAGTGGATCGAGACGCGGATCCCCGGCGGCCACGGCTCGCAGCTCGGCCGTTTCATCGACGTCGCGTACAACGTCGAGTACGGCGCCGACACCGATCAGCAGTCCGCCCTCGCCCTCGTCCTGCTGATGGGCTACCAGCCGAACCCCGGCAACTTCAACGTCTGGGGTCTGTCCAACGAGCGCTACCACATCATCGGCGGGAACGACCGGCTGCCGAACGCCATCGCCCAGGCCCTGCCCGCCGGTTCGCTCGTGATGGGCCGTGAACTCGTGGCCGTCCGTGTCGCGGCCGACGGTACCCAGACACTGACCTTCGACGACGCCGGCGCCACCCGCACGGTCGTGGCGGACCACACGATCCTGTGCCTTCCGCTGCCGATCCTCCAGCGGATCGACATCACCGGTGCCGGCTTCGACCCGCTGATGACGAACTTGCTGCGCGATGCCCGCATGGGCTACTGCACCAAACTCAACATGCAGTTCACCAGCCGGCCCTGGCGCGGCACCGGCCCCTGGCCCGGAGTCTCCTCCGGCGACTGCTTCACCGACCTCGACGTCCAGCAGACCTGGGACACCACCAAGGTCCAGCCCGGCACCGGGGGCATCCTGCTCCAGTACGGAGGAGGCACGCGGGCCGGCTCGCTCACGCCGGGGAGCCCGTTCGCCACCGACTCCGACCCTTACGTACGCGCCCTCGCGGGCCGGATGCTCACCGGGATCGACCGCTTCTTCCCGGGCACCAAGGCGGCCTGGACCGGTCGGGCGCAGCTCTCGGCCTGGCACCGCAATCCGTACGCGCTCGGCGCGTACTCGTACTGGCCGACGGGCTACCTGCACAAGTACGCGAAGTACGAGGGCACCGCTCAGGGTCGCATCCACATCGGCGGCGAGCACTGCAGCTACGACTTCCAGGGGTTCATGGAAGGCGGGGCCACCGAGGGGGAGCGGGCGGCGAAGGAGGTGATCACCGCCCTCAGCTGAGCGGATCTGAGTTGAGCTGACCGCGGCCGAGGGCTGGTCGTGGGTCGGTGAGCACGAGCCGGCGCTCGCCCCCATGGGGGGTGAGCGCCGGTCCGGTAGCGAGGGCCAGGACCACGGCGCCCGGCGGGA
This sequence comes from Streptomyces roseus, assembly GCF_001044425.1. Lineage (GTDB taxonomy): Bacteria > Actinomycetota > Actinomycetes > Streptomycetales > Streptomycetaceae > Streptomyces > Streptomyces roseus. The sequence continues at coordinate 91,942 of NZ_LFML01000163.1, forward strand.
CGGGACGCAGCGGGTCCCGAGCGCATCGACCACGTTCAGCCGACGCCCAGCCAGGGCCGATCCGACGGAAAACGGGCTCCCTGGGCCGGGCTGCGCCCCGCAAACGCCGGGGGACGAGGATTCCGGACGGCACGCCAGGTTCGGGCGTCCCCGGGTAAGACATGGTCACATGCTAAGGATATGAGCGGAAAGTTCCACTAAACAGGAGGTATGTGATGATGCGTACGACTCTTCACCGTGTGGCGACCGTGGTGGGTGGCGTGGCGATGCTGGCCGCCGTCGGCGCCGGCGCGGCCGCCGCCGATGGCGTGGGCAGCTCGGGCATCGGCAACCACGGCGTCGGAAACGCCGGCGCCTTGAACGACGGCGTCGGGAACGCCGGCGCCCTGAACGACGGCGTCGGAAACGCGGGCATCGCCAACCTGGGGTTGGGCAACGCGGGCATCGCGAACACGGGCATCGGTAGCCACGGCATCGGCAACTCCGGCGTCGGAACCTCCGGCATCGGCAACTGAGGCGGCACCCGGCCCCGCATGACCGAGTGACACGACGCGCCCGGATGGCAGCCGGGCGCGTCCACCTGCCCCACCTCCCCGAGAGGGGTACTTTCCCGCTGACGTTGATGGCGAAGGGGCGATGAGCGGCACGTGGGTGCCGGCAGGGGGACCGGCCGTCAGTTCACCCGCGGCCCGAAGCGGCGCTTGTACGCCGATGGCGTGGTGCCGGTCCCGCGGCGCATGAGCATCCGCAGATGGGCGGCGGTGCCAAGCCCGCTACGTCGCGAAACCACCTCGAAGCGCGAATCGCCCTGCTCGGTCAACCGGCACGCCGGCGTCGGCCGTCAGCGCACGAAGTCCGTCACCGTGCCGTGGTTGTCGGGGGCGGTCAGGCCCCAGAGCATCAGTCCCACGATGATCGCCAGCAGGATCAGCCCCGGCACGTTGTCGGCCCCCCAGCCGACCTGCTGCCGAACGGGCGGGACGGGCGGGACGGGCCTGGCGTCCTCGCATGCGGCGTCGGAGTCGGCGCGCTGCCAGGGCGCGACCTGGGCCTCACCCCGGGCGATCCGCGCGGCCACCTGGCGTACGTCGGCCGCGTGGTAGGTCGGCTCGCCGGTCAGGTCCTGGGAGGGCGCAGCCGACATACGTACGCTGTTGGCCCGAGCCACCGCGGTGATGCTGATCGCCCTGACCTGCGGCCAGAGCTCCCGGACTTCGGCCTTCGTCAGCCAGCCTTCCCCGTCCTGACGGTCCTGCTCGTCCGCTGCCCCCATCCGAGGTCCGCCTCCCTCGCTCGCCGGTCACCTTGGCTTGATACCCGGACCGCCGGAAGATCACCCGGCCGGGCAGCCTCCTTCGAACTCACGCCCGCCGCGATCGGTCTTGCACCGAGCGCACCCCCGCGGTCCCGCGCACGGCCTCGGAACACGGCCTGCCGCCGGCGCATCCACAGGTCGTCCACACCCCATGTCACGTGAACCGGGGACCGGAAACAGGCGACTTCACCCGAATCGATGCTGTTCCTAGGCTGGACGGGCAAGCAAGCGGAGCATGCGTCGCGGGCCGGTCACCGGTGCGGCGCCGAGGGAGTTGTCTTGGCCAGTCACGATCCGATCGAACGCCCTGCCGGGCCGTCGTTCAGCGCGTTCCGCGCGTCCGGAGCGCAGCAGCGGATGTACTTCCTCCAGCAGCTGGAGGAGGGCAGGCCGACCTACCACATGCCCGTCTTCTACGGCCTCGAAGGCCCGGTGGACGAGACCGCGCTCCGCGCCTGCGCCCAGGGCCTGGTCGACCGGCACGAGGCGCTGCGCACCCGCTTCGTCCTGCGGGACGGCGAGCTGTGGCAGCACATCGACACCGAGGCCGCTCTCGTCTGGTCCTCCGCCGTCGCGCACGGAGCCGGGGACGTCGAGGAGTGGATGGCCGCCGAACACCACCGGCCCTTCGACCTGGGGTCCGGACCGCTCTTCCGGGCGGCCCTGCTGCACACCCCCGAGGGCGCGGTCCTCGCGCTCGCCATGCACCACATCGTCGCCGACGGCTGGTCCGTCGGGATCCTCGTCCGCGAGCTCCTCACCGCGTACGCCCACTACGGCGACGGGCCCGACGGCGGCCCTGACGGCACCGACCGCCGGCGCCCGGCCGGGTTCGTGGCCCCGGAGGCCCCCGAGTACCAGTACGCCGACTTCTCCGACTGGCAGGAGGAATGGCTCCGCGGCCCCGCCGCCCAGCGCCAGCTCGCCTACTGGGAGAAGCAGCTGGAGGGCGAACTGCCCGACGCGCCCCTGCCCCGCGACGGCCGGCCCGCGGCAGGCGCGGCCCGCGGCGCGGCGGCGCTGCACTCCTTCGAGGTGCCGGCCCCGGTGCTCGCCCGCATGGAACGCCTGTGCCGTGACACCCACAGCACCCCCTACACGCTGATGCTGGCGGCCTTCCAGATCGTGCTGGGCCGCTACACGGGCACCGACGACGTACTCGTCGGGACGCCGGTGGCGGGACGGGGCCGCAAGGAGTTCCAGGACACCGTCGGCCTGTTCGTCAACACGCTGGTGATCCGCGCCGACCTCTCCGACGATCCCGCCTTCCGGGTCCACCTGGAACGCGTACGGGACACCGTGCTCGACGCCCAGGACCACCAGGACCTGCCCTTCGAACGCGTCGTCGACCGCCTCGCCGCCGGACGCACCGGCGAGGACGCCGGCCCCTTCCAGGTCATGTTCGGCCTGCACGACGAGGACGGCATGACCGACGGCCTGCCCGGCCCGAAGGCCACGCTGCTCGAAGGACCGGCAGGAACCGCCAAGTTCGACCTGACCTTCGACGTCGTACGGACCGGCGGCGCGCTGACCTGCCGGCTGGAATACCGGGCGGACCTGTTCGACGCCGCCACCGTCCGACAGTTCGGCCGGCACTTCGCCCGCCTCCTGGACGCCGCCACCGAGAACCCCGAACTGCCCCTCAGCCAACTGCCGATGCTGTCGGCCGGCGAGCGGACCGGCATCGGCTCGCAGCTCCCCGACCGCGCCGCCCTCCCGCACATCCCGGGCGCACCGGCCTGCGTCCACGAGATCTTCGCCGGACACGCCGCCCGCACTCCCGACGCCGTCGCCCTCGTCCACGAGGGCACCTCCCTCACCTACCGCGAGCTCGACACCCGCGCCAACCGGCTCGCACACCGGCTGCGCGCCCTCGGCGTGGGCCCCGACACCCTCGTCGGACTGTGCCTGCCCCGCTCCGCCGACCTCGTCGTCGCTCTGCTCGGCATCCTCAAGGCCGGCGGCGCCTACCTGCCCCTCGACCCCGACAACCCGCCCGAGCGGCTGCGCCACATCGTCCAGGACGCCCGCCTGGAGCACGTCGTCGGCACCACCGGCACCCGGGCCCTGTGGGACGCCCCGGGCCTGCACACCGTCGACCTGCTCGCCGACGCCCCGCTCCTGGCCGCCCAACCGGACACCGCCCCCGCCACCGGTGTGACCCCGGACCATCTGGCCTACGTCATCTACACCTCCGGGTCCACCGGCCTCCCCAAGGGCACCTTGGTGCCCCATGCCAACGTCACACGGCTGTTCTCCGCCACCGACCACTGGTTCGGCTTCGGCCCCGACGACGTGTGGACCCTCTTCCACTCCATCGCCTTCGACTTCTCCGTCTGGGAGCTGTGGGGAGCCCTCGCCCACGGCGGCCGCCTCGTCGTGGTCCCGTACGGGACCAGCCGCTCGCCCGAGGAGTTCCACCGGCTGCTGCGCGCCGAACGGGTCACCGTCCTCAACCAGACCCCCTCCGCCTTCTACCAGCTGGCCCGGGCCGACGAGGAACACCACCGCACGGCCGGACCGGCCGACCCTGGCCTCGCCCTGCGCCACGTCGTCTTCGGCGGGGAAGCCCTCGACGTCGCCGCCCTCGCCGGATGGTTCGCCCGCCACGGCGACACCGCACCCCGCCTGGTCAACATGTACGGCATCACCGAGACGACCGTGCACGTCACCTACCGGCCGCTGACCGCCCGCGACGCCGAGGAGGGCCGCGGCAGCGTCATCGGCGTGCCCATCCCGGACCTGCGTCTGCACCTGCTCGACGCGCGCGGCCGGACCGTCCCGCGCGGCGCCGTCGGGGAGCTGTACGTCGCCGGAGCGGGCCTGGCGCGCGGCTACCTGCGCCGGCCCGAACTCACCGCCGAGCGCTTTCCCACCGGACCCGCCGAAGGTGTCGCCGACGCACCCGCCGGGCCCTCGGCCGGTGAGCGGCTCTACCGCACCGGAGACCTGGCGCGGGCCCTGCCCGACGGGGACCTGGAGTACCTCGGCCGCATCGACCACCAGGTCAAACTGCGCGGCTTCCGGATCGAACTGGGCGAGGTCGAGGCCGCCCTGGCCGCCCACCCCCTCGTCGACGCCGCGGTCGCGCTCGTCGCACCCGATCCCGCGGGGAACGACGTCCTGGTCGGCTACCTGGCCGTGACCGGGGCCGAGGACGGGGCGGGGCCCACCGTCGAGGAGATGCGCGAGCACCTCGCGCGGCGGCTGCCGGGCTACATGATCCCCGGCGCGTTCGTCACCCTGCCCGCCTTCCCGCTGACCGCCAACGGCAAGACCGACCGGCGCCGGCTGCCCGCCCCCGGCTCGGCCGGCCGCACCCCCACCGCCGAGTACGAGGCACCCCGCGGGCCGGTCGAGACCGCGCTCACCGAGGTCTTCGCCCAGGTCCTCGGGCACGAACGGGTCGGCGCCCTGGACAACTGGTTCGCCCTCGGCGGGGACTCCATCCGCTCCCTCCAGGTGCTCGCCCGGATCCGCGAACGAGGCCTCGACCTCACCGTCGCCGACCTCATGAGCTCCCCGACGGTCCGCGCCCTCGCCCCGTACGTCACCGCCCGGGACCGGGCCGCGGCCGCTGCCGAAACCCCGTACGAGCCCTTCGCACTGCTGACCCCCGCGGACCGCGCCGCCCTGCCCGAGGGGCTGGAGGACGCCTACCCGATGACCCGGCTCCAGGCCGGCATGCTCTACCACAGCGACCTGCCGTCGGCCGGCGGACGCGTCTACCACAACGTGGCCTCCTACCTGATCGAAGCGCCCTTCTCCGAGGACGCCTGGCGGACCACCGTCGAGGTCCTCGCGACCCGGCACGAGATGCTGCGCACCTCCTTCGACCCGCACGGATTCACCGAGCCCCTCCAACTCGTCCACCGCGGCGCCCGCCCGGAGCTCACCTTCGAGGACCTGCACGGCCTCGACACCGAGGCCCAGCGCACCGCCGTCGCCGCCCGCTACGCCGCCGAGCGCGACCGGCCCTTCGACTGGGACCGGCCCCCGCTGATCCGGTTCCACGTCCAACGCCTCTCCGACACCCGCCTCCAGCTGTTCGTCGCCGAGCACCACGCCGTCCTCGACGGCTGGAGCGAACGCTCGCTCCTCACCGAACTCGCCTCCTGCTACACCGAGGCGCTCGCCGCCCGGACCCCCGCGGACGGCCCCTCCCCGCAGGCCGGCCCCCGCTCCCGGTTCGCCACCTTCGTCGCCCTCGAACGGGCCGCCCTGGCCGACCCCGGGCAGCGCGCCTTCTGGACCGGCAAGGCCGCCGACGCCCCCGCGACCAAGCTGGCCCGCCCGGCGGCGACCGGCGGACCCGCCCGGATGTCCTGGTACCTCGCGCCCCTGCCCGGGGAACTGCACGACCGGCTCACCACCCTGGCCGCCGCATGCGGCGTACCGCTGCGCACCGTCCTGCTCGCCGCCCACCTGAGGACCATGGCCCTGCTGGGCGGCGGCGACGCTGTCACCACCGGAGTGGTCCACAACGGCCGCGCCGAGGAGACCGACGGGGACAAGGTCGTCGGCGTCTTCCTGAACACCCTGCCGCTGAGCCTCACCGTCACCGGGCTCAGCTGGCGCGGCCTCGTCGGGCACGTCGCCGCCGCGGAGGCGGAACTGCACGCGCACCGCCGCTTCCCGCTCGCCGAGATCCAGCGCCTGTCCGGGGGTGGCCCGCTCTTCGAGACGTTCTTCAACTACACCCACTTCCACGTGGAGCAGGACGGGCCGGCCGACGGCGCGTTCACCGTGCTGGAGGAGACCGGAGAGGCCGGCACCGACTTCGCCTTCGGCGCGGAGTTCTCCCGCAGCCCCGACGGCGCCCTGCTCGAACTCGGCCTGCGCTTCGACGCGGCCCAGTTCTCCGAGGAGCAGATGGCGAGCGCGCACGCCTCCTACAGGGCCGCCCTGTGCGATCTGGCCGAAGCCCCCGATCGCGACTGCACGGCCGCCGACCTGCTGCCCGAGGCCGAACACCGCCGCTACGCCGACTGGAACCGGACCGCCGTCGACTACCCGCGGCCGCACGTCCTGACCAGGCTGATCGACGAGCAGCGCGACCGGACCCCGGACGCACCCGCCGTCCGCTTCGAGGGCGCCGAGCTGACCTACCGCGCCCTCGACGCCGAGGCCGAGCGGCTGTGCGCGGCACTGCGGGAACGCGGCGCCGGCCCCGGCACGTTCGTGGGCCTGCTGCTGGAACGCTCCCTGGCCCTGCCCGTCGTACTCCTCGCCGTCCTCAAGTCCGGCGCCGCCTACGTCCCGCTGGACCCGGAGCACCCGGAGCCGCGCGTACGGTCGTTGCTCGCCGAGTCTGGCATCGGCCTGGTGGTCGCCGAGGGCGCGTGGGCCGAGCGGCTGGCGGACTCCGGGGTCACCGTCCTGCGGCCGGAGGAGGCCGCGACGGGCACCGCGGGTCCTGCGCGGGCGCCCGAACCGTCCGATCCGGCATACATGATCTTCACCTCGGGATCCACCGGCAAGCCCAAGGGGGTCGTGGTCTCGCACCGCGCCATCGCCAACAGGCTGCTGTGGATGCAGGACGCATACGGGCTGACCCCGGGGGAGCGGGTGCTGCACAAGACGCCGTACACCTTCGACGTCTCCGTGTGGGAGCTGTTCTGGCCCCTGCTGACCGGCGCCACCCTGGTCCTCGCCCGTCCCGGCGGCCAGCGCGACCCCGGCTACCTCGCCGGACTGATCCGGGCCGAAGGTGTCACCACGGTGCACTTCGTCCCGTCGATGCTCAGCGTCTTCCTCGACGACCCGGCAGCCCTGGCCGGCGCGGCCGGCCTCACCCGCGTCGTCTGCAGCGGCGAGGCCCTGCCGCACGAGCTCCAGCGCAGGTTCTTCGAGCGGCTGCCCGGCGTCGAGCTGCACAACCTCTACGGGCCCACCGAGGCGGCCGTCGACGTCACCTACTGGCAGTGCCGGCCGGACGGCGGCGACACCGTGCCCATCGGCCGGCCCATCGCCAACATGCGCACCCACGTCCTGGACCGCCGCCTGGCCGAGGCCCCCCTCGGCGTCACCGGTGAGCTCTTCCTCGAAGGCGTCGGCCTCGCCGACGGCTACCACGGACGACCCGAGCTGACGGCCGAGCGGTTCATCGAGCACACCGGCCCGGACGGCACCCTCCGGCGCCTCTACCGGACCGGCGACCTCGCCCGGCACCGCCCCGACGGAGCCCTGGAGTACGCGGGCCGCACCGACCACCAGCTCAAGATCCGCGGATTCCGCGTCGAGCCCGGGGAGATCGAGGCCGTCCTCGCCGAACACCCCGGCGTCCGCGACTGCGCGGTCCTGCCCCGCGGCGAACGCCTCGTCGGCTACTTCGTCCCCGAGCCGGCCGCCCCGGAGACCGCCTCGGCGCCCGCCTCCCCGCCCGAACCGGGCGAACTGGCCCGCCACGCGCGGGAGCGGCTGCCCGAGTACATGGTCCCCTCCGCCTGGGTGTGCCTGACGGCCCTCCCGCTGACCGCCAACGGCAAGCTGGACCGTGCCGCGCTGCCTGATCCGGACCCCGCCGACCTGCGGGGAGGCGTCGAGCCGACCCCGCCCCGCGACGCACTCGAAACCCGCCTCGCCGGGATCTGGGAGCAGCTCCTGGTGGCCGGCCCGGTCGGCGTCCACGACGACTTCTTCGATTCCGGCGGCCACTCCATCGACGCCCTGCGCCTGATCGGCCGGATCAACCAGGCCTTCGGCGAGCGCCTCGGCGTCTCGGCCGTCCTGGAGCACCCGACCGTGGCGCGGCAGGCCGAGCTGCTGCGCGGCCGCCAGGTCGAGGCGGCCCCGGACACGGTGGTGCGCCTGCGGACCGAGGGCGGCCTCGACCCGCTCGTCCTGCTCCACCCGATCGGCGGCAACGTCCTGTGCTACCGCGCCCTGGCCGCCGAACTGGGCGCCGACCGACCGGTGTTCGGGCTGACCGCGCCCGGACCGACCGACCCCGAAGTCACCGCCGGGACCGCGCCCGCAGCCATATCCGACGCCGCGCCCGACGCCACCGTCGAGGAGCTGGCCGCCGCCCACCTCAAGGCCCTGCGCCGGATCCGCCCCACCGGCCCCTACCACCTGGCCGGCTGGTCCTTCGGCGGACTCCTCGCCTACGAGATGGCGGCCCAACTGCGCGCCGCCGGACAGGAGGTGGCGACCCTCGCCCTGCTGGACACCGGCTACCCGGAGCCCGGCCACGTCCCCGACGACGAGAACGAGCTGCTGGAGTGGTTCCACGAGGACCTGGCCCGCTCCGCGGGGTTCGACCCCACCGACCAGAACCTGTCCGTGCTGCGCAGCGCCCTGCTGAGCGTCGCCGACACCCCCGCCCGGCTCGCCGTCCTGGCCGAGCAGGTGGAACGCGAGGGCTTCGCCCCCGGCCTGGACCCGCGCGACCTCGCCCGGCACTACACGGCCTTCCGCACCGGGCTCCGCGCCGCCGCCGCCTACCGGCCCCCCGCCCCGCCCTGCCCCGTCCTGTTCCTCCAGAGCACGACCGGGGCCCGGGAGAGCGCCGCCGACCGATGGGCGGCCCGGGTCGGGGCGGGCCTGACCCGCCACGACGCCGCCACCGACCACTACGGGCTGATGCGGCCGCCGCACAGCAGCGCGGCCGCCGCCCTGCTGCGCACCGCCCTCGCCGAGGCCGACCCCCGCTGACCGGGCCCCCCGGCCCGCCCGGGGCGCCCGTAGGGGGTGTCCCGCCGATCGGAACGGCTCGCCCCGACCGACGAGACACCCCCCCCGGCCCTTCCACCCCGCCCCAGCCCTTCGCGCGCCGTGCGCCGACGAGGCGTGCCCCGGCATGCCCCCGCGCCCCGCACCAGAACAGGAAACGGAACACACCACGTGACGAGTGACACCCCGGGGCCCGCCCCCGAGCTGAGCGGCCGGATCCGCGGCGGTCCCGCCGAACTCCTCCACGACGAAGTGCTCGCCCCGCAGTTCGGGTTCGAGTCCCGCCACCTGCTACGCCACTACGTCGCCATCGAGAAGACCCTGGCCGCCGAATACGTCCGCATGGACCTGATCACCGAGGAGGAGGCCCACCGGATCGCCGCCCTGCTGGACGCCGTCGGGCCCGACACCCTCAGCGCGCAGCCCGGCGCCAACATGTCGGACATCGCCTTCGCCCTCGAACGGCACGTCGAGGCCGGCCTGCCCGCCCCGGTCACGCACTGGCACGCGGACCGCAGCCGCAACGACCTCCAGGCCTGCGCCCAGGTGATGTACGGCCGCGACCAGCTCGCCCGCTTCGCGAGCGCCCTCCTCGAACTCGGCTCAATCGTGGTTGAGTTGGCTCAGCAGACCTGCGACCTGCCCATGCCGGGGTACACCCACTTCCAGGCCGCCCAGATCATCACCCCCGGCTTCCACCTCGCCGCGCTCTCCGAACACCTGCTGCACACCCACGCCCGGCTGCTGAACGCCTACGACGGGATCGACGCCTGCCCGCTCGGCGCCGGCGCCATGGCCGGACAGGAACTGCCCTGGGACCGCGACCGGATGGCCCGGCTGCTCGGCTTCTCCCGGCCGCAGCCCCACGCCCTGACCGCCGTGGCCTCGCGCCGCTGGAGCGCCGAACTGACCGCGGAACTCAGCCTGCTGGGCACCGCGCTGAGCCGCTTCACCACCGACCTCCTCACCTGGGGTGGCAGCGAGTACGGGTTCATCGAACTGCCCGACGAACTGTCCGGCATCTCCTCCGCCATGCCGCAGAAGAAGAACTACCCGGTCCTGGAGCGCATCCGGGGGCGCACCGCCCACCTGACGGCCTTCCACTTCGACGTGCTCCTGGGCCAGCGCAACACCCCCTTCTGCAATCTCGTCGAGGTGTCCAAGGAGGCCGGCACCCACCTGCTGAACGCCTTCGACTCCGCCCACGGCACCGTCCGCCTCCTCACCGAGGTACTGCGCCGGCTGACCTTCCGCGCCGACCGCATGCGCCAGGTGTGCGAGCGCGAGTTCCTCGGCGGCTTCAGCCTCGCCAACGCCCTCTGCCTCACCGAAGGGGTGCCCTGGCGCACCGCCCAGGTCGTCGCCGGGAAGTACGTCGTGCTCGCCGCGACGGCGGGCGCCGCCCCCGCCCCCGGCGAACCCGCCCTGCTGGCCGAGGCGGCCGCCGGACACGGCATCACCCTCGCCGACCCCGCCCGACTCCTGGACGAGGCCTTCGACGTCGACCGGGGCCTGGAGCGCATGGTGTCCGCCGGGTCGGCCCGCCCCGACGCCGTCCGCGCGGTCCTGCGCGACCAGCAGGAGACGTACGAACAGCTGCGCGCCGACTGGCAGGCGCGCGCCGACGCGCTCCGCGCGGGCGCCGAGGAGGGCGAGCGCGCCCTGTACGGAACGCCGGCCGACAAGACCCAAGAGGAGGACGGCGATGGCACCCGCACCCGCGTACAGCACGCCCACTGACACCGCCGAGGGGACGACAGCCGTCCCCGTCGGCCCCGGCTCCGGCAGCGCCTTCGGCACCTTCGGCGAACTGCTCCAGGGCGCCCTGCCCCACCCGCAGGGGGACTTCCTGGTCACCTTTCCCCTCGCCCGCTGGGCCACCGCCGTGTTCCACCCGGAGCCCGGCCGCCGCGAGGTCCGGGTGCGCCCGGCGCACAAGGCCAAGTCCCGCCGCGTCGCCGAGGCCGTCCTGGCCGCCCTCGGCACGGCCGGCGGCGGCCTGCTGGAGGTCGCCGGGGACCTGCCCGAGGGCAAGGGCCTCGCCAGTTCCTCCGCCGACCTGGTCGCCACCGTACGGGCCGTCGGGGCCGCCCACGGGCGCGCCTTCACCCCCGACGAGACGGAGGGCTTCCTGCGCGGCATCGAACCGGCCGACGGGGTCATGTACGACGAGATCGTCGCCTTCCACCACCGGGAGGTGCGCCTCGGCCGCCGCCTCGGCGTGCTGCCGCCCCTCACCGTCGTCGCCCACGACGAGGGCGGCCAGGTCGACACGGTCGCGCACAACCGGGGCGCCCGGGCCATCGACGCCGCAGACCGGGAGGAGTACGCCCGCCTGCTGGACCGGCTCACCGACGCCGTGGCCCGCGGCGACCTCGCCGAGGTCGGCGCCGTCGCCACCCGCAGCGCCGAGATGAACGCCCGCCGCCGCCGGCGCGCCGGATTCGCCGAACTGCACGCCCTGTGTCGCGAGGTCGACGGGCTGGGCCTGGTCCTCGCCCACAGCGGAACCATGCTCGGTGTCCTCCTGGAGGCGAACGACCCCGCCCTCGCCGGCAAGACCGAGCACATCCGGGCCGGCTGCGCGGCGCTCGGCGGCGAGGTGTCCGTACACCGCTCCCTCGGCGCCGACGACAGCTGGAGCCCGCAGGCTCCACCCGCCCACCCCACCGAGCTGGAGATCTGAGCATGCTGTTCGACACCGTGACCGACGCGATCGGCGGGACCCCGCTGGTCCGGCTGCGCCTGGGCGAGGCCCGGGGCGTGGAGGTCTACGCCAAGCTGGAACTGCAGAACCTGTTCGCCATGAAGGACCGCGTCGCCCGCAACATCCTGCTGGAGGCCCGGCGGCTGGGCACCCTGAAGCCCGGCGACCCCGTCATCGAGAGCTCCTCGGGGACCATGGCGCTCGGCGTCGCCCTCGTCGGCCGCTCGCTCGGCCACGAGGTGCACATCGTCACCGACCCGCGGATCGACCCCGTCACCCTCGCCAAACTCCGCGCCCTGGGCTGCCGGGTGCACATCGTCGAGGCGATGACCAGCCACGGCTGGCAGAGCGCCCGCCTGGAGCGGCTCGCGGAGCTCCTCGACGAACTGCCCGGCGCCTTCTGGCCGCAGCAGTACACCAACCCCGACAACCCCGGCGCCTACCGTCCCCTCGCCGGCGAACTCCTGGCGGACCTCGGCCGGTTCGACACCCTCGTCGGAGCCGTCGGCAGCGGCGGCTCCCTGTGCGGCACCGCCCGGGCGCTGCGCGAGCGGCTGCCCGCCCTGCACGTCGTCGGCGTCGACTGCGTGGGCAGCGCCCTCTTCGGACAGCCCGACGTACCGCAGCGGCTGCAGAGCGGGCTGGGCAACAGCCTGCTGCCCAAGAACCTGGACCGCACCCTCGTCGACGAGGTGCACTGGCTCAACGACCACGAGGCCTTCGCCGCGACCTGGGACCTCGCCCGCGAGCAGCAGATCTTCGGCGGCAACACCTCGGGCTCCGTCTACCGGGTCCTCACCGGCCTCGCCGACGGCGCCGAACCCGGCACCCGGATCGTCGGCATCCTCCCCGACCGCGGCGACCGCTACGCCGACACCGTCTACAACGACGAGCACTGGGACGCGAACCGGCTGCGCGAGGTGCCCACCGCCACCGCGCCGGCCGCCCTCGGACCCGACGGGACCGCGCGCACCTGGTCCACCGTCGCCTACAGCCCGCCCGCCGGGATCGGCCGGCACCTGCTGTTCGTCGAGTCCAACACCACCGGCACCGGCATGCTCGCGCTGGCGCGGGCGCGCGAACTGGGCACCGTCCCCGTCCTGCTGACCGGCGACCCCGACCGCTACCGGGGACTCGCGGAGAGCGGCGCCGAAGTGGTGCGCTGCGACACCAACTCCGACGCCGCCCTGCGCGCCGCCGTACAGGAGCGGTTCCGCCGCGAGGAGATCGCCGGGGTCACCACCACGAGCGACTTCTACGTACCGGCCGCCGCCCGGATCGCCCAGTGGCTCGGCCTGCCCGGCAACGCGCCCGAGGCAGTGGCGGTCTGCCGCGACAAGTCCGCCCTGCGCGAGAGACTGCGGGCCGCGGGCGTCCGCCAGCCCCGTTACTCCCTCGTCCGCGAGCCGGCCGGAGCCGCGGCCGCCGTCGCCCGCACCGGACTGCCGTGCGTGGTCAAGCCGGCCGACGACTCGGGCTCCACCAACGTCCTGCTCTGCGCCGACGAGGCCGAGGCCCGCGCCCAGATCCAGCGGATCCTCGCGATCGACACCAACGTGCGGGGCATGCCCACCGCCCGCACCGTCCTCGTCGAGGAGTACCTGGACGGGCCGGAGTACAGCGTCGAGATGTTCGGCCTGGACGGGCAGGCCGTGTGCGTCGGCATCACCGCCAAGTCCGTGACCGCCGGCCCGCACTTCGTCGAGCACCGCCACCTCTTCCCCGCCCCCCTGCCCGCCGCCACCGCCCAGCTGATCACCGACACGGTGACCGCGGCCCTGGACGCGGCCGGGATCCGGCTGGGCGCCACCCACACCGAGGTCAAACTGACCGCCGACGGGCCCGCCCTCGTCGAGATCAACCCGCGCCCGGCCGGCGGCATGATCCCCGAACTGATCCGGCTCGCCACCGGCGTCGACCTCCTCGACGCGCAGCTGCGCGCCGCCCTCGGCCTGCCCCCGCACCTGAAGGCGGAGGAAGCCGGCCACGCCGGGATCCAGTTCTTGCTCGCCGACACCGACGGCACCCTCACGGCCGTCCACGGCGCGGAGGCCGCGGCGGTCGTGGAGGGGGTCGAATCGGTGCTGGTCACCGCCGCCCCCGGCACCCCCGTACGCAGGCCCCGCAGCGCCTCCGACCGGCTCGGGCACGTGATCGCCCGCCACGCGGAACCCGACGGCGTGCACACCGCCCTCGACGCCGCGCGCGCCCTCGTCCACCTCGACATCCAGGCCGCGCCGCGCTCCTGACCCTCCGCCCCACCCGTCCCGACGACGCGCCGTACGACCCGTACGGCCGCACCCGACCCGAAAGGTGAACCGCCATGAGCAACCCCTTCGAGAACGACAACGCCTCCTACGTCGTGGTCCGCAACGACGAGCTCCAGCACTCCCTGTGGCCCGCGACCAACCCCGTCCCGGCCGGCTGGACCGTGGTGCACGGCCCCGACGGCCGCCAGGCCTGCCTGGACCACGTCGAGCGGGTCTGGACCGACATGCGCCCCGCCTCCCTGGTGGCCGCCCTCACCGGGGACGCGCCCCGTGGCTGAGCCCGTCCACCGCACCGAGCACCCGGCCGGACCCGACCCCGTACGGACCCTGCGCACCCTCTTCGCCGAGGTCCTCGGCCGCGCCGAGGTCGACGCGGACCACAGCTTCACCGGGCTGGGTGGCGACAGCATCCAGGCGATCCAGGTCGTCAGCCGTGCCCGCGCGGCGGGCCTGGCCGTCAGCACCCGCGACGTGCTCCGCGCGGAGAGCGTCACCGCGCTCGCCGCCACCGCCCGGGGCCGGGTCGGCGAGGACGCCGGCCCGGCCACGCCCCCGCGCCGTCTGGGCCCGGTGGCACCCACCCCCATCATGGGCTGGCTCGCCGAACTCGGCGGTCCCGTCGACACGTACAACCAGTCGCTCGTCCTGCGCACCCCGCCGGGCTTCGGGGCGGCCGCCGCCGTACGCACCGTCCATGCCCTCCTGGACACCCACGAGATGCTCCGCCTGCGGCTGCCCGACGGTATCGGGGCCACCGGCGCCGAACCGGTCGTACCGCCCGCCGGCTCCGTCGCCGCGACGGACCTGCTGGAGCACGTGGACGCCCGCGGGAGGGCCGAGGCGGAACTGCCCGCCCTGACCCGGGAGCGGATGCGCGCCGCGCGGCGCCTGCTCGCGCCGCGGGACGGCCACATGCTGCGCGCCGTGTTCCTGGACCGGGGAGCCGGACGGCAGGGACGGCTCGCGCTCGTCATCCACCACCTCGTGGTCGACGGCGTCTCCTGGAGGATCCTCCAGGACGATGTGCGCACCTGTTGGACGGCGCTCACCGAGGGCCGCGAGCCCGTCCTGGAACCGGCGGCGACCCCCTTCGCGCACTGGGCCGACCTGCTGCGCGCGGAGGCGACCTCAGGCCGCCGGACCGCCGAAGCCGACCGCTGGGCAGCCGCCCTGCGTGAGGCCCCCCAGCCCCTGGCCGGGGTCCGCCCGCCCGGCGGCCTCGACCCGGAGTGCGCGGAGAACACCCTCACCCTGACCCTCGGGCCGGACGTGGCGGGCCCCCTGCTCACGACCGCGCCCGGCCTCGTCAACGGCACGGTCAACGACGTGCTGCTGACCGCCCTGGCCCTCGCCGTGCTCGGCCGGCGCAGTGCCGACGGGGCGGACGGGGCGGACGAGGAGGGCGCCGTCCTCATCGACGTCGAGGGCCACGGCCGGGAGGACGTCGCCGAGGGCACCGACCTGTCCCGCACCGTCGGCTGGTTCACCACGGTGTTCCCCGTACGCCTCGCCCTCGGCCGCCCGGACCTCGACGAGGCCCGCCGGGGCGGACCCGCGGTCGGCGCCGCCCTGCGGCTGGTCAAGGAGGAACTGCGCGCCGTACCCGACAAGGGCATCGGCTTCGGGCTGCTGCGCCACCTCAACTCCCGTACCGGGCCCGATCTCGCGGCACGCGGCATCCCCCAGATCGGCTTCAACTACCTCGGCCGGTTCCCGATGGGCGGCGACGCCCCCTGGGACGCCGCGCCCGGCCACGACTTCGCCCTCGACGACGCCGACGAAGGCCTCCCGATGGCCCACGCCGTGGAGGTCAACGCGGCCGCCCACGAGGGCCCGGACGGGCTCACCCTCAGCGCCACCTGGACCTGGGCGGGCAACGCCCTTCCCGGGCCGTGGGTCCACGACCTCGCGCGGGAGTGGTTCACCATGCTGCGCGCCGTCGTCACCCACGCCGGCCGCCCCGACGCCGGCGGGCTGACCCCCTCCGACGTCCCGCTCGCCCAGGTCAGCCAGGCCGACCTCGACACCTTCGAATCCCAGCTCGGAGCCCTGCTGTGATCCCTCTGTCCCACGCCCAGCAGCGGCTGTGGTTCCACGCCCGGGACGGCGCCGACGGCGCGCTCTACCACATTCCCGTCGGACTGCGGCTGGACGGCGCCCTCGACCGCCCGGCCCTGCGCGCCGCCCTCGCGGACGTGAGCGGGCGCCACGAGGCCCTGCGCACCGTCTTCCCCGAGGTGGCGGGCCGCCCCCACCAGCGGGTCCTGGACCCCGCGGACGCCGCCCCGGTCCTCACCGTCACCGACTGCCCGCCCGCCGACCGCGCCCGGCGGGCCGAGCAAGCCTCGTCCCGGCCCTTCGACCTCCGCGTCGAACCACCGCTGCGCGTGGAGCTGTTCACCGACGGCGCCGAGGACCACTACCTGCTGCTGGTCCTGCACCACATCGCGGGCGACGGCCACTCCGTGAACATCCTCGTCCGCGACCTCGCCGCCGCCTACACCGCCCGGTGCGGCGGCCGGGCGCCCGACTGGCCCGAACTGCCCGTCCAGTACCCGGACTACGCACTGTGGCAGCGCGAACTCCTCGGCCCCGCCCAGGACCCCGCCTCCCTGCACGGCCGCCTGCTCACCCACTGGGCCACCGTCCTCGACGGCCTGCCCGAGGAACTGGCCCTGCCCGGCGCCCGGCCCCGGCCGGCCGTGGCCGGCCACCGGGGCGCACTGGTGGAGGCCCGGACCGGCGCCGAAGCACACGCCGGACTGGCCGCGCTGGCCCGAGGCGCCCGCGCCACCCCCTTCATGGCCGTCCAGGCCGCCTTCGCCGCCCTGCTCACCCGCCTGGGTGCCGGCACCGACCTGCCGCTGGGCTGCCCCGTCGACGGCCGGGACGACGAGGCCCTCACCGACCTCGTGGGCCTCTTCGTCAACACCCTGATCGTGCGAGCCGACACCTCGGGCGACCCCACCTTCACGGAGGTGCTGGGCCGCGTGCGCACCGCGGCCCTGGAGACGTACGCCCACCAGGAACTGCCCTTCGAATCGCTGGTCGAACGCCTCAACCCGGCCCGCTCGCCCGCCCGCCACCCGCTTTTCCAGGTCGCCGTCTCCGCCCAGCGCGGCGAGCCGCGGCGCCCCGCGTTCGCGGGCCTGCGGGCCGAGGTGGAGGCGGTGCGCACCGACACCGCCAAGTTCGACCTCACCCTGGAGGTGGAGGAGCTCCACGACCCGGCCACCGGGCAACCCCTGGGCCTGGTCCTCGGGCTGGAGTACGCGAGCGACCTGTTCGACGGGACCACGGCCCGCCGCCTGCTGGACCGCCTCGTCCACCTCATCGACGCCGTCGTCCGCGAGCCCGGCGTCCCGCTCTCCGCACTCGACGTCCTGCTGCCCGGGGAGCGCGCCGACCTGCTGGAGCACTGGCAGGGCGCGCCCGTCACCCCCGACGCCCGAACCGTCCACGGCGTCTTCGAGGAGCGCGCCTGCGCCCACCCGGACCGCCCCGCGGTTCTCTGCGCCGGCCGGGAGACCACGTACGGCGAACTCGACGCCCGGGCCGAATGGATCGCCGGACGGCTGCGCGCCCTCGGCGTCCGACCGGGCGAGTCCGTCGCCGTACTGATGGACCGCTCCGCCGACCTCGTCGCCGCCTGCCTGGGCATCCTCAAGGCGGGCGGCGCCTACCTGCCGCTGGACGCGCGGGCCCCACGCGCCCGTACCGAGGCCGTGCTCACCGCGGCCGGGGCCGCCGTCCTCGTCACCGACGCCCCGGAGGGGGAACCCGTACCGGCGGGTCCGCGCCACGTACTGCGTCCGGACGGACGGCCCGCCGCGGCGGCCGGGACGGCCGGCACCGGGGGACCGGGCGGGCACGCCGACGCGCTCGCCTACCTGATGTACACCTCCGGCTCCACCGGCACCCCCAAGGGCGTGGCCGTCTCCCACCGCGAGGTCGTCGCCCTCGCCACCGACCGGCGCTGGCGCGGCGGCGCGCACGAGCGGGTGCTGTTCCGCTCCCCGCACGCCTTCGACGCCTCCACCTACGAACTGTGGGTGCCGCTCCTGAACGGCGGCCTGGTCGTCGTCGCGCCGCCCGGCGAACTCGACGTGGACGCGCTGGCCCGGCTGATGTCCGAGGAGGAGGTCACCGGGACCTTCCTCACCGCCACCCTCTTCAACGTCCTCGCCGACCGCTGCCTGCCCGCGCTCGCAGCGCTGCGCGAGGTGATGACCGGAGGCGAGGCCGCCTCGCCGTCCATGGTCCGCCGGGTCCGCGAGGCCTGCCCCGCCACCACCGTCACCAACGCCTACGGCCCCACCGAGACCACCACCTTCGCGGCGACCTTCGCCGTCGGCCCGGGCCAGGAGCCCCCCGCCGGGCAGGTCCCGATCGGCCGCCCCCTCGACGGAACCCGGCTGTACGTCCTGGACGAGCGGCTGGCCCTCGTGGCGCCCGGCGTCATCGGCGAGCTCTACATCGCGGGCGCCGGACTCGCACAGGGCTACCTCGGGCGGGCCGGGCTGACCGCCGAACGCTTCGTCGCCTGCCCGTACGGCCCCCAGGGCAGCCGGATGTACCGCACCGGCGACCTGGCCCGCTGGAGCGCCGACGGCCAGGTCGAGTACCTCGGCCGCGCCGACCGGCAGGTCAAGATCCGCGGACTGCGCATCGAACCCGCCGAGATCGAGCACGTCCTGGCCGGCCACCCGGCGGTGGGCCAGGCCGCCGTCACCGTCGTGGACACGGCCGCCGGTCCCGCGCTCGCGGGCTACGCCGTCCCCGCCGAGGGCACGCCCGCACCCGACCCGCGGGAACTGCGCGAGCACCTGCGGGCCCGGCTGCCCGACTACATGGTCCCCGCCACCCTCACCTTGCTCGACGCCTTCCCCGTCACCGCAAACGGCAAGACGGACCTTGCCGCCCTGCCCGTGCCCGCCCCGGCGACCGCCGGCACCGCGGGCGCCCGACAGGAGCCGCGCACCGACGACGAGCGCGCCCTGTGCGCCATCTGGGAAAAGGTCCTGGGCGTCTCGCACATCGGCGTGCACGACAGCTTCTTCGACCTCGGCGGGCACTCCCTGCTCGCCACCCAGCTGCTCGCCGAGGTCCGGGACCGCTTCGGCGGTGCCATCGCGATCCGCCAGTTCTTCACCGGCCCCACCGTCGCCGAACTGGCCGCCGCCCTGCCCGCCGCCGCGGCCGCCGGTGCCGGCGCCGAGGACCCGCCGATCGTCCGCCGGGCCCGCCGCACCCAGACCGCCTGACCACCGAAGGACCACCACCGTGAACCACCCGCAGTCCACCCCTGCCGCACCCGCCGCCGCCCCGGCCGCCCGCTCCCTGGTCGAGGACGTCCTGCCCCTGTCCCCGCTCCAGGACGGGATCCTCTTCCACGCCCTCTTCGACGAGGAAGAACGCGACGTCTACGTGGCCCAGCTGCTCCTCGACCTCGACGGCCCCCTCGACGCGGACCGGCTGCGCGCCGCCGCCGACACCGTCCTGGAGAGGCACGCCAACCTCCGCGCCGGCTTCCTGCGACGCGCCACCGGCGAACCCGCCCAAGTCGTCCAGCGCGGGGTCCGGGCCCCCTGGCAGGAGGTGGACCTGTCCGGGCTCGGCGAGAGCGAGCGCACCGCAGCCGTCGACACCCTCCTCGCCGAGGACCGGGCCACCCGCTTCGACCTCGCCCGGCCGCCGCTGCTGCGCTTCACCCTCGTCCGCACCGGCCCGCTCTCCCACCGACTGCTGCTCACCTACCACCACATCGTGATGGACGGCTGGTCCTGGCCGGTCCTGGTCCGCGAGCTCCTCGCCCTGCACGCCGCGGACGACGCCCCCCTGGGGCCCGTCACCCCCTACTCCGCCTTCCTGAGCCGGCTCCACAGCCGTGACACGGCCGCCGCCCAGGACGCCTGGACCCGCGCGCTGGACGGCCTGCCCGGCGGAACCCGTACCGCGCCCGTGTCACCGCCGCCCGGCTCGGTGCTGCCCCACCGCGTGGAGACGTACCTCCCCGAGTCCCTCACCGAACGGCTCGGCGCCCTCGCCCGCGGCCACCGGATCACCTCCGGAACCCTGCTCCAAGGCGCGTGGGCAGTTCTGCTCGGCCGCCAGATCCGCTCCGAGGACGTGGTCTTCGGCGCCGTCGTCAGCGGCCGCGACCCCGAACTGCCCGGCGTCGCCGACATCGTGGGCCTGTGCATCAACACCGTGCCGGTCCGCGTGCGCATCGACCCGGCCGAGTCCCTCGTCGCGCTGTTCGAGCGGCTCCAGGACGAGCAGGCGCGCCTGATCGACCACCACCACCTGGGGCTGGTCGAGATCCAGCGGCTCGCGGGAGCGGGCGAGCTCTTCGACTCCTGCGTCGCCTTCCAGAACTACCCGATCGACGCGGCCGGCCTCGCCGCACTGGGCGCGGGCGGGCTCCAGGTCACCGCAGTGGACCCGCACGACGCCGCCCATTACCCGCTCTCATTGACCGCCATCCCCGGCGACCGGCTGCGGCTGCAGATCGACTACCGGCCGGACGTCTTCGAACGCGACACCGCCCAGGCCCTGATCGAACGCCTCGCCCGTCTCCTGGAAGCCGTCGCCGCGGACCCCTCGTGCCCGGTGGGCACCGTGGACCTGCTCTCACCCGCCGAACGCCACCGGGTCCTGGTCGAATGGAACGACACGGCCCGCGACGAGGAGTACGCGGAGGTCGTCGAGCGGGTCCGCCGGCAGGCCGGGCGCCGCCCCGACGCCGTCGCCACCACCGACGACACCGGCCGCGAACTGAGCTACACGGACCTCGTGGCCCGCGCCGACGCCCTCGCCCTGGCCCTGCTCGCCGACGGGGTGCGCCCCGGCGACCTGGTCGCCGTACTCAGCGAGCCCACCGCCCGCGTCCCCGTCGCGATGCTCGGCATCCTCGGGGCCGGTGCGGCCTACGTCCCCCTCGACCCCGAGGGCCCCGTCACCCGTACCGCCGACCTCCTGGCGAGCGGCGGGATCGCCCGCCTGCTGGCCGCCCCCGAACAGCGGGCGCGTGCCGAGGAGATCGCCGCCGCGGTCCCCGGCGGGCTGCCCGTCCTGGTGATCGACGACGCGGCCGCCGCGGCCCCGGGCGAGCGCCCGGCGCCGGCCGGGGGGCCCGACGCCCTCGCCTACGTCTGCTTCACCTCGGGCTCCACCGGCAAGCCCAAGGGCGCCATGGTCCACCGCCGGGGCATGAACAACCACCTCCTGGCCAAGGTGGAGGACCTCGGTCTCGGCGACGGCGACCGCGTGGTGATGAACGCCCCGCTGACCTTCGACATCTCCGTGTGGCAGGTCCTCGCCCCGCTGATCACCGGCGGACAGGTGCACCTGGTCACCCGGGACACCGCCCGGGACCCGGCCGCGCTGTTCGACGACGCCGCGCGCAGGGGGATCACCGTACTGGAGACCGTGCCGTCCTTCGTCCGCGCCGCCGTCGACCTGTGGGACACCGGCGTGCTGCCGCCGGCCCTGCCCGAGCTGCGCTGGTTCATCGTCAACGGCGAGGTGCTGCCGCCCGAACTGTGCACCCGCTGGTACGCGCGCCACCCGCAGGCCGCGATCGTCAACGCCTACGGCCTCACCGAGTGCTCCGACGACAACACGCACGCCTTCATCGGCCCCGACGTACACGCCCAGCTGGAACACGGCCGGCTGCCCGTCGGACGCCCGCTGCGCAACAACTCCCTCTACCTGCTGGACGCCGCGCTCGCCCCCGTACCGCCCGGCGTGCCAGGCGAACTCTTCATCGGCGGCACCGGCGTGGGCCCCGGATACCTGCGCGACCCGCGCCGCTCCAGCGAGCGCTACGTCCCCGACCCGTTCTCCGCCGTGCCCGGCAGCCGCATGTACCGCACCGGCGATCTCGCGCGGATGCGCGCCGACGGCCAGCTCGACTTCCTCGGCCGCCAGGACCACCAGGTCAAGGTCCGCGGCAACCGCATCGAACTGGGCGAGGTGGAGACCGCGCTGCGCGCCGTACCGGGCGTCGGCGAGGCCGTCGTCGCCGTAGACCGGGACCACGCGGGCCAGCAGCGGCTCGTCGGCTACTTCACCGGTACGCCCACCGCCGAGGAGGTCCGCACGGAACTGGGCCGCAGCCTCCCCAACTACATGGTTCCCTCGCTGTTCCTGCACCTGCCGCAGTTCCCGCTCACCGTCAACGGCAAGCTCGACCGCAAGGCCCTCCCCGACCCGGGCACCGTGCACCGCCCCGCCGGACGGCTGCCCGCCACCCCCGCCGAGAAGACGGTCTGCGAGATCTTCGCCTCCGTCCTCGGCCTCCAGGAGGCGGGGATGGACGACGACTTCTTCGCCCACGGCGGCCACTCGCTCCTCGCCACCCGGTTGACCGGCCGCATCGGCACCGAACTCGGTGTACGGCTGGGCATCCGCGACCTCTTCGAAACGCCCACCCCCGCGGGCATCGCCGCCCGCCTCGCCGAGGCCACCGCCGCCCCCGCCCGCCCCGCGCTGCGCCCCCGCTCCCGCGACCAGGCCTGATCACCCCTGACCAGGCGCGGTCACGCCCGACCGGGCGTGACCGCGCCGCGAAGAGCCCCGACCGCACCCCCAGGAGACACCACCACCATGAGCCCGACCGAGACCACCCCCGTGCCCCTGCGCATCGCGCACCGGGCCGGGCTGACCCCCGAGGCCACCGCGGTCCGCGCTCCCGAGGGCGAGCTGACGTACCGCCAGTTCGACCGCCGGGCGCGCGCGGTGGCCGAGGAGCTGCGCGCGGCCGGCGCCGGGCCGGAGGACACCGTGCTCCTGGGGGTGCGCCGCGGCGTCCACTGGGCGGTGGGGCTGCTGGGCATCTGGTACGCCGGCGCGGCCCCCCTCCTGGTGGACCTCGACGCCCCCGACGAGCGGCTGCGCACCCTGCTGGGGGCCGCCGGCACCCGGCACGCGGTCGCCCCCGACACCCACGCCGCCGCGATGCTGCAACGCCGCACCGGGAGGGAGCTGTTCTGGGCGTCCACCACGACCGCGGCGCCCACCTCGGCGGCCCCGCCCGCCGACGTCGCACCGGGGTCCCTCGCCTACGTGCTCTTCACCTCCGGATCCACCGGGCAGCCCAAGCCCGTGGCGGTCGGCCACGCCGGACTCGCCGCACAGGTCGCCACCCTGGCCGGACGCTACGGGCTGACCGACCAGGACGCGGTCCTGCAGTTCGCCGCCCCCGCCTTCGACGTCAGCCTGGAGGAGGCCCTGCCCACCTGGTGCACGGGCGGCGCGGCCGTCTTCGTCAAGGACAACGTCCTCTCGCCCGCCGAACTGGAGCCGTTCCTGGCCGCGGAGCGGATCAGCGTCGTCAACCTGCCCACCCCGTACTGGTCGCAGTGGGCCAAGGATCTGGAGCGCGCCCCCCGGCCGCTGCCGTCCGCACTGCGCCGCGTGGTGATCGGCAGCGACGCGGGCCGCACCGCGGACCTCGCGCGCTGGACGACGGCCGGCCACCCCCCGGTGATCAGCTGCTACGGCCTCACCGAGTCCACGATCACCGCCACCTCCTACGAGCCGGTACCGGCCGAACTCGCCGCCTTCACCGGCGAGGAGCTGATCCCGCTCGGCGAACCCCTGGCCGGCGTGCGGGCGTACGTCCTCGACGAGGAACTGCGCGAGGCACCCCCCGGCGCCGCCGGCGAGCTGTACCTTGCGGGTTCCTGCCTGGCCCGCGGCTACCACGGCCGCCCGGGCCTGACCTCCGAACGGTTCGTCGCCGACCCCTTCGCCGACGCCCCGGGCGGCCGCATGTACCGCACGGGCGACCGGGTCACCCGCGCCCCCGGCGGCCCGCTCGTCTTCCTCGGGCGCGCCGACGACCAGGTCAAGATCCGCGGCCACCGCGTCGAACTCAAGGAGGTGGAGGCGGCCGTGGCCGCCCACCCCGACGTCGTCGACGTGGTCGTGCGCGCCGTCGCGGCGACCGGCGGACCGCAGCTCGCCGCCTGGGCCGCCGTCACGGTCGGCAGTCCCCTCACCCCGGAGGGACTGCGCCGTCACCTTCTGGCCAGAATGCCCGGGTACCTCGTACCGGCCGCGGTGACACTGATGGAGCGGCTGCCCCGTACCCCGGGCGGCAAGCTCGACCCCAGGGCGCTCCCCGCGCCCGCCCTCCGATGAACCCGCACCCCGCGGACGGCGTCCGCGAGCAGACAAGGAACGCACCCGTGTCCGTCACCACCGACGAGTCCGCCGAGACCGGTCAGGCCGTGGAGCGCAGGCAGCGCAGGGACTTCCGTCTCTTCATGTCCTCGCACATCTGCAACGAGCTGGGCGGCAGCATCACGTACGTGGCCCTGCCGTTGATGGCAGTGCTCACCCTGGACGCCTCGGCGATGCAGGCGGGTCTGCTGTCCGCCGCGGAGCACGCGGCGTTCCTGCTGCTGGGCCTGCCCGCCGGGGCCTGGGTGGACCGGATGCGCAAGCGCCGCGTGATGATGGCCGCCGACCTCGCGCGCACCGTCCTGCTGACGGCGCTGCCGGTGGCCTGGCTGCTGGACCTGCACTCGATGCCACTGCTGTACGTGGTCGCCCTGCTGCTGGGCTGCGCCCGGCTGTTCGGCGACGTCGCGGACCAGAGCTATCTTCCGGCCCTCATCGGCAAGGAATCCCTGATCGCGGGCAACTCGAAGCTGGAGACGGTGCGTTCGGGGGCCGAGTTCGCCGGTCCCGGCGTCGCCGGCTTCCTGGTGCAACTGCTGGGCGCGCCCGGGACGCTGGCCGGCCAGGCCGTCACCTCACTGGTCTCCGTGGTCCTGCTGGGCCGGATCGGGGCCCGGGAGGAGAAGCCGGAACCGGCCCCGCGCCGGCACCTGCTGCGTGACGTCCGCGAGGGGCTGAGCTACGTACTGAGCCACCGGATCCTGCGGCTCATCGCCTTGAACACGGCCGCCGTGAACCTGTTCCTCAGCGCGGTGATGGCCCTCGAGGTGCTCTTCCTGACCCGGACCGTGGGGCTGCCGCCCGCGGCCGTCGGCTGGGTGCTGACGACGGCCACGATCGGCTCGGTGCTGGCCGCCACCGCCGCGGACCGGGTGACCCGGGCCGTCGGCGCGGCCCGGCTCACGTGGCTGTCCCTGCTGGTGACCATGCCCTTCGGGCTGCTGCTGCCGCTGGCCGACAAGGACTGGCGCATCGGCCTGTTCGTCCTCGGATCGCTCGTCCAGTCGGCCGGCGTCACCCTGTACAACATCTGCCAGGTCACCTATCGGCAGACGGTCTGCCCGCCGCACCTGCTCGGTCGGATGACCGCCACCATGCGCTTCCTGGTGTGGGGCGTACTGCCCTTGAGCGGTCTGCTGGCGGGACTCCTCGGTGAACTCCTGGGCGTGCGGGACGCGCTGTGGGCGTGTGCCGCGACCCTGTCGGCGGCCCCGCTGGTCCTGCTCTGCTCCCCGCTGCGGCGGATGCGCACGTTCGAGGACGACGCCCCGGTGGTCGGGGCCGAGGCTGAGGCCGGGGACGAGGGCGTGCGGTCGGGTCAGTAGCCCATCCGGAAGGCGATGTGGGTGAGCTGGGTCCGGTTCACCGCGCCGGTCTTGCTGCGCAGCCGGCGCAGGTAGGTGTCGACCGTGTGCGGGCTCAGCCCCATCCGGCAGGCGATCATCCGGTAGGTGTCCCCCTGCGCGAGGTAGGCGAGGACCTCCTGTTCGCGGGGGGTCAGCGCGGGCAGCTCCGGCGAGGGGGCGGTGAGAGTGGTGTGCAGCATGCTGTGGGGCTCCGGATTCCGGATCGAAGGGGAGCGGCGGGGGTCGGCACCCCCGGTGGCGGTGTGATCGGTTTGGGCGTGATCGCACCGTTTCGGCCGTCCGGGGCCTGAAGTGGCCGGACACCCGCTGCTGTTCGTAGGGCCCAGCCTTCCGTCCTGCTTATCCTGGCGCCAGGGGGCGGGCACCTCACCAAAGTGCCTGGCAGTAAAGCGACCAGGGGCGAAAAAGGCAAAGTGGGGCAATGCAAACATCAGACGTCGTGCCGGATCCGAACAACGCCGATGTTGACATCGATATCTACGGCTGGGTGCTCGAACACCGCACGGTGGACGTGGACGTGGTGGCCGCCGGTACGGGGCGAGAGGTGGAAGAGGTCCGGCGCAGTGTTTCCCGCCTGCGCGCCTCACGCCTGCTGCACGTGAGCCCGATCGACCCGACGGTCGCCTTCGCGGTGGCCCCCGACACCGCGGCCGAGCAGCTCGTCGCGCCCCTGGAGGCGCAGATCCGCGACCAGCAGCGGGCGATCAGCGGGATCCGCGAGGACCTCGGCCGCTTCCTGCCGCACTATCTGGGCCGGCGCTCCACGGGGGAGTCGCTGGAGGTCCTGGAGAGCCTGGAGGACGTGCGCGGGGCACTGAACCGGGCCTCCCTCAACTGCGCGACGGAGATGCTCAGCTCGCAGCCCGGGGGCGGCAGCAGGGTGCCGGAGGCGATGCAGGAGGCGCTGCGGCGCGACGAGACGATGCTCCAGCGGGGGATCTCGATCCGGACCCTCTACCACCACACGGCCCGCTTCAACGGGCCGAGTCAGGCCTACGTCGCGGCCACGTCCGTACTGGGGGCGCAGTACCGCACCGCGCACGAACTGTTCGGCCGGCTCATCGCCTTCGACCGGGAACTGGCGTTCATCCCGGTCTCCGACGGCAGTTGGGGCGCCGTGGTGATCCGCGAGCCGTCGACCGTCGCCTACCTGTGCAACATCTTCGACCAGACCTGGGACCTGGCCTCCCCGTTCTCGCCCGCCGCGGGACAGGGGCTCGAAGAGGTGGCCCGGGAGATCCACGAGACGATCATCCGGCTGCTGGCGGCGGGACTGAAGGACGAGGCCATCGCCCGCCGCCTGGGCATGTCGCTGCGCACCGCCCGGCGCCACATCGCCGACATCATGCAGGAGCTGGGTGCGGGCAGCCGCTTCCAGGCCGGTGTGGCCGCCGCCGCGCGCGGACTGCTGGACCTGGAGGGCGGGGTGGGGGTCGAGGTGGAGGGCGAGTCGGTACAGCCTTCCTGACCTGGTGTCACGCGTTCTCGTGTCTGTCGCGGGAGGGCGGCGTGTCGCATGCTGCTGGGATGGGAGCTGTGGAGCCGCCGAACAAGAGGGGCACGTGATGGACATGCCGGATGAGGCCTGGCAACGGGAGGCCCCGCACCTGCGGGAGATCGTCCTGTTCCTCTCGGTCCACCTGGACCGGGCGCCGGGTGTGCTGTGGCCCGAGTACGACAACCCGGCGTTCGGTGACGTCGACGACGGTGACGACACCGTCGAAGCCGAAGAGGGCGATGAGGCCGAGGACGCCGACGGCATCGGGGCGGGCTCGGCCGGCGGCGCTGTGAGCCCGGCGCAGGTGGAGCGGTTCACCGCCGAACTGGCCTCGCTGACGGGCCTGTCCGTGCGGCTGGACCGGGTCGAGACGGCCGGGACCTCCCCGGACGTCGGTGGGGACGCGGTCTGGACCGGGCAGCCCGGGGACCGGGAGCACCTGCTGATCCACCAGATCGCCGGTCCGGTGACCTGGCAGCTGACCGGGACCGGCGAGAGCGGCCGGCCGGAGTCCTTCCAGTGCCGGCTGCTGCCCGGTGAGCTGTTGTACGTACCGGCCGGCTGGTCGCGTCGCCGCGTCGGCGCACCGCAGGCCCGGTACGCGGTCATCTGCCTCGGCAGCAAGGGCGCTTGAGGGCGCGAGAGGTGAAAAAGGGGGAGGGAGGATCGCATCGCGATCCTCCCTCCCCCCTTTTCGGCGGCCCTTGCGGGCCGACGGGATCAGCCTCCCCAGGAGCTGTCGGCCGTGTCGCGGTTCCGGCCGTGCGCGCCGCTGATCGTCACCACTCGGCCGTCGGGCAGGACGATCTGACGCGGCGTCGGCGCAGTGGTGCTGCCCTCGCTCCCCGTGGTGGTGGTCACGGTGGTCGTGGTCGTGGTCGCGCCCGTGTCGCCGTCGGCGGCCTGCGCGGGGCCGGCGGCGGGCAGCAGGAGTGCGGACGCGCCCACGGACAGGGCGAAGACGTAACGCTTGAGCATGGGATCCCCAGAAGTACGAGCGGTCTGATCCGGGCGCGGACCACTTTGTGGGCCGTCCGCGCCGGTCGGTGCAAGACCAACCTTGCCGTGCGCAAGGCCCCTCGGTGATCGATCAGGCTGCTCATCAAGCTGCCTGGCGCGATGGTGAGGGGCCGCAAAAGCGCATGGATCCGTACTATTCGGTCACGACTGCCGCACCTACAGGGGCCGGAGAGCCCTGCTCCCGCCGGGCCGGAGGCTCCGCGTGCTCCGCCTGGCCCCGGCTGTCGAGCTCCCGCCACACCGGAAGGACCAGCGGGGCCAGGGTGACCGCGAGGTACACCGCCCCCGTCCCCAGCAACGCCGGCACAAGTCCGGCCGCGTCCAGGGCCAGCCCCGCACCGAGCATGCCCAGCGGCGTCGCCGCCAGCGCGGCGGCGACCAGCAGCCCGAACACCCGTCCCCGTACCGCCTCGGGCACCCGTTCGTAAGCGACCGACATCATCAGCGGGCCCACGATCCCCGACCCGATGCCGGACAGGGCCAGTACCGCCAGCAGTACCGTCGCCCGGGGCTCGGCGGCCAGCGCGGCACAGCGCACCGCCCCGACCAGGACGAAGGCCCCCACGAAGGCCGCGCGGCGGGGCATTCGGTGCCCCGCCCACCCGTACAGGGCCGCCCCGAGCAGCGCGCCGGCCCCCATCGCGGTCACCATCGCCCCGAACAGGGCGCTGCTGCGCAACACTTGGGTCCCGTACGCCGGGTAGAGCACCCCGTTCAGCGCCCCGTCCAGGGCATTGGTCAGCATCAGGACCCCCACCATCGCGCCCAGGAGCCGGTCCCTGCGCAACTGGGAGATTCCGAAGCGCAGTTCCCGCGTGTAGGAACCGCTCGGCTGCCTGTCGCCGGCCGGGCGCGGACGGTCCGTCGCCGGTACCAGGGCCGCCACGACCAGGGCGCACAACGCCATCGCCGCCAGGTCCGCGAACAGGGTGCGCACGGGGCCGACGGTCGAGATGAGCAGGCCGGCCAGCGGCGCGCCCGCCATCATGCCGATCCGGCGGGCCCCCTCGACCGCTCCGGTGGCCCGCTCCGCCGTGACGCCCGCGCGTTCCATCGCGCCGGGCAGGAGCAGTTGCTTGGAGGTGTCGGACGGGCCGCGGGCCGCCCCGACCAGGAAGACCAAGGCGATCAGGACGGGCAGCGGCAGCGCGCCCCAGGCGTGCAGGAGCGGGATCAGGCCGATCGCCGCGGCGGTCAGCAGGTCCGCTCCGACGCTGGCGGCACGGACGGACCACCGGTCGACCACCGGTCCCGCGAGCACGGCGGAACACAGCAGCCCCAGCACCTCGGCGGTGGCGACGAGCCCCGTCCGGGTACCGCTGCCGGTGCTGTGCAGGACGAACCAGGGCACGGCGACCAGGGTCGCCGCCATGCCGAGCGAGGAGATCCCGGAGGCCGCCACCAGGGCGCCCAACGGGGTGCGGCGGTGCGAGGACGCGGAGCCGCCGGGGTACGAGCTGGTCATACGGGGTTCCTTCCGGCACCGCCGCGCCGCCCGGCAGCCCGCGGTGGGGTCTGCCGGGCGGCGTGGTGCCCGGGGATCGTCGGGTCAGCCGGCCATGCTCACGCGGAGGCTGAGCGGGCGCATGTCCGTCCACACCCGCTCGATGTGCGCGAGGCACTCCTCCTTGGTGCCGCGTACGTCCTGGTCGTGCCAGCCGAGCGGCACGGGCCGGCCGGCCTCCCAGAGGGAGTACTGCTCCTCGTCGTTGGCCACGACCAGGTACTGCTGCGGGGACGCGTCGTTCATGGTGTTCTCCTCGAAGGATCGGAAAAGCGGAAGGGTGGATGGTGGAGCGGGGTGGTGCGGGTCAGGAGGGCAGGGCCGCGGCCAGCAGCTCGGCCAGCGCGGCGCAGTGCGGGGGGTCCACCACGTCGTGGTGGTTGCCCGGAACCGCCGCTCGCGCGACGCCGCCCGCGGTGCGCGCGTGCCAGGCCGCCGGGTCCACCAGCGGGGTCCCGAGCTCCGGGTGCCGCTCGTCGACGGTGAAGAGGTGCAGGCCGACGGCGAGGACGGCGTCGGTGCGGTAGGCGGCGGAGGCCGCTCCGTTCGCCTCGGCGACCCGCAGCACCCTGCGCAGGGCCTCCGTGGGGGCGCTGCGGGGGAGGGTGCCCTCTGCGCGGCCCCGGCGCACCAGGACGTCGAGCAGTTCCTCCTCGTCCAGTTCGCGCGCCGAGTCGGCGTCGATCCCGGCGGCGATGCCGTACCGCAGCAGGTCCGGATCGCCCGGCCCGGCGGCCGTACCGGACCGGTCGCCGGGCGCCGCGCCCGGCGCGGCCGCGTCGATCAGACCGAGGAAGGCGACCTCCTCGCCGGCGGCCTCCAGCCGGGCGGCCATCTCGTAGGCCACCGTCCCGCCGAACGACCAGCCGGCCAGCAGGTACGGGCCGTGCGGCTGCTCCTCGCGCAGGGCGGCCAGGTAGCGCTCGGCCATCTCGGGCACCGTCTCCAGAGGCCGCTCGCCGGTGTTGTAGCCCACCGACTCCAGACCGAGGATCCGCCGGTCGCCCCCGGGACGGGCGGACAGGTCCCGCACCAGGTTCCGGTAGCAGACGACGTCGCCGCCCCGCGGGTGGACGAGGACCAGCGGCGGCCTGGACGGGTCACCGTCGGCCAACGGCACCAGCAGCCTGTCCGCGGCCGCCCCCGCCTCCGGCAGCGCCTCGCACAACAGCTCCACGGTGCGCCGGCGGAACACCAGGTTCAGCGGCAGCTCCACCCCGAACTCCCGGCGCACCGCCGCCATCAGGGCGAACGCCTTGAGCGAGTGGCCGCCGAGCGCGAAGAAGTCGTCACGCACCCCGATCGGGGCCGTGCCCAGGGTCTGCTCCCACAGCCGCGCCATCCGCAGCTCGGTCGTGTCGCGCGGAGCGATCCGGCCGGCGCCCCCACCGCGCGCCGCGTCCGCCGACGGCGCGGGCAGCGCCTTGCGGTCGAGCTTGCCGTTCGGGGTGAGCGGGAGCCGCTCCAGCGCGGTGAGGACCGCCGGGACCATGTACTCGGGAAGGTCCTGGCGCAGGAAGTCGCCGAGCTCGCGCACGTCGCCCTCCTCGTCCCGCCAGGTCACGTAGCCGGCCAGGACGGCGTCCACCCCCGTGCCGTGGACGGCCACGGCCGCCGCCAGCACCCGCGGGTGGCGGGCGAGCGCGGACTCGATCTCGCCCAGCTCCATGCGGTGGCCGCGCACCTTCACCTGGCCGTCGGCCCGGCCCCGGTACTCCAGCGTGCCGTCCGCGAGCCGGCGTACG
This sequence comes from Streptomyces roseus, assembly GCF_001044425.1. Lineage (GTDB taxonomy): Bacteria > Actinomycetota > Actinomycetes > Streptomycetales > Streptomycetaceae > Streptomyces > Streptomyces roseus. The sequence goes on from NZ_LFML01000163.1 coordinate 123,233, forward strand.
AGGTCACCGGTGCGGTACAGCCGCTCGCCCGCCCCGTACGGATCGGGTACGAACCGGTCCGCGGTCAGCCCGGGCCGCCCGTGGTAGCCGCGGGCCACCCCGTCACCGCCGATGTAGAGCTCGCCGAACACACCCACCGGAACCGGGCGCAGCCCCGCGTCCAGTACGTGCAGCCGGGTGTTGGCGAGCGCCGTGCCGATCGGCACCGGCCCGTCGCCGACGGGGTCGGACAGCCGGTGCGCCGTCGACCAGACGGTGGTCTCCGTCGGCCCGTACACGTTCCGGACGGTGCCCAGCGCCGTACGCATCCGCTCGGCCAGAGCCGACGGCAGCGCCTCGCCGCCGCACAGCGCCCGCACGTGCGGCGCCCGCCACCCCGACTCCATCAGTTGGTGCCAGGTGGCCGGAGTGGCCTGGACGACCGTGACCGGAGCCGAGTCCAGCTCCTTCGCGAGCAGGGTGCCGTCCCTGGCGGTCTCGCGGTCGACGACCCGTACGGTCGCTCCGCACACGAGCGGGACCAGGAGCTCCAGCACGGCGATGTCGAAGGAGGCGGTGGTGACGGCCGCGACCGTGTCACCGGCCGTCAGCTCCAGCCTGCGGACCATGTCCCGGGTGAAATTGGCCAGCGCCCGGTGCGGGACGGTGACCCCCTTCGGGCGTCCCGTCGAGCCCGAGGTGTAGAGGGCGTACGCCAGCTGCTCCGGCTCCAGCCGCACGGGTGCGGGGTCGGTCGGCGCGCTCCCGTCCGCGGCCAGGGCGTCGAGGTCCACCACCGCGACCCCGTCCGGGGCCTGCGCGGGGCCGGACAGCCCCGACACCACCATGACCCGGGCGCCGCTGTCGGCGAGCATGTAGCCGATGCGGTCGGCCGGATAGCCGGGGTCCACGGGCACGTACAGCCCGCCGGAGCGCAGCACGCCGAGCAGCGCCGCGGGGAGCAGTACGGAGCGCTCCGCGCAGACCGCCACCGCGGCCTCGGGGCCGACACCGAGGCGGGTCAGCTCCCGGGCCAGCCGGCCCGAGACCTCCCACAGCCCGGCGTACGTCAGGCTCCGGTCGCCGTCGTCCACGGCGACCGCCCGCGGCGTACGGGAGGCCTGCTCGCCGACGAGCACGGGCAGCGGCCGGTCGGCGGCCGGCTCGGCGGAGCCGACACCCGCGCTCAGGATCCGGCGCTCCTCGGCCGGCCCCATCAGGGGCAGGGCGCCCAGCGGGGTCGTGGGATCGGCCGCCGCGGCCGTGAGCAGTTCGGTCAGCGCCGAGGTCATCCGCTGGACGGTAGACCGGTCGAAGAGGTCGGTGGCGAACACGGCCTCACCGCGCAGCGCGCCCTCCTCCTCGACGAAGTACAGCGAGAGGTCGAACTTCGAGGCACCGCTGGCCAGCGAGAGCGGTTCGACGTCCAGGCCGGCCGGCGCGGGCGGCGCGGCGGCCTCCTCGTCGAGCACCAGCATCACCTGGAACAGCGGGTTGCGGCTCAGGTCGCGCTCCGGCCGGACCTCCTCCACGAGACGCTCGAACGGCACCTCCTGGTGGGCGTAGGCCCCCAGCGCCGTCTCCCGGGCCCGGCCGAGCAGCTCGCCGAAGGCCGGGTCGCCGGACAGGTCGGTGCGCAGCACCAGGCTGTTGACGAAGAAGCCGATGAGCGGCTCCAGTTCGGTGCGGTCGCGGCCGGCGATGGGGGAGCCCACGGCGATGTCCTCGCCGCCCGACCAGCGGGCCAGCAGGGCCTGGAAGCCCGCCAGCAGCACCATGAACAGCGTGGCGTCGTGCCGGCGCCCCAGGTCGCGCAGCTGCCGCAGCAACGGTTCGGGCAGTTCGAAGGAGAACTGCTCGCCGCGCCCGGACGGGGTGGCCGGCCGGGGCCGGTCGGTGGGCAGGTCCAGCGGGGCGAGGCCGCCGAGGCGGTCGCGCCAGTACCCCAAGGTGTCCGCGAGGGCGTCGTCGCCCAGGCGCTCGCGCTGCCACGAGGCGAACTCACGGTAGGAGACCGCGAGTTCCGGCAGCGGCTCGGCTCCTTCCACGATGCGGGCCCGGTAGGCGGCGAAGAACTCCCGCCAGAACACCCCCACCGACCAGCCGTCGAAGGCGATGTGGTGGGCCACGATCACCAGCAGGTGCTCCCGCGCCGCGATCCGCACCAGCCGGGCCCGCAGCGGGCCCGCTGCCGTCAGGTCGAAGGGCAGCGCGGCGTCGTGCGCGGCCAGCTCCAGCGCCCGCTCCTCGGCCGCCTGCCCACCCAGCTCCGAGAGGTCGGTGAAATCGGGGGTGAACAGGCAGGCCGGACCGGGCACGGCGCGGGCCGTGAAGGCCCCCTCGTCGCCCCCTTGCCCGGTCTCCTCGATCCGGGAGCGCAGCACCTCGTGCCGGGTGACGACGTCCTTCAGCGCGCCCAGGGCGGCGTCGGCGTCGAGCTCCCCGGTCAGCCGTACGGCACCGGGCATGTTGTAGTCGGGCCGGCCCGGCTGGAGCCGGTCCAGCAGCCACAGGCGCTGCTGCCCGAAGGACAGCGGGCCGGGCCCCTCCGGCAGCGCGGGGATCGCCGCTCCGGCCGCGTCCGTCGCGTCCGCAGCGACCCGCGAGGCCAGCGCCCGGGCCAGGTCCTCGGCCACCGGGTGCCGGAAGAGCAGCTGCATCGGGATGTCCAGGCCCAGCAGGGCGCGCAGCCGGGAGATGACCCGGGTGGCGCGCAGGGAGTGCCCGCCGCGCTCGAAGAAGTGGTCACGGACACCGATCGGGCCCTCGCCGAGCACCTCCTCCCAGACCTCGACGACCGTCCGCTCCAGCGGGGTGCGCGGGGCCACGTGCGCCCGGTGCCCGCCCGTCGTGCCGGGCTCCGGCGCGGGCAGCGCCCGGCGGTCGGTCTTCCCGTTCGGGGTCAGCGGCAGCGCGTCCAGCACCACCAGCGCGGACGGCACCATCGCCGCCGGCAGGGCCGCGCGGACGAAGTCCAGCACGGCGGCCGGATCACCGCCGCCCTCACGCCACACCACGTACCCGGCGAGCAGCCGGTCGGCGCCCTCGCCGTGCGCGGCGGCCACGGCCCGGGCCACGTCGGGGTGGCGCAGCAAGGCGGCCTCCACCTCGCCCAGTTCGATCCGGTGGCCCCGGACCTTGACCTGGTTGTCCCGGCGGCCGTGGAACTCCAGCACCCCGTCGGACCGCAGTCGCGCCAGGTCGCCGGTACGGTACATGCGCGCGCCGGGCGGCCCGTACGGGTCCGGCGGATAGGCCTCGGCGGTGCGCGCCGGATCGCCGAGGTAGCCGCGGGCCACCCCGCGTCCGGCGATGAACAACTCGCCGATCGCGCCGCGGGGGAGCGGTTCGAGGTGCTCGCCGAGGACGAGGACCCGGGCGCCGGGCAGCGGCCGCCCGATGGGGATGCGGCCCGCCTCGATGTCGGCGTCCGTCACCACGTGGTAGGTGGTGGTGTTCGTGCACTCCGTCGGACCGTACTGGTTGACCAGCCGCAGCCGGCCGGGCACGCCCAGGGTGTGGGCGGCGCGCGCCAGTCCGGGCGTCAGCGCCTCGCCGGTGGTCATCACCAGCCGCAGCGCGGCCGCGGGTTCGGTGACGGCTGTGACCAGCGGTTCCAGCATCGACGGGACGATCGACAGCAGCGCCGTCACCCCCTCGCCGTGCAGCAGCCGGGCCAGCGCCTCCGGGTCCCCGGCCTCGTCCTGCGAGGCCAGCACGATCCGCCCGCCGGTGGCCAGCGGGGCGAACAGGTCACGCACCGAGGGGTCGAAGGTCAGCGCGGTACGGGCGAGCACCGCGTCCTGGGGACCGAGCCCGAAGGTGGCGGTCAGCGCCGCCAGGTAGCCGGTGATGGCGCCGTGCGTGACGGCCACGCCCTTGGGGCGGCCGGTGGAGCCGGAGGTGTACAGCAGGTAGGCCAGGTGCGCGGGGGAGACCGGGACGGGCGGCTCCGTGGCGGGCAGCGCGTCCACCAGGCCCTGCTCGGCGTCCACGTCCAGGACCGGTACGCCGCCGGTCAGGTCCGCGGGCGGCCCGTCGGGCAGGCCCGCCGTCAGCACCAGGTGGGCGCCGCTGTCGGCGAGGACCGTACGGATGCGCTCGGCCGGGTGCCCCGGATCGAGCGGCACGTAGGCGCCGCCGGCCTTCAGCACCGCGAGGACGCACACCAGCATCCGCGGGTCCCGGCCGGCCAGGACGGCCACCCGTGTCTCGGGGCCGGTGCCGAGCTCCCGCAGGCGGTGGGCCAGCCGGTTGGCGGCCGCGTCGAGCTCCGCGTAGCCGACGGTGCGGCCCTCGCAGGTCACGGCCGGGGCGTTCGGCCGCAGCCGGGCCTGTTCCGCCACCAGGGAGTGCAGGGTACGGGCGGCCGCCCCGTCCGCCCGGGGACCCGGGTCCTCCCCGAGCAGGGCGGCGTGTTCCCGCGGGGACAGCACGTCCAGTCGGGACAGCGGCGCGTCGGGGGTCTCGGCCGCACCCTCCAGCAGCCGCAGGTAGTGGGCGCCGAACCGCTCGACGGTGGCCCGGTCGAAGAGGTCCGTCGCGTACTGGACGGTGCCGGTCAGACCGCCGGGGTGCTCGGTCATCGCGAGACTGAGGTCGAACTTGGCCGTCCCGTTGGAGGTGTCGAGGCTCTCGACCTCCACTCCGTCCAGCGGCAGGGCGGCGAGCTGCTCGGGATGGAGCTGGAACAGGACGTCGAAGAGCGGGTTGCGGCTGAGGTCGCGCTCCGGCCGCAGCTCCTCCACCAGCCGGTCGAAGGGGACGTCCTGGTGCTCGTACGCGGCCAGCGCGGTCCGGCGCACCCGCCCCAACAGTTCGCCGAAGGCCGGATCGCCGGACAGGTCGGTGCGCAGCACGAGGGTGTTGACGAAGAAGCCGACGAGCGGCTCCAGCTCGGTGCGGTCGCGGCCCGCGATGGGCGAGCCCACCGCGATGTCGGCCTGGCCCGTGTAGCGGGCCAGCAGCGCCTGGAAGCCGGCGAGCAGCACCATGAACAGGGTGGCGCCGCGCTCCCGGGCGAGCGCGCCGAGCCGCTGGGCGAGCTCGGCCGGGACCTCGAAGACGAAGGCGTCGCCCGCGCCGGAGCGCACCTGCGGCCGCGGCCGGTCGGTGGGCAGCTCCAGGGCCGGCAGCCCGGCGAGGGCCGCCCTCCAGTGCGTGATGCCCGCGTCGGCCTCGCCGTCCGCCAGCCGGCGCTGCTGCCAGTACGCGAAGTCCCCGTACTGGACCGGCAGTTCGGGCAGCGCCGGACGCTCGCCGCGGCGCAGGGCCGCATAGGCACCGGACAGCTCCCGCCACAGCACCGGCATCGACCAGCCGTCGCCGACGGTGTGGTGCAGGACCAGGACGAGGAGGTGCTCGTCGTCCGCGACCCGCACCACGCGGGCCCGCAGCAGGGGTGCCGAGCCCAGGTCGAAGGGGGCGGCGGCGTCGGCGTGGGCCAGGCCGAGCGCCCGCGAACGGGCCTCCTCGCGGGGCAGGTCCCCCAGGTCGGTGCGGACGGGGACGAAGACCTCCGGCGCCTCCACGACCTGTACGGGGCCGGACGGCCCCTCGGTGATCCGCGAGCGCAGCACCTCGTGCCGGGTCACCACCGCGCACAGCGCGGCGGCCAGTGCGTCGGCGTCCAGCGCGCCGCGCAGCCGGGCCGCGACGGGGATGTTGTAGTCGGGCCGGCCGGGCTGGAGCTGGTCCAGGAACCACAGCCGCTGCTGCGCGAACGACAGCGGCGCGCTCTCCCCGGCCGGCCGGGCGCCGATCACGGTGACGGGGGCCGCCGGCGCGGCGGCGCCGTGGCCGCCGCCGCGCAGGGCGTCCAGGGCCGAGGCGAACCGCTCCAGCGTCGGGTGTTCGAAGAGCAGCCGCAGCGGCACGCCCGTGCCCAGGCGGGCGCCGAGCCGCGACACGGCCCGGGTGGCCCGCAGCGAGTGGCCGCCGAGGGCGAAGAAGTCGTCGTGGCGGCCGATCCGCCCGGTGCCCAGCACCTCGCCCCACACGGCCGCGGCGAGCTCCTCGGTCGCGGTCGCCGGCGCCTCGAACTCGGCCCGGAGCACCCCCTCCTCGGGGGGCGCGGGCAGCGCGCGCCGGTCCAGCTTGCCGTTCGGCGTCACCGGCAGCGCCGCGAGCGGCACGATCGCCGAGGGCAGCATGTACGCGGGCAGCCGGTCGGCGAGCGCCCGGCGCAGCTCGGCCGGATCCGCCACCTGGCCCTCGGAGGGCACCACGTAGGCGACCAGGCGCTGCTCGCCGGGGGCGTCCTCGCGGACCACCACCGCGGCGTGTCCGACCCGCGCGCTGCGGGCCAGTTCGGCCTCGATCTCGCCCGGCTCGATCCGGTGGCCGCGGATCTTGACCTGCTGGTCGCTGCGGCCGAGGTAGTCGACGGTGCCGTCGGGGCGCCGCCGGGCCAGGTCACCCGTGCGGTACATCCGGGCGCCCGGGGCGCCGTACGGGTCGGGGGTGAACTGCCGCGCTGTCAGGCCGGGTCGGCCGAGATAGCCGCGGGCCACGCCGGTGCCGCCGACGCACAGTTCGCCGACGGCGCCCTGCGGCACCGGGCGGCCGCGCCCGTCCAGGACGTACAGGCGGGTGTCGTCCAGGGCGGTCCCGATGGGGATCCGGCCGTCGACGACGGCGCCGGCGCGGGGGTCCAGCCGGTGGTGCGTGGCGAAAGTGGTGGTCTCGGTGGGCCCGTAGGCGTTGACGAGGACGGTGTCCGGAGCCTGTTCCAGGGCCCGGGCGAAGGAGCGCGGGGAGGCGGCCTCGCCGCCGGTCCACACCTCCCGCACCCGTGTCAGCAGCTCCACGCACTCCTCGACCACCAGGTTGAACAGGGCGGCCGTGAGGAACATCGAGGTGATCCGGTGCTCCTCCACCAGCCGGGCCAGGGCGGCGGTGTCCACCCGGCCGGGCAGCGCCATGACCACGACCCCGCCGGACAGCAGCGGCGCCCACAGTTCGTACGTCGAGGCGTCGAACGACAGCGGGGAGTGGGCCAGCACCCGCCGGTGCGCGGCGCCGAAGGCGGTGTCACGGGCGAGCGCCGCGACATTGGCGTGGGTGACGCCTATGCCCTTCGGCTCGCCCGTGGAACCGGAGGTGTACATCACGTAGGCCAGCTGGTCCGGCGAGCACGGCGGGTACGGGACCGGCGCGTCGGCCGGAGCCCCCTCCGCCGGAGCCGTCGCGTCGAGCACCGGGACGGGCGAGGTACGGACCGCCTCGTGGCCGGCCGTCGCGGGATCGGCGAGCAGCAGGCGGGCGCCGGTCCGCTCCAGCATCCAGTGCAGCCGCGCGACGGGGAACCCCTCGCCGAGCGGGACGTAGAGTCCGCCGGCCTTCAGGACGGCCAGGATCGCCACGGGAAGGTGGACCGAGCGCTCCATCAGCAGGGCGACCGGGCTTTCGCGCTCCACCCCGGCGGCGGCCAGCCCGGCTGCCAGCAGGTCGGACCGGGAGTCGAGTTCGGCGAAGCTCAGGCGCTCGGAGCCGCAGACCACGGCCTCGGCGTCGGGGGTGCGCCGGACCTGCTCGGCGAACAGCTCCACCAGGGAGGCCGGGGCCAGGTCCGGGCGGACCGTCCCGTGCCCCTCGGCCGCGAGGCGGGCCGCGGTCCGGGCGGAGGGCAGCAGCTCCGCCACGGGACGGTCGGGCTCCTCGGCGGCGGAGGCCAGCAGCTCCAGGTAGTGGCCGAGGACGAGTTCGGCCGTGGCCCGGTCGAACAGGTCGGTGTCGTAGACCAGCGAGCCGGAGCAGGTCTCGGCGCCCTCGGAGACGAAGACGCTCAGGTCGAAGAGGGAACCGCCGAAGTCGGTCCGCACCGGCCGCGCGTCCAGGCCCGGCAGTCGCAGCCCGGCCGTCTCGTCCGGGGCCGACGCGAACATCACCTGCACGAGCGGGTTGCGGTCGCCGACCCGCTCGGGACTCAGGTGCTCCACCAGCCGATCGAAGGGCACCTCCTGGTGGTCGTAAGCGTCCACCGTCGCCCGGCGGACCCGGCCGAGCAGCTCACGGAAGCCGACCTCCCCCGACAGATCGGCGCGCAGCACCAGGGTGTTGACGAAGAACCCGACGAGGGGCTCCAGTTCCACCCGGTCGCGCCCGGCCACCGGGGTGCCGACGGCGAGGTCCGTGGTGCCGGCGTAGCGGCCCAGGGCGGCCTGGAAGCCGGCCAGGAGCGTCATGAAGAGGGTGGCGCCGGCGCCCTCGGCGATCCCGCGCAGCCGGGCGGTGAGGTGGGCGTCGAGGGTGAACTCCAGGCTCGCGCCGTCACCGCTGCGACGGGTGGGACGGGGCCGGTCCGCGGGGAGTTCGAGCGCCTCCAGCCCCGCGAGGGACTTCTCCCACCAGCGCAGCCGGCCGTCCATCGCGCCGCTCGCGAACCGCTCGCGCTGGGCACGGGCGTACGCCTGGTACTCCAGGGGCAGCGGCGCCTGCGCCGGGGGCCGCCCCGCGAGCAGGGCCGCGTAGGCCTCGGACAGCTCCCGCCACAGCAGGCCCATCGACCAGCCGTCGGTGGCGATGTGGTGGACCACCAGCACCAGCAGGTGGTCCTCGGCGCCCAGCCGGATCAGCAGGGCGCGCAGCAGCGGGCCGGCCGCGAGGTCGAAGGGTCTGCGGACCTCCTCCCGGGCCAGGGCGTGGGCCCGCTCCTCCAGTTCGGCGAGGGGGGCCTCGCCCAGGTCCAGCACCGGCAGCGGGACGGCCGCCGGGGCGGGCAGGACCACCGGGTGCGGGGCGCCGTCACGCTCCTCGAAGACGGTGCGCAGCGGGGCGTGACGGGCCACGACGGCCGTCAGGGCGCGGCGCAGCGGCTCCGGGTGGAGGGCGCCGCGCAGCCGCACGACCTCGGGGATCGCATAGCCGGGGGTGCCTTCCGCCATCCGGTCCACCAGCCACATCCGCTCCTGGGCGAACGAGGCGACGGGCTCGGCGTCCGGCCCGTCGGCGGCCGGAGCGGGGTCCGGCTCCGGTGCGGGGGCCGGACCGGCCGCCGTGTCGTCCAGCGCGGCGCGCACACGGCGGCGCAGCAGTTCACGGGCAACGGCCAGGCGGCTGTCCGTGCCGGTGGCCGGCAGGCTCTCCTGGGTGGTCACGAGGTCTCTCCCTGAAGTACGAGTGAAGGAACGGCGGCGTCGGCGGCGGTGAACGGGGCCGGTTCGGCGTCCAGTTCGGCCAGCAGCACCGTTTCGACGGCGATGGCGAGGGCGGCGACGGTCCGCTGCTCGAAGAGGGTGTGCAAGGGCAGGTCCAGGCCGAGGGACTGGCGCAGCCGGGCCGCCACGCGGGTGGCGCTCAGCGAGTGCCCCCCGAGGGCGAAGAAGTCGTCGTGGCGGCCGATGCGCGGCGCGTCCAGTACGGAGGCCCACACCATGGCGACCAGTTCCTCGGTCTCCCCGGCGGGCGGCTCGTACCCGGTGGCGGCGGCCGCGGCGGGCGCCGGGAGCGCCCTGCGGTCCAGCTTGCCGTTCGGCGTGACGGGCAGCCCGTCCACGACGACCAGAACCGGCACCATGTACTCCGGCAGCGAGCGGGCCAGTTCGGCGCGCATCGGCTCGGTGTCCGGGGCCGGGTCGGCCCCGGCCTCGGGGACGACGTACCCGACGAGCCTGCGCTCGCCCGGGACGTCCTCGCGGACGACGACCGCGGCCCGGCCGACGCCGTCGAGGTGGCCCAGCGCCGTCTCGATCTCGCCGAGTTCGATCCGGAAGCCGTGGATCTTCACCTGGTCGTCCGTGCGGCCCAGGTACTCCACCGAGCCGTCGGCCCGGTGGCGGGCCAGGTCGCCGGTGCGGTACATGCGCGAGCCCGGCGGGCCGAAGGGGTCGAGCGGAAAGCGCTCGGCGGTCAGCGCCGGGCGCCGCAGGTAGCCGCGGGCCAGGCCCGCCCCCGCGAGGAACAGCTCGCCGGCGACTCCCACCGGGACGGGCCGGCCCCGCGGGTCGAGCACGTACAGCGAGGTGTTCCAGATGGGCCGGCCGATCGGCACGGGCCCGGCGTCCTCGCGGCGGCAGTCGAAGTGCGTGACGTCCACCGCGGCCTCGGTGGGCCCGTACAGATTGTGCAGGGGCACGTCGAGCACATCGAGGAAACGGTTCTTCAGCTCCTCCGGAAGGGCCTCGCCACTGCACACCACCCGCCGCAGCGACCGGCAGCGGCCCGCCTCGGGATCCTCGGTGAACGCCGCCAGCATCGACGGGACGAAGTGGACGGTGGTGACCGACTCCTCCTGGATCACCCGGCTGAGGTAGGCGGGGTCCTTGTGCCCGCCGGGCTCGGCGACCACCAGGGTCGCGCCGGTGATCAGCGGCCAGAAGAACTCCCACACCGACACGTCGAAGCCGAACGGGGTCTTCTGGAGCACCCGGTCGTCCGCGTCCAGCCCGTACCGGTCCTGCATCCACAGCAGCCGGTTGACGATGGCCGAGTGCTCCACGACGACGGCCTTGGGCCGCCCCGTCGACCCGGACGTGTAGATCACGTACGCGGGGTGTCCGGGCAGCGGCGCCGGCCCCACCGCACCGGGGTCCCCGTCGTGGACGGCCCCCGGATCCAGCCGCGGCAGCTCCGCCGCAGCGGGCAGCGCCGCCGCCACCCCGTCGTCCGCGAGCAGCAGCACCGGCTCGGCATCGGACAGCAGGTACGCGATCCGGTCCGCCGGCAGCGAGGGGTCCACCGGAAGGTAGGCGGCCCCCGCCTTCAGCACGGCCAGCAGCGAGACCACCATCTCGGTGGAGCGATGCAGGGCGACCGCGACGATCTCCTCCGGACCGGCGCCCCGGGCGCGCAGCGCCCCGGCCAACCGCTCGGCCCGGGCGTCGAGTTCGCCGTACGTCAGGCGCTCGCCGCGGAAGACGGTCGCCGGCGCCTGCGGCGTCCTGGCCACCTGCTGCTCGAACAGTTCCACCAGCGTGGTGTCGGGAACGGGCACGGCGGTGCCGTTCCACTCCCGGATCAGCCGGTGCTGCTCCGCGGACAGCAGGTCCACCTCCCCGACCGCGGTGGCGGGGGCGTCGGCGACGGCCGTGAGCAGCCGCTCCAGCGCCTCGCCCAGGCTCCGCGCCGTCCGCGCGTCGAGGACGTCCGTACGGTGGTCGAGGTGCAGCCGCAGCCGCTCCCCGGGCAGCACGATGAGGTTGACGGTGTAGTGGGTGGCGTCCGAGCCCTCCACCTCGGTCAGCCGCGGTCCGCCGGCCAGCTCCCGCATCGACTCCAGGTCGAGCGGATAGTTCTCCACCACGACCGTGGTGTCGAAGAGGGCGCCCAGCCCCGCCGCCCGCTGGATGCCCGCGAGTCCGACGTGCTGGTGGTCCATCAGCTCCGCCTGCTCGTCCTGGAACCGGGCGAGCGCGGCCAGCAGCGGCTCGTCCTCGCGGATCCGGAACCGCACGGGCAGGGTGTTGATCAGCAGGCCGACCATGTCCTCGATACCCGCGACGTCCGCGGTCCGCCCGGAGACCGTCCCGCCGAACACCACGTCGTCCCGCCCGGTCACCCGCCCCAGCAGCATCGCCCAGACACCCTGGACCACACTGTTGAGGGTCACTCCCGCGGTACGGGCCCGCGCGGTGAGCCGGGCCGTCAGCTCGGCCGACAGCTCCACCGGGACCCGCTCGGGCAGCGCGTCGATCCGGTTCGGATCGGCCGCGCCCAGCAGGGTCGGCTCCTCCAGCCCGGCCAGCGCGGTGCGCCACGCCGTCTCGGCGGCGCCGTCGTCCTGACGGGCCAGCCAGTCCAGGTGCGAGCGGTACGGGACCGCTTCCGCGACCGCGCCCGACTCGGCACCTGAGGTCTGTTCGGCATAGCCGGTGAGCAGTTCGCGCAGCAGGACCGCAGAGGACCAGCCGTCCCAGACGATGTGGTGGTTCGTCATGACGAGGCGGTGCTCGGCCGCGCCGAACCGGACCAGGGTGAAGCGCACCAGCGGCGGCCGCTCCAGGTCGAAGCGTCGGGCCCGGTCGGCCGCGAGCAGCCGCTGCCACTCCCGCTCCCGCTCGGCGGAACCGAGTCCGCCCAGGTCCACGGCCTCCCACGGCACCTCGACGGACTCGACGACGACCTGCGCCGGCCCGTCCAGACCCTGGTCGGTGAAGGCGGAGCGCAGCGCGGTGTGGCGGCGCAGCAGCCGGTCGCAGGACGCCCGCAGGGAGTCCTCGTCCAGGGCGCCGTCCAAGGTGAGGACGATCTGGCCGGTGTAGGCGTCCATCGCGCCCGTGTCGAAGGCAGAGTGGAAGAAGAGCCCCTCCTGGAGCGGCGAGAGCGGAAGTACGTCGCAGAGTCCGGCGTAGCGCGCGGCCAGGGCGTCCGTCTCCGGCTGCGTCAGCCGGACCAGTGGCAGGTCACGGGGGGTCAGGCAGCGCGGTCGGGGTGCGCCCGTCCAGCGGGCCAACAGGCGCAGGGCCTCGCCCCAGGCCCCCACCAGGGCGTCCGCCTCTGCCTCGGTCAACAGCTCCGCGGGGTGGGTGACGACCGCGGTGAAGGCGGGGCCGTCGGCGCCGTCCACGGCCATGGCGTCGATCTGCAGGGCGTGCTCGACGGGCATCGCCGGATCCACGTCGGCCCGCAGGCCGCCCGACTCGGGGGCGGGGCTCCACGGTGTCTCGCCGCCGCCGGCGAACCTGCCCAGGTAGTTGAACAGGATCCGGGGGCGCGGGAGCCCGGACAGCTGCGCCGCCGTCCGCGGATCGATCCTGCTCAGCAGCCCGAAGCCCGTGCCGTGGTCCGGTACGGAGGCGACCGCCCCGTGGATGCGCCCGACCAGCTCGGCGAGCGCGTCGCCGCCCTTCGCCGCCGCGTCCAGGTCGAGGCCGGCGAGGTCGAACCGGACCGGGTACTGGGTGGTGAACCAGCCCACGGTGCGCGCCAGGTCGTGCAGGCCGGTGCGGTCGACGCGGCCGTGGCCCTCCAGGTCGACCAGCAGCGACCCCGGGGAGCCGCCGGGGGAGCGCAGGCGGTGGGTCGCGAGGACCAGTCCGGCGAGCAGCACCTCGGCCGGGCCGGTGCGCAGCGCGCCGGGCACCCCGGCCAGCAGCGGGCCGGCGACCTCGGCGGGCAGGCCGAGCGTCAGCGTGCGCGTGGCGCCGGCGGTGTCCCGCACCGGGTCGGGGATCCGCTGCCAGGGCTCCTGTGGCTCCGGGGCGTCCCCGCGGGCGTCCAGCGTCGAGCGCCAGAAGGGCAGTTCGGCCTGCACCTCCGGGGAGTCCGCCTGGAGTTGGAGGTGGTGGGCCCACGCGCGGAACGAGACCTCCCCGTCAGCGGTCGGAAGCGGACGCCCGGCGGCGGCGGCCTCCCAGGTCGCGGCCAGGTCGGCCGCCAGGATCCGCCACGACACCCCGTCCACCGCCAGGTGGTGCACGCACAGCAGCAGCCGGTCCGGCGCCGCCCCACCGGTGTCGAAGCGCACGGCCCGGAGCATCGCCGAGGCCGCGGGGTCCAGTTGTCCGGCCGCCTCCCGGGCCGCCTCCGACATGATGGCGGCGCGGGCGCAGTCGTCCGCCCCGGCCACGTCGACGGTGCGGTACAGCCGGGACACGTCGACCGAACCGGGCTCGCCGACCGTGCACAGCCGGCCCTCCGGGCCGACGTCCACGCCGATGCGCAGCGCCCCGTGGCGGTCCACGACCGACTGCAGGACCCGTACGAGCGTCGCGTCGTCCGCTCCCTCGGGCAGGGTCAGCACCATGGACTGGCTGAACCGGCCGATGGGGCCCGGCCCGTCGAGGAGCCAGCGCATGACCGGTGTCGCGGGGAGCGGACCGCACTCGGCCACGGACGGAGCGGCGCCGGCCGCGGTGGGCCCGTGGCCGGGCTCGCCGACGGCCGCGGCGAGGGCGGCCGGGGTCTTGTGCGCGAACACCTCGCGCAGGGTGAAGGAGAAGCCGCGAGCGCGCGCCCGGCTGGTCAGACCGAGGGCGGTGATGCTGTCGCCGCCGAGCTCGAAGAAGTTGTCGTCCGGGGTCGCGGGGGTGCCGAGGGCTTCGGAGAACAGGGCCGCGAGGGTCTGCTCGGTGGCGCCGTACGCCCGCTCGGGGTGCTCCGGACGGGCCGCGGCCTCCGGCACGTGCAGCCGGGCGCGGTCGACCTTGCCGCCCGGGGTGAGGGGCAGCCGGTCCACCGGAACGACGGTGCGGGGCACCATGTAGCCCGGCAGGACCCGGCCCAACTCGGTGATCAGCGAGTCCGGTTCGGGCGCCGGGCCGCCGTCGGCCGGCGGTGCCACGAAGGCGACGAGCCGACGGGCTCCGCCCGCGGGGGCGTGCACGACGACCGCGGCCTGCCCCACCGAGGGCTGCCGGCCGAGCACTGCCTCGATCTCGCCCAGTTCGATCCGGTGGCCGTTGATCTTGACCTGGCGGTCCACCCGCCCCACGAACTCCAGTTCGCCCCGTGCCGTCCAGCGCACGAGGTCGCCCGTCCGGTACATCCGCGCCCCGGGCACACCGGAGAAGGGGTCCGGCACGAAACGGTCGGCGGTCATGGCCGCGCGCCCCGCGTACCCCTGGGCGAGACCCGCACCGGCCACGCAGAGCTCGCCGGTCGCCCCCGGCGGCAGCAGCCGAAGCCCCCGGTCGACCACGTACGCACGGTGATTGACCATCGGGCGCCCGATCGGCGGGATCCGGCCGTACGAGGGCGCAACCACCCGGTGCATGGTCACGGACACGGCCGCTTCGGTGGGCCCGTACGCGTTCCAGACCTCGCGGCCGCCCGTCGCCCAGCGGTCCACGGCGTCCCCGGACGGGGCCTCACCGCCCGTGGACAGGAACCGCAGCGCCGGCAGTCCCGCCGGGTCCAGCAGCGGCAGGAGCGCCGGCGGCAGGTCGGCGACCGTCACCGCATGCTCGGCGAGCAACGACTGGAGCCGGTCGACGTCGACCCGTTCGGCCTCGGTGGCCAGGACCAGGGTGGAGCCGCTCAGCAGGGAACCGAACACGTCCAGGACCGACACGTCGAACGACAGCGAGGCGAAGCCGAGGAACCGTTCCGTGCGCCCGGACCCACCGGGACCGCCGCAGTCGCCGGACCCGCCGGACCCGCGGGTCTCGCCGGACCCGAGGCCGTCGCCCGCGCCGCACAGCGCGAGGTGGCCGCGTACGAAGTCGACGGCCGCCGCGTGCGGGACGACGACGCCCTTCGGCTCGCCCGTACTGCCCGAGGTGTACAGCAGGTACGCGGCGGACGCGGCCGGCAGCGGTACGGACCTCCGGCCGGCGCGGGACCCGTCCGTCGGCGCACTCGCGTCGACCACGCTCGGCAGGTCGTGCGGCAGCCGCTCACGGCTGCCCGGCCCGGCGACGACCGTACGCAGCCCGGCGTCGCGGACGATGTACGCGATGCGCTCGGGCGGCAGGCCGGGGTCGAGCGGCACGTAGCAGCCGCCCGCCTTCAGGACGCCGAGCAGAGCCGCGACCATGGACGGGGAGCGCTCCACGCAGACGCCGACCGGGGTGCCCGGTTCCACGGCCGTCCGCAGCCGGTCCGCGATGCCCTCGGCCCAGGCGTCGAGCTCACGGTAGGTGACCTCCTGGCCGGCGCAGATCACGGCGGCCTGCTCGGGGGTGCGGGCCGCCGCCTCCTCGAAGAGCGTGTGCAGCGACGCGTCCGCCGCCATGGGATCGACGCCGCCCTCGGCGAAGGCGGCGAGCCGCTCCTCGTCCTCGGTGGTCAGGAAGGGCAGCGAGCCGACCGCGGTCGCGTCGTCGGCCGAGGCGAGCGCGATCAGGAAGCGGGTGAACCGGACCCGCAGCGCGTCGAGTCCGACCCGATCGAGGTCGGCGGCGTCGCCCTCGGCCTGCACGGTCAGCGGGCTGTCGCCGCCGCGGTCGTAGACGTTGAGGGAGACGTGCTCGACGGGGCCGACCGAGAGGTTGTGCGCGCGGGCGGGAGCCCCGGCGAAGGACAGCTCGTAGTCGAACGACATGAGGTTGACGGCGGCGTCCCACAGTCGGGGGCCGGTCCCGGTGAACTCCTCGATGCGGTAACGCTGGTGGCGCAGGACCTCCTTGATGCCGGCCGAGGTGGCGCGCAGCAGCTCGCCGACCGTCGTGTCCGCCGTGACCGTCAGTCGCAGCGGCAGCACCTTGGAGAACATGCCGGGCGTCCGGCGGGCGTCCGGGGTGGTGCGGCCGGTGACCGGCAGACCCAGGACCACGTCCTCGGTGCCGCCCGCGCGGTGCAGGTGGGCGGCGGCCGCGGCCATCACCAGCGCCGACCAGCGCGTGCCGTGCCGGCGCGCGGCCTCGCGCAGGGTGCGGGCTTCGGCGGGGTCGAGGTCGCCGCTCACCCGTACCGTCGTACCCGAGCCGGGCGCCGGAACGCTGCCGGTGAAGGAGACGGGCTCGGGGGCACCGTCCAGGCGGGCCCGCCAGAACTCCCGGTCTTCCGCGCACCGTTCGGAGCCCGCGTACTCCTGCTCCTCGGCCACGATCCGCTGCCACGGCGCGCTCTCGACGGCCGGCACGGGCTCGCCCGCGACCAGCGCCGAGTACACCTGCGCGGTCCGCCGCGCGAGGATCGAGCCGGTGACCCCGTCCGCGACGAGATGGTGGTAGCCCTGCATCCAGCGGTAGGTCGCCGGACCGGTCCGTATCAGCAGGTGCCGGCACACGTCCCCCGAGGCAAGGTCCGTCGGCCTGGCCAGCTCGGCGCGCATCAGCCGCTCGGACTCGGCGTCCGGGTCCGGGTGGTCGCTGACGTCGACCGTCTCCATCCGCAGCGCAGGCGGACCGGCGGGTATCTGGTGCACCACGCCGTCCACCTCGGCGAAGCGGACGCACAGCGTCTCGGTTCCGGCCACCATCGTGCGCACCGCCTCGGCGAGCAGCTCCGGATCCACCGCCCCGCGGATCTCCAGGTACTCGGCGATGGTGTAGTCGAGGCGGGTGGGGTCGAGCTGCTGTGCGAACCAGACGCCGTTCTGCGGCGGGGTCAGGGGCAGCGGCCCGCGGTCGTGAGTGGCCATGCGGTGGTCAGTCTCCTCAGTCGGATCGGTCGATCAACGACGACGTGAGGCCACTGTCCGCGAGGGCCGGACGGTCCCGAAAGTCCCACTTATACGCCTCTTGACGAGGCCCGATCCACCCGGAGAAATCTCCGGTACCGCGATCCCGTGACGGGGGCCGCGACGCCGAGGAGACGCCCTACCGCGCACGGGCTCCGTGAGGCTCCAGCCGACGCCCGCGCCGTGCTGTACGAGGAGCGCCACATCGGGTGCGATGCCGAAGCGCGATCCAGCGGCTCGTCCAGTACGCCGAGGTCGCGCAGGCAGGTCGGGAGCGCGTGCGGTGTCCTCGGCGTCCGCTGCCCCGGCGGACACCCGGAACTCGGCGCCACACGGCAGCCGGCCCCGCCGCGACCTCCGTACGTCCCCGCGTCACGCGCCCCGACGAGGGTGCGACCGTGCGGCCGCGCCCTTGTCGGGGTGCGGCCGCACGGGGTGGGCCGGGTCCGAGGGCTCCTCGGGTCAGGACTCCCTGGTGAGGATGCAGAGCAGGGAGCAGGCGACGGCCGAGGACGGTGCGCTGGTGGTCGGCGGGGTGCCGGGGGGTGCGTTCAATCCGGAGAAGGTGGCCGATGCCGTGTTCTTGAGCGGCAGCGCCAGCAGGAAGGAATCGCAGTAGACCTGTCGGCTGGAGCCCACCGCGAGGTCGAAGGTTCCCGCCGCCGTCCGGCAGCTGGGGGTGGTGGGGTCATTGACCGTCACTCCGGTCGCCGCGACGGGACCGGTGTTGGTCACGGTGATCCGCCAGTACGCGGTGCCGAGCAGTTGCAGCAGGCCCACCGGGCTCTTTTTGGCCCAGGGCCCCGCGCCGCCCGGTCCGCACGCGTGCGGGTTCGACACGGTGCAGATTTCCTTCTCGACCGTCACCTGAGGCTTGCACTGCGCGCCGGGCGCCACGGCGAGTTCGACGGTGTTGGAGGTCAGGGCGCCGGACCCGTCGGTAGCGGTCGCGGTATCGGAGACCTGGGTGACCGCGCAGTCCGCCGCCACGACGGTGCGTACACAGATCTGCGGCGCGTCGCCCTGGTAACTGGCCACCAGAGCGGGGTGGTTGGTGGCGGTGAAGTCGGCCGCGCTGTTCAGGACCAGTTGGACGGTGACGGTGATGGCCGGATGATCGGCGGCGGAGATGCCGCTGAGGTCGACGGTGCCGGCCGCGGTCAGGGCGGGCGTGGCGAGGACGGTGCCGTCGGGGTCGGTGACCACGGCGGCCGACGCGGCGAGGTTGACGTGGCTGAGGTCAAGGCCTTCCAGCCGCGCCTCGGTGTACCCCTGGACGTGGCCGGACGCGCCGTCGCAGTAGAAGTCGGAGGGCTTGAGGGTGACGGCCGCACCACTGTGGACGCACGGAGTGGACCCCGTGCCGGGGTCCACGGAGAAGAGGATGCCCGCGTCTCCGAGGGCGATCAGGCAGCGGGTCGTGGCGTCGTAGGTGTAGCCGTAGTCGCGGGTCGCTCCGCCGCCCACGCCCGGGTGGGTGGCGGTGGCCGGGAACCCGGCGCACGGCTGCGCCGTGGTCCAGCTGTAGCACAGGGTCGCCCCTGGGACGGGCCCGCCCCAGACGGGGAAGTAGCTGCGGGTGTCGGTGGCCGTGGCGACGACTTCGGGATTGAAGACGAGGACGCCGTTGCCCACCGCGCCGAGACCGGTGGCCGGTGCGGCGAGGGGCGCGCCGTCGATCCCGTAGCACGTGGTCAGCGGCGATCCGCCGTTGGTGGCCGCGGTGCACACGCCGCCCGCCGCACCGGAGGCGGTGTAGGAGGTGAACGCGTTGTACGTGTAGTGCGTGGCACCTGGGCCGGCCGGATGCGCGGTGTCCCAGCCGGCGCAGATCGTGGCCGTGGCCGGGTCGAAGCAGCCCAGGGCGGGCGCGGCGGCGAGGGTGGACCCGCTGCTCTGCGGCGATGAGGAGGCGAAGACCTTGCCGCCGGCCGTGGTCATACCGCCGAGGTAGAGCGACCCGGTCCCGCCGGGCAGGTCGTGGTTGGGCCGGACGACGGGGGCGTACGGCTGTCCGGCGCAGGGCGTGCGGCTGGCGATCTCCAGGCAGAGCACCTGGCCCGTGCTGGCGACGCCGTACAGGTTCCCGGCCTCGGCGACGAGACCGGCCATGCCGTTGGCGCTGGACGGGGTGCCGCCGGTGGCCCGCAGGGCGAAGAAGCCGCAGTTGGCACGGGCCCCGAGGTCCAGACAGCCGACGCCGAGCGCTGCCGCGGTCACCGCCGGGTAGTAGAGCACGCCTGGCCGGCCGGGGTCGAGAACGTACTGGGGCGTCAGGGTGCTGCTGATGTTCCCGGTGTTCCCGGAGCCGAGGGGACCCGGGGTGGTGTTGAGGGGGCGGGGCCACGGGCCGCCCGTACAGGGCTGCCCGGTCGACAGGTTGCTGCACACGGCTTGCGGCGCGGCGGGACCGGTGTGGTGGTACATGTTCCACGCCTCGACGTCACCGCTGTCGGTGCGGTGCAGCACGGGGGTGAATCCGTCGCCGCCGGTGGACTGGGCGGTGGGCCGCACCGGCGGCAGGAGGTTGGTGGCGAGGGCGGTTCCGCCGGGGCGGGCCGCGGGGTGGCTCGCGCGCACGGCGCGGGTCGCGGATCCGGGGTCGTCGGCGACGAAGGTCGTCCCGTCGGTGGACCAGGCGGGAGTCCAGCCCGGAGGCACCTTCAGGGAGCCGGGGACGTACGTCTGCGCGGTACCGGCGCCGGCGATGGGGTCGGTGACGACGGCGGGCGCCGGGGCTCCGGGAGCGGAGTTGGCGTAACTGACGGCCCAGTTGACGGTGGAGCCGTGGTCCAGCGGGATCCGGCCGGGGTCGGTCACGTTCTGGGCGGTCTTCACCAGGGTCGACGCGGCGGCGGCCCCTTCGGGGGCCGGTTTCGAGGCCGCCGACGTGGTGGTGACGCCTCCCGCGGCGGTCAGCGCGAGGGCGGTCAGCATGGCGGCCGCTGCGGTGCGCAGCGGCCGCCGGGAGCGGTATGCGGGCACGGGACGGGACATAGGCTTCCCATTCTGTGGCGTGGAGCGCGCACCAACGGAGGTGCATGACAGGTGCACGCAGACGCATACCGTAGGGGTGTGGTTCCAATCCGTCACCGGCTTTGTCGTAGCAAGACGGATTCCGACAGAAAATGGGCATCAAGTGTCGGAACCGGCAAAGTAGTTGCCTGTTTAACTTCTTGAACCTTCGTGATCGAGTGCGGATTCTGTCCGGCAGCAGATCCTGGTTTAGGGCCGCCGTGCGTGCGGCAGCAGGACGCGGGATGCACGCCACCTCCGGCTCCGCCCGCGCCTGCGATCATCACGGTCACCCGCCACAACGACACCGGACCGCCGTATGCGGTCGGCTGGCTCTGCCTCTTGATCACGTGACCGTAGGAGCTGACGTGCGCCGTCGCGAACAGCCGGTACCCTGCCCGTTCCCGGTGCCGTTGGCCAAGGCGTATCCGCAGCTGGTGGCGTTGTGGCACCCGGACCGCAACGCCGGGTGTTCCCGAACTGCGGATGCGTGGAGAGGGTTCGGCCTGGCACACGGGAGGCCGAGCACGAGCAGTGTTACCGGTCGCACCCGGGAGTCCGAGGAGAACGCACCATACATCAAGGCCGGGCTCGCCGAGGCGGCGAAGGCCGCAGCCGGCCCCGCGGAGCAACTGCTCGACACGCTCACTCTGCCCGAGACGCTCCCGGCCAACCTGGCGGTATCCGCTGTCGGGCAAACCGTGCGAGCGCGTCGACGCGAAGCATCTGGCATTCGTCAGCGGCCTCGGGTGAAGCCGCCGCGTGACCGGCCGAGGCCCTCACCTCCCGCACCGCCCCACCGAGCGGGTGACGAGGTTCTGCCGGTTGCTTCCGTAACTGACCAGGGCCCGATCTGCTCCACATGGGGGGGCGGTCGGGCCCTGGACCGTGACTAGACCTCTTTGTGCAGGACTTCGGCCTCTTCGTATTGGGCGAGTGCCAGCCCGAGGCCGAACCAGGTCGCGGGCCAGGTCGCGGTGAAGATCCCCCACCGGTCCGCCCGGTCGATGCCCGCCGGTTCCACCTTCATCGACGTCGCCCATGAGGCGATGGACAGTCCGATGGTCAGGCAGGCGACGGTGTACGCGTGTTCGCTCCGCAGGCCTTTGTCGTGCAGCATCTTGACGATCATGGTGCTCCTTGGGATCCGACGGCGTAGCCTCCACCGTCGCCCACATGCCGGCATCACGCATCTCGGAACCTAGCTCCGCCGTCGTCGGCGGCCAGGCGCTCGGGAGCTGCGCAATCGCACCTTGGACGTGGCTATCGTGCAGCTTCCGCTGCCTCGACGGCTGACTTGATCCCTTCGAGGGCTTCGACCAGGCCGTGGTCGACCTGTGCGCCTTCAACCTGCTCAGTGTGCAGTTCCACGGAGAGCCGTGCGTGGTGGGCGTCGTCGCCAGGGGATACGTGCAGCTTGCCGCGGTAGTCGTGCGGGCCTGGTGCGCCCCATTCCAGCGACTTTCCCTCCTCGAGGACGTGAATCCAGGCTTCGCTCGTGACGTCCTGTTCCGGTTCACCGGGCGGCTCGATGTGGGCGGTGACGGTGACGCGGTCACCGTCATGCGGTTTCGCGGAGGTCAGGCGCGGCATGTAGGCGGGCAGGTTTCGCACGTCGGCGAGGTAGCTGAAGAGCGTGGCCGCGGGAACCGCCACAGTGATCGATGTGTCGTAGTCACCCATGAGGTACTGGCTTCCCCGAACAGATCGCCCCCAGGCAGCGAAGCTCCGCAGCTCACCCGAGTGGCAGACCAGCGTGTCCCCGGTGCCGGTGCCGGTGCCGGTGCCGGCCGGCGGTCAGGTTCCGCGGTGCCTGGACCCCGCTCTGCCGCCGTGCCACGCACGTCCGCTGGCTGCCCGGCGTATGGGCCGTCCAGGTGAGGCCCCGCTGCCCACGCCCCTGGCCGTGCGGCGGCCGGCCAGAGGTGGCTCGGGGCCATCGCCGGAGGGGGCGGCGCTGAATTGCGCGGTCCGACCCCGAGTACGGCACGCCACCGGACTCGGGGCACGAGGTCCCTACGCGGAGGGGCAGGGGCGGGCCTTGCCGCGGCTGCCCCAGGTGGCAGGGTTGTCGAGGCCCGGTGGCTGGTCAGGCAGGAGGCCGCACGCCATCCATGTCGTCACGCTCTTGTCCGTGTGTGACTCCAGGACGTAGACGGCTTTGTTCGGCGGATACTTGTGGCGGCTGTCAAGAGACAGGAGGCCCGATGCGCCCGAGAAGTTCTGGACGCCCGGGTTCGACAGGCGCGCGTACACGTCCGTCGGCTGGAACGGTGCGCTGCTGTTCTGTGGTGTCTTGTACTGCGCGTAAACCGAGTTGATCACTTCGGAGGCCACCCGGAGCGCGTCGTAGGCCCCTGCCGCGTTCCCTTCCGGCACCGAGCCGTCCTTGAAGACGCTCCGGAAGCGGACCGTGAATTCGGAGTACGGGCTGTCGGGGCTCACCGTGCCCGTGGAGTTGTTGAGCATCACGTAGTAGGGCTTCAGCACGGAGTGCTTCTGGAGCATGTCTCCCGGATCCTGCATGTACGTCGCGGCTGTGCTTTCGGAGAAGACGGCAACCGGCTTCCCGTCCGCCTTCCGGCAGTCCGCGCTTGCCTGCAGGGCGTCGAAGAGTTCCGGCATCTCGCCCGAGCGGCCCGCGTACAGGATGTATCCACCTGAGGCTCGGATCTCGGCGCAGATGTCGCGCGCCACTTCCGAGACGATCTGTCCGTTGCGGTTCTCGTAGTAGGGGACGTTGACCACCTTGCCCCCCTTGTAGTGCTCGGTGAACTTGCGCTGGAGGTCGGCGCTGAAGAACTCGTCGTCGGGGTCGTAGACCACCACGGCCGTCCTGCCGTCCTTGCTCGTCGTGAGCTCACCGATCTGCTCCGAGTACGCGGCGAACTCGGCCATCACCTCGGCTATGCGGTCGTTCGAGGGGGACACCTGGAAGTAGTAGGAGGGGGCGCGCTCGTCCACCATCCTGCTGCCGGTGACGGAGTTGCCGATCACGGGAATGCTTGCGGCCGAGATCTCCCCGACCGCGGCGAAGGAGGACGGGCGGCTTTGGGTGATGCCCACCACGGCAGCGATCCTGTCCCGGTCCTTCCGCTCGATGATCTCCCGCGCGACATCCGGTCCCTGGCCGTTCTGGGATCCGTAGGCGAAGTACTTTCCCGCGTTGGCGATCAGCAGACGTATCTGGACGATGTCGCCCTCACGGCTGTTGACCTGGTTCTGGGCCGCCAGCGTGCCGCGCAGGCTCTGGATGCTGACCGGGGTGGAGTCGCCGGGCTCGGCGGTGAGCGGGGCGAAGAACACCACTGTCCGGTACGGGCGCCCGCTCGTGACGGCGTCGCGGTTCTGCTCCGCCGCGACGGCTTCCAGGGCGAGCAGTTCGTTGTCCCGGCCGGGGACGCCCAGGTGGCACTCGCGTCCGTCGGTGACCCCGACGATCTCCCCCGAACTGACCTTGTGGCACGAGGGTGACGGTCCGGTATCGCGCTCGACGAAGTACAGGCCTCCGGTCACCAGGACGCAGACCACCACCGGGGCCGCCAGGGCCCGGGCGTAATCCCCCCGGCCGCTCGCCCGTACGGTGACCTGCGGGTTGGTCTCCACCCACCGGTCGGCCGGCCCGTCGTCATCGCTCGCGGACAGCGGGACGACGTACACGGCCGAGGCCGAGCCCCTGGTGTACAGGCTGTGGACTCGGTCGGCCAGCCCGGTCACGCTTCGGACGTCGGCCGGGACGGTCTGCGCGTAGGACGGCGGCTCACCTTGCAGCGCACCGAGGACCATCAGGGGCGCGGGCGGCTCGGTACGGACGATGTCCGCGTAGGTGTCCAGCAGCTGACGGACCGGAGTGCCTTCCTCGCCGACCTCGGGAAGCAGCAGGACGAAGGGCCAGCGCCGGCGGGGCCGGTGGATCCAGAGCCGGGACGGCGAGGCGGCCTTGGACAGGTCGTTGAGCAGGGCCATGAGCAGCATCCGCTGGACCAGGGCGTGGTTGCCGCGGGCGATGCCGGAGGGGGTGATGGTCAGCGCCATCCGGAGGAAGTTCGCGCCCTTGGGACGCCGCGAGCCGACCCAGCGCAGGCTGCGGCGTCTGCTGAGCCACAGCCCGTACACGCGGCGGGGCAGCCCGACGACCAGAAGCTGGAACAGGGAGAGCCAGATGTTGACCAGGAAGTTGTCCCCGGTGGCTCCGGCCAGTCGCGCCAGTGTGCCCAGGAAGGGGCGCCGGAGCAGGAGCTGGAGGTACAGCTCGTCGCGCAGCCGGCGGCGTTTGGTTGCCATGGAACCGGCGCCGACCGGCACGTCCAGGGCGGCACGGCAGGTGTGGAATCGCGGCAGCTTCAGTTCGCCTGCGCCCGGGGGCATGGTGCCCTCCAACTGCTCGACGATGGCGTCCAGCAGGGCGACGTGCTGGTCGGTCACGCCGCCGGGGCCGGCGGCGCGCGCGGCGGCGTCACCGTCCTCGATCAGGGCGTGCGGGACGAGGTCGACCGTACGGCCGAGATCCTCCTCGCACAGACGGTCTCGGTAGCCCAGAATGACGGTGCGGCCGGTGGATGCCTGCGTGGTCCCGGGCGGAGCCGGATCCCGCTTCAGCAGCATCACCGGTAACCGTCGGCTCGCGCTCCGGTTTCCGGCGAACGTATCGAACTGCTCGATCAGGTATTCGATCCCCTGGGGAAGCGGCCTTTGCACGCTGCTCCTCTGCATGTCAAGACGCCAGGCGACGATGCCGGTCGTCCTCCGGATACGCCGCCGCAGGGCAGAGCTCGGCCAGGTGTCATCACACCCAAGTGGTCACGATCGACCACCTGCCCCCCAGCGGCAGTGAGTTCCGCCACACTAGCGGGATGCGCTGCCGCGTCGCTGGCGAACGAGTTGCTTGCCGCTGCCGCCTCTCAGGCGCCCTTGGTTCCCACTGAGTGCGGTGGGTGGTTGCTCTGGAATCGCACGTGCACCGCGTGACGGGACGCGGTATGCCGTGCCGCCCGTGCGCGGCTGTCGACGGCGGCACGGCCGAGCCGGTCGGTCACCCGCCGTTCCCCCTGTACCGGACACCGCTGCTACGGCAGCCGCCCGAGACCGACGGGCATGGGCCGGGCGCCGCGCCGGCAACTGCCGTCTGCAAGGGGGCATGAGAATCGATGGCCGCCTTGCACGTGGCAGGGGAGGCCGGGGTCGCGGGCCAAGAGGGCGGCTTGGGCGCGGTTGCCCAGAAAGGGGCACGTTGCGCTGCCAGAGCTTTCCGGGCACAGCCAGGAAAAGCGACCTCTCCGTGGCGCATTCGCGGAGAGCCGCGTAGGGGCCGTGCCCGCCCGCCGCAACGAGGCGGGATACGTCTGCGCTGGGCTCCACGCCGAAGCCCGCCACCGCGCTCCAGGCGGCGTCGACCGACGGACCGAGGTCGTTGCCCCGACGGCGTCCACCGTGAGGGTCAGCTTCAGGCGCGGTTGAACAGGTCTCCAGCGTTCACCGGAATCCGGGCACCCCGTGTTGGTCCCGGACGGCGGGGCACGTCCCGGCCCTCGGCGAGCCACTGGCGCTCGACGGCGTCGTAGATCGGGGTGTCGGACACTTGCCAGAACTCCTCGGCCAGCCGGGCGAATCCGGCTCGCTCCGGAGGCAAAACGATTCTCTGCTCCATGCCCGGGTTCAACGAAGCGGGGCGCCTGATGTGGCGGCGCGTGACCGTTCCGTCATGAACCGAGGCCGCAAGGATGGCTGAGCCCGGGAGCGACGACGACCCCTGGCGCCGGGGGGTAGGAGCCGGGGCCTGGCAGGATGTCGGCGGTCAGGACGAAAGCGACCTCGGTGCGGCCATTGCGCGGCTTGGGCCCCAGCATGGCGGTACACGCCTGACAGCAGGCGGGCGGGGAGCATGCTCACCCTTGTCACCGGACACCTGGTCCGCTTTCCGACGCCACCGCCCCTGTCACGAGCATTAACCCCCTGCGCCACGTTCCGTAACCGAAATAGTGCGGATCGTAACGCTTCGTGCGAGCGTGGGGACGAGGAATCCTTCATCCCCGCATCAAGAGGAGTCGCCGTCATGGGCGGTATGCAGGACAAGCGCCAGGAGCCGGGCAAGGGCCGCGAGGAGCAGCAGCGCCCGCAGCGGCCCGGTCAGGACCCCGTCCACCCTCAGCCCGGCCAGCCGTCCCGCGGCAAGAGCCCCGAGGAGATCAAGCGGCGCCGCGAGGACCACCCGCTCCACGGAGAGCGAGACCTGCGCGACGAAGAGCTCTAGAACAGAGCGGCACCCCACGCACGCAGAGCCCGGCCGGTCCCCAGTCACCCCGGCCGGGCTCTGTCATTTCCTCCCACCGCCCACCGGCAGCCAGGCCCGGCTGATCCGCCTCGGGCGAGCACCGGCTGTGAGCCCCGCTGGCCACCCAGGCACTGGCGCGCCCCCAAGCACGTACTCCGCGTACGTGATGCTTCTCCTGGGCCACTGGAGCGAGCCGCGGGTGTTCCAGGGGAAGGAGGCGCGGCCCGGGAGATCACGCCGATGGCAGGGCGGTCCCGGGCGTACTGCTGCACATGCGGGCGCGGCGGTGTTGTCATCGCGCCGAGCGGCGTGACATACGGCGAGGGGGAGCCCGGTGGACGGGCTGCAGCTGACCGATCCTCGGCAAGTGAGGCGGTACCGAGCCACCGGCATGGGCCTTTCGGTACAGGGGTCGCCCAGGTGCTCAACTTCCCCACCGCGTATGCCGAACCGGACATCACCCGCCTGCCGCAATGCCTTGAGGTCGTCGCCCCGTGCCTCGCCAAGCCCCCGAACGGGCCCGTCCGTCGCAGCGCTGATCAAGGAATTGGCCGTGGTGCGGGCCGACAGTGATCCCCTGACCGAGGTCGCCTTCTCAGCCGACCGCCCCCAGCCGGCGCCTGCGCCCCGTCCGGTCACCGGAACGGCAACACCAGCCGCGTCAGCCGAGCCGGCCTGGTCGCGCCGCCTCGCTGCCGCCCCCTTGCGGCTGGTGCGTGCCGGGTTTCCTCACCGAAGGCCGAGTCGTGACGCATCAACCCGAAACGGCTGCCAGGAGATCTTCCAGCCCGGCTTCCTCGGAGTCGGGCGAGGCTGAATCGGCATGACGGACGTGCGCTCGTCTTCGCTCTCGCCGGCTGACGGTCAACGTTCGATGAGAACAATCCCTTCTCCGCACACGGGATGGAGGACGCCCCGGCTGGGGAGCTGTACAAGCCGGCCGACAGCTGACTGCGGGAGGGGAGAGCGTGGGGATGGGCACGGTGGTACTGGTGTTGTCAGCCGTCATCGGCGCGGCGGCTCTGATGGGGGTTCTGGTGCGCTCTGGGCGCCGGGAAGCCGCAGCGGAGAAGGCACGACTGGCAGAACAGGCAAGGATCCAGGCCGTCCGGTCGATGGAGGCGGTCTGGGCGATGGATCCGCTGCAGTTCGAGGAGTACGTCGCGGAACTGTGCCGCCGCGACGGATGCGTCGACGTGCGCCGTGTGGGTGCGGCGAACGATCTGGGCGCCGACGTGATCGGCAGGCTGCCGGACGGCCGGAAGCTGGTGGTGCAGTGCAAGCGCTACGCGAAACACCGCACTGTCGGAAGCCCGGACCTGCAGAAGTTCAACGGCACCGCGCGCAGCGAACATGGAGCGGACATTCCGCTCTTCGTCGCCTCATGCAAGTTCACCAAGCAGGCCCGAGCCTTTGCCGCCCGCCACGACCTGGTCCTCGTCGACGTGGACCTGCTTGGCTTCTGGAACAGCGGCACCGCCCTCACTGCGCTGCTGGAGCTGGACATCAACCGGTCTGGCACCAACCGGCGGCTGGCCCCTGACAGCTGAACTCTTCCATCGCTCAGCGTCGATGCCCTTCCAGACGTGCCCCAGCCCGCGGCGCCGGGCGGCGGGCGCCGGGAGCAGATGCGAGGCCCGAACCGTTGACACCTCGGGCCTGACACGGGCCGGCGGGTCACCGCTCCGGGTGCACTTGACCGCCGCACCGGGCGTTTGGCGACGTCAGGGACCGGCTACGTCCTAGCGTTGGCCCGGCATGCCCCAGGCGTGTCACGCCGGGACCCGAACCCAACGGAGGCACATCACCATGACTGTCGAAACCTCGGAGCTCACTGGGGACTACGTCCTCGACCCCGCCCACACCCGCATCGGCTTCGTCGCCCGCCACGCCATGGTTACCAAGGTCCGCGGCGCCTTCCACCAGTTCGAGGGCACCGCGCACCTGGACGGTGAGACCCCCGCCAATTCGAGCGGCCAGATCGTGATCAAGACCGCGAGCATCGACACCGGCGTCGAGCAGCGCGACCAGCACCTGCGCACCAACGACTTCCTCGACGCGCCCAGCTTCCCCGACATCACCTTCCGCACCACCAAGGTCGAGCAGAAGTCCGACACCGACTACCGGGTCACCGGCGACCTGACCGTCAAGGACACCACCAAGCCCGTCACCATCGACTTCGAGTACACCGGCAACGCCGTCGACCCCTACGGCAACCTGCGTGTCGGCCTGGAAGGAACGGCGACCATCTCCCGCAAGGAGTTCGGCGTGACCTGGAACGCGGCCTTGGAAGGCGGCGGCGTGCTGGTCGGCGACAAGGTCGTCCTGGAGTTCGACATCTCTGCGATCAAGCAGTCGTAACAACACCTGATCACCCCGGTCCCCCGACCCTCCACTCCCACTCGTCTGCTGCCGGAGCTCATCGACGCAGCCGCTCCCAGGTCGGCACGGCGTGCCCGCGCGCACGGCAGGGCGCAGCGAGGAGCAGTTCGCGCGCCTCGGCGGTGGAGGGCGGGCACGGCTGGTGAGGACGGCGCTGTCGTAAGGGCGAGTGCGCCGACCGCTTCGCCGTCATCGATCTCCCGCTGGAGGCCGAGCCGGCCATCCGCATGACCACCCGCTCGGTGCCCATCTCCTCGACGTGCTGTCAGCGACGAGTACCTCGCGGCCTCTTCACGGGTTGTCGTCCACCGCCGGCGCGGGCGGTTCCAGTACGGCGTTGATGGTCAGGTCAACGGCAGCGACGGCGAGGCCGAGCATGTGGTGTGCCGCACCCAGCACCGCTCCGCGGACCTCTTCGGCCAGCTGCGGCAAGGGATCGTCGAGGGCGGCGGCGATCGTCATGGAGACGGTGTGCCAGGTGTCGCCCTCCTGCACGGGCGAGAGACGGCAGCTGGCGGCCCGGGCCCCGGGGATGCTGTCGGCTGCCCGCCGCAGCACCTTCGCGGCAGTGCTCTCGGCGATGCGCCGATTCCGGTCGGGGTCGTCGAGCAGCAGCATGGCGCCCAGCCGTGTCTCCGCGCGCACGGCGCTGATGATCCGATCGGCGAGGCTGTGGTCGTCAGGGCGATCCTCGGCACGCAGGGCGCGAGTGGCGCGGTCCAGGGCTGCCAGCCCCTCGATGGCCTCTCGGCAGAAGGCGCAGCCGGTGGTGTGCGGGTCGATCGCGGCTGTGGCGGGAGCGCGGGCCTGTTCCCAGACACGGGCGAGTGGGCGCCCGCAGGGAAGACGTTCACTGCCGAAGTCCAGCCCGGCGTCTGTTTCCGGGCGGCTCCCCGATCCGGGGCGGTCCGGGCGAGCGGGGGTGTCGTCAGGGGTAGGGCGCGGGTGCGGGTCGTCTAGTGCCATGGGCGCATCGCCTCCGTCAAGGCGCGTCGTGCGCGGAAGAGTCGGCCGCGCACTGTCTGTTCGCTGCAGCCCACCACGTGTGCGATATCGGCGTAGGTCAGGCCGTGCAGCTCCCGCAGGATCCAGCACGCCCGCAGCTCCGGGCCGAGTTCCCAGAGAGCGCGTGACAGGGCGGCTGCGGCGGCGTGCGACTCGGCGACTCGTGGCGGTGAGCTGCCGGGGTCGGCGGTAGCAGGTTCGGGAAGCGTGTCCAGGGGCAGCAGGCGCGGCAGACGTTGCATGTTCAGACACCGGTTGGTGACGATGCGGTACATCCACGTGCCGAAAGAGGCATCCCGGTGGAATTCCGGCAGCTGTCGCCAAGCGCTGATGAAGGCGTCCTGCACGGCGTCCTCGGCATCCATCGGGTTGCCGAGCAGGCGCTGCGCGAGGGCGAGCAGGCGGCTGCCGTGCCGGCGGACCAGAGCCGCGAACGCATCGTCGTCGCCTTCCCCGGCCCGTACGGTCAGCAGGGCGTCCGGAAGGTCCCCGTGGACATCTTGCCCTGGCGTACGCCTCTGCCCTGCTGTGACTGCGCCCTCCGGCTGTGTTGTGGGCCGCGAGGGGAGTTCGGGCCCGCGCGGGTGTCGCGGGGGCCGGGGTCGGGACATCTGCCGGGGTCGGGACTTCTGGCGCATCGCCCTCTCCAGCGCGAAGGGCTTGTGTGATCTTCTGCCTATTTCCGATCATAAGCGGCTTTCGAGGCACATACGGCGTGAGGGATGCGTGTGCCGTGTGTCCAAACAGTGGAGGGCACCACACCGGTGCCCGGACGGGACACCTGGGGAGGTTCCTCATGTCGGACACCATCAACCCCACCCCCGGCGGGGCGGAGCCCGCGTCGAGCCCTGCTCCGACCGGTCAGGTCGGCGCCGGCACCGCGCCCCACTCCCGGGGCCGGACGACCATCTCGGACAGCGTGGTCGAGAAGATCGTGGGTATGGCAACCCGCGAGATTCCCGGCATCCACAGTCTCGGCGCGGGTATGGCCCGCACCATCGGCGCCGTGAAGGACATGGTTCCCGGCGGACGCAGGAGCGTCAGCCGTGGCGTGAAGGTGGAAGTGGGTGAACGGCAGACGGCCGTCGACCTCGACGTCGTCGTGGAGTACGGGGTGGCCATCGTGGACCTCGCCGGCGAGGTCCGCCGCAACGTCATCTCGGCCGTGGAACGCATGACCGGCCTGGAAGTCGTCGAAGTGAACATCACCGTCGATGACGTCCACCTGCCCGACGAGGAAGACGACGAGGACCTGGACGGCACGGCGACGCGCGTGCAGTGACCCACACGCGATCCGCGCGCCAATGCCCCGGTCGCGATCCGCGAGCGAAGTGCGAGCGAAGCGATCCCGACACGGCACAAGCAGATTGTTGCGAAAGAGCAGGTGAGTGAGATGAGCGCAGCGGCAGTGGGCCTGCTGGCCGGCATGGCTCTGGGATTCGCCGCATTCTTCGGCGGATTCTGGGCCTTCCTCCTGGTGCTGGTCCTCGGCGCGGTCGGCCTGGGGCTCGGCCTGATGGCACAAGGTGACGTACGGACGTCAGACTTCCGTCGCCGGGATCGGCAATGACCTCGCATCCCGTCACCGGCCCGTCCGCAGGATCGGCCGACGCCTCACCCGTGGCGGCGGTGCCCCCGGCGGAACGCGGCGCCACGGTCATCCCGGACAAGGTCGTGGCCCGCATCGCGGCCCGGGCCGCCCGGGAGGCGCTGGCCGGGGGAGCGGCGGCGTCACCCGAGCGCGGCAGTCCGGGTACTCCGAGCGCCTCCGTCACCACCGGGAACGGCACGGTGCGACTGAGCCTCTCCATGAACCTGCCCTATCCCACGGACCTCGCGACCGCCTCTCGCCGCGTGCAGCAATACGTCGGCGAGAAGGTCAGCCGACTGACCGGGATGAAGGTCACCGAGGTCTCTGTGGTCATCGAGCAACTCGTCGCCTCCGGCGGCCCTCGGCAAGGCCGTGTGCAGTGAGCGGCCGGAAGCGGCATCTCCCCTCGGAAGGAGAGCCGGCATGAAGCGGGACCTCGATCAGCCGGTTCGGACGGAGCAGTCGGGCACAGCCGATGGCGGCGCCTCAGGCGCGGTCGGGCGACCGGCCGGGCACACCCCCGGACCCGGGCAGCCAGGAGACGGTGTCGTCCGCGGGCACCGACCGTGGTCCGCCCGCCGGATCCCCGCCGCGTTGATCGCGTTGGTCGTCGCGGCCGCCGCCGTGCTGCTGTTGGTGGACGTCGTCAGGGTCCGCGTCGGCCGGTCCGCCGCGGCCTGGCGCACGAGCCTCGCTCATGAGCTCGCCACCCGCCCTCTCGACGACGTCTGGGTACGGATCGGCGCAATCGTCGTCGCCCTGCTCGGGCTCTGGCTCATCGTGCTGGCCCTCACCCCGGGCCTGCGCCGCCGGCTGCCGCTCAAGACTTCCGACACCGACGTGCGCGCCGTACTCGACCGCGGAGCCGCGACCCTCTTCCTCCGCGACGCCGCTCTGCGCGTCCCCGGCGTCAGCCGTGCCACGATCCACCTCGGCAGACGCCGCCTCGCAGCCCGAGCGGACGTACGGTTCCGTGATCCGGACGAGGTCAGGGCCGATGTGTCGAGTGCCCTTCGGGAACAGCTCGACCGGCTCGCCCTGGCCCGCCCTCCCCACCGCATCTCCGTCCGGGCACGTCCCTCCCGGAAGTGACGTGCCGGACACCCCCGCCGACGACACAGCACAGGACGGCTCCCATGAAGAGGCAATCGGTGATCAACCGGATCCTTCTGGGCCTGGCAGGCCTGGTCCTGCTCGGTTCAGGGCTCGTGGTCCTCGCGGGCGGCTTCAACCTCTACGAGCGCCGGAACCTCACGCCCCCCGACGGCTGGCCGTTGACCACCCCCGGAGCCGTCGTCATCAGCGACGGCACCCGTACCCGCTGGACGGACCAGGGCTGGTGGTGGCCCGTCGCCATCGCCGTCCTGGTCGTCATCGCCGTGCTGGCCCTGTGGTGGCTGCTGGCCCAACTCCGCCGGACCCACCCGGGGCGGCTCCGACTGGGACGACCGTCGGCACCCGCGGACGGGGTGGAACTGAACGAGCGCGCCCTCGGTGACGCCTTGGCCGCAGACGCACGCGGCCAGGCCGGCATCGGCCAAGCCACGGCGCACATGCTCGGAACGGCTCGCCACCCGGAAGCGCACCTCGACGCCACTCTCGCCCCGGACACCAACCCGGCCGAGGTCCTCCAGGCGCTGTGCGACGGCCCGCTGACCCGAGCCCGGCAATCCACGGGCCACAGCGATCTCCCCTTCCAGGTGAACTTCCGTACCAGCCGGCACAAGCCACGTCGCACGGAGTAGCCGGAGGCAGCCCACGGCACGGTGACCGTATGACGAGCCGAAACCCGCGGCGCGCGGGGGCGCCCTGAATCCGCGCTGCCAGCCGTCCGACCTGCGGCGATACCAGTTTCGGGTTACGCTGCGCAGCCCTCCGCTCGGCCGCGACTCGGCGATCACAGGGCCGTTGGGGTGAGCGCTGTGTGGCGACCGGCGTAGGACCGGTAACAGGGCTGGCTGGGCGGGCAGGGTTGATGCGCTCTTCCCGTCCCCGTCCCCACAGCAAGATGGAGCATTCCGTGAGTGCAGACATGTGGAGCTACGACCCCGCGACGAACTACACGCCGGGCACCCGCCTGATCGGTTTCAAGGTCGAAGCCAGTGACGGCCACATCGGCAAGGTCGACGAGCACACCGAGGACGTCGACGCGTCGTACATCGTCGTGGACACCGGACCGTGGATCTTCGGCAAGCACGTCCTGATCCCTGCCGGCGCCATCGCCCGCATCGACATGAACGACGAGAAGATCCACCTCAACCTCACCAAGGACCAGATCAAGGATTCGCCCGAATACGACAAGGAGGAGCACCGCGGCGACGCCGCTTACCGCGGCCGGCTCGACCAGTACTACGGCCACGACCACAGCT
The DNA here is from genome assembly GCF_001044425.1 of Streptomyces roseus. GTDB lineage: Bacteria > Actinomycetota > Actinomycetes > Streptomycetales > Streptomycetaceae > Streptomyces > Streptomyces roseus. Next base: position 156,847 of record NZ_LFML01000163.1, read on the forward strand.
GACCCCGCCGGCCGGCAGCCGCTGCGGCTCCCACCACGCAGGAGAGCCGCAGCACCCGGGCCGGCCCGACCCGGGTCGCGAAGCGCCGGGCGGGGTGCCGGCGGAGAGGGCGGCCGAGCCCGTGCCTCGTCCCGCAGCGTCGGCCCGATCGTTGATGGCGGCCCGTCTCCGTACGAGTACCCGCGCAGCCGGATCCACGGTGTCCCGTCCTTGAGCGGAGCGGCCGCCCACCGAGTCATCACCGCTCCTGAACCGCGACAGGCGGATGCTGTCCGCCGGTGAGGTTGAAAACGCCCTCTAGCTCAGGACGTTCGCCCACTGGCCGAGGACCGAGGGAAGCTCCCCGGCGTCCACCCAAGCGCGGAACAGTTGTTCACCCCGGCGATCCGGAGTGCCGGTGTACACCGCGACAACCACGCGGTCGTGCATGAGCGCGTCATCCCTGCATCCCCCGTTCTCCTTCCACACGGACACGAACCCCTGGCGGTACGTCAGCGGTCCGACCTCGTACACGTTTTCGGCTCCGCGGTCTCCATTTATGTTCACAGCAGGACCCTACGGCCGCTCCGCCCCTCGTGGACCGGGATTGAACGATCCGTCCGGCAGGACGGCGCAATCCGGCGTACTCGGACACTTCCGCGGTGGTACGCCACCATGCTCACGATCCGTAAGAGAGCTCCTCACTCCCGTCCGGCCGGAGCTCGATGCGGTCCGGGGCCAGGTCGACCGCCACGCGGTGCTCCATGCCCAGGGCCGCCAGGAACTTCCGGGGGAGCTGGACGCGCCCGGAGCGGTCCAGGACCACGTACTCGCGTTCGCTGACCGATTCCTCGCCGTGCTCGTCGGTGACCAGGCTGCGCAGGACCTCGCTGCTGGTGCGGCCGTCGCGGATCGCCACCGTGCGGCGGACCTCGCCCGCCACCATGGGGTCGTGCGTCACGATGACCACCGTCACGCCGAGCTCCTTGTTCACCGTGCGGAAGGTCTCGAAGACCGCCGCGGCTGTCTCCGAGTCCAGTTCGCCCGTGGGCTCGTCGGCCAGCAGCACCTTGGGATCGTTCGCCATCGCCACGGCGATCGCGACGCGCTGCTGCTGCCCGCCGGACAGTTGCGCCGGGTGCCGGTGGGCCAGGTCGCCGATCCCGAGGGCGTCCAGGACCTCCGCGACCCGGGCGGCGTGGCGTGCGGCCGCGCCGCGACGGGAGCCGCCGCCCTTCAACTGCATCGGCAGCGCCACGTTCTGGGCGGCCGTCAGGAACGGCAGCAGATTGCGGGCCGTCTGCTGGAAGACGAAACCGACCGCTTCCCGCCGGTAACGCAGCCGGTCCCGCGCCGACAGCTCCAGCAGGTCGTACCCCGCGACCGCCGCACTGCCCGCCGTCGGGACGTCCAAACCCGCCAGGATGTTAAGGAGGGTGGACTTGCCGCTGCCCGAGGCGCCGACGAGGGCCACCAGGTCGCCTTGGGCGACGGTCAGTTCCAGCCCCTGGAGGGCCTGGACCTCGATGCCGTCTGTGCTGAAGATCCGGACCAGACGGTCGCAGGTGATCGCGGCGTCCACCGGGGCGGTGCGGGGCTCCGCGGCGGCCGTCGCCCTGCGGCGCAGTTCCTCGTACGTCGGCTGCTCGGTGTTCAACGCTGGTCTCCCGCTCTCAACTCGGTGGTGATCTGCCGTCGCCCGGATGTCGCCGCCTCGACGAGCACGGCCGCAGCGACCAGGGCGGCGAGGCCCGCAGCCGGTATCAGCACGGGCCGCGCGGTGAGCCGTACCCCGGCCGGCACGCTCGCGCCGACCAGCGTGGACAGGTCCATCGCCGGGCCCAGCAAGGCCACCGCGGCCGCCGCCACCAGAGCCCCGCCCAGTGCCGCGGCCAGCGTGTGCGGCAGGGCCTCGGCGAGGATCAGTGCCACGCCCTGCCGGCGGCGCAGCCCCATGGTGCGCAGCCGGGCCAGCAGCGCCGCACGTTCGGGGACGTTGCGCATCAGCGTGAGCAGTACGGCCAGCAGTGCGAAGCCGGCCGCCGCCGCGACGGAGGCCCAGAAGAGGCGCTGTGCCGACCGTTGGAGCGGATCGGCGGCCAGCTCGGCGACGGCCTCCGCGCTGGTGCGCACCGGATACGCCTCGTCGACCGGGAGCGCCTGGGCAGTCGGATATCTCACCGCGCCGGGCGCCGCGGTCGCAGCCGCGTCCGCCGCGCCGGCCGCCGGGCGCGTGGCCCGAACCAGCGCGCGCAGCCCGTCCGCGGCTGGGGAGCCGAGGCCGAACCACCGGTTCGGGCGGTCGACGCCGTGGATCGAGGCCGTCGCGGGGCCTGCGGGCAGGACGACGGTCACGCCGCCCGGACCCGGCTGGGCGGGAGTGCAGTCGATCACGCCCGTGACCCGCGTCCGCAGCTCCCCGCCGCTGCCGGCCCGCAGTACGTACGTGCCCGGCGCCGCCTGCCGCGCCAGGTCGGCGCTGAACAGGGCGGGCACCGGGGCATCGGCGGACCCCGCGCCGCCTCCGGCCAGCAGGGCGGGGTCGAAGGCGCCGCAGCCGAGGGTCCGGGAGAGCTCCGCGTAGGCGGCGGGCTCGGCGACGATCAGCGTGACCTGGGTGGTGCCCTGGGCGGTGCCGAGGACGAAGGAGTCGTGGTCGATCCACAGCGGCACGGACGTCCGTACGCCCGGCAGCTCGCCCGCGGCCTTCGCGAGCCCGTCCGGGAGCGGGGAGTTCCCGGGCGCGGAGATCGCCGCGTCGCCCCCGACGGTCAGCCGGGCCACCTCCAGCCGGGCCGAGTCCACGGACTGCAGCACGGCGGCCCCGAATCCGCCGGTGGTGATGGCGAGGAGCAGGGCGACGAGCGGCAGGACGGAGGGTCCGCCCCGGCCCCGGGCGCGCGCCCCGCTCGCCCCCGAGCCGCGGGCGGCCCGCGCCAGCCCGAGGAAGCCGACGAGCCCGGAACCGCGGCCGGCCGCCCGGGCGAGCCAACCGGTCACCACGGGCTGCAGCCGGGCCAGCAGCAGCCCGCCGCACAGCGCGAGCAGCAGCGGAGCCGCGACCAGCAGGGGGTCCATGTCGCTGCCGGCGGGGGAGATCCCGCGGCGGCGGACCTCCAGCACGGCGGCGCCCGTGGCGGTGAGCACGAGCAGCTCGCCGACGGGCCTGCGCCACCGCGCGGCCGGGCGCGGCGGAGCCAGCAGGACGGCCGCCCGTACCGGGAAGGCCAGCAGCGCCAGCAGAGCGACGGCCGCGGCGGAGAGCAGAGCGGGTGCGAGCCGGGGCGTGGGCAGCAGCAGTACGGCCAGTGCGGCGGCGGCCGCGGCCGCCGGGAGCACCGTGACGGCGCCCTCCCCGAGGAGACGCCCGACGATGCCGACCCGCGAGCCGCCCCGCGCCAGCAGCAACCGTAGCTCGGCGCCCCGGCGGTCCGAGGCGAGCGCACCGGCCAGGCACAGCACGACGAAGGCGACCCCGCCGACCCCGGCGGGCCCGATCGCGGCGAGCGGAGCCGCGGCCTGTCTGCGCACGCGGGCCTGCTCGAACAGCTCGGACAGCCTCGAAGTGCTGCGCAGCAGATCGCGGTTGCTCTCACGGGCGAGTGCGGCCGCCGTGGGCCCCGCGACGTACGAGGCGACCTCCCTGGCCGTGGCGTCGAGCCGGTCGGCCTGCAGCCGGCCGATGTCCACCGGAAGCCGCCAGAAGTCCACGGCCGTGCGGCCCCAGCTGTCCAACCGGTCGAGGTCCCCGGCGCCGACGAAGGCGTCGACGTCCCAGGAGAGGTTCTCCCCGATGTAGTGCTCGCAGGCGCGGGCGAGGCACCCCAGGTCGGCCCAGAAGTCCTCGGTCTCGTCGGGGACCGTGTACAGACCGACGACCTCGACGGACGGCGTGCCGTGGAGCTGGGGCGCGCTCGTCAGGACCGACCCGAGGCGGGCGCCGAGGGTCTCGGCAGCGCGCTTCGAGAGCGCGATCTGCAAGGGCCGCGCGGACCCGGCGGGGTCCTGGGCGCCCTGCGCGGGTGCGCCCCCGGTGGCAGCGGCGGGGGCGTCGCCCGGCCAGCGCCCCTCCACCAGCCGCACGTGCGCCTGCGCCTGCCGTACGTACAGCAGGGCCATGTTCGGCGGGAAGCCGGACGGCCGGGACAGTTCCGGATTCACCAGCGGCTGCCGCTTGACGGTCCGGCTGCCGTGGATCACCGCGTCCGCGTCGATGGGCAGGCTGCCGCCCGTAGGGGCGAGCAGGTCCTTCAGTGTTCCGTCCAGGACCTGGGTACTCTGCCCGGCCTCCGGGGGCGGCGCGGTCGCCAGCAGGCTGGTGTCGCTCGGCCCGCTGTGGTGGAGGAAGGACCTCAGGGCCTGGTCGGCGCCCCGGTCCTGGGCCCGTGGCAGCGCGGCGGCCAGCAGGACGGCGACGAACGCCAGCGCGGCGCCGAGCACGGTGGCCACCGGCGCCGCCCGCAGCCGGGTCCTGACCCACGGAGCGGGCCGCGGCCCGGACCGCGGGGTGGCGGCGGACGGCGGCGGAACGGTCGGCGGCGGGGTGGTCACATCTCCTCCACGGGGCGCAGCCGGGCGGCGATGTCGCGGCCCCGGGGGCCGCTGAACGCGGCCGACAACAGGGGAACGGCCGCGATCGCGGCGGCCGTCAACAGGGTCTGCCAGAACGGCATGTCCACCCGCACGGGCGGGAAGGGCAGTTGTGCGGCGGGCGTCAGCACCACCAGGGGCGCCATCAGATGGACGAGGGCGACACCCAGCCCGGTCCCGACCGCGGTCCCGAGGACGATCAGCACCCCGCCCTCGGCGGCGGATGCCCCGGCGAGCGACCGGCGCGGTGTGCCGAGCGCGAGCAGGACGGAGAACTCCCGCCCGCGTACGCGCCGCTCGGCGGCGGTGGACGTCGCGAAGCCGATGGCCGCCAGAACCGCGCAGGCGACGGCGAGGGCGGCCAGCGCGCTCTGCGGCCCGGCACTCAGCGGGTCGTCCAGCAGGCCCGCGGTGATCTCCTCGCGGAGCTGGACGCGTTCGGTCCTGGCCCCCTCGCGCAGCGCGGCCGCCGCGCGGGCCGGGACCGGGTCGGCAGTCGAGGCGGCGGGCAGCCACCACTCGGTGGGCGGGGCCGGCTGCTGGCCGGCGGACTCCAGCAGGAACCGGCCGAGGGTGTGCAGGTCGACGGCGAGCGCCGTCCGTCCGACCACGGGGAGGGCGTCCACGGCGGCGGTGATGCGCACCGGGACGGTCGCCCCGTCCAGCGTGATGCGGACCGTATCGCCCACGGAGGCGCCGAGGGACCGCAGGTAGTGCGTGGTGGCGACGGCCGGGACGGAGGCGGCTGCCGGCGCGGCGGGCGCCGGGAACAGCAGGGCGTGCACTCCCTTCTCGGTGCCGAAGCCGCCTTGGTAGCGCAGCCGCAGCAGGTCCGTGGAACCCGCCGGGACCGGGGTGACGACGGCGGCCTGCGGGGAGCGGGGCTCCTGCGGGGGCGCCGACCGCCAGCCCCCGGCGCCGCCCGGGCCGGGCCCGGAGGATGCGGGGGGCACGGCGACCGGTACGGCGGCGCCGTCCGCGGCGTCGGAGACGGTGATCCGGCGCAGGGCCAGTTCGCTCCCGTCGCCCGCGGGGCCGCCGTCCCCGGCGTACGCGAGGCGTATCCCCGCCAGCGTCAACGGCGCCGCCGCCGCACCGACCGGGGCGTCGGTCAGGGTGTCGAGGCCGAACGGGAGGGTGGCGTCACCGCTGGTGGGCAGCCTGACGGGCGTCGTCCCGTGGGTCGCCCCGAACCGGTCGCGCAGCAGCAGGCTCACGGTGGCCCAGCTCGTACCGGCGGTCCGTACCGTCACGTCGAGGTCGATCCGGCGGGGCGAGCCGGGCAGGGCGATACCCGGGCCGGCCGCGGGGGTGCCGGCCGGCCCCGCGCCGGTGGCTCCCGCGCCGGCGGCGAGCGGGGTGAACAGCTCGCGCATTCCGTGGCCGCCCCGCAGATCGGCCCGTAGCGGCACCCGTTCGCCCACCTTGGCGGCGTCCAGCGCCACGACGTCGCCGACGCCCCCGCCCGGCAGCTGCTGCTCCTCGCGGACCACCGGGATCAGCCGGTCCCCGCCCGGCAGCGCCCCGTAGCGTCCGCCCTGCCCCATCGCGGACATGCTGCTCCCGGAGATCCGCAGACCGCCGGCGGTCGCGAAGTCGGCCTGGTCGCGCTGGGACGCGGACCACGCGGTGTGCTGGCCGAGGGCCAGGGTGCCGCTGGAGACGGCGAGGACCAGCAGCAGCACGGGCCCGGCGGCGCGGCCCGGCCTGCGGGCGAGCTGCCAGCCGACGAGGGCCGGGCCGAGGCTCCGGCCGCGCGCCGCCAGCCGCCCCCCGGCCCTCGCCGCGAACGGCAGCAGCCGCAGGACCAGCAGCGTCCCCGCGACCAGGGCGAGGGACGGCGCGGCGACCAGCACGGGTTCCACGCCCAGGTCGCCGGCCGTGGAACCGCCGGCCCCCGGGGCGTCCGAACCCCGGTGGTACGACAGCTGCTGGTAGCCGAGTACCGCGAGGGCCACCACGGCCAGGTCCAGGCCGGAACGGGCGGCGCCCCTCACCACGGCCTGCCTGCCACCGGCGCGGCGCAGCACGGCGGCCGAAGCACCGCGCAGGACGGAGGGCAGGGTCGTCAGCAGGACACAGGCCAGGGCGCAGCCGGCCGCGACCGGCCACACCAGCCAGGTGTCCGGGATCTCCAAGTGGACCCGCCCGAGCGGTCCGACCCGGCCGAACAGGTGAAGCAGGGGCGGTGTGAGCAGCGGTGCGAGGACGGCCGCGGGCAGCGCGAGCAGCAGCGACTCGGCCGCGCCCAGCGCGCCGAGGCGCCGGCGGGAGGCGCCGCGGGCGATGAGCAGGACGCGCTCCGGTTCTTGACGGATCGTCATGAGGTGGGACACGAGGAGCAGTGCGGCGGCCGAGAGGACGCCGAGCTGGAGGGCACCCGCCAGCAGCGCGGACCGGGCCACGAGCAACCCGGAATGCAACTCGGCCAGCAGTGCGGGGAGTTCGGTGGAGGTCCGGAGTGAGGTGGTGCGCTGGAGGGAGATCCCAGCGGTGTTCGCGGCGGTCGAGACGGCGGCGGCCTCGGAGGTACGGATCGTGCCGAGGTCCGGGGTGAGGAGCGTGCCGCGGTACTCCTGGAGGAGGCCGCCCGTCGTGAAGGCGGTGTCGTCCACCATGAGCGGGCCGTAGGTGGTGAAGGCGCCGGCCTGGATCTCCCGGCCGCCGAGCGGGTCGAGCCGCCAGTACCCGGCGTCCGGATCGGCGGCCCGGTACACGCCGGTGACCAGCACGGTCAGCGGAGGGCCGCCGAACCGGTCGTCCAGCCGGACCGGCGCGGGCAGCGCGGACTCTGCCAGTCCGAGCCGTGCCAGCGCCGCCCGGGGCACGGCCACTTGCGGCGGAGTGCCGCCCGCGACGGCGGCGGCGACCGGCCGCGGCCACTCGCCCGCGAGCAGCCGTACGTGCTCGTGGCCGAGCGCGGCGAGCAGGGTCAGGTCGGCGTCGCGGCCGGAAGCGGCGGCGCCGGGGAGCCCGTACGAACGGCTGAGGGCCACGCTCTCGGAGGCCACCGGAAACCGCCCGAACACCTCGTCCGCGAAGCTCCGTACGGACTCGTCGTCCTTGGCGCGGGAGGAAGCGGGACGGCCGCTGGTGACCACGACGGTGGTCCGGGGTCGTTCCGGGCCGGCCAGGGTCCGCCGGAGCCCTTCCTCTCCCACGCCACGGGTGAAGGCCGTCAGCGCGGTCAGGGCGGTCGCGGTGATCAATACGGTGAGCAGTGCGGCGACACCGAGCGGCCATCGCCCGCGCAGTCGGCGCACGACGAAGCCGAGCACGTGTGCAGTTCCTCCCCCATCCGGACTTTCGGTACCGGATAGCGGACGATGCTGTCAGATTCGGGCGGTGAGAGGAAGGGACTTGCGTGAATAGCGTGACAGGTGCGCAAATGTGAGCGGAAATCCGCAGTGGCGGAATGCGCGGAAGGCTGGGGCGGGGGCACCGCGCACCACTCAACGGGGGAGTGCAGATCATGACGGTCAAACGGGAGACCACGACGACGGTCACCGCACCGCGGAAGGACGGCGACACGCCCATCGTGGTCGTGGACGACGTACGCCACAGCTTCGGCAGCGGACCACGGGCCGTCCACGCCCTGCGCGGCGTGTCCTTCGACATCCGCCGCGGCGAACTCGTCGCCCTCAGGGGCCGGTCGGGCTCGGGCAAGACCACCCTGCTGAACCTCGTCGGCGGCCTCGACAGTCCGACCGGCGGCCGGATCACCCTCGACGGCACCGACCTGGCCGCCCTCGACGAGCCGGGCCTGCTCGCACTGCGCCGCGACCGCATCGGCTTCGTCTTCCAGTCCTTCGGCCTGATCCCCGTCCTCACCGCCGTCGAGAACGTCGGCGTACCGATGCGACTGCGGCGCATCCCCGCCAAGGAGCGCGAGGAACGCGCCCGGACCCTGCTCGCCCTGGTAGGCCTCGCGGATCACGCCGAGCAACGCCCCGGCGAACTCTCCGGCGGCCAGCAGCAGCGCGTCGCGGTGGCCCGTGCCCTGGCGAACGACCCCGACCTGATCATCGCGGACGAACCCACGGGTCAACTCGATCTGGAAACCGGTCGCTCGATCATGGAACTATTGCGCGCGGTGGTCCGCAGCAAGGCCGTCACCATCCTCGTCGCCACCCACGACCCCAACCTGATCGAACTCGCCGACCGCGTAGTGGAACTGCGCGACGGCCGCATCATCACTCCCGGGGACGCGTAGGAAGTCCGGGCGGGGGTGCGCACCCGAACTTGCCCCGCACCTCGGGTGATCGGTCGGCGATGACCCGGTGGTGCCCGGCCACGACGCGCATGGTGCAGACAACGACTCCGTGCCGGGTGCTGACTGCGGTCGATCCCAGGACAACCTCCCAGCGAGGGCGCGCAGATCATCCCCTGCGCCGTATTGTCACTGCGCCGCCGGCTCGCTTCAAAGCCGCGTCGGCCTTGGCTGCGATTTCGGCGCTGACCGCCTTCAGAATCGGCCTGGGTGTGTTGTCGACAAGGTCCTTGGCTTCCTTCATGCCGAGCGAGGTCAGCTGGCGTACGACCTTGAGGACCCAGATCGGTTTGTTGCCGGCAGAGTCGAGGATGACGTCGTAGAACTCTTCATCGTCCCTGCAACCGCCTTGTGTCGGCGGGTTGGTGTTCTCCCCTCGGCGGGTGGATGTCGCTGACAGCCCCCCAAGTGCCGCGATCGCGGCACTTGCATCAGGGCGGTGTTCGGGCTTCTTCGTCAGCAGTTGTTCGATCAGCGCGGTCAGCGGGCCCGCGTTCCGCAATGGCGGATGTGGTTCAAAGGCTACCGCCGCCATGATCGCCGCCGCCGACATACGACGAAACGGTGAGGTTCCCTCGACCGTCTCGAACAATGTCGCTCCAAGGGAGAAGAGGTCTCCCGCCGGGTTGTCCGCGCCCGGGACAGGGCCGAAGCGCTCGGGGGCCATGTACTCGAGGGTGCCGACAACCATGCCGGTGGAGGTGAGCGAGGTGTCGTCGCGGTGTTTGGCGATACCGAAATCAGTCAGCAGCACCTGCCCGTTGGCGGCCAGCATGATGTTGGCCGGTTTGACGTCCCGGTGCACGATGCCAAGCCGGTGCGCGGCCCTGAGAGCCGTCAGTACACCGAGGGCGATCTCAGAGGCCCGTTCCGGTTCCAGGCGAGTGCGTCGCTTGAGTTCCTGCGCCAGGGACACACCATCAATGAGGCGCATCACCACCCACGGCAGGCCGTCCTCAGTGACCACGTCATACACGGCCACCACGTTCGGCTCGTCGCGTAACGCGGCGGCATTGCGCGCCTCGCGCTTCGCCCTCGCGATGAGCTCCGCCCGCTCTGCGGCGGAGGTGTGCGGGTCGATCTTGATGCGCTTGATCGCAACCAAGGCACTCAAGCGCTCGTCGTACGCCCGCCATACCTCGCCGAACCCTCCCGCGGCTATGACGTCGAGCAACCGATAGTGACCACCGATCAACCGCTCCGCCACGAGAGCCCTCCGTCATCAGGTTCGACATTGCCAGGAGCGTACTTCGCGGACCCGGGACGGGGCGTGCGTATCGGATGATCAGCTATGGCGCGAGCCAGGTCGAGCTTCCCTGAGGTGGCCGGCGTTCCCCGCCGCTACCGACGGCTCCGGGAGACCCCCGACCGCCCCGCGGTCGCGGGCGTCCGCGGGGCGGGGGCGGAGGTCCGTACTCCGCAACAACGGGATCCCGGCCCGGTGACGAACCGCGTCCGGCCGTCGCCCCGGCTGCATTGCGGCGGCTACGGTGCGGCGACGGCGGAATCCGGGAGAGGGAGAAGACCATGAGAGCGGTTCGGAGGCAGGTGGCCGTGGCCGCCCTGGCGGTGTGCGGCGTACTGGCGCTCACCGCCTGTCAGAACGGCGACGACCTGGCCGCGCCGGACGCGAAGCCCACCGCGGCCGCCTCGGCCCCGCCCACCGCCGGCGCCACGGTCGCCGTGCCGGCCCCTTCGAAGACCGGCGCGGCGCCCAAGCCCTCGGCAACGGCCACCCCGGCGGCGAAGAATCCACCCGCACCAGCCCCGCCCCCCGCGCCGACCTGCGGCGCCGACCACAGGATGCCGATCTCGCCCGACACGATCGCCGTGCACCGCTACACGCCCGAGGGCGGTATGACCACTCTCATCGTCCAACACGGCACGTACGGTTGCCCCGGGCGCTTCGAACCGTCGGGCGCGTGGACGTACATCCCGATCGCGGAGACGGCCAAGATCACCGCGACGGCGCCGATCCTCGGGCCCTCCACGGTGACGGGCAAGCCGATCTCCACCAGCGAGCTGACCGGGTGGCTGGACACCCACCCGGACAAGGGCCTGCCCTTCCGCTACCACCTGAACGCGGCGGGGGTCATCGACACCCTCGACGAGATCTACGTCAAGTAGCACGCCGAGCGCCTCCCGGGCTGCTACCAGATGGAGTCGACCCTCTTTGAGTGGTCGATGAACGCGTTGCGGCTGTGCTGGTATATGTCGCATACGACCTGGTTGCGGCGCTGGCATGGGTGTCCTGGTTGCGGGGCCGGCAGACGCTCGCCGGAGGAGATGTGCGCGGCTTACCGGCGCCGGGCCGCGGGAAGGCCGGCGCTCCGAACCTGCGAAGGCTGGTAGTGCTTTGTCGCTTAGGTTGAACTCGCGATGTCGGTGGTCAGCCCGGTGGCGGCCAGGCAGCCGTCGATGAGCTGAGGTCGGTACTGGATCTCCCGTAAGCCGCGCCTGACCGTCCGCACGAGGTGGCCCTGGTCCGCGAAGGCGACGTTGGCCAGGAATCCGCTTCGCAAAGGGATCAGATGCCCTCGACCGGGTTGAGGTCGGGCGCGTATGGGGGGGGCAGCCAGTCCTGGGCCGCGATGGACTCCTTCAGCTGCGAATAGTCGGACGTGATTCAGCTGGTCAGCGGCTTTGAGACGACGCACGGCGTCACTCTCCCCACCGAGGCGCTCGGCGACTTCGTGACCGCCGAGCAGATCATCGAGGCAGTCGAGAAGAGGGCAGGCGATGAAGTAGAGGCTCGTGCGGTGGGGCGATCTTCTAGAGCGGGGGAGTAGGGGGCTGAGAGCCTGGTTCGCTCTCGACGGGTACGAGGAAGACATCGTCGACGTAGCACCACGCCCAAGGGCTCTCCACCGCGGCCGCGACCGCGTGGCAGGTGTCCTGTGCGTGCTTCCACGCATGGGCTCCCGGAGAGCTGTCGCAGCAGCCGTTGTGCCCGCAGGCCAAGCAGACCCGCAGGTGAACCCAATCGCCCCGTCCTGCGGCCTGGCATTCCTCGCAGCCCGTGATTCGCAGTGGAGCCCGCGCCGGTTCCCCGGCGTGCGGGCACGGGCGCGGTTCCGAGCGCCCGTGGTCGGGCGCCGTGCGCCAGCCGGCGCTCGGCAGGCGCAGAACGTCACGGTCGACTCCTGGATCTTGCGGCTGATCTGGGGCCCGCTCCGAACGATTCCGTTCCGAACGGTTCGAGTCGACGGTGTTCTCACGGGTGGGCTTCATTACGGGCCTCGTATCACGTCGTGTGTCTCTATGCCGTATTCCGTCGTGGCGCTACGTACGGATGCGGGCCGGTCCGGCTGCCGGGCGGCGAGCAGGGGGCCCGCCGGACCGTGTGCGAACGGCCCTCGGCACCCCGGAGCTGCGCGGCCTGGAGCGCGGCGGTGTCATTGACGTCCACGCATACGACTCCGCCTGGAAGCGTTCCGGCCGGATGCGCCGCCCGCCCTCAGCATTCACGGATACACGAGCACGCGCAGGTCGGGGCTCATCCCGCACCCTGTGGGTAGCGGTTCACTCCAGCCCTTCGAGCGCGGTGTCGGGGCCGCGGTGTGACTGAGCCCTCCAGCTGTCCATTGAGCTTCGGGATTGTCCTGTTGAGCGCCGCAGGCGCCAGCAAGGTGAGGCCCGTACGTGCTTTGCCGGGGTGTTCGCCGTCCTTCCCTTCGTCCGAGAGCGGGCGTTGTCGGTGGGCGCTGACAGGGTGTGGGCATGACGAATGACGAGAGTGCCCGCATGACGCGGATCCTGAGCGGATTGCCGGCGGGCGCCCAAGCCCTGCTGTTGGGTACGGATTGGGAGTCTCTCCAGCACGCCTACGGCTCCGGCGAGGACATACCCCTCTCGCTGTGCTCCCTCGTGGACGAAGATCCAGAGGTCCGGTCCGAGGCGTTGGCCGCGCTGGACATGGCTGTGCTGCACCAGGGCTCCCTGTACACCGTCACCGCGCCCGCAGTCCTGTTCGTCGCCGCGATCCTCGACCATCGCGTGGCCCTCGCCGAGCACGAGGGGCACTTCCCGTGGGATGACGGCCCGTCGCGCACCTTGCGGGCCGCCCTGCTCGTCTGGCTGGGACAAGTTGCCGAGTCGGCCGCCTACGGGGAGGACCTCGTACGCGAGCGAACCGACTGGCAGTGGGAGCCCTGGCATGACCGGGCAAGGCACGAGCACGACCCGGACGAGCTCGCCGCACTGCACGCGTGCCGGGAGATACGCCCCGCCTTGTACGACGCCGTCGAACCGTTCCTGTCCTCTCCCGACGCTCACGTCCGAGAGGCCGCGCTCGGCGCCGCGGTGCCGCTCCTCACCGCCCCAGAGCTCGCCGACCGGGTGCCGCAGGCCGCCACGTTGCTGCGGGCGCGTCTGGGTACGGGGTCGGGGCGACGGGAGCGAGCGAGTGTGGCGCGGGCGCTCGGAGTGTGGGGGATGGACACCTCCGACCTGCTCACCGATTCCGACCCGGCTGTGCGGGTCTGCGCCGCGCTCGGGCCCGCCCAAGTAGATCGGCCACGCGCTCTCGCCGTCCTCCTCCACGCCCTTCGGGACCCGCAGACGACGGACGGATGGTTCCCCGAACCGCTGCCCGGGCTCGACGGGTGGTTCCGGTTCACCGTGCTGCGCTCCGCGCTCGCCCTGGCAGAAACCTTCGAAGAGGTGGCATCGGTGGCGGTCGCTATCGTGGCAGCCAGAGGCACGTCGGTCGTCGACTTCGAGCGCGGGCCCATCCTGTTCAGAGCTTTTGCCGGTGGGTACGACCCGGCCCACCCGCTCTCCAGCGCCCAACGCGACTTGCTGCGGGCATTCGTGGACACCGACGATGCGACGGGCGGTATCGGCAGGAACACGTTGTGGTTCCGTGCGGCCGGGCTGCCCGACAATCGAGAGGGCATCGCCGCGTTGCTGTGACCTTGCCCGCCACCACACTGTCAGCCCTGGCGCTCCCCAGCCGAGGGTGAGTCGGGAGGTGCTCCGGATGCCGGCAGCCGGCCACTGGGGGGCGGTAGGGGAAGGCATGATCGAGTCTCTGGGGATTCGATGGTGGGGGTGTGGTGTGGGGGACTGGCTCTGTCGAGGGCGTTGAGGACCTCGGTGGGGTCCTCGTGATGCCGGTCGGCCGCGCGCACGGTGTAGCGGGTCAGGCTGGTGACGACGGCGGCTTCGGCGCCTTTGCCGCACACCCCGATCCCACCCCGCGCACCGGTACCTCGTCCGCATCTCACCCCCACACCGTGGAGGCAACCGGACCGGTGGCTGCGGCAGGGGAGCCGGAGCACCGGCGTCGGCGAAGGTACTCACCATCACGGCCGCGAGGGCACCGGTGGCCGGGGCGGGCACGGCGGGCGGTGGGGCGCGGGCCTCGTCAGCCGGCCGCCTCGCGCTCCGCCATGGCCTGGAACTCGCCGAGGTCGTAGTTGGCCAGGACCGAGTCGAGGTTGGTGAGGGCGCCCAGATGCTCGACGAAACCCTTAGGGTCGTACTCGATCTGGAGGGCCACCCGGCTCTCCGTTGCGCTCAGCCGGTGGAAGGTCACCACGCCCGCGTGGTGCACCCCCTCCGAGGTGCGCCAGGCGATGCGCTCCTCGGGAATCACTTCCGTGAGCTCCGCCACGAACTGCTTGTCGGCCCCGGGCAGGGAGACCTGCCAGACGAACGTGTCGGCGTCGATGCGCTTGACGTGCCGCACGTGGCTGAGGAAGGAGGGCCAGCGCTCCACGTCCTGCCACAGGGCCCAGCTCACGGAGACGGGCGCCTTGATGTCGACGGCTTCGAGCAATGAGGACGTCATGGGGTTCTCCATATTCTCCGAGCGGGCCATTGGTCCTCCACCGGCTACCCACGCGAACGGATTTCACCGCACGCGGGCGCACCAGAGGGCCGGTGGGCGGGGCTGGCGAACCTCACACGGGCAACGCCGCATGTTCTCCGCTTGACGGGGCACAAGGGTCTGTTGCGTCCCACCCTGCCCTTGAACACCCTCCCGAACGGACCGTCCCCCATGCCCCTTTGACTCACCGCGCCACGTCTATTTCAGGACTCCACGGTCGCGGCTCCCGAGCGAAATGCACACTAAGCACGCATCGCAGAGCGCGGAATCGGCCCCGCCGGTTGCCGCGGCCCGTTACTACTTCTGAGTCACACCCACGATCATGTAACCTCCGGAACCGCTCGATCCGTTTTCGACGATCCCCCCAGCAGGAGAACCCATGCCCACCCCTGCCACCACCCAGAAAGCCAGACGATCGTGTCCGGGTCGCACACCGACGGGAGGAGCGCGGGTCTCTTGAGATTCCGGATAGGACGCCCGACGAACCCGCCCACTCACCCGCACCCGCAGGGTCCCGCCCCCCACGCGGACACCACCCCCGCAGCGCCCGGCGAGCCGCCCGCGACCGAGCCGCCCGCGGCCGAGCCGCCCTTGTCGGCCCACGAGATAGCGCTGATACGGGCTTCCGTCACCGTGGTCGAGCCGCTCGCAGCGGACATGACGGTCTATTTCTACGCGATCCTCTTCGCCCGATATCCCGAAGTCCGGCCGATGTTCCCCCCGGGGATGGACGCCCAGCGCGGTCGGCTGCTGCGCGCGCTGCTGCACATCGTGGATCTGGTCGACGACCCGGAGAGCCTGGTCCGCTTCTGCGGCCACCTCGGCCGCGACCACCGCAAGTTCGGCACCCTCCGCGCGCACTACCCCGCCGTGGGCGAGTGTCTCCTCGCCTCGCTGGCCCGCTACGCCGGTCCGGCCTGGACCGCGGACACCGCCGCGGCCTGGGGCAAGGCATACGGCGTGGTCGCCGACGTCATGATCGGCGCCGCCGAGCAGGACGAGGCGCAGCGGCCCGCCGTCTGGCCCGCCAAGGTGGTGCACAAGGTCCTGCGCGGACACGGCATCGCCGAAATCACCCTGCGGCCCCACATGCCGTACATGTTCGCGGCCGGGCAGTACGTCAGTCTCGAGACACCGTGGTGGCCCAAGCAGTGGCGCTACTACTCCGCCGCCAACGCACCCCGCCCGGACGGCACCCTCACCCTGCACGTCCGCGCGGTGGGCGGCGGTTCGGTCAGCGACGCGCTCGTACACCGCTCCACCGTGGGCGACCTACTCCAACTCGGACCACCCATGGGCGACATGGTGCTCGACGCCGCCGTCCACAGGGACCTGCTCTGCGTGGCGGGCGGGACCGGTCTCGCACCGATCCGCGCGATCGTCGAGGAAGTGGCCCGCCGTGGCGGGGGGCACAATGTCGACCTGTTCCTCGGCGCGCGGACCGGCGCCGAACTGTACGGGGTCGACGACATGCTCCGTATGGCGCAGCAGCACCACTGGCTGTCCATCAGGGGCGCCGTCTCCCACGAGTACATCCCCGGCATCCGGGGATCGCTGCCCGAGGTCCTGGCCGAGTACGGGCCGTGGTACCAGCACGACGTCTACTTGAGCGGACCGGCCCCGATGGTGGTCTCCGCCAGCCAGACGCTGACGCAGCACGGCACCCTGCCCGACCGAATCCACCACGACCCGTTCGAGACCCCCGTCCTGTCCGCTCATTGAGACCTGTCCGCTCCCTGAGCCACAGGCGCGCCGATCCTGCCAGGAGAACGCCCTCGTGACCTTTCCCCCACCGCCGTTCGGATCAGCGGGTGAACACCGGCTGCAGCAGCACATGGGAAGCGCCGACCGCGCCGCCCGGTTCTACGACCAGCAGGTCCGCCCCTGCCTCACGCCCGAGATGCGGGAGTTCATCGGCCGCCAGAGCATGGTCTTCCTGGCGACGGCCGACTCCGGGGGAGCATGCGATTCGAGCTTCCGGGCCGGCCCGCCCGGATTCGTGCACGTACTGGACGAACACACCCTCGCCTACCCCGAGTTCCGCGGCAACGGGGTGCTCGCCAGCGCCGGGAACATGACCGAGAACCCGCATCTCGGCATGCTCTTCGTCGACTTCACGCACCATCGCGTCGGCTTGCACGTCAACGGTGTTGCCCGCCTCTACCACGACGAGGACCTCCGCTCCACGCAGCCCGGCCTGCCGCGCGACACCGCGCCGGGCCGGAGCCCGGAGATGTGGGTGCACCTCACCGTCGAAGAGGCCTACATCCACTGCTCCAAGTACATACCCCACTTGGTGCCGGGCCCCCGCGCCGGCCACCCGTCCGACCGGCCGAAGGACGCGGACTACTTCACCCGCTCCCGAACGGCACCCGGGACCCGGTGATGCACGGCAGATGAGACGCGGGCGCCCGGGCGGCGGGTCGGGGGGCTCCTCCCGGGCCGGCTCCCTTGGACCGTGCCCGACCCGCGCCGCCCGGCACCGCTCGCCCTGCAGGCCGGGGTCCAGGGCCAGGCCGCCGGCGGCCTGCTCTTGGCGGCGCAGGCGGGCAGGCCTTGCCGCCGAGTTCCGGAAACCGGGTCGGATACGTGCCGTCCGCGTTGCCCGGCTTCACCGCTCCCCGCGATGCTCCTCAAGATGTCGCGGCTGGGGGCTGCCCGCCCGGGTCCAGTCGGCGAACCACCAGGCAGCGGTGACCACGGCAGCCCAGAGCAGCCCTTGCAGCACGGCATTTGGCCACTCCGCCGATTCAGCCCACCGCTCGGCTCCCGTCAGGACCACCCAGGCCACCACGAAAACCACGGCCGTACGTACACGTCGATGCTTGAACATGCGCACAACCTGCCCCGGACGCCGATGACCAACAGAGATCAGAGCGGCATTCTCGGAGCAGGCCGCGGTGAAGAATCCAACGATGCCCCTGTCGGCCGCATAGAGCCGCGGATCCCGGTCAGGTGCGCGGGTGAGCGACCGACTACGTGAACGGAGGCATGACGATGGACTGGCGTCACCAAGCGGCTTGCCGCGAGGAAGACCCGGACCTGTTCTTCCCCATCGGGAACAGCGGCCCAGCCCTGCTCCAAATCGAGGAGGCCAAGGCGGTGTGCCGCCGCTGCCCGGTCTTGGAGCGCTGCTTGGAGTGGGCACTCGAAGGGGGCATGGACATGGGCGTGTGCGGAGGCCTCACCGAGGAGGAACGACGCGCCGTCAAGCGCCGCGTGGCCCGGGAGGCGCGGGCTCGCCTCCACTCCTGACCCGCCTGCCCACCTCCCGGCCCACCAGGACCCACCAGCCGCCGGAGGCGTAGGCCGCGAACACCCCGATCCGGTCGTCCCGGCCGCCACGGCCGGCAGATCCGACTCGCGCCAGACGTGGGCACAGGCCTTGTTGCCCGGCGCCGGGCGGGCGCTCGCGACGACGAGTCGGCTGTCCGCGTCGATGACGACCTGCACGCTCGCGGCCGAGAACCGGCAGTTGCGCGAAGAGGTGCCCGGCGTTCACATGACCTGCCGGACCGAACGCAGCGCAGGAGAGCCCCGCGGGACGGTTGTCCGGCGGGGCTCTCCCGGTGTTCAGGCCGTACGGGTTACCAGGGCGGCAACGGCAGTCCCGCCGCGCGCCTCGGTTCCAGGAAGTCCTCCCGGAAGACCTCCAGGGAGGCCCTGAGCAGTGGGATGTCCACCTCCGCACCGAGATGGGTCAGCTTGGCCGACTCCTCGTCCATGCGGAACTCCAGGAGGAGCCCACCGCGTCCGGCGTCGGTCATCTCCACCACTTCCATGGCGTCGAAGTCCTCGCTGCCGAGCACGGTGAGGGCGGCGTACTCTCGTCCCCCCACGGTGAAAACCCTCATAGCCATCCCTCGAATTGCAGTCCGCCGCCGCGCAGACTCCATCGCGCGCCGCGGCCGGTGGATTTCTCGATGATGTCGAGTACGTGTCCACCGTAGAAGGCAGAGGACTGCTCGATGGTCCTGGTGGCAGTGGAACTGCCGAGGATTTCGTCCAGCAGCACCTCGGCCCCGTCGTTGAGTGCCCGCTTGTCCGTGAGGCGGTTCGCGCCGTTGAGGAACGGCAGGTACTTCTTGACGTGGTCGGCGGTGCGCTTGACCGGGTCGGTGTGCTTCTGCAGGGCCCGGCCCGCCTCGGTCATGTGGAAGTCGCGCTGGAACGGCTTGCCGTTCTTCGGCGGGATCTCCTTCAGCGCGCTCGCCCGCAGGTCGTCGTCCGTGGCGTTCTTGAGAGCGCCGCAGTTGTGGACCAGGACGGAGGCCGCGCCCGCCCGCACGTAGTAGGTGTGCGTGTCGGTGACCGTCAGGTTGTGGACGCGCTGTGCCTGAGTCCACGCCGTCACGGAAGTGACCTGCACCCACGTCCCCGAGGACGTCTGGAGCCAGTGGCCGGCCTTCAGGTCGCCCGCGTTGACCCACCGGCGCAGTTCGGGCACCCAGAACGGGTGGCCGTCGGTGGCGGTGATGACCTCGGAGGCCGTTCCCCTGTCTCCGTCGGTGTCGACGGTGATGCGGACGAGGTGCTTCTCGCCCTCGCCGACGATCCGTGCGGAGACGGGTTCGGCGGTGGTGGTGCCGGTCTCGGGGTCGGTGGCGCGGACCTGCTCGCCGATCTCCACGTCCTCGATGGGCTTGGCCGAGCCGTCGGCCATCACGACTTCGGTGCCGGGCGTGAAGCTGTTGCGGACCTTGCAGCTGCCTCCGCCCCCGTCGCCGCCGTCGTTCTTGGCGGCCTTCTTCGGCTCGGCGGACTTGGAGGACTTGCCGTGCCGGTCGGCCTTCTTGGCGCGGGCCGCCGCTTCCTTGGCCTGCCGGGCCGCGGTGGCCTTGGCTTCCTCGGCCTTGCGGGCCGCCGCCGCGGCCCGTTCCTGTGCGGCTCTTCGCGCCGCTGCCGCCTCCTCCTCGAGTTTTCTGGCCCGTTCGGCCGCTTCCTCGATCTGGCGTTTCCATTCGGCCAGGTCTTCGGCGTACTTGGCCATGGCCTGCTGGTAGCGCTCGACGCGCGCAAGGATGTCCCGCGCGAGTTTCAGCTTGCCCATCCAGCTGTTGAAGGCGTCCCAGGCCCGGTCCAGGGCCTTCAGGATGCGCTTGGCCTTGCCCGCGAAGGGCAGCGCCGCCTCGAAGGCGAGGCCGGCGCAGGCACCCCAGTCGCCGCCGAGGCAGGACTTGATGTCGTTGTAGCCGGAGGCGTCCTTGAGGATGCCGACGGCCACGTCCAGCGCCACGTCCAGGGCGCTTCGGCCGTTCGCCCAGTTCGCCCAGGCCGCCTCGGCGTCGGTGAAGTCCTTGATCGGCATCACCGGCGGCGCGATGGCCTGGCCGGCGGGGTCGGAGAACGTCACCGGCGAGTTGTTGGCGTAGGCGTACGGGTTCTGCTGCGCGGCCTCGTTGTAGTCGACGATCGGGTCGACGGACAGGAACCGCCCGGTGGCCGGGTCGTACTCCCGGGCCCCCAGGTGGACCAGACCGGTCGACTCGTCCGTCTCACCGCCGACGAAGGACTTCTTCCCCGGCCACACCGCCGGCGCGGTGCCCCGCGCGTCACCGAAGGGGGTGAACTTGCGGCGCGTGACGGCCTGGGTGGCCGCGTCGACGGCCGTGGTGGCGGTGCCGTTGTTGTCGGCGAGGAGGTAGGAGGTGGTGATCGCGCCGTCCTTGGCGGTCCTCACCATCGTCGGACCGGCCGTGTGCGCGTAGTAGCGCGTGGCCTCGACCGCGCCGTTCGGCTTCAGCCTGACCTCGGTGCCGGGCAGGTACAGCGTCGTACCGGCCGGGTCGCGCTTGATCAGGCGGTTGCCGTTGGCGTCGTAGAGGAACTCGGTGGTCTTCGTGCCCTCGGTCACCTTGGCGAGGTGGCCCTCGACGTCCCATTCCATCTGCTGGGTGTTGCCCTGGACGGTACGGGTCTTGGTGTTGCCGACCTCGTCGTAGGCGAACGTGTCGCTGCGGACGCCGCCGGGGCCGGAGGTGTCGACTCGCTGGAGCCGGTTGGCGCCGGGCTTGCCGGGTGTGCCGTATCCGTAGGAGCGGACGACGTCCTTGGTGAGGTCACCGGTGGTGGAGTGCTGGACCTCCTTGGTGCGGTTGCCGGCCGTGTCGAAGGCATACGAGGTCCAGTACGGGGCCGGGCCGCCGACCTTCGGCGCGGAGCCGGGACCGGTGGCGTTCGGCTTGGCCGCGCAGTCGTCGCTCGCCGTCCACGCCTCGCTCATGCGGCGCATGTAGTCGTAGGCGAAGCACTGCGTGTCCGTCGTACCCGTGGCGGCCGCGCCCTCCTGGTCCTTGACCTTGAGGATGTTGCCGACTGCGTCGTACTCGTAGGAGGTGTCGTTGATCCGGCCGGGGGCCTTCTCCCGGTCGTTGACGGTGCGGGTCAGCCGGCGGGTCTGCTCGTCGTAGAAATTGGTGGTGAACAGCTGCGAGCCGGCGGCGCCGGTCTCGGTACGCAGCACGTCACCCATCGGCGAGTAGTCGACCTTGCCCACGAACGTCTTGCCCGCCACCCCCATGACGGTGGGCAGTTCGAAGTGGTTGTAGTTCATGGTCACGCGCTCGGCGGGGAGGCCGCCGACCGCGGGCTGTTGCGTCCAGGCCGTGAGGCCCGTGTTGGGCCGGTAGCCGGTGGAGAAGGAGTACGTGCCGGCGAGCGCGCCCTCCGACTTCGGGATGGTCACCGAGGACCCCGTGGGCCGGTAGCCCTGGTCGTAGCCGGTGACCGCGTGGGTGTAGGCGTTGCCGCCCACGTAGCGTGTCGAGGAGACCGGGAGGCCGACGGCGCCCGGCAGGGTGTCGTAGGCGATCTCACTGAGCTTGGCACCGGAGAGCGAGCCCTCGTGGGTCTCGGTGACTCTGCCCAGGGCGTCGTAGGCGAACGCCACGGTCTTGCCCCGCTGGTCCGTCACCGACTCCAGGCGGTCGCCCTTGCCGAAGACCTTGGAGGTGGTGCCCTTCTCCGGGTCGGAGACCTTCGTCTGGCGGCCCCGGATGTCGTACGCGAAGGACCAGGTGTCGCCGGCCGCGTTGACGACCGATTCGAGTTGGCCGCGCCGGTCGTAGCCGTAGCGGGTCGCGTCGTAGGCGCCGGTCGGTGAGTCCGAGCGGAAGGAGCGCAGCTCGGTCTTGCGGCCCTGGCCGTCGAGGAAGGCCTGGGTCGGGGTCTCGCCGGTGGGCGGGTCGACGGTGATGCTGTCGCCGTCGTACGCGGTGGTCGTGCGTGAGGTCTCCTCGCCGAACTTGCGGGAGATCTGCGCGGTGGGCCGGCCGCTGCCGTCGTACTGGGTGACGGTGGAGGACGGCACCTCGTTGTCCTTCGGGGCCCACTGTTCGCCGGAGGCGGTGCCGCCGGTGTAGTAGGCGCCGTTGGACTTCCACACCTGGCCGAGGCTGTTGTAGAAGGTGTCGGCTATCAGCCGGCCGCCGCCGAGTGCTTCCAGCTGGGTCTGGCGGATGCGCAGGCTGCTGTCGTAGATCTCGTAGCTGCTGCGGTAGCTGCCGTCGTCGACGAGGGACTTGGTCGTGATGACGACGGGCGCGTCCGGACGGACGTCGTAGGTGAACTCGGCGTCCGGGGACTTGGTGTCGGGGTCTCGGTCCGGTGACCACGCCGTGACCAGGCGGCCGAGGGCGTCGTACCGCATGACGCTGCGCCGGCCGTTGGCGTCCTCCTTGGCGAGGATCGACCCGCGGCCGAGGTCGGTCTCCGTGGTGTCGGTGTGGCCGAGCGGGTTGGTGGTGACGACCTTGGTGACGATCTGCCCGGCGGCCGGGGCGTAGTCGATCTTGGTGACCTTGCCGAACACGTCGGTCGTGGTCTTGGGGCGGCCGTAGGCGTCGAAGGTCAGCGAACCGTCCGTGGTGTACTGCGGCCGGCCGTCCGCGTAGCCGGACAGCGACTCGGATCGGACCACGTTGCCGACGGCGTCGTAGGACAGGCGGGCGTCGGATACGACGTCCTCGGGACGCTGCACGTCCTTGGCGTCACAGGCCTTGCCGACCGTCTCGATCCGCTTCTCCCGGCCGATGATCCACAGGGTTTCGTCGGACTCGTACTCGTAGCGGGTGCAGCTGTCGTCCTTCGGGTCGGAGACGTCCCCGAGGTCGGACACGGTCTGCGGGATGCCCCGCTCGTCGAGCGTGGTCTCCTGCGAGGTGCGCCGCCAGCCCCGGTTGCCCGAGAGCAGGGTGCGCGAGGAGACGTTGGTGGTGCCGCGGACGAAGGACTGGAGCGGTTCGATGCCCTCGCGCAGACGGGTGGCCGTCGGTCCGTGGAACCACGGCGTGTACGTGGTGGCCGCCTCCAGGGCGCCGCCCTCGCCGTTGTAGGCCAGCACCTCGCGGGTCTGGCCGGCGAAGAGCCGGTGGTCGGCGATCTCGTTGCCCTCGGAGTCCTTGACCTTCACCGAACGCCTGCCGCCCGAGGGGGCGGCCCGGTCACCGTCGAGGCCGCGGAAGAACAGCGTCTCGGTCAGGGACCGCTTGTCCGGTGCGGCGCCGATCAGCGTTCGCACGCGTTCGTAGCCGCGCCACTGCGACCATGTGCGCGTGTTCGGGCGCATGGTCTCGGTCTCGTCGTCGTACGCCCACGCCGGCGCGCCCAGGTACTGGTACTCGGTCACGCGCGCGGGGGAGTTGCCGTTGCGGTCCTCCTCCTGGACCTGGTCGACGATGTGCTTGTGGAACCAGTCGGTGACGTAGAGCTTCTTCTCGCGCTTGGGGTCGTTCGGGTCCGGTATCTCGTTGATGACCGGGTAGCAGCGCAGGGTGTTCGATTCGTGGGATGCCGGCATCACGCGCGGCTCGGCGGCCCGGCATTCCGGGGCGCGGTAGTGCACGTTGACCGTGGAACCGGTCTCGGTGTCGATGGCCTCGATGCGGTAGCGCAGGTACGGCGGCTTGCCGTCGCCCATGCCGTCGACTCGGTTGGGCAGCTGCTTGCCGCGGAAGGTGACCGGCGGGAGGCTGACCTCCTTGCCGTTCTTGCCGGTGTGCTGGACGGCGGTGAGCCACAGCGGGTAGTCGGTGCCGTCACCGGTCTGCGGGAAGTCCTGTGTCAGCTTCCAGGTGTCGACGGGCTGGTGCGCCGTGCCGTTCCAGACCTCGGTGGTGATCTCCGTCAGCCGCTTGCGGGTGAAGAATGTCGGTGTGAAGCGGGCCTTGCACTCCTCCTTGGCCGCGCACAGCTGGTCGCCGGGGGTGTCGGGCCACATCTTGGCGATGTTCCAGTCGACCTCGGGCTTCAGCTTGTCCTGCGCGCAGTCGAAGTCCTTGGTCTTCAGGCAGCGCTCGGCGACGGTGAAATCGACCTGGGCGGGCGCCGGGGCGAAGAGGTTGTCCTTGCGCAGGCCGTAGGAGATGTGGTCGAGCCAGCCCGCGCGGTCGTAGGCGCGGTTGGTCGAACCGCCCGCGATCTTGTAGTTCGACCCGTAGTGGTTGACCTCCTTGTTGTACCAGTAGGTCATCGCGTTGCCGCGGGGGTCGACGACGTAGTCCAGGTTCCAGCGGTAGGCCTGGTCGCAGACCGAGTTCGCGAAGTCACCGGCCTTGAAGCAGTCCTCGCCCGGGTGGTTGCCGTAGACCGGCACGAGCAGCGCGGAGTTGGTGACGGGCTTGCCCGTGCTCCAACCGGGCACCTTGTTCAGGCCGAAGTGGAACTGGACGCCCTGCGGGGTTGTGACCCGCCAGTGCTCGCCCTTCTTGTCGCCGTTGTCGGCGCCGGAGAGCAGCTCCACGCGCGAGCCGTCGTCCTCGGAGGGCCGCCAGACTCCGGTCTTGTCGTCCCGGACGAGCTGCGTGGAGCCGCCGTTGAGGGACATGGTGACGGTGGAGACGGCGTGGCAGAGGTCGCCGGTGTCGTCCTTGGGGTTGTTGAACCCGGAGCCCTCCTTCTTGTCCTGGCTGCACGGCAGGAACGAGCGCTCGATGAAGTTCGAGCCCAGGTCCCAGCCGTCGCCGACCCAGGAGGTCTGCTGCGAGGAGGCGGAGGTGCGGCCGTCGATCTGCGCACTGGAGTAGCCGAGCGCAAGCGACGGGCTGGGGCCGCCGAGGGAGGCGGGGATCTCCAGAGGGTAGGACCAGGAGAAGTCACCGGCGGAGCCGCCGGCCTGCCAGGTGCCGGTCGGGCTGAGGGAGGTGGCCTTGAAGGTGCCGTTCGCTCCGTCGGCGCTGGGCGCGGCTGCGAGCACCATCGGTGCGGCGCCGGCGGCCGAGGCCAGCATCATCGGCCGGCCGGACGACGGGGCCTGCGACCTCGGCTTGGCGAAGGCCCCGACGGCCGGGGCCGACTCCCCGCGGGCCGGGGCGTCGACGGTCGCCGTGAGCGTGCCCGTCTGCGCGTCGTTCCGGGTGGTGACGGGCGTGCCGTTACGGCATTCCGGGCGTTCCGGGGTGGTCAGCGCGCAGGCGGGCAGGGCCGTGAAGCGCAGGCGCGAGCCCCAGCTGCCGCCGTAGGCGTTCTTGAAGGCGTTGTAGTCGAGCTCGACCGACACCGGGGCGGCGTCCCCGGTACGGGCATCGGTGCGTTGCACGGTGAGGAGCAGGCCGTTCGGTACGCCGGCCCGGTCGGCCTGGGTGCGGTCGTGCAGGTCGACCCGGACCTTGACGTCGTCCTGGGCCGGGGCAGGGGCACCGGGCGCGGGGGCGGCGAAGGACTGCGGGCCCTTGGGCGCGCTGCGCGTCTGCGGGGTCGCCGCGGCCGCGGCGGCGAGCCGTACCGGCAGCGTCCCGGCCCGCACCTTGGCCGTGGCCGGAGCTTCGGGGCCGCCCGCCGCGGGAGCGGCGAGCATCCCGGCGCGGGGGGCTTCGGGGGTGGTGGCCGCAGGGACCCGGACCTCGGCGGAGCCGGCCGCGGGCCAGGCGACCGCGGGGGCGCCGGTCCACTTGTTCCGCTGGGATTCCGCGGGGCCGGAGGCGGGTTTGCCGGTGACCGGCTTGCCCCCGACCTTGGTCAGTTTCTGCAGTTCCGGCTTGGTCCCGGTGGCGGCCGTCGCGGGCGGTGCACTGAGTCCTGTGACGACCAGGCTGACGGCCAGGGCTGGTATCAACCAGCCGAGCGAGCGTCTGCGCCGCCCGCCCCTACCGTACGAATTGTGATTTGGCAAAGTGGATTCCGTGAAAAGTCACGCGTGGAAGTAATCTACACGCTGTTTCGACAACGACCCAAAAAGTAACAGCGAGGAGTGCGTCACACTTTATTGCGGCCGTTACCGCAGGTTTTCCAAGGTTCTTGAGGAAACCAAGAACGGGCAAAGGCGGACAGTAAGTCCCTGGAATGGGAATCTCCTCTTCCGCTTTATTTCTGGTGCGCCCCACGTGAGAAGCTCACCCGGTCCGATTCGAGCCATCCGCGCGCGGGAACCGTTCCCGGGGCGCGCGGGACGACTGCGAGGAACACCCGTGAGACCACCCCTGGCGCGGCTCCGCGCCATCGGCCAGCCACGCCTACGGGCATCAGCGCTGGTCACCACCGTGGCACTGACTGCCGGCCTGCTGGCCGCGGCACCCGCCGCCGTGGCGGCCGGTCCCCGTGACGCGGCTGCCCGAAGCGAGGATCCCGCCGCCCGGACCGACGCCGAAAGGGCGGCCGCAGAGGCCAAGCGGACCGGCAAGCCGGTCGAGATCGTGAGCGGGCGCACCGAGACCGACGACGTGTGGGCCAACCCCGACGGGACCAAAACGGCCAATCGCGCCCTGGTGCCCGTGCGGGTCCGCAAGGGCGGAAAGCTGATACCGGTCGACACCACTCTGGAGCGCGGTCGCGACGGACGTGTCGCACCTAAAGCAACGGCAATGGGCCTGACCTTCTCCGGCGGCGGCGAGGCTCCGCTGGCGGTGATGTCGGAAAACGGCCGTGATGTTTCCCTGTCCTGGCCCAAGCCGCTTCCCGAGCCGAAGCTGGAGGGCGACAGCGCCGTCTACCCCGAGGTCCTCCCCGGAGTCGACCTGCGCGTCAGCGCGACCGTGGACAGCTTCTCCCACGCCCTGATCGTCAAGTCCCGAGAGGCGGCGTCCAACCCGGCCCTCGCACAGCTCGACTTCGGCCTCAAGGCCAAGGGGCTGACCGTACGTGCCGAGGCCGACGGCCAGCTGCGCGCGCTGGACCCGAACGGCCAGACCGTGTTCGGCTCGGCGAAGCCGCAAATGTGGGACGCGGGCGGGCAGAAGACCGCCGAGCCGCAGGCCCAGCAGCAGCCGCAGGCCCGATCCCAGTCCCTGGCCCCCGACGCCGCCGCCCCGGCGAGCCCGTCGGCCAAGGCGCCGCGCCCGGCCGCCGCACCCGCGGTAGCCCCGCAGGCCGCACCCGCGGCCGCGGCCCCGGCGGCTCCCGTCGCCCCGGTCGAGGGCGTCACCACCGGCGCCAAGCAGGCCGACCTCGGCATCCGGCTCTCCGGGTCCACGCTGACGCTGACCCCGGACCAGAGCCTGCTGCGGGCCCCGGACACCACGTACCCGGTCGTCATCGACCCGACCTGGGACGCCTGGAAGCAGGCCTGGACGATCGCGTACAAGCACAACGCGTTCCCGTCCTCGCCGAACACCAACTACTGGAACGGCGGCACGCTCAGCAAGGACGCCCGCGTCGGCTGTGCCAAGGACGCCGCCAACGGCAACGCGGTGATCTGCGCCAAGACGTTCTTCCAGGTCGGCATGACCGACTACTGGGACAAGCAGATCATCGAGTCGACCCTGCGCATCAAGCAGAAGTCGGCCGGTTCCTGGAGCTGCAAGTCCGGTGACATCCAGGTCTGGGACACCGGCACCATCTCCAAGTCCACCACCTGGAACAACCAGCCGAACTGGGTCCGCATGGTCGACGCGACCGGCCAGTCCTACGGCGGGCGCAACTGCCCCGGCGACGGCGACCTGATCGAGCTGAACGTGAAGTCGGCCGTGGCGACGGCCGCGCAGAAGCACTGGGGCAACTGGACGTTCGGGCTGAAGGCGGCCAAGGACACCGTCGACGTCTCCTGGCGCAAGCTCGACCCGAACAGCGCCCGCATCTCGGTCACCTTCAACACCACCCCGGACAAGGTGACCGAGCGCTCCACCGACCCCTCCGTCCCCTGCACCGGCGGCACCATCGGAACGACCGACCAGGTGGTCCTGCGGGCCCGCGTGAAGGACAAGGACAAGGAGGACGTCGGTCTCTGGGCCGAGTTCCACTACTGGAAGGACGGCGCCTCGACCCCCACCAAGGTCGAAAGGAGCGTCACCAACGGCAATGTGGCCCAGTTGCCGATCCCCGCGACCGGGCTCGACGGCACCTACCGCTGGGACGTCCGGGCACTGGACAAGGTCGGTGCTCCCGGTCCCTGGGCGGGCCAGTGCACCTTCACGATCGACCGCACCAGGCCGGACAAGACCCCGTCCGTGAAGTCCGTCCAGTTCCCCGAGAACGAGGAGGACCCCGAGAAGACGGGCTTCGCCCGCACCGAGGGCGTCTTCACCCTGGGTGCCAACGGCGTCAAGGACGTCACCGCCTTCGAGTGGTGGACCGACTCCAACCCCAAGGTCAACAAGGTCGCCCCGACGACCCAGGGCGGCTCGATCGACGTCAAGTACATGCCGACCACGGCCGGTCCGCAGCGGCTCTTCGTCCGCAGCCTGGACGCCTCCGGCAACCGGTCGAACCTCAAGGAATACCTCTTCTACGCCAAGCGCCTGGCCACCCGTGACAAGCACGGCGACCTCAACGGCGACGGCACGGTCGACATCTGGAGCGTCGACCCCGGGGCCGGCACCCTGTGGATGCACCCGGGCAAGGGCGACGGCACCTTCGATCTGTCCCGCCAGCTCGACCAGGGGTCCTTCGCCGATGCCGCCTCCGTGGCGCACCGCGGCAGCTGGAACGAGGACTACTACGAGGACCTCGTCGTCCTGAGGCCCAGCCCGGACGGTTCGCGCAAGAACCTCTACGTCTACCCGAACAAGGGCGACGGTGATCTGGAGAACGCCGACGCCAACCGCCTGGAACTCCAGGTCGCCGATCCCGAGGCGAACGACCACTGGGCCAATGCCGACCAGGTCGTCTCCATCGGCAGCGTCAACGACGACAACGGCGACGGCCGCACCGACGACAACGACCAGCCGGACCTGCTGGTCAAGTCCGGCGACCAGCTGTGGCTGTACCTCGGTTCCGCGGTCGGCTTCCTGGACGTGTTCGGCGAGCCCATCGCGCTCGGCAACGCCGACTGGAAGAACATGACGATCATGGCTCCCGGCGACCTCAACGGCGACCAGCTGCCCGAGGTCTGGGCCCGCGACACCGTCACCGGCAAGATCCACCAGTACACCAGCCGCCGCACCACGGAGCCCGGCGCGGCCACCACCGCCGACCTCGCGGTCTTCGGTGAGCCTTCCGCCCGTGCGGGCGAGATCGCCACCGGGTTCACCGGCGCCGCCTACCCGCACCTGTCCACCAACGGCGACTTCGAGACCGACGGCTTCGCGGACCTGTGGTCCCGCGGCGGCGACGGCCGGATCACCGAGTTCCCGGGCCGGGCCGCGTCCGCCGGCTCCGCCTTCGCGGCTGGCCGTCCGCTGGTCCTCGGCGGCACCTCGTGGTCCGAGTGCCAGGCCTTCACCTCGACGGCCACCGGCACGCACACGCTGTGCGGCCCGATCCTGTCCAAGTTCCTGGCCAAGGGCGGCACGGCGCTGGGCTACCCGACGACCGACGTCCTCGTCCCCGCCGACGGCGTGGGCCGGTACGTGAACATCCGCGGCGTCGGCGCGACCAGCGACAACGGCTCCATCTACTGGCACCCCAGCAGCGGTGCCTGGGTCGTCTGGGGCGCCATCCGGGCCAAGTGGCTCAGCATGGGCGCCGAGAAGTCCATCATGGGCTACCCCGTCTCCGACGAGGCCAAGAACTTCGACGGCACGGGCTACAACTCCACCTTCTCCTCCACCGCGGGCGGCAGGGGCGGCATCTACTGGTCTCCCGAGACCGGCGCCTGGTCCGTCCACGGAGCGGTCTTCGACAAGTACGCCTCGCTCGGCGGCCCGGCCAGTTACCTCGGCTACCCGACCACGGACGAGACGAACGTGGGCGACGGCGGCGTGGCCCGCTTCAACCACTTCCGCAAGCGCTCCGACTCCGCCGACACCGGCTCCGTCTACTGGACCAAGACCAACGGCGCCTGGTCGGTGTTCGGTTCGATCCGCAAGAAGTGGATCGCGCTGGGCGGCGAGAAGAGCACCCTCGGCTACCCCACCTCCGACGAGTACGAGGTCGCGGGCGGACCCCGGGAGGACTTCGAGAAGGGCTACATCCGCCACAACCGCACCACCGGCAGCACCGTCGAGCACCTGCCCGCCGACCGGACCGCGCACCTGCGGACCGACCTGTCGGGCGACTTCAACGGCGACGGCCGCAGCGACCTGGCCACCGCGTACGACTACGGCGACGGCACCACCGCGCTGTGGGTCTTCGACGGTCTGCCCAGCGGCGGCTTCTCGGAGCCGACGGTCCGCTGGACCAGCGCCAAGGGCAGTTTCTCCGCCACCCAGGCCAAGTGGGTCGCGGGCGACTTCAACGGCGACGGCCGGGCCGACATCGGCGCCTGGTATGGATACGAGGACGGCAGCACCGCGCTGTGGAACTTCGTCTCCAACTCCACGGGCACCTTCACCCCGGTGAAGAGCATCACCGTCGCCAAGGGCGTGTACACCTGGGCCAAGTCCCAGCCCCTGGCCGGTGACTTCAATGGCGACAAGCGGGCCGACCTCGCCCTGATCCAGGACTACGGGGACGGCGACATGGGCGCCCACACGTGGACCTCCAAGGGCGACAACACCTTCAACGCCTCCGTCGCGAGCTGGCGCACGGGCACCGGCAAGTGGTGGATCGACTACGCCACCTTCCGCGTCGGGGACATGAACGGCGACGGCCGGGACGACTTCCTGGCCATGTACGGCTACGCCTCCTACGGCACGGCCCTGTTCACCGGACTCGCCCAGCCGAACGGCGGCTTCGCCGCCCCGGTGAAGCACTGGGCCAAGGCCGCCGGTGTCTGGGAGTACGCGAAGACGAAGATCACCGTCGGCGACTACAACGGCGACAAGCGCGCCGACGTCGCCCTGATGTACGACCACGGTGACGGCCACGCCTCGCTGGACACCCTGCTCGGCAAGGCCGACGGCACGGTCGGCGAGAACGTCCGCAGCTGGGACACGCCGGAGGGGAACTGGTACGGCACCAGCGCTGCCCTGCCGGTCTCGGGCGACACCGACGGTGACGGCCGGGAGGACATCGGCATCGTGTATAACTACGCGAGCGGTGCCTCCAGCACCTTCACGTTCAAGAGCCGCCCGGACGGCGGTTTCGAGAACAGCCTCCGCAGCTGGCAGGCCCTGCCGGGCACCTGGTGACCCGGCCGGCTCCGCACCAGTAGCCGCCCAACGGCCCCGCACCTTCCCGGAAGGTGCGGGGCCTCTGCGTATCCTCTCCCGTGACGCGCGGCCCCGGCCTGCGTCCACTATTTGATGTGGGCCTGGGCTCCGGGGTGTCGTAACGTGGTGGGGTTGCTGTGCCGAGGTATCGGTGACGGTGACCAGGTTTCCTGTTTCCATCTGTGTGTCGATCTTGAGGTGACTTCTTATCAACCAGGCCATGTAGTCGTCCGTTATCCCCGCGTGCTGTTGTGTCGCACGTGTTCGGGGGGCGGACGTCGCGCTGGCCTGAGTTGCGTCACCGTTCCCCGCAGTTTCCTTCCCGGGTGCAGCTCTGCCGTCTGCCCCGGGTCTCGTGTTCACGGCCCCGGTGCGGCTGTCGGCAGGGCTCCCCGATTCCCTTGGATCAGGAGCTCCCGTCTTGTCTTCCTCCTCGCTCGGCAACGAGCCAGAGCACGCCACCATCCAGACCCCGAACCCCCCGTCATCCGGACCGTCGACGATGGCCGTGGGGGCATGGATCGCCCTTCTGGTGCTGCTGACCGCCGAGCTGATGAACATGCTCGACCAGTCGGTCATCCTGACCGCCCTGCCCGCGATCCAGGAGTCGACCGGCGCCGGACCGGTCGCGGTGCAGTGGCTGACCACCGCCTATTCCCTGCCGGTCGCCGTCGGGCTGATCACCGGCGGGCGGCTGGGTGACATCTACGGCCGCCGCAGGATCCTGCTCGTCGGCACCGTCGTGTTCACCGCTGCCTCGCTGCTGTGCGGTCTGGCCACCGGCCCCGGTGTGCTGATCGGCGCCCGTCTGCTCCAGGGCGTCGGCGTGGCCGCGATGATCCCGCAGGTCCTGGCGACCATGCACGTCACCTTCGAGGGCCAGAGCCGCAGCAAGGCATTCGGCCTGTACGGGGCCGTCCTGGCCATCGCCAACGTCCTGGGCCCGGTCCTGGGCGGCGTGCTCACCCAGGCCGACCTGTTCGGGTTGTCCTGGCGGCCGATCTTCCTGGTCAACGTGCCCGTCGGGCTGGCCGTACTCCTGCTCGGACGCAGGTTCATCCCCGAGTCGACCGTCCGCAAGGCCGACCGGCTCGACCTGGCCGGCATGCTGCTGTCCTGCCTGGCCATCGTCTTGATCCTCTTCCCGCTCACCGAGGGCCACGCTCACCGATGGCCGCTGTGGTGCTTGGTCATGCTCGGCGCCGGCGTCCTGGTCCTCTGGTTGTTCCTGCGCCACCAGTGGCGCCGGCAGGACAACGCCCCGCTCATGGACCTGTCCCTCTTCCGGGTCAGGCAGTTCCGCGGGGGCATGGCCGCGGACCTGCTGCACGGCCTGCTGTGCGGCCTGTTCTTCATGACCTGGACGCTGTACCTCCAGCGCGGGCTGGGCATGAGCCCGCTGGAGGCCGCGGTGGCCTTCGTACTGCTCTCCGTGGGAGAACTGGGCGGCGCGACCATCGCGGCGAAGGCCGCCGGACGGTTCGCCCGCCGTCTGCCGCAGGCCGGGGTCCTCATCGCGACCGCTGCGATGGTCGCCTACGGGCTCCAGATCGGCAGCCACCAGGGCGAACTGACCATGCGGGCCATGACCGCTCCGGTAGTGCTGATCGGCTTCGGCCTGGGCATGGTCTCCGGCCCGCTCGCCGATCTGTCGCTGGCCAGGGTCCCGCACGAGGACGCAGGCTCGGCCTCGGGCCTGTTCAACACCGCCATTCACCTGGGCATCGCGCTGGGCACCGCGCTCACCGGCGTGGCGTTCTTCGCCGTCACCGGCGGCTCTCCCGACGGCGCGGTCAACCGCGACGCGTTCGTGACCGTGCTGTGGTGGGTCGGCGGCCTCCTCGCCCTGATGTGGGCCCTGATGTTCTACCTGCCCAAGCAGGCCGACCAGGCCGACTGAGCAACCTCCGGGGCCGACTGGTAGCCGGCGCACACAAGCCCGTTGCAGCTGGCGGGTTCGGAGGGCTGTGCCTGGTCGAGGACGTGGCAGGCTTCATCGAGGCCGGGGGTGACCGCATCGAAGGACGCGCCGGTCAGGGCGAGCGCACGGGCTTCTTGCTGGAATGCTTCGGCTCGTAACCGTGGCGGTCGGTGATCCGGGCTTTGCGGAGCATGGCCCTTGGTGAACCGCCTGTCTTGCACGCGGTCTGACGAGGTGGGGCCGACGGTGGCCCGTGGCGCGGCATCCGGCCGCGGGTCGCCGTCGGCGCTCCGTCCTCGGGGGCTCGCACCCCACTCCCAGTCGGTCCCGGCCCGGCAGCGGGTGACAGCGGGCCGGGGAGCTTCACCCTGGGAGGCCAGTACGGGGTAATCAGACCTCGCCGCGCCAGGCCCCCGTCTCGCGGCCGCGGTCCTCGATGTACGCCTTGAACCGCTTCAGGTCACCGGTGACCTGCCGCTTGACGAAACCGAGCTTGTCGCCGACGGTCTCGGCGAAGCCGTCCGGGTCGTAGTCGAGCTGCAGCATCACCTTGGTCTTGCTGTCGGCGAGGTGGTGGAAGGTGACCACGCCCGCCTGCTTCACCTCGCCGCCCAGGGTGGTCCAGGCGACTCGCTCGTCGGGGATCTGCTCGGTGATCTCCGCTTCGAACTCCTTGGTCACTCCACCGATCTTCGCGACCCAGTGCGTCATGGTGTCGGTGCGCTGATCGATACGCTCCACACCGTCCATGAAGTGCGGGAACGTCTCGAACTGCGTCCACTGGTTGTACGCCGTACGCACGGGGACGTTGACCTCGATCGACTCTTCGACCTGCGACATGAAGTGTCCTTCCTCTTCGCCGGCCCGATGTCGGGCCTGCCGTATCCGGGGAGCCGTTTCCCCTGTCGGCGCGCACCTGCCCGCGATCTGCTCGCTCATCACCCCCGAACAGACGCACCATCGGCGGATGCGCCAATTCAGGACGGCGAGGATGGCCCGCGGGGCACGGGGGCGCGCGGCGCAGCAGGTCCCGCAGCGGGCGGGAGCCGAAGCGCTACTCGTCGACCGGCTGCGTGCGCCCGCGGCGGAACCAGACGATTCGCCGCAGGATCCGCGTCCCGCCCGCACGGACCTGCTGGCCATCGCGCTGCTGCCTCTCGGCGACGCAGCTGTGGTCTTTGCATGACGGCGGGTCCCGGGCGGCCGCCCCATACTGCGCCAGCGGCCGTCCGCAGCTTCCTGGCCACACCTGAGCCTTCTGGCATGATCGTTTTCGTGGACGACTGGATTCTGCAGGCAGGCAGACGGCAGCGGCAGCTCCCAGAATGCTGCCGCTTGGCTACGGTGCTGTCGCTTCGGCCGGCTTCCCCGTACGGTGCAGGTGGGCGATGGTGTACGTCGTTGAAGTACGGGAGCGGAGAGTTGTATGGAAGCGCCGAGGGTGACGGTTGATGCCGAGACGGACGGCGTGTGTGTGGTGGCCTGCTCGGGCGAGTTCGATCAGGACACGGTCGGCTTGCTGCGGGACGCCTGTGAACGCGAGACGACCGGCGCGCAGTTGCTGGTGCTGGACGTAAGGGGTGTGACCTTCGCCGACTCGTCGTTCCTGAACGCCCTGATCCGCCTGCGCCATACCCGCCCGCTGGCTTTGGCGGGTCCGCTGCCGGCACAGCTGCACCGCCTGCTCAATCTGACCGGGGCGATTGCCCTGTTCGAGGTGCGCGAGGCCGGTGCGGCCTGAGCCCGTACGCGGCGTTCGTCGGGTCTGGTCCGGCCCCGCGTCTTTGCGTCGGAGCCCACGCTCCGTAGTCCCGGGTCGCGGGAGCGTCATGCGTGGGCCCGGGTGATTTCGTGTCGGCTGGTGCCGAGTGGGCACATACGAATGCATGACTCTGTTGCTGCTGTTCCTGCTGCCTCTCGGTCTGGCCCTCGTGCTGCTGACGACAGGCGAACATCACAAGCACGGTCGGCACCGCCACCCCCGATGACCGCCCGCCCCGGCTACCGGACCTGTCGGTCCCGCTTCACAGCGGTGGGCGCAGGCGCGCGGGGCGGGGCGAGCGCAGTTGTCCCTGGGAGCTCGGCTGAGTGCCGGCGGGTCAGGGCCGACCGGTCTGGGCGGCGTTGAGCGTGGCCGTGACGGTCTTGCCGTCGTTGTGGATGCGGACGTCGGTCGTGGCGAGCTGGTTGACCAGCCGCCAGCCGAAGCCGCCGGGTTCGTTCGGGGCCCAGGGCTTGATCCGGGGCGGAACAGTCGAGCGGTCGCGGACCTCGACGGTGACGATTCCGCTCCGGGCGGTGACCTGGAAGGCGGTTGCGCCGCCACCGTGGCGGCGGGCGTTGGAGATCATCTCGGTTACCACGGTCAGTACGTCGTCCACACCCGCGGCGGGCAGATCCACGCCTGCCAGGCTTGCACGGGCGGTTTCCCGGGCCTGCGCGCAGCTGAGGCCCGCTCCGAGCGGTTCCGCCGGAAGTAGAGGCGGTAGCGTCGCATCTTCCATATCGTGCACTTTCCCCCGCTTGCACCCTGTAAGCGATGAGCTGGACGTCTCCCGCCGTCCACCCCTGCTGCCCGCTCGGGCCGGCTTCTTTGTCTGCCAGTGCTTTACGTCTTGGCATGGACAGGCAGCGAATAAGAATAGTCCCGCCGGGAGCGCGTGGGTGAGGGAACGTTCCCGACGCCTCGAGGCAGCGGCCGGGGCCCGCTGATGTACCTACCACCGGCGCACCCTCCCTGAAGAGTGCTGGTTTACCAGGGGGCAGACGGCGAGGGCCCGGCGAAGCCCCGGTCTCAGCCACGTCAGTAATGGCCCGTCGGCCGCCGGGACGAGCGAAATCGATGTCGAGATCATGACGGCGACTTTCCTTCCGCCTGGTGTCTCGGCGCGCTGCGGGCTTCCGACAGGCGCGTGGTCGTGCGAGGACCGGCCGCGGCGGAGCTGAGGAGGCGCTCCATGGCCTGCTGAACCGCCCGGAACTGGGGCCATGGGTCGCCGCCGGCGGGTTCGTGCGTGCGGGTCTGGTCGGTGGCTTTCATCGCGCCTCCGTGCAGTTCGGTCGGGACGGCGGGTTCTGACGGTGGATTCTGCCGCGTCATGCACGGGATTGCCGCTTCCCGGTTCCTGGCGGGCGTCTACCCGCGCGCCCGTCGACGTAGCCGCGGCGATTGCGCGAAAGAAGCCGCAGCGGCAATCGGGTGCTGCCGGTCTCCGCGTCGGGCGCCCCGCGGTGGGCCGAAACACTCGCCGTGAGAGCGGGGCTACCCGCTGTACTCGGCATCAGATGGCGACTACACACTGTCATCGCTTGAAAGATGTTCCAGCGGGCAGGCGCTCCTCAGATTGATCGCCGGCCGGGGTCGGCTCGTAGGAGGAAAGAGATGCTGCTGGACACGGAAGAAGGTCACGCGACCGGAGGCGGCACCGCGGGACGCCCGTCCCGCGGCGCGGCCGGTAGGGCAGGTGCGCGATGTGTGGCTTGAGCGGGGAGGTGAGGTTTGACGGCGAGCGGCCCGACCTCG
Organism: Streptomyces roseus; assembly: GCF_001044425.1. Classification (GTDB taxonomy): domain Bacteria; phylum Actinomycetota; class Actinomycetes; order Streptomycetales; family Streptomycetaceae; genus Streptomyces; species Streptomyces roseus. The sequence continues at coordinate 193,363 of NZ_LFML01000163.1, forward strand.
CCGCCGTGGAGCGCATGACCGACGTTCTGGAGCCCCGCGGGCCGGACGGCCGGGGCGCCTGGTCGCAAGGGGCGGTGGCATTCGGGCATCGTCGTCTGGAGATCATCGACCTGTCCGAGCGCGGTGCGCAGCCGATGACGGATTCGGAGCTGGGTCTGACCATCGTCTTCAACGGTTGCGTGTACAACTACCGAGAGCTGCGCTCACGACTTGAGCAACGGGGTCACCGCTTCTTCTCGCGGTCCGACACCGAAGTGGTCCTGAAGGCGTACGCCGAGTGGGGAGCGGGCTGTGTCGATCACCTCGTCGGCATGTTCGCCTTCGTCGTCGCGGAGCACCGCACCGGCCGTGTCGTGCTGGCGCGTGACCGGCTGGGCATCAAACCTCTCTACGTCACCCAGGACGCCGACCGTCTGCGGTTCGCCTCTTCCCTGCCGGCACTGCTGGCGGCCGGCGGGATGGATACCTCCATCGACCCCGTGGCCCTCCACCATTACCTGAGCTGGCACGGGACGGTTCCCGCCCCCCGCACGATCCTGGCCGGCATCCGCAAGATCCCGCCCGCCACCGTCCGCGTCGTCGACCCGGACGGCACCCACCGCGACAGCTGCTACTGGCAGCCGTCGTACACCCGCGGATCCGACCTCGGCGAGGATCCGGCGTTGTGGCGGGAAGCGATCGACGATGCCCTGCGGACGGCGGTGCGCAGGCGCACCGTCGCAGACGTCCCCGTCGGCGTCCTTCTGTCGGGCGGCCTGGACTCCAGCCTGCTCGTGGCCCTGCTGGCAGAGGGGGGCCACGAGGACATCGTGACCTTCGCGATGGGTTTCGAGGCGGAGAACGGCGAAGACGGGGACGAGTTCCTGTACTCGGACCTCGTCGCCCGCACCTTCGGGACCGATCACCACCAGTTCATGATTCCCTCCGCACGGCTCTCGTCCGCTCTGGTCCCCGCCATCGGCGCGATGAGCGAGCCGATGGTCAGCCATGACGCGGTGGCGTTCCACCTGCTGTCGCAACGGGTGGCCGAGGACGTCAAGGTGGTGCTCTGCGGCCAGGGTGCGGACGAGGTCTTCGCCGGTTACGGCTGGTATGCGCAGATCGCCTCCGCCGCCCGTCCCGACGCGGCCGGCGCGTACGCCGCCGCCTACTTCGACCGGCCGCACAAGGACCTCACCGCCATGCTGCGACCGGGTGTGGCAGCGGGGCACGACGTGTCACGCGAGTTCGTGCGTGCCCACATGTCCGCCCCCGGGGCCGAGACCGCTCTCGACGCGTCCCTGCGGATGGACGTCCACGCACTCATGGCCGACGACCCGGTGAAGCGGGTCGACAACATGACCATGGCGTGGGGCCTGGAGGCCCGCGTGCCGTTCCTGGACCACGAACTGGTCGAGCTGGCCGCTGCCTGCCCGCCGCAACTCAAGCTCGCCCAAGGCGGCAAGGCAGTGCTGAAGGACATCGGACGCAAGATCCTCCCCGCAGAGGTGGTGGATCGCCCCAAGGGCTACTTCCCGGTGCCGGCGGTGCGCCACATGGCCGGGCCCGTGCTGGCCCAGGTGCGGGAGACTTTGACCGCCCCCGAGGCTCGCCGACGCGGGATCTTCGACCAGGCCCTCGTGGCCGAGATGCTTGCGGCGCCCAACCGCCACCGCACCCACCGCGGAGCCAACACGCTGTGGCAGGTGGCGTCGCTGGAGATCTGGCTCCAGGCCCACGGGGTGAACTGACCCCCGGCCTGGGGGGCAGGGATCCCGTACGACGACGGAAAGGCGGACATGGCCCCGGATCGCCCCGCGTACACCTCGCCGGCCCCGATGGCGACCGGCCCCCACCCCCTCTCCGGCCCCCTGTCGGCTCCGGTTCTGCTGCGGACGCCGGGCGGGGGCGGTGCCGATCCGCCTACCCTCCTCACCGCGCACGGATGCTGGTACCCCGCGTCGGACCCGAGGGGCGAGCACGTCGCCTTCATCTGCGACCGTGCCGGGGTCCCGCAGCTCTGGTGCGGTCCGGCCGGGGGCACGGAAGTGCACGTCCTGGACGGCAGCCCGGATCCGGTGATCGAAGTGTCGTGGTCTCCCGACGGTCGCTGGATCGCCTACACCGCCGCGCCCGGGGGAGGGGAGCACACCCGGGTCCTGGTCGTACGCCCCGACGGCACCGGGCGCAAGGTCCTGGCGGGCGCGGGGCCGGGTGGCTCCGCCCACCTCGGATCCTGGACGAGGGACGGCTCCGCCCTGGCCGTCACCGTCGCCCAGCCCTCGGCGAGGGGAGCGGAACACCGTGGATCCGGGCACGTGCCGCCGGACGCCGCCCAGGCGGCGGCGGGCCGTGCGGCCCCCGAGGCGGGATGGGCCGTGCGCGACGGAGCAGCGAGGCTGCTGGGCACGGGGGCCGTGCCCACCGCGTCCGACAAGCCGACCACAGGGACGGAGGGGCTCTCCTCAGGTGGCCTCGCCGCCTACCTGATGGACCCGGACGGCGTGAACGCTCCCGTCCTTCTGTTCGCCGAGGAGGGCGCCGCGTCCCTGCGCGTGTGCGACGTCGGTGCAGGAGGCCGACTGGCGCTGGTCCGCAGGGGCCCGCGTGGCCTGCGGGAGGCGCTCGTACTCGACACGCTGACCGGAAGCACCGTCTGGTCGGAGCACGTGGCCGACGGGGACCCGTGGATCGGGCGGTTCTCGGCCGACGCGCGGATCCTGTGGTTGCGCAGTGATGCGGACAGGGAGTTCGCCGCACTGCTCCGGGTCCGTCTGGACGACGACGGTACGGCGGCGGAGGTGACCGTCGCCGCCGAGCGGGAGGGGTCCGGTCTCGAGTTGCTGAGCATTCCGGACCACGGCCGCTGGGCCGCCCTCGCCTGGAACGTCCAGGGGGCCGTGGAGCTGGAGACCGTCGGACTTACCGGTGCGGACACCGCGCAGGCGCCGTACCGCGGCGTGGGGCCGGTCCATCAGCGGGACCTGCCTCACGAGGTGGTGACCCGCATCGCACCCGTAGGCGCCGGCGGTCTCTTCGCCGCTCTGTCCGGATCGCGGCGCAGGCCCGGTATCTGGTCCCTGACGGACGGCCCCGCCCCGACGCGAACCCCCTGGTCAGCCCGTGACGAGGACGCCGTCCCGCCCGGCAGGCCTCCCGTGAGCCCCGCCCCCATGCGGTGCCGGGCCAGAGACGGGCTGCTGCTCGGAGGCTGGTACTACAGGGCACCGGGAAACGCCGCAGGCCGCCCCGCTCCCTGCGTTCTCCACCTCCACGGCGGCCCAGAAGAGCAGGAGCGGCCCGTCTTCAACCCCCTCTACCACGAGATCCTCGGCCGCGGTCTGGACGTCTACGCTCCCGATGTCCGCGGCTCCTCGGGCTGGGGGCGGTCCTTCGTGGACGCCGACCTCGGAGCCGGCCGCTTCTCGGCCATCGACGATGTCGCCGACTGCGCCGCGCACGCCGTTGAACTCGGCTACGCCGATCCGCTGCGGCTGGGGGTCATGGGCCGCTCATACGGCGGTTACCTCACCATGGCCGCACTGGTGTGGCACCCGGACCTGTTCCGGGCCGGAGTCGCCGTATGCGGGATGTCGGACTTCGACACCTTCTTCTCCGGGACCGAACCCTGGATCGCCCAGTCCGCCGCCGCCAAGTACGGACACCCCGACCACGACCGGGACCTGCTTCGCGCCCTGTCGCCGATGAGCCGCATCGACCAGCTGCGCGCGCCCGTCCTGGCCGTCCACGGGGAACACGACACCAACGTGCCGCCTACGGAATCGGAGCAGTTCATCCGAGCGGCACGCGAGCGCGGAGTGACGGCGCAGCAGCTGACCCTGCGCGACGAGGGCCACGAGTTCCTGAGGGCGGACAACCGCAGGCTCTACCGGCGGGCGACGGCCGATTGGCTGGAGCGCCATCTCGGCACCCAGGCAGCATCATGAGGAGGCGCGCCCGGCCGCGCATCAAGCACGTGAAGCCCGCCCGTGCCGTGGCCGACCCCGCCTCTGCCGTCCTCACACCCCTCCAGGGGTGTTCGCGCAGATCCTCGGGGTAGCAGCAGGGTGCATCGGTACGTGTCCGGACCGCACCCGCGGGATTGGCGCGTCCCGTACCGGGAGGTCGCATGTCATACGCGAGAGACCGGATGCCGCTGAGCGGCCGCGTCGCCGTTGTGACGGGCGCCGCGCGGGGGCTCGGCGCTGCAACCGCCCGGGAGCTCGACCGGCGGGGCGCGAAAGTGGCTCTGCTGGGGCTGGAACCGCAGGAGCTCGCCCATGTCGCCGCCTCGCTGCGCCAGGAGGCCACCTGGTGCCACGCCGACGTCACCGACGACGCCGCGATGGCGGACGCGGCCGCGCATGTGGCCGCCCGGCTCGGGCCCGCCTCCATCGTGGTCGCCAACGCTGGTATCGCCGAAGGCGGGCCGTTCGCCGACTCCGATTCCGTCTCCTGGCGGCGCGTCGTCGAGGTCAACCTCATCGGGAGTGCGGCGACCGCCCGCTCCTTCCTCCCCGCACTGCTGACCACCGGAGGGGTCTACCTCCAGGTCACCTCGCTGGCCGCCATGGGCACGTCACCGCTGATGAGCGCCTACTGCGCCTCCAAAGCGGGAGCCGAATCCCTCGCCCATGCCCTGCGCGCCGAACTCGCCCACGAGGGCGTCGGGGTCACCGTCGCCTACATCAATTGGGTCGACACCGACATGACCCGTGAGGCCGACCAGTACGCGGTCCTGCGCGAACTGCGTGCCCACATGCCCCGGCCCGCCCGCAAGGTCTACCCGGCCGCTCACGTGGCCGCACGCCTGGTCACCGCCGTAGAACGACGCAGGGCGTCCGTATACGTACCCGCCTGGCTGCGGGCCGTCCAGCCGGTGCGGGCGTTCCTGCCGCCGATCGTGACGCACATCGCGCGCACCGAGTTGCCTCGGCTCGCCCGAACGGCCCCGTTCGAAGCCACGGGGATGCTGGGCGCCGGCGGCCAGGCGGACGAGGAAGCGCGCGACGAGCGTTGAGGTGCCTCTGCGCTCGCGTACGCGCCCGTCCGTTTTCCACCTGCTCGGGAGGGCAGACGCCGGCGTATGGACCAGTCGAAGACGCCCGTACTTGACGCGCTGGCCGCCTACCACGACACAGGCCAGACCCCCTTCACCCCACCCGGGCACAAACAAGGCCGCGGCGCCGACCCGCGGGTGAAGGCGGCGCTCGGCGACGCGGTGTTCCGCTCCGATGTCCTCGCCACCAGTGGCCTGGACGACCGTACAGCCTCCCAGGGCGTCATCGAGGAGGCGCAGGCGTTGATGGCCGAGGCCGTCGGCGCCGATCACGCCTTCTTCTCCACCTGCGGGAGCTCGCTGTCGGTGAAGTCGGCCATGCTGTCCGTCGCCGGACCGCACGAAGAACTCCTGGTCGGCCGGGACGCCCACAAGTCCGTCGTCTCCGGACTGATTCTTTCCGGAATCCGACCTGTGTGGGTGGACCCGCAATGGGACGCAGAACGCCACCTCGCCCACCCCCCGTCCGCCGAGGCCTTCGAGGCGGCCTTCGCCGCGTACCCCGACGCCCGCGGCGCGCTGGTGACCACCCCCACCCCGTACGGCACCTGCTCGGACCTCACCGCCATCGCCGAGGTGTGCCATGCGCGGGGCAAGCCCCTCGTCGTCGACGAGGCTTGGGGCGCCCACCTGCCCTTCCATCCCGGCCTGCCCACCTGGGCGATGGACGCCGGAGCCGACGTCTGCGTCACCTCCGTCCACAAGATGGGCTCCGGGCTGGAGCAGAGCTCGGTTTTCCACCTCCAGGGCGACCTGGTCAAGCCCGAGGTACTCAAGAGCCGCGAGGATCTGCTGGGCACGACCAGCCCCTCCGTCCTCGTGTACGCGGCCCTCGACGGCTGGCGCCGGCAGATGGTCGAACAGGGAAAGGCCCTCTACGACGATGCCCTCGACCTCGCCCGGCTGCTGCGCGAGCAGATCGCGCGGATCGACGGCATGCGGGTGCACGGCCGCGAGGATTTCTGCGGCCCCGGCAAGGCGGCCGACGCCGACCCGCTGCAGATCATCATCGATATCAGTGCCTGGAACGTCCCGGGCTACCGCGCAGCCGACTGGCTGCGCCGCCACCACCGGGTCAACCTCCACCTCGCCGACCACCGCCGCATCAGCGCCCAGCTCACGCACGCCGACGACGAACGCAGCGCCCGCGTCCTGCTCACGGCCCTGACCGATCTCGCCGCACACGTCCCCGAACTGCGTACCGGGCAGCCCGTAGAGGTGCCGGCGCCCGCCAGGCTGCGGCTGGAACAGGCGGCGCTGCCGCGCGACGCCTTCTTCGGCCCCACCGAACAGGTCCCCTGGCAGAAGGCGGCCGGGCGGATCGCCGCCGAAATGCTCACCCCCTACCCGCCGGGCATCCCGGCGGCGCTCCCCGGGGAACGCCTCACCGATGACGTACTGTGCTACCTCCGCTCGGGCGTCGAAGCGGGCATGATCATCCCTGATGCGGTCGACCCGCAGGTCAACAGCGTCCGGGTATCCATCGAGAGCGGCCGCTCCGGCACCGGCACCTGATCCCGCGGCCTCTCACGTCCTTCCGGTACCGCCCCCGGTCTCCCGGCTGGGGGCTCGCCCGGACCAGGCGGGGAAGTGGAGCCGGACCTCCCCTTTCCGGCATTCGGCATGCTTTCGCAGCAGCGTAGTGAGGCCAAACTCCCGTTGGCGTTCCCCCGGCGCCAACCCGGCGCAAGGGGGTCGCTGATCCGCAGCCGTGGCCGTCAGTCTGTGTCGGGGTGGGCGTCAGTGCGCAGCGTCCAGGCCTGTCCCGCACACTCGTAGGGCAGGGGAGGGAACCGGTGCCCGCGGACGTCGGTGCTCTTGCTCCAGAGGTGCTCCTTGCCGCAGTCACAGGCATAGATTCCGCTCTGCGGCACGACCTCGCCGGGCTTCCATCGGGTCGTCTCATCCATGGCGGGCGCCTACCCGCCTGCTCACGGCCATATGCCGGTCCGGGCGCTCGCGTGTTCCGGGCCCGGCGCGCGCGCCGCGCCGCCCCGTCGGGTGAGGCTCCCATTTCCGGCCCGGACACCGCCCACGACCTCGCCGGGTGACTCGGCCAAGCGGTGATGCGTTCACGTTCGCCCCAGGCCTTACGCCTCACGGGCCGGTGCCGTAACTGGTCGTGGGGGTCCGGCGCCGGCAAAGCCGCCCGCGTCCGCGGGGGTGAGCGTGAGATGCGGGTACGTCGCGGGGCGCAGACGATGGCTGCGTACAGACCACCGAGAAGGGAGCGTCATCCCCAGGAGATCCAGCGCCAGAAGCGAGGAAGCGCCGGATCCAGGGACGCTCGACCATGACCGAGCAGTGGCTGGCGAACACCCTGGGTGACTGTCCGCGGCACGGAGGACCGCCGCTCAGAAGGTCCCGACCGCACGCGCACAGGGCGGAAGCGGTGGATGTGCGCTGTGGTGCGGGGCCCGGCCCGTGCGCCGGGTGTGGACTACGGCTTGCTCCCCGGGGCAGACGTGTGTTCCCGGGAAAGCGGAGAGGCGGGTCGGAGGCTGTGCATGGACCAAGGACTGGTACTGCTGGCGAGCTGGGGGCAGCTGGCGCTGCTCCTGCTGCTGGCGGTGTACTTCATTGCCCGCAACCGGTGAGGCACGCGGGTGTGCCGTGGCGTGCGGCGGCGTGGCCGGCTCTGGCGGCCGTGTGCGTCTTGGCGGTGGCCGGGTGCGCGGGCTCCTCGCGCACGGAGGAGGACTACCGCCTCAAGGCCGCCAACACCGCCGAAGCCGCAGCTTCAGCCGTGGGCACGGCACGCCTGGCCACCGAGGCCGCCGGCCGCGGAAACACCACCAGTGCGTACGCATCCGTCCTGCTGGGGGAGGCGGAGAAGGACCTGGCCGGCGCCGAGCAGGCATTCACCTCCCGCCAGCCCCCGGACGCGAACGCCGACCGGATACGGGGTGAGGTCACCGACGCGCTCTCTGCGGCCGGCGATGCCATGACCGCCGCGCGGATCGCCGCCCGTCGCGGCGAGAGCACCGCGCTCGCCGGGCACACGCCGGCGCTGGCCAAGGCGCAGGACCAGCTGGAGCGGCTGGAGGAACGGCTGTCGTGAAACGCGTCCTCGCCGTCACCCTCGGCATCCTGACCGCCATCGGAGGGTTCGTCGACATCGGCGACCTGGTCGCCTCGTCCCTGGTCGGCGCCCGCTTCGGATTCGCCCTCGTCTGGGTCCTGCTCCTGGGCGTGGTGGGTATCTGCGTGTACGCGGAGATGGCCGGCCGGGTCGCCGCGGTGTCCGGTCGGCCCACCTTCGACATCGTCCGCGAGCGCCTCGGCCCCCGCGTGGCGTTCGCGAACCTCACCGGCTCGTTCCTCGTCACCCTGCTGACACTCGCAGCCGAGCTCGCCGGGGTCGGCCTCGCACTGGAACTGCTGTCGTCGGTGTCCTACCTGCTGTGGATCCCCGCTGTGACGTTCGCGGTGTGGGTGGTGATCTGGAGGACGAAGTTCGAGACGATGGAGCGGATCTTCGGGCTGGCCGGTCTCTCCCTGATCGTCTTCATCGTGGCCGTGCTCCACCTCGACCCGCGATGGGGCGACATGTGGCAGCAGGTCACCCACCCGCAGCTCCCTGCCGGCGAAGGCCTGCCGACCTACCTCTACTACGGGATCGCGCTGTTCGCGAGCGCCATGACCCCCTACGAGGTGTTCTTCTTCTCCTCCGGCGGCATCGAGGAACGCTGGAGCCGCAAGGACCTGATCAACGAACGCGTCAACGTCTTCCTCGGCTTCCCCCTCGGAGGCCTGCTCGCCCTGTCGATCATGACCGGGGCCGCGCTCGTCCTTCACCCCGAGGGCATCGCCGTCGACCACCTCTCCCAGGTGGCGCTGCCCGTCGTCGTCTCCCTCGGCAAGGTCGGCTTCGCCTTCGTGCTTCTGGGCGTCTTCGCCGCCACGTTCGGCGCCGCTCTGGAAACCGCTCTCTCCTGCGGATACACCGTCGCCCAGTACTTCGGCTGGACCTGGGGCAAGACCCACGCCCCGCGGGCCGCCGCCCGCTTCCACTTGGTAGTGATCGTCTCGCTTCTGGTGGGGTCGATGCTCGTCCTGACAGGCATCGACCCCATCAAGGTCACCGAGTACTCCCTGGTGTTCGCCGCCGTCGCCCTGCCCCTGACCTATCTCCCGATCCTCGTCGTCGCCAACGATCGCGAGTACATGGGCGAGGCCGTGAACGGCCGCCTCGCCAACAGCCTGGGCGTGCTCTACCTCCTGATCATCCTCGTCGCCTCCCTGGCGGCCCTGCCCCTCATGTTCGCCACGAAAGCAGGCCTGTGATGCCCCAGCACCCGCCGCCCAGGCCGGGCGACGAACGCACCCCCGGCCGCGCCTACAGCGCCCGCTTCCACCTGCTGGACAGGCAGATCGTCACCGAGGACGGCACCCCCCTCGCCAAGGCCGACGACCTCGAACTCATTCCCGACAGCGACGGCAGCCTTGTCGTCAGCGCCGTCCTCATCGGGCCGACCGCCCTGGCCCCCCGCCTCAGGGGCCGGCCCGCACGTCTCCTCAACGCGCTCGCCCGCCGCCTGACCACCGGACCCACCGACCACCACGCCCGAATCGCCATGGGCCACATCATCCGCATCGGCGCCGCCCTGACCGCCACGACGCCGCCCGTCGATGCCACCCTGCACCCGCTGGAGGACTGGATCCGTGACAACGTCATCGCCCCGCTCCCCGGATCAGGCCATGCGCCTGGCTGATCTCATGGGCGCCCGTGTCATCGACGTCACCGGACGCGACATCGGCCACGTGAGCGACGTCCGCCTCACCGAAGCTGCTGCCCCGAGCCGCCGTCTGCCCGGACTGCACGTTGCGGGGATCGTCATCGCGACCCGCCGCCGCAGCCGCTTGCTCGCCTACGACCACCGGCCCGTCGACGCCCCCTGGCCCCTGACCGCCCTCGCCCGCCGAGCCACCCGCCACGCCCTGTGGGCGCCCTGGACTGCCGTCACCGCCCACCGGCGCCCGCCCCGTACCGGGGAGCCGGGCACCGTCACCCTCGACCAGACGGCCGCCTCGCTCACTCCTCTGCGCGACATGCACGCCCACTGGAACAGCGGCACCTGAGCCCGATCCCCTCGCTGACAACCGAGCTCCCGCCACCTGCTGCCACCCGCCCGTGCGCCGTCGGCGCTTTTCGACGGGCTGCGGGACGGCCAGGACGCGGCGACCGCCGGACTGGCGGCGGGGGCAGGTGTGCGGGGTTGTTCACTGCGGCCCGTACCGAGACGGCGCTCGCGCTGCTGCTGGCGGGGACCGATCCCGATCAGCACTGCGCGGCCGGGATCGTCGAGCGTGCCGAATGTGGGTGCCGGGTGGCCAGCGCCGGCACGGGACATTCCGTTTCACCCCCGAGCGTAAGCGCCTCTTCCTCGACATGTGGAAGCCGGACTGTCGGTGACCGGAGATTAGGCCGGCGGACCCTTCGTCGATCCACGGCTGGGACGGACGGCGGGTGGGCGGCATGTGCGAGGGGGATGGGGGTAGAACCCACACGTGCCGCAGTCCCCCCGTCCGGGGCAGGGCAACCAAGGCTTCGGCCTGCTGCGGCACGCCAAACTTCCGTTCGGACGCGCGCTACCTGCGAGCCATGCTCGGACGACGCCGGAGACGGACAGCTGGCCCGGCAGGCGTCGGCCCCAGGCCGTTCGTTTCGGGTCTTGCGCTTGCTACCGGGCGATCCGGGCAGGCGGGGGAGAGAACCACCGTGCGAGTGCCGCCGCCGGCAGTCCGTCCATCGGGCGAAAGCAACCACAGCGTGCGCGGCGCCGTACCGCTCTGGAGGTCCCCCATGCTCGGTCCCACTGAATCCAGCCCGCTCGCCGCCCTGTCCGCGGCCGGAGTGTCGATCTGGCTCGACGATCTGTCCCGGGAACTCCTCGCCGGCGGGGAGCTCAGGAAGTTGATCGCCGACAAGCACGTCGTGGGGGTCACCACTAACCCCACGATCTTCGCCTCGGCTCTGTCGAAGGGGGACCGCTACAACGAGCAGCTGCGGGCCTTGGGCGAGGCAGGAAGCAGTGTCGATGACGCGGTTTTCGCCCTGACCACCGATGATGTCCGCGATGCCTGCGACGAGCTGGCCCCCGTGTACGAGCGGAGTGCGGGTATCGACGGCCGGGTGTCCATCGAGGTCGATCCGCGGCTGGCGCAGGACGTCGGCTCGACCGTCGCCATGGCTCGTAAGCTCTGGGAGACGGTCGACCGGCCGAACCTGCTCATCAAGATCCCGGCCACCCGGGCGGGGCTGGAAGCGATCACCGCGGTCACTGCCGAGGGCATCAGCGTCAATGTCACGCTGATCTTCTCCCTGGACCGCTACCGCGAGGTGATGCACGCCTATCTGCGGGGCCTGGAGCAGGCTCAGGCCCATGGCCGCGAGCTCGCGGACGTCCACTCGGTGGCCTCGTTCTTCGTCTCCCGGGTCGACGTCGAGGTCGACCGGCGGCTCGACACCATCGGCACCGCGCAGGCTCTGGCGCTCAAGGGCAAGGCCGGGGTTGCCAACGCGCGCCTCGCGTTCCAGGCCTACGAACAGCTGCTCGTCGATCCGCGGTGGCAGCGGCTCGCCGCGGCGGGTGCCCGCACCCAGCGCCCGCTGTGGGCCTCCACCGGCGTCAAGGACCCGAACCTCCCCGACACGATGTACGTCACCGAGCTCGTGATCGCGGGCACGGTCAACACCATGCCCGGCGGCACGCTGGACGCGTTCGCGGACCACGGCACCCTTCCCGCGCACACGCCCACCGTGGACGACTTCGCGGCTGCCAAGGACCACTTCGCCGCACTGGAACGGGTCGGCATCGACTTCACCGACGTCACCGACACGCTGGAGCGCGAGGGGCTGACCAAGTTCGAGGACAGCTGGCGCGAACTCGGAGAGTCGGTGGCCCGCGAAATGCACGCGAAGCCCGCTGCAGCCCAAGCCGAATCCGAGAGCGCCGAACTCCTGGCGATCTACCTGGGCGACCACCACGCCGCCGCCACCGCCGGCCTGGAGCTGTTCAGGCGGGCCGCGGACGCTCGCAAGGACGAGCAGGACGGCCACACACTCGCCGAACTCGCGGACCAGATCGAGGAGGACCGGACCGCACTGACCCGGATCATGACCAACCTGGGTGTCTCGACCAGCCAGTCCAAGACGGCCGCGGCCTGGCTGGCGGAGAAGGCGGGCCGCTTGAAGACCAACGGGCACCTGTTCTCCCGCTCCCCTCTCAGCGACCTCCTGGAAGCGGAGGCGATGCTGACCGGCGTCCAGGGCAAGGCAGCCTGCTGGCGCACCTTGCTCGCCCTGGCCCAGACCGACAGCCGGCTCAACGCCGACGACCTCGCCGTCCTGCTGGAACGCGCCGCGCAGCAGAGCACCACGCTGGAAGAGGTTCGCTCCGCCGCGGCGGCCCGAGCGCTCGGATCCCCGGTACAGGCCGTGTGATGACGCAAGCCAGGTCAACCGCGCGTGCCGAAAGGCACGGCCGCAGGCGCCCATCCACCAGCGAGCGGCCCGCCCGACCGGTCCGTCCGCATGACGAAGGGACAGCATGATGAACGAGCAGCCCGGCGCAGTACGGGGCACCAGGTCCGTGGCGGACCCGGTGGCCGAGCGGGCCGCGTGGGACGCGGTAGACGTGCGGGCGGTGGACACCGCGCGGCTGCTGGCGGCCGACGCGGTGCAGAAGGTCGGCAACGGTCACCCGGGTACCGCGATGAGCCTGGCCCCACTGGCGTACTTGCTGTTCCAGAACGTCATGCGCCACGATCCGGCCGATGACCAGTGGCTGGGGCGGGACCGCTTCGTGCTGTCCTGCGGGCATTCGAGCCTGACCCTGTACATCCAGCTCTACCTGGCCGGCTACGAAATGGAGTTGTCGGACCTGGAGGCGTACCGCACCTGGGGCTCGGCCACCCCGGGCCACCCGGAGCACCGTCACACCCGCGGAGTGGAGATCACCACCGGGCCGCTGGGCCAGGGCCTGGCCAGCGCGGTCGGCATGGCCATGGCCGCGCGCCGCGAGCGCGGCCTGCTCGACCCCGATGCCGCACCGGGCCGCAGCCCCTTCGACCACCACGTCTACGTCATCGCCTCCGACGGCGACCTGATGGAGGGCGTCACCGCCGAGGCCGCATCCCTGGCCGGGCACCAGGAACTCGGCGACCTCATCGTCTTCTACGACTCCAACCACATCTCGATCGAGGACGACACCGACGTCTCCTTCAGCGAGGACGTCCCCGCTCGCTTCGCCGCCTACGGCTGGCACGTGCAGAGCGTGGACTGGACGCGCACCGGCACGTACGTCGAGGACGTCGACGCCCTGCTGGCGGCGGTCCGGGCGGCCCGGGAGGAGACCGGGCGGCCTTCGCTGATCATGCTGCGTACCCTGATCGGCTGGCCGGCCCCGACCAAGCAGAACACGGGCAAGGCCCACGGCTCCGCACTGGGCGAGGAGGAGGTCGCCGCCACGAAGCGCCTGCTGGGCTTCGATCCCGAGACCAGCTTCACCGTCGAGGACGACGTTCTGGCCCGCACCCGACAGGCCGCCGACCGCGGCCGGCAGGCCCACGCCCAGTGGGACGAGCAGTTCACCGCCTGGAAGCGGAACCATCCGGACCGGGCCGCGCTGCTCGACCGGCTCCAGAAGCAGCAACTGCCCGACGGCTGGACCGACGCCCTGCCCTCCTTTCCCGCCGACAGCAAGAAGGGCATGGCCACCCGCGCCGCCTCGGGCGAAGTGCTCAACGCGCTCGCCCCGGTCCTGCCGGAGCTGTGGGGCGGCTCGGCGGACCTGGCAGGCAGCAACAACACCACCATGGACGGCGAGCCCTCCTTCATCCCGTCCGACCGGCAGACAAAGGACTGGAAAGGCGGCCCCTACGGACGGACCCTGCACTTCGGGATCCGCGAGCACGCCATGGGCGCGGTCCTCAACGGCATCGCGCTGCAGAGCCTGACCCGCCCCTACGGCGGCACGTTCCTGACGTTCTCCGACTACATGCGCCCCGCGGTCCGCCTGGCCGCGCTCATGCGACTGCCTACCATCTACATCTGGACCCACGACTCCATCGGCCTGGGCGAGGACGGCCCCACCCACCAGCCCGTCGAACACCTCGCCGCGCTGCGCGCCATCCCCGGCTTCGACGTCGTGCGCCCCGCCGACGCCAACGAGACCACCGCCTGCTGGCAGGCCATCCTCGAACACAGGGACCGCCCTGCCGGGCTGGTCCTGTCCCGGCAAGACCTGCCGATCCTGGACCGCGACAGCGGCCAGTACGCATCCGCCAGCGGGGCGGGCCGCGGCGGATACGTCCTGGCCGGAGCGGACGACGGTGCCACACCGGACGTCATCCTGGTCGCCACCGGCTCTGAGGTGCAGATCGCCCTGGACGCCGCCGAGCTGCTGGCCGCCGACGACCTGTCGGTACGGGTGGTGTCGATGCCGTGCCGGGAGTGGTTCGCCGCCCAGCCGGCGGACTACCAGGACCAGGTCCTGCCCCCCGACGTGCGGGCCCGGGTCAGCGTCGAGGCGGCCGTCGGGCAGAGCTGGCGCGAGGTGGTCGGCGACGCCGGCCGCATCGTCAGCCTGGAGCACTACGGCGCCTCCGCCGACTACCGGCGCCTCTACACCGAGTTCGGCATCACCCCCGAAGCCGTCGCCCAAGCCGCCCGTGACAGCATCGCCGACACACGGCGTGCGCCGCGGCCAGGCGGACATCAGCAGACATCCGCCCCCACCAGTGGCGGCACCGGAGACCGCCCGTAACCGACCTCCCGCTGCCTCCTGCCCCGCCGAGGCGAAGACGTGGTGGAAGGCCTTGCCCGTAGCAGCAGCGCACCCGTCAGGACCGTGGATGCACGCTCGCTGCTGCCGATGGGTGAACACGCAGGCGCGCCCACCCCGCATATCGGACTCGTTCGAATGCGTCCGAAAGACTGGCCCGCGACCTGGTCGACGACGACGGGAACAGCCTTGAGCTTGATCATCGGGACCTGGAACGTAGAGAACTTCTGCCGACCGTTGCCGGCGGGCAGCGCCCCCAACCCCAGCCGGTGCGCCGCCAAGGACCAGGCGACCTACGACGCCAAGGTCGAGGCCCTGGCCGGCGCCATCACCGAGATCGGGCCGGACCTGCTCGGCGTGCAGGAGGTCGGCGGCCAGGAGGCACTGGACGACCTGGTGGCCAAGCTGCCGGGCACCTGGCACACCGCCCTGTCGAACCACCCCGACCCCCGCGGCATCCGGGTCGGCGTCATCAGCCGCTTGCCCCTGCTCGACGTAAAGCACCGCAAGGACTTCCCGGACCACCTCCACCCCATCCAGGTCGAGGACCAGGGCGACGACGCCCTCACCAGCGAGATGGGGCGCGGCGGTCTGGCTGTCCGAATCGAGCCATCTCCCGGCCGAAGCCTCCACGTGGCCGTCTGCCACCTCAAGTCGAAGCTGCTGACCTTCCCGAACAAGCAGCACAGCACGAACGACGAGCACCTGCGCGCCCGCTATGAGGCTTACGCGCTCTTCCGCCGCGCCGCCGAGGCCGCCACCATGCGTGGCCTGGTCGACGAACTGCTCCAAGGCGACGGGAAGAACCGCAACGTGATCGTCTTGGGCGACTTCAACGACGAGTGGCAGGCCGCCACCACCCAGATCCTGTACGGGCCGCCCGGCTCGCAGATCGGCACCGGCGGCTTCACCCACCCCGACAACCCGGGCGACGCCAACCGCCTGTGGAACCTGGCCCCGCACATCCTGGAGCGGGGCGGCTTCTCCCGCATCTTCGAAGGGCAGCACGAGCTGATCGACCACATCATGATCAGCCACTCACTGCTGGCCACGTTCGAATCGGTCTCGACCGGCAACGAGAAACTGCCCAACGTGGTGGAGGCACACCCGGCCGCGCCACACGCCAAGCCCTCCGACCACTCGCCCGTGGTGGCGAAGTTCAACCTGTAAGAGCAGCAGGGCCGGCGCAGGGGGTAGGTGCCGGCCTGGTTCTGACCGCACTTCCGTGAGAACTCCGCTCATGTAGTGCTCGCGCCTATGCTCTGGCTGTCGGCGGTCTCAGACGGCTGGACGGCATGCGCGGTGGCCGGGTACTGGGTGACGGGACCGGCCATCGCCACAGCGGTGGCCCCGGTGATCGCGGCGCCGGCGTCCCCGGCTTTACGGCCACCGGTTGGTGAACCTCACCGACGCAGGCCAACCCATAACTGTCGAAATGAGAGGTGCGGGTACGCGTTCGCCGAACGATCACCGTGACCGTTCGGCGAACGGAACTGCTGGTGCGCACAGAACCCGTGGCCCGGCAGGCCGGAGATTCACTCGGCGGGCGAGTCCACGATGTTGTGCCAGTAATCGGGAAGATCGGAGATGTCCCACCAGGGGTTGGCTCACTTGCGCGGACTTCGGGTCCTGGTGTCGACGACCCGCTCGCAGAGGAGCGCGCGGGCAACCGGTCGTCGAACGGGTTGTCTCCTGTCGAGTGCCGCGTGGTCACCGGTGTGGACCGGTCAGAGCCTGGCCGCGGCGCCCACGGCGTGGTGGACGGCGCGGGCCACCCGCGCTCCCCACAGGGATCGGGGGCCGGCGAAGGCGTGGAGTTCCTCGTCGGAGTCCGGGATTCGGGCGGCGACGCACACGGCATCCGTGGGAGTGCCCGAGCAGTCGAAGCCGGCATCGAGCAGTGCCTGCACCTTCGCTTCAGTGGCCGTGGCCACGGCGTTGACCAGCGCAGCGTCGGTGAGCGGCACCGGCAGCGCCACCACGATGTTGATCGTGCCGGGGGTTGGGGCGAGGGCCGCGCCTTGTCGGGGGGAAGCGGCCCAGCCGCGGACCCCCAGCCCTGCGGTGGCGACGGCCTCCGCACCGCCGTCGTGGGCGTGGCCGTAGGCCCGGACGTCTGCGGCGGTCATCAGCCCAACTCCCGGTCCGTGCGCGCCTGCTTCACGGGCCAGCTCTGCGAGGTGACGGTGCGGGTCGGTCCGCTGGTAGCCGTGTGACACCTGCGCGTTGAGGACCCACGAGCGTACCCCGATTCCGCCCCCGAGTACGGCGCTGCTGATCATCCGCCAGCCGTTGCCCGCTTGCCACAGCAGGCTGTGCAGCCGCTCGCCGTCCTCGAGGCGGGTGAGCTGCTGCACCGGCAGCAGACTGATGGGGGGACGGAGCGGTGGAACGGACGCAGTCAACGAGCGGATCTCCTTACGGGGCGCGGACCAGGTGATCGTACGTCGCGCAATCCCACTCGGTGCCGGCCGACCAGTCCTCGGCTTCGCCGATGCCGTCCACGGCGGCACGGCACCACTACCGGCCGATGTCGTTCGGCGCGTGTCGTCCTCGCCGCGTCGCTCGAGGAGGTGACTGCCCGGCAGAGCTGCGGCTGCGGCATGGGCGACAGCCAGTCCGTCGGCCAGTGCGGTGCCGTCGGCCTCGGTCGCCAGACCGTGCGCCAGCGCATGGGACGCCGGGGTGGGCACGGCACGCGTACGCCTTCGAAGAAGCCGGCCCACCACGCGGCCAGGCCCGGCGCGTGGGGGGCGTTGTGCGAGTGTGTACGCGGCCCACGTGAAGTCGCCGACCTGGTCCATCACGCGCTAATACGGGTGGCATGGCCGCCGCCGAGGAACGTGGTCACCCGCCCGGACGTCATGGGGTTCTTGCCACCTACCCACGGGACGTGGCGGCGCTGGCTTGCGCCGGTCTCGCCCGCGATGCGGAAGCCGGCGACGCCCAGGCGAGGCCGTGCGGCGAACGCCTCCCGGACCAGTGGGGAAGGTGTCGGTGCGCGGGAGCAGCCCGTCGTCCTTCAAGACCACGACCACGTCCACGCCGCCCTGCTCGGGCAGCCAGGCCACCCCGGCGTTGCGGCCTCGGGAATCGCCAGGTTCTCCGCCGGCTCCACGCCGTCGACGCCGTCCGGCAACGGGGGAGGGGGGCACGCCCTGGCTCAGGACGATGACGGTGGCGGGGTCTCCTTCCTGCGCCGCGACGGACGCCAGGAGGGCTCCCAGTTCTGTGGGTCGGTCGCCCATGGTCAGGATGACGACCCCGATCTTCGACATGGGTGCTGGTGTTCCTCTCAGGTACCGAGCAGTTCGGTGGTGCGCTCGGCAGGCTCGCGGCGCCGGTGATGCCGCGCTTGCCGTACCGGGTGGCGCCGACGTGGATCTGCCGGATCGCCTGGCGGTTGCGGTCGGAGACCACGCCGCCCACGAAGTCCAGGGCCCGCGCCCACAGGCCCGCCGCTTCCTCGTACCGGCGCTGTCCTGCCACCGACTGCCCTGGTTTGGCCATGGTCAGCCCGTGCTTGAGCTGATAGGTCTCCGGGGCCCTGCCGGCCAGGGCGCACCCGTAGTGCCGCTCGGTCGCACCGTCGTCCTCCAGCCGGGCCCCGCATCGCGGGCCCGGCAGGCCCCGAACGCGGCCGTTGGCCGTGCTCGCGGACCGGGCCGACTCCTCCCGCCCAGTCCGGTCCTGGCTGCGACGACGAGCGATCCGCGCGGTCATCCCGCAGCCGTCCGACCAGATCGGCCACCGCCTGCGGCGAGGCCGCCGAGGCGGCCGCCCTCCCGGCTTCGACGTCGAGGCCTACAAACAGCGGAACACCGTCGAAGGCTGTATCAACCGCCTCAAGCAGTGGCGCGGCCTGGCCACCCGATGCGACAAAACTCGCCATCGCCTTCCAGGCCGCACGCCACCTCGCCGCCATCCTCATCGGGGCACGGCGATTACCAAAGAGACAGAACCTGGCACCGCACGAGCCCTGCCCAGGACGGCGCACACGCTCCCGGCAGGGCCCTCTGCGCACTCAACCCACGGGCTGACGCCGCGAAGCCGAGCAGTCAGCCAGGACAAGCGATCGCGAGCCCCACAGGATCTTGACCGCGAAACCGGCGCCGAAGACAATCAGCGCGAGCAGCAGGACCAGAGGCAGGGGCCATAGCGATGTACCTCCCCAACACCGTCTGCCCGGAAGGCCGTTCGATGAGGGTGACGCCTTGACCGGGCGTCGGGTGAGCGCCTTGGCGATAGGCGCATTGCTCGTGTTCACCGGGTGCGGCAGCGGCGGCGACGAGGCGCCCGTCTCCTGGAAACGCCCCTGCGACATGCTGCCCAAGGCCGTGGTGGAGAAGTCGGTCGGTGTTCCGCTCGTGGCGGCTGGCTCGGAAGGACGGTACGGGTTCGAGTGCAGCTACCGGCCCCCGAAGTCCCCCGAGGCTTTCTGGACGGTCTCCTTCAGGTCGGATACCGGCGGGACGTACTGCCCTGAACCGAAATCGCAGCCCGCTCCGGAGATCGACGCCGACGCGTACAAGATCGACGACAATGGACGTGTGGTCGTCGGGGGGCCGTACCACGGCCACTGCCTGCGCATCGCGGGCTACAGCAACCGGATCGACGGCTCGGAGGTCACCGTCGCCTCCGCCCTCGACCTGCTCCGCACAGCCAGGGGCCGCATGGGGTGACGGCGCGGTCGTAGAGTGCCCGGTCCACCTCACGCCGGCTGCCGCTCAGACCCGTCGCCGGACGCTGGTCCAGAACCTGGTGGCCCGACCTGGCGGTGGCCGCGCACGCGCTCGGCGTCCTTCGACCCGGGCTGCGCGCCCCGTGGAAACCAGCCGGGCAGGATCCTGTAAGGGCGGGCGATCTCCCGGATCGAGATGAGCGACTTCCCGGCGCCGGCTGCCCAGCTGCTCCCGCGGGCCCTCGCGTTCTGCTTCCGCTACGGGGCTCGGTCGGTGTCGCGGGGACGCGAGGCTTGCGGGCGGCCCCGTTGCGCTCGGGAGCGGCCGTCGCGCGGAGCTCCGTCTTCGGCTTCCGGCCCGCCTCATCTACCCGAGCACTCGTCCGAGGAAGCCGCGCAGGTAACCGGCGACGACGTCCAGATGGCTCTCCAGCAGGAAGTGCCCGCCGTTGACCAGGTGAACCTCCGCCTCCTTGGCGTCGCGGGCGAAGGCCCGCGCCCCCGCCGGGCCGAAGATTTCGTCGTT